>NZ_JBWCCJ010000009.1:0-148890 GCF_056279405.1 Pseudarthrobacter sp. TE3704
ACATTTCAACCAATTCATAAAAACAAATCGGTATCAACAAACTTGGCACACTATTGAGTTCTCAAACAACAGACACACCCGGCACCACCACAACCACAGTCGCGGCTCGCTCCGGAGCAACTTTTCAAACTTACCCGATCCCCCACCCCGACGCAAATCCATATTCCAGGACCCGCACCGGCAGGAAAACCAGCCCCACCCAAAACCGGCACGCTCAAAAGCGAACCATTTTCAGGCCGTTCATCAAGGGGGGTTGGCCGCTATCTTTCCGCATCAGCGGCGGCGACTCAGAAAACAATACACGCCCCACAACCCCACCGCAAATCGCCGCCCCGGGAGCTTAAAACCCGCGGAATGACGTGGCGGAAAGGCTCGCAGGCCCGCCCTGGCGGCCACCCGCCGTCGTTACTAACTTCTGTGTGCTGCAGCACAGCCCACTGACCCGCTGCGCCTACTCCCCCATGCCGGGATGGACGGGCACGAAATCGATCGTGTTGCCCGAGGCTTTCCGGGCAGCCGGCGTCCGGTCATAGCCCTTTGCGTCGAGGTTGTTCCCCGCACGGAATTCCGCGAGCGCGGCGTCGTAGGCCTCGTTGAGGGTCCGGCCGGAGAACTCACCGCTGCTGCCATCGGTGAACTCAATCCTGATGCGGACGCTGGCGGGATAGTGCCGGCTCATCCGGACAAAGCCGTCCGCGTCCTGCTTGAGGGTGATCAATGGGTCCTGCTTTCGTTGGGGCTTCCAGTGTCGCGTACATCGCATTCCCTAAGAACCGGTTGCCGTCCTGCCGCACCGGGAGCATAATCGTTAGCAGAACTAATTAGCAGTGCTAAGCATTATCGCCAGGAGGCGCACCCGCACCCATGACCCCCACCACAACGAAGAACCCTCCAGCAGACCCCGTCACGCCAGACACCCTGGCCATCGACCTCCGCACCGCCGTGATGCGCACATCCCGCAGGCTCCGCGTTGAGGCAACAGGTGAAGTCATCACCCCCGGCCAGTACACCGTGCTGGCCGTCCTGAACAGCGACGGACCCCGAACCCTGCGCGCACTGGCCGAAAGCGAGCACGTGCAGGCCCCGTCCATGACCCGCATCGTCAACGCCCTTGCCGACCAGGGCTTTGTCACCCGGTCCGCGCACCCGGACGACGGCCGCCAGGTCCAGGTGGACATCACTGCCGCCGGCAAGGACGTCCTGGCCGAAGCCCGAAGCCAGCGGACCGCCTGGCTGGCCCAGCGCGTGGCACGCCTCAGCGAGGAAGACCGGGCCATCCTCAGCCGCGCCGCGCACATCATGCAGGAGATGAGCGGCCGATGAGCGCCATGTTCCGCGCCCTCGAAAACCGCAACTACCGGATCTGGGCCGGCGGCGCACTGGTGTCCAACATCGGCACCTGGATGCAGCGGATCGCCCAGGACTGGCTGGTCCTGACCGTCCTCACCAACCATGACGGTGCCGCCGTCGGCATCACCACAGGCCTGCAGTTCCTGCCCATGCTGCTGCTGGGCCCCTACGGCGGCGTGCTGGCCGACCGTTACCGCAAACGCATCATCCTGCTCTGGACCCAGCTGGCCATGGGCGTGACCGGGCTGGCCATCGGACTCCTGGTGGTCACAGGCACCGCCGAGCTGTGGCACGCCTACCTGGCCGCCCTGTGCCTGGGCATCGCCAGCGCCATCGATGCCCCGGCGCGGCAGGCCTTCGTCTCCGAACTGGTGGGACAGGACAACATCTCCAACGCCGTCGCTCTTAACTCCGCGTCCTTCAACACGGCCCGGCTCACCGGCCCCGCCATCGCCGGCGTCCTCATCGCCTGGGTGGGCACCGGCCCGGTCTTCCTGCTCAACGCGGCCAGCTACGCCGCCGTCATCATCTCGCTGTTCCTTATCCGGACCTCCGAACTGGCTCCCGCCGCACAGGCCGGGCGCGGCAAACACCAGGTGGCCGAGGGCATCAACTACGTGCGGGGCCGCCCCGACCTGATGCTGATCATGGTCCTGGTGGGCATCCTGGGCGCCTTCGGCATGAACTTCCCCATCACCAACGCGCTGATGGCCACCACGGAATTTGGCGTCGGGGCGGGCGAATTCGGCCTCCTCGGCTCCATCATGGCCGTCGGCACCCTTGCCGGCGCCCTCCTCGCGGCGCGGCGGGCCGGCCCGCGGCTGCGGTTCCTCCTGGGCGGCGCGCTGGGCCTCGGCGCCTTCACGCTCCTGGGCAGTGTCTCGCCGTCGTTCTGGCTCTACGCCGCCGTGCTGATCCCGGTGGGCCTGGCGTCCATCACGTTCCTCAATAGCTGCAACACCAGCATCCAGCTCTCGGTGGAACCGCAGTTCCGCGGCCGCGTGCTGGCCCTGTACCTGGCCATCCTGCAGGGCGGAACCGCCGTGGGTGCGCCCCTGATGGGCTGGATCGGCAGTGAGTTCGGGGCGCGCTGGGCCGTAGCGTTCGGCGGCGTTGTGGTCCTGCTCACCGGGCTGGCCGCCGTCATCGTGGTCAGCCGGAGGAGCCGGCTGACCATCCGCGGCGCGCTCCGGGTCGCGTTCAAGGGGAAGCGCGAGCCGGCTGTTTAAGGCCCCCCATCCGAGGAACGTACGACGACGACGGCCGGACGTCTGCCTTCCCCGCACCTTAGGCGGGGCTGCTCCGAGTGGCGTGTGCCGCCGTCGAACGTTAACTACTTCCTGATCTCCGCCATCCGCAGCCGGACAATCTCCTCTACGACGTCGTCCGGCAAGGGGTGCTCGGCGGTGAAGCGGATGGTTCCCTTGGACAGGGAGAAGCTTTCGAGCCGGTGTGCAACCGCCTCCACGACGGCGGGCGAGAACGGGAAGATCGAGAGGTGCTTGGCGGCGGCAACCACTCCCACCAGAGGCTTTCCGTCCAGCTTCAGGGCGGGCATGCCGTAACTCATCCCCTCCGTAGTGTCCGGAGCCACCGCCCGGGCGATGCCCACCACGTGCTGCAGGCAGCCGCGGTCCGGCTCGGGCAGGTCTGCCAGCGAATCGTCAACGACGCCCACGGCCAGGCTCAGCTCTTTTTGGCGGCCACTGCGGAGGCCAAGGATTTGAGCCCGCGTTCGAAGTCCGAGCCCACCAGCTTGTCCATGTTCATGAAGAGGGCGAACAGCTTGGCCGCGCCCTTGTTCTCGCCGGTCATCCGCCACGTGACTTCCGTGCCGCCCGGCGCCGGAGTAAAGGTGAACGACGTAGGGTTCAGCGCTTTGAAGGGTTTGGTGAACTGCAGCCGGACCTTGACCTCTCGTGCCGGCACGGACTCCACGATCTCCATGGTTCCGCTTCCGGCCTTGCGGTTGCCGCTCCACTCATAGCCCGCCCCCACGCCCGCGTCGGCGCCGAAGTAGCGCCGGCTCATGCCGGGGTCCACGTTCTCCCAGGGGGACCAGGCCGTCCACTCGTGGAAGCTGTTGACCAGCGGAAAGATCTCTTCGGCAGAGGCAGGAATGACCGCGCTGCGGCGGACTTCATAAGTGGACATGGCCCCAGCTTAGGAGCCGGGGCCACCCCTGAACAGGCAACGCGGGGCCAGTTTTAGCCCAAAAATGCTCAATTATTGGGCAAGGAACGACCCTCCCCGCCCGCACCCTAGCCTCGCCAGCTCGGCCAGGGAACCCTGCGGGCGTGGGCCCAGGGTTCCAGTAAGCCGCAGAAGCTAGGCCCGGGACGAATCCCCGAGCACCACGTTCACCGGCTCCTTGCCCTCAAGCAGCAGCCCGATCTGTTTCCGGATAAGCCGGACCATCCGCGGGAACATGGCGGAGCTGGCGCCGCCCACGTGCGGGGTGATCAGCACGCCGGGGGTGGTCCACAACGGGTGGCCCGCCGGCAGCGGCTCCGGATCCGTGACGTCCAGGGCTGCACGGAGCCGGCCGGTGGAGGTCTCGGCCAGCAGTGCCTCGGTGTCAGCCACCGGCCCGCGGGCCACGTTTACCAGCAGGGCGCCGTCCGGCATTGCGGCCAGGAACTTCGCGTCCACCAGCTGCTGGGTCGCTTCGCTCAAGGGAACGCTGACCACCACAATCTCGTGCAGCGGCAGCTGTTCGTACAGCGCATCGATCCCGTGAATCGTCCCATTGGAGTCTTCGCGCTCCCGGCTGGCCATCCGCGTCACCTCGGCTTCGAAGGGCAGCAGCCGTGCCTCGACGGCCTTGCCCACTCCCCCGTATCCCACGAGCAGCACGCGCCGGTCGGCCAGGCTGGGCCGCTGGGTGTTGTCCCACGTTCCGCTGGCCTGGTTCCGGACGAAGTCCGGGATTCCCCGCTGGCTGGCGATCATCATGCCCAACGCAAGCTCCGCCGTCGATGTCTCGTGGACCCCCGCCGCGTTGGCGAAAACGCAACCGTCCGGCAGGACGTCCGCGACGCCGTCGTACCCGATCGACTGGCTTTGGACCAGCCCGACGTCCACGCCCTCAAGCGCGGCCAGCGTCGCCGTCTTCCCCATATAGCCCGGAACCAGCAGGTCGAGCCGGCCCTCGGGTGCCGGGCCGGTGAGGTCCCAGAGGACAAAGTCGACGCCGTCCATGGGCTCCAGCGCGTCCAGCAGCTTCTGGTCGGGCAGGCACACCCGCAGCTGGCCGGTCACGCCGCCACCATAATCATGTCCAGTGCGGGTCCAAAAACGTCCATGTCGCCTTCCCTTGGCTGCGAAGCCGGGCCTTTTCGCCACCGGCAGTTACTTCCGCTACCAAACCTACTTTGTGCCCTGCGGTGGACGGTTGCTTTGCCCACTCTGCGGACGCGGGGAAGCGCTTGTCATGTGTGTGACAGGCCCTCCGATCCTGTAAATTTAAGGGAGGAATTGTCCGGCCAGCGAGCGGCGTTCCAACCCTCCCCCTTGAATGGATTCCTTCCCCATGTCTTCCGCGATTTCCGCGCCGGCGCCTGCCCGTTTCCCGTACGCCGCGATGGTTGTTTTGGCCACCATCGCGTTCACCGCCATCACCACCGAACTCCTCCCGTCCGGGCTGCTGCCGCAGATCAGCGCGGGCCTGAACGTGTCCGAGCCGGTAGCCGGTTACCTGGCTGCCGCCTACGCAGCCGTCATTGTGGTCACGGTGGTTCCGGCTGCCCGGCTGCTGGCCCGGATCCCCCGGCATGCACTGCTGGTGAGCCTTGTCCTGACGTTCGCGGTCAGCAACGCCTGGGTGGGGCTTGCACCGGACTTTACGACGGCGATGATCGCCCGGCTGGTGGGCGGTCTGGCGCACGGGCTGCTGTGGACCACCATGGCCCCGTTCGTCACCAGGGTGGTCCCGCCGAACAAGGTGGGCAAGGCCCTGGCGATCGTGTTCAGCGGCAACAGCCTGGGCCTGGCCATCGGCGCGCCCGTGGGTACGGCACTGGGCGGGTTGCTCGGCTGGCGCGCGGCGTTCCTGGTGCTGGCCGGTTTCGGGCTGCTCCTGACGGTCCTGGCGTTTTTCCTCCTGCCGCGGGTGCAGCGCATTTCCGACGCCGTCCGCCCGTCGCTTCGCCGGGCGATCGCCGAGCCGGGCGTCAAGTCGGTGGCCATCGCCTGGCCGCTGCTGGTCCTGGCCCACTTCGCACTGTTCACCTACATCGCGCCGTTCATCCGCGAAGCGTCGCTGCCCGACTACGCCATCAGCCTCTCCCTCACCGTGCTGGGCGCCTCTGGCCTGCTGGGCATCTGGGTGGCGGGCCTCACGGTGGATTCGCATCCACGCCGTTCGTTGCTGATCACGACGGCGGCCATCGCCCTGTCGATGTTCCTGTTGCCTCTCGCCGTGGGCAACCTTCCGGTGGCGCTGGCGCTGATGACGGTCTGGGGCGCTGGCCTGGGCGCGATCGGCATCTACAACCAGTCCGCCATCCTGCGCGCGGGCGGGGAATACCGGGAGGCAGCCAACGGCCTCACCGTGCTCACCATCCAGCTGGGCATCACCATCGGTGCACTGTACGGCTCGGCTGCGCTGGTGACCGGCGGCGCGCTGCTGGTTCCCGTTGCTGCTGCCCTGCCGGTTGTGGCCGCGCTGGTGATCACCCTGGCGGGCAAGAAGTACGCGTACCCGCCGGGTCCGCGGGAGCGGGTCTGGCTGGAGCCGCGGCCCGTGAAGGAGCCGGTGAACTAACCCAAGGCACAGCTCCGGGCGGACCGTCTTCATCTCGATCGTCGCGGGCCTGGCCACGCAGACATCCCTGGTGAACGTGTTCGCCGGGATGCAGCTCGCCTTCACGGACGCCATCCGCGTGGACGACGTGGTGGTGGTGCAGAAGGAATGGGGCCGGATCCTGCCCTCGACGTACTTCACCACCACCCCGTTCGAGAACTGGACCCGCCGGATGTCCGAGGTGACGGGCACGGTGGAGTTCGACTGGCGTGCCCCCGTGGAGGACATGCGCGCCGAGTTGCGCCGCGTCCTGGCCGGCACGGAACTGTGGGACCAGCGCGTGGGCGTCCTGCAGATCACCGACGCCACCGGCGGCTTCGTCCGGGTCCGGATCCTGGTCAGCGCCGCGGACAGCGCCGCACTCTTCGACCTGCGGTGCCTCATCCGCGAAGCTATGGTCACTTTCCTGCAGCAGGGCCATCCGCACGCCCTGCCCCACCAGCGCTGGGAACACGCGGCGTCCGACGGCGGCACCCCCACCCAGCGCAAGGGGCCCCTACGCGGGCTGGGTTCGCCCGCCGCCAGCGGTGCCCGGCCGCCCGCCGACCCGCACGAATCCCAGCTCTTCACCGGATCCATCGAGGCCGTGGAGCGTTCACGCGCCTTCACAGGCCCCGGCGACGAGGTGTTTGAAGATCGGGACAAAAACCTGGCATCCAGAAACTAGAACCCTTGATAGGTGACCATATGGTCACCTATCATTGGAAGCATGGACGACGTGTTCAAGGCACTTTCCGACCCCACCCGCCGGGACCTGCTCGATGAGCTGTTCCGTGAGGACGGCCAGACCCTGAGTGCGCTTGAGGCACGCTTCGACATGACCCGGTTCGGTATCGCCAAGCACCTCCGCCTTCTGGAGGATGCAGGCCTGGTGGTGACCCGCCGTCGGGGACGGGAAAAGCTGCACTTCCTGAACCCGGTACCCATTCGGCTGGTCCACGACCGCTGGGTCAGCAAATACGCAGAACCATGGGCCGCTGGCCTCAGCGACCTCAAATCCAGATTGGAAAGTCCCATGGAAAAGATCTTCGAAATCTACATCAAGACCACTCCGGAACGGCTCTGGGAAGCCATTACGGACAGCAACATCCGCAGCAAGTACCAGTTCGGGAACACCATCGAAACGGACTGGACCCCGGGCAGCAGCTTCACCATCAACAACGTCAACG
The DNA here is from genome assembly GCF_056279405.1 of Pseudarthrobacter sp. TE3704. Taxonomy (NCBI): domain Bacteria; kingdom Bacillati; phylum Actinomycetota; class Actinomycetes; order Micrococcales; family Micrococcaceae; genus Pseudarthrobacter; species Pseudarthrobacter sp. TE3704. The sequence continues at coordinate 7,324 of NZ_JBWCCJ010000009.1, forward strand.
CCGGCGCACCCCTGGGCGAAGGCGAAAACCTGGAAGTGGACCCGCCGCGCCGGCTCGTCCAGACCATGCGCGCCCTGTGGGGCGAGGACGTCAAGGCCGAAGGCACCTCCAAGGTCACCTGGGACATCGAACCCGTGGGTGATTCCTGCCGCCTCACCGTCACGCACAGCGACCTCCGTGAGGGCGCCAACGAGCAGCTCTACGGTGGCTGGCCCATGATCCTCTCCGGCCTCAAGACCTGGCTCGAAACCGGCGAGAAGCTGACCACGCCCGGCTCGCTGATGTACACCTGACTCCCCACGACGGCTGGCTGCAGCCGGACAACGCCGTGTGGCTCCGGCTTTCCTAGCAGCTGGGACGGGGCGGTTGGCTATCCGGCTGATGGCCGGTTCCGGCCGTCCCAACCCCGGTGCCGCAGGTTGCGGGTGGCCACCAGCGAGCCGCCGATGAAGAGCACGCCCAGCACCACCGTGGCGACGCCCACGTAGAACCAGCCGCCCTGGCCAAAGATCATCAGCGCCACGCCCAGCAGGCACAGGCCTTTCGCGGTGATATCCAGGTACAGCTGCACCTTCGGGTTGCCCATACCTCCACGATAAACCCGCCGGCGGCCCTCTGTGCGAGGCTGCCGGGCGATGAAGCTACTGTTCGTGCTGCCGCCACAGCAGGCTCACGCCAAGCGTCACAACGCACAGGACCAGCATGGCCAGGACCATCCGCGCCCAGCTTCCCTGGTCCACGCCGCCGCTGGCAAAGACGCCGATCATCACGGTGGCCGTGATGGCACCGACGTACCGGCAGGTCTGGTAGATACCCGCCGCCACGCCGCGCTCCTGCGGCCGGGTGGAGACGAACATGCCCTGGTTGGAGGCGATGCCCACCGTTCCGTACGGGATCCCCATCAGCGCGGTCAGCACCACCACCAGCGGGATGGCCAGCGACCCGGTCAACAGCCACATCAGGGCGGCGACCAGTGTCAGGAGGACGACGCCGGCGAGCAGCACCCGCCGCACGCCGAACCGTCCCATCGCCCGCACGGCCCACGGCGTCGCCACCACGGACATGGCGGCGAGCGGAAGCATCAGCAGGCCCACCACGCCGGCGTTGTAGCCACCGGCTTCCTGCAGCAGCTGGGGCAGGCCGAAGAACACAAAGTAGTAGACGCTGCTGAATACCGCGAAGCCCAGGTACACCAGCATCAGCGGCCTGTTCCGCCCCAGCAGCCGCAGGTCCAGGAACGGCCGGTTGAACCGCAGCTCCCGCCAGGCGAACAGCGCGGCAATTCCGGTACCTGCGGCCAGCATCCACCAGCGGTAGTCCGGGGCGACGTTGAGCGCGGCCATCATCACCAACAGGAGCGCGGTGACGAAGGCCAGGATCCCGGGAATGTCCGAGTCCCGCAGCAGGTCCGCAACGCTCCCCCGTTCGCGGGCTTCGTCCGGCGGGGCCGCCTGCCGCACGATGAGCAGTGCGGCCAGCGCCAGCGGGACGTTGATGAGGAAGAGCGCCTCCCAGCCCACCAAGCTGACGAGCAGGCCGCCGACGACGGGCCCGACGGCGGCCGCCGACGTGTTGGCCATCTGGAGCCGTCCCAGCGGGCGGGCCGCCTCCACCCCGGCACGGTGGGCAATGGCACCGACCATCACCACGGCACTGGGATAGGCGGTGGCCGTTCCCAGCGCCATCACCGCCCGCGCCACGCAGAGCAGGGCAAAGTTCGGGGCCAGCGGGGCGAGCGCGCAAATGAGGGCCACCAGCGCCATGCCGAGCATAAACATCCGCCGGGGCCCGAACCGGTCGGCCAGCCTGCCCATCACCGGTTGGCCCGCGGCGGAGGCGAGGTAGAAGGAGGTGACCACCCAGGTGACCGCGGCAACGTCGAGCCCGAAATCCGCACGGAGCACCACCAGTGCCACGGCAATCATCGAGGAGTTGAGGGGGTTCAGTGCCGTGCCCAGGCTGAGTCCGGCGACGGCCAGGCCAGTCCGGGGTTTGTTGCTCACGGAAACAGTCTGGTGCACGGCGCTGCCCACCGGCGACTTTGATGACCCGGCGCGGCTACTTTCCGGCCGGCGTCAGGGGGAACAGGGCGTCCTCCACTGCCCGGGTAAGATCGCGGATGGCGTCGGCCTGTTCGGGCTCTTCGGTGCCTTCGGGGTTCTCGGTGTAAATCACCAGCGCAAAGGTGGAGCCGCGGTACGTCAGGAGCGCGGCGTCGTGGAGTTCCCCGCCGATCTCGCCGTACTTGTGGTGCACGTCGATCCCCGCCCGGGACCCGGCGGGGATGAGGTCGTCGTTGTTGGTGTCCTTCATGTAACTGAGCAGCTCGGCGGTGTTGTCCGCGTTGAGCAGGTCCCCGGCGTACAGCTGCTTGAGGACCAGTGCCATGTCGGCCGGGGTCAGGAGATTCTGTTCCGGGTCGTAGGTGACACCGATGGACGCGGCGTAGTCGATGAGGCGCGGGTAGCCCACGGCGTCCATCAGGAGCAGCCATGAGTCGTTGTTGCTCTGGTTCACCATGGCTTCCATCTGGAAGGCGGCGTCGTAGTCGCCCAGGGGTTCGTCGAGGCTTGCTTCCCCCGTTTCCACCAGGTGGTAGTAGGCCGCAGCGGTGATGATCTTCGCGGTGCTGGCAGCCGCGAAAACGTCGCTGTCACCAAACGCCAGGGCGGCATCACCGGAGACGTCGGCCAGTGCCAGCCCGATCCGGTAGTCCCCGGCCTCCTCGAGGATGGACTCGACGTTGTCCCGGAGGGAGTCCGGTGCCTGGGCCACGGGCGACGCCGCGACCGTGGGAACCGGTGCGGAAGTACTCGCAGAGGGTTGCGAGCGGACCACGGCAAGGACCACGGTGGCAACAATAACCAGCGCAACCGCACACAACAGCAGCACAAGCTTCCTGCGCCCGCGGCGGGCGGTACGTATTTCCGGCACAGCCTGGGGCTCCACTGGGTGCACGGGCATGGGTGCTCCTGTCACAACTCAAAATCGGTCAGCTTTCCGCGCGCCCCAGTGCACACAGGTGCTGATTAGATCATCCGAGATTGGGAGGCTCCTGAGAGGCCGCCGTCAGCGGGTGCGCGCCGAGAGCGCCGCGTCCAGGAACTCCAGGTGTGCCGGGGCTACCCGGACGGTGCTGCCGGCATACTCCGGGTGCTTGGTGAGGAACTTCTTGATGAACGGGCAGACGGGGACGATGCCCTCGCCGGCCGCCACGGTGTCATCCAGGGCGACCGTGGCCAGCTGGCCCGCCAGGCCCTGGCCGCCGTACTCCTCGTTGACCACCGTGTGGTAGAAAATCCGCTGGGGTGAAGCGCCGCCGTCGTACTCCTTGTACGCCGCCTTGCCAATCACGTTTCCGGCGTCGAGGATCTCGAAACGCTGGCGCCCGGCGTTGTGGCGGACGGTAATTTCACTCAATGGCTTCTCCTTCGTAGCGGCCCCTGCACAGGATAACCCGGAACAGTTCCGAACTATTTCTGCTGACGTGGGCTCCCAGGCCTTGTAGGGTCGTGGGCACTGGATATCGAATCCCGGTGGGCAAAATGACCCATATGCCGCCGGGCCCGTGACGAAGGAGAGAACATGGCAGTCAACGACGACGAAGCACAGGTCCTGGACCAGTGGAGCAACCGGCTGGCCCAGGCACTGCAGATCCTGGACATGGACGTGGACCACGAACTGCTCCTGGACCTGGCACGGAAGTCCGCGGACTCGGTGATCCACGCCGCGGCTCCCGTCACCACGTTCCTGGTGGGCTACGCCGCCGGGCTAGATGCCGGGACTGGCAGCGCGGGTACCAGGGAAGCCTCATCCGCTGCCGTGGAGAAGGCCGCCCGGGTGGCCTTCCAGCTGTGCGACGACGGCCCCAACGGCGGTCCTGCCAGCCGGGGCTGGGCGGACACGGCGCAGTAGCAGGAATCCCCGCCTTATGGACAAATCCCCGCTGGACGCCACGGGGAAAAGTCCATCAGGCGGGGAGTTATGGCTCCTGCACCAAGGGACGGCAGAGCTTCCGGCTCAGCCCGCCGCCGTCGGCTCCTCTTCCAGGGCAAGCACGCGCTCGAGCCGGACGATGACGGCCTTCGACGCCGGCGTCTGGCTTCCCTCCGCCACGCTTTCCAGCGGCACCAGGACGTTGGCCTCGGGATAGTACGCCGCGGCGCATCCCCTGGCGGACGGGTAGGAGACCACCCGGTAGTTCCGCAGCACCCGGTCCACGCCATCCGAATACACACCATGGATGTCCACGTGCTGCCCGTCCTCGAGGCCCAGCTCGGTGAGGTCTTCGGGGTTCACGAAAACCACCTCACGGCCCTTCTTGATGCCGCGGTACCTGTCGTTGTGCCCGTAAATAGTGGTGTTGAACTGGTCGTGCGAGCGCATGGTCTGCAGGATCAGGGTCCCCGCGGGGCGTTCCACGTGCTCCAGCTCATTAACCGTGAGGATGGCCTTGCCGGTGGGCGTGTTGAACGTGCGGGAATCGCGGGGCCCGTTGGGCAGGATAAACCCGCCCTCCTGCCGGATCTTCCGGTTGTAGTCCTCGCACCCGTTCACCACGTGGGAGATGTGGTCCCGGATCACGTCGTAGTCCTTTTCGAATCCGGCCCAGTCCGCGGAGGTCCGGTCGCCCAGCACGGCGGCGGCGAGCCTGCAGACGATGGCCACCTCGGACAGCAGCCCCGGCGCCACGGGTTCCACGGTGCCGTGCGAGGCGTGCACGGCACAGACGGTATCCTCCACCGAGACGAACTGCGGTCCGGATTCCTGCCGGTCGATTTCCGTCCGGCCCAGCGTGGGCAGGATCAGCGCCTCGGCCCCTGTCACGCCATGTGAGTGGTTGAGCTTCGTGGAGATCTGGACCGACAGCTCGGTCTTTTCCATCGCTGCTTCGGCCGCGTGCGTGTCCGAAATGGCTCCCACAAAATTGCCGCCGAGGGCGATAAAGGCCTTGATGCCGCCGTCGCGCATTGCCCGGACCGTCTGGACGGCGTCCAGCCCGTGGTCCCGCGGCGGCTCAAAATCGAACTCCCGCCCCAGGGCGTCCAGGAAGGCCGGTGGCATCTGTTCCCAGATGCCCATCGTCCTGTCGCCCTGGACGTTGCTGTGACCGCGGATGGGCGAGGCGCCTGCGCCCGGCTTTCCGATGTTGCCGCGGAGCAGCAGGAGGTTGATGATCTCCTTGATGGTGGCCACGCCTTTCTTCTGCTGCGTGATGCCCATGGCCCAGGTGATGATCACCTTGTCAGCAGCGAGGTAACGGGCTGCAAGCTCGTCGATTTCCTCCGTGCGCAGCCCGGTGGCCTCGAGGACAGCGGCTTCGTCCAGCCGGGAGAGGTGGGCCTTGAGCTCCTCCAGCCCGTCACAGTGCTCCGCAAGGAACTGATGGTCCAGCACCGTGCCGGGGTTCGCTGCCTCGGCCTCGAGGACGCGCTTGGAGATGGCTTGCAGCAGCGCCATGTCGCCGCCGATCCGCACCTGCAGGAACTGGTCCGCCAGGTCCGTGCCGCGCCCGATGATGCCCTTCACCTTCTGCGGGTTCTTGTACCGCATCAGGCCGGCCTCCGGCAGCGGATTCACGGCGACGATGTTCGCCCCGGCCTCCTTGGCCTCCTCCAGCGCGGTGAGCATCCGCGGATGGTTGGTGCCCGGGTTCTGCCCCATGATGATGATCAGGTCCGCCTTGGCGAAGTCGTCATAGGAGACCGTGGCCTTGCCCACGCCGATGGTTTGCCCCATGCCCCACCCGGAGGACTCGTGGCACATGTTGGAGCAGTCCGGCAGGTTGTTGGTGCCGTAGGCCCGGATGAACAGCTGATAGAGGAAGGCGGCCTCGTTGGACGTCCTGCCGCTCGTGTAGAACGCGGCCTGGTTGGGGTCAGGAAGGGACTTGAGCTTGTCCGCGATGATGCTGAACGCCTGCTCCCAGCTGACCGGCCGGTAGTGGTCCTCCCCCGCCTTCTTGTACACGGGCTCGGTCAGGCGGCCCTGCATGCCCAGCCAGTACTCGGACCGGTGCCGCAACTCGCTGACGGGGTGCTCGTCCCAGAACTCCCTGCCGATGACCACGGGAGTGGCCTCCCAGGTCACCGCCTTCGCCCCGTTTTCACAGAACTCGAACGTCTTGCGGTGGCCGGGATCAGGCCACGCGCAGCTCATGCAATCAAATCCGTCCTTCTGGTTCAGCGCCAGCAGGGTCTTCCGCGAGCGCTCCACGCCCATGTGCTTGAGCGCCGGCTGCATCGAGTGGTAGACCCCGGGCACACCGGCGGCCCAGGTTTTGGGATGGCCGGTCACTTCCAGTTCGGACTCGTCCGCTTCCTGGACTTTCGGGTTCTTGCGCGTCACGCTGCACACTCCTCGGCTGTTCCTGGTCCCCGCAAGCCACGGCACACGCCGGCGGGCCAACTTCTTCCACAGTTGTTCAGCAGGTCATGGAAGTCAAGGGAATGACGACGGCGGCACCCGCCCGCGTTAGGCTGGTTCCCAAGGCTGAAGCAAGCGGCCGCAGGAACTTCTGTGCGGAGCCCCTCATGCCCGACGATCGTGCCCTCGCCGCCCTCGCGGCGTCTTCCTTCTCCCTGCCGGACCTGCGGGACGGCCAGCTGGCCGGCATCAGCGCCTTGGCCGGCGGCCGCGACGTCCTGGCAGTGATGCCCACCGGCTACGGCAAATCCGCCATCTACCAGGTCGCGGCGCAGCACCTGCACACCGAAACAGGACGTCCCGCCGTCGTGGTTTCACCGCTTATTGCCCTGCAGGAGGACCAGCAGGACGGTCTGGCCGGCGACCTTGGCGACCAGGCGGCCGTCACCATCAATTCCTCGCACAGCGATTCCGAGGTGGACGCCGCGTGGCAGGCCGTCGAATCCGGAGAGGCCACCTTCGTGTTCCTTGCCCCGGAGCAGCTGGCCAAACAGGACACCGTGGACCGCATCGCCGCCCTGGATATCACGCTGTTCGTGGTGGACGAGGCGCACTGCGTCTCCTCCTGGGGCCACGACTTCCGGCCCGACTATCTCAGCCTGGGCAACGTCCGCGAGCGGCTGGGCAGCCCGCCCGTGGCCGCCCTCACCGCCACCGCCTCCCCGCCCGTCCGGGACGAGATCGTGGAGCGGCTGGGCATGAAGGACCCGCTGGTGCTGGTCCGCGGCTTCGACCGGCCCAACATCAGCCTGGACGTGGTCCGCCACCAGGAGGACAGGGGCAAGCGGAAGGCCGTGCTGGCGCAGGTGGCCGGGCTGGCCCGCGACGGGCACGGACTCCTCTATGCAGCCACGCGGAAGGACACCGAAAAGTACGCCGAAAAGCTCGCCGCGGAAGGGCTGCGGACGGAGGCATACCACGCGGGCCGGTCCGCCGGGGACAGGGAGCGGATCCACGAGCAGTTCCTCGACGACGCCCTGGACATTGTTGTGGCCACCACCGCTTTTGGCATGGGGATCGACAAACCCAACGTCCGTTTTGTGGCCCACGCGGACATTCCCGAGTCGCTTGACGCCTACTACCAGGAGATCGGCCGCGCCGGGCGTGACGGCCAGCCGGCGGCCGCGGTGCTGCACTACCGCGCCGAGGACCTGGGGCTGCGGAAGTTCTTCAGCACGAGTTCCCCGGATCCGGAACGGCTGCTGGCTGTGCTGAAGGTCCTCAAGGCCGCAGGTGGTTTCACGCCGAAGTCCTCGCTGGCCGAGCTGGCCGGGTTCCCGGTCCGCCGCGTCACCGGACTGGTCAACCAGCTGGAGGAGGCGGGCGCGGTCACCACAGGCAAGCGCGGCATCCGCCTCGCCTCGAAAGCCAAGCTGCCCGCCCTGGTGGAGCGCGCCGTCGAACTCGCCGAGGCCCGGCAGCGCGTTGAGCAGTCCCGCCTCACCATGATGCGCGCCTACGCGGAGACGGACGGCTGCCGGCGGCAGTTCCTGCTGGGCTACTTCGGCGAGGACCTTCCGGAACCGTGCGGCAACTGCGATGGCTGTGCCGACGCCGCGGCGCGGAATGTGCAGCCGAGTGACAAGGCGCACGACGGCGGCGGTGCAGCTTCCGCCGCTGCGGACGAGCCGTTTCCCCTCCAATCAGCCGTGGTCCACAAGGAGTGGGGACCGGGGCTGGTGATGCGGCATGAGGACGACGTGATCACTGTCCTGTTCGAGCAGGAGGGGTATAAGACGCTGTCCCGGACCGCCGTCGTGGAGCATGAACTCCTCAAGCCGGCTTAGGTAGGCTGGGAGGAGACTCCAACGAAAGGCCCGCCTCGTGGAAGTACCCTCAATTGTCTGGACCCTGACCGTCGCCGGAATTGTTGGCCTGCTGGCTTTCGACTTCTTTTTCCACGTGCGGAAGGCACACACGCCCGCACTCAAGGAATCGGCCATCTGGTCCGCCATCTATGTGGGAATCGCGGTGCTCTTCGGGCTCGGCGTGTTCCTGTTCGGCGGGGCCACCATGGGCACGGAGTACTTTGCCGGGTACATCACGGAGAAGGCGCTGTCCGTGGACAACCTCTTCGTGTTCCTGATCATCATGGCCAGCTTCAAGGTGCCCCGCGCGGACCAGCAGAAGGTGCTGCTGTTCGGCATCGTGTTCTCGCTGATCGCCCGCACTGCCTTCATCTTCCTGGGCGCCGCACTGATCAACAGCTTCGCGTGGGTGTTCTACATCTTCGGGCTGATCCTGCTCATTACCGCCGGCAACCTGCTCCGGCCCAACAGCCACGACGATGAGTCCGAGGGCCTGGTGGTGCGGCTGGCCAAAAAGTACCTCCCGGCGTCGGCCCATTACGACGGCGACAAGCTCTTCACGATGGAGAACGGCAAACGCGTCCTCACCCCGATGCTCCTGGTGATGGTGGCCATCGGCGGCACGGACATCCTGTTCGCCCTGGACTCCATTCCGGCCATCTTCGGCCTGACCCAGAACGTGTTTATCGTGTTCACCGCCACGGCATTCTCCCTGATGGGCCTGCGTCAGCTGTTCTTCTTGATCGACGGGCTGCTGGACCGGCTGATCTTCCTCTCGTACGGGCTCGCGGCGATCCTGGGCTTCATCGGCGTGAAGCTGATCCTGCATGCCCTGCACGAAAACACCCTCCCGTTCATCAACGACGGCCAGCACGTCAACGTGGTGGAAGTGAGCACCCAGGTTTCGCTCAGCGTCATCCTGGGCGTCCTGCTGGTCACGGTCCTGGCGTCCATCTTCAGCCCCAAGGGCAAGGCCAAGAACGCCGTGTCCGGAGCGCGGCGCCACGCCATCGAATACCTGGACCTCAACTACGAGACGGACATGGTGGAGCGGGACAAGATCTTCGCCAAGATGTGCCGCGAAGAGGACCAGATCCGCAAGCTGCCCGAGAAGTACAAGCGCCTCATCCGGAACGAAACCCAGTTCCTGGAGCTGCTGCGGAACGCTCACACGGAGCACGACAAAGCCCAGGTGCGCGCGGACGCCAAGGGCTAGGACGGCCTTTGTCAGACCCTCTTGCTAGGTTTAAATCACGGCCAGGGGAACCGTCCCCAGGCCGCTGATGACGGTCCGGATGTCAATGGGGAGGCCCAGTGTTTCTGCTCGAAGCTGCCGGCGCTGATGCCGGTGCGCCGCCGGACCTGGTGTTTTCTGCCAGTGACCTGGTGGCCGCCAGCGAGTGCGAGTACCGCACGCTCCGGATCCTGGACGAAAAGCTGGGCCGGGCGCCTAAGGCAGAATTTCCGGCGGACGAGATGCAGGCCCGCGCCGGCGTCCTGGGCGACAAGCATGAGGCAACCGTACTGGCCAGCCTGATCGCCAAGTATGGCGAGTGGGATGCCAGCCGTGGTGCGGGCGTCTACTCGCTGGAACGTGGCCCGAACCTCCGTGGCGAACTCCAGGCCAAGCACGCGGAAACCGAGCTGGCGCTGCGGTCCGGGGTGGACGTCGTGTTCCAGGCCACCTTCTTCGATGGCGAATTCCTGGGCTACGCCGACTTCCTGGTAAACGAGGCCGCAGGCACCAAAAATCTGGGCCGTTACGAGGTGTGGGACACCAAGCTCGCCCGGCACGCCAAGGTGGGCGCCCTGCTGCAGCTCGCCGCCTACGGCGACCAACTCCTGGGAATGGGTCTGGAGCCCTCCCCCGTCGCCACCCTGGTGCTGGGCACCAGGGTCGGTGAAGACTGGCTCCGCAGCAGCCATTCCCTTCCGGACCTGCTGCCCGTTTTCTACGAACGACGCCGGCGCTTCCGCCACCTCACTGCGCAACACCGCCAGGCCGATGCACCCGTGGAGTGGCAGCAGCCAGGCATTGTCCACTGCGGCCGCTGCGACTACTGCGGGGAGCAGGTTCAGGTCCACCGCGACCTGCTGATGGTTGCCGGCATGTCCGTGGTGCAGCGCAGGAAGCTGCGCGCCGCCGGCATTACCACCATCGAGCAGCTCGCCGGGATGCCTGCCGGGGAGGCGCACAACTCGGTGGTCCGGCTCCGCGCCCAGGCCCGGATGCAGCTGGGCCTGGATGCGGCCGCAGGGTCCCGGACGTTCAGCAAGGACGGCGAGCCGCACACTGTTTCCTACACGGTTCTGCCGGACAACACCATCGGCTCCCTTCCTCCGCCCAGCCAGGGCGACATCTTTTTCGACTTCGAGGGCGATCCGCTGTGGCAGGACCCCGCCACGGGCGTGTGGGGCATCGAGTACCTGTTCGGTGTGATCGAGGCGCCGGTGCCCGGCGCCGGCGGTGATCCTGTCTTCCGCCCGTTCTGGGCGCACTCACGGCAGGGGGAACGCCGCGCCTTTCTGGACTTCCTGGAGTACGTGGAGGAGCGCCGCGCCCGGTACCCGGACATGCACGTCTACCACTACGCGCCGTACGAGAAAACGGCGCTGCGGAACCTTTCGCTGGCCCATCAGGCAGGTGAGGACACCGTGGACGAGTGGCTGCGGCAGGGCCTGCTGGTGGACCTGTACGCCACGGTGCGGCATTCGCTGCGGATCTCCGAGGCCTCCTACTCCATCAAGAAGCTGGAACCGTTGTACATGGGTGACAACCTGCGTTCCGGGGACGTCAAGGACGCCGGCGCATCGGTGGTGGCCTACGCGGCGTACTGCGCGGCCAGGGACGCCGGCAACCAGGCCGAGGCTGACCGGATCCTCACCTCCATCTCGGACTACAACCGCTACGACTGCCTGTCCACCCTCCGGCTCCGGGGCTGGCTCCTGGACATCGGGGGCGGGCCGGCCATGAACGCTGCCGCTCCGGCTGGGAGCGTCGTGGCAGCCGATACGGCTGGCACGCTGGGCGGGCGGGAACGTTCTGCCGGGCGGGATCGTACCGCGGCACCTGATGAGACACCGGAGGAGGCCAGGCTCCGCAAGTACCTGGCCGGACTGCCGGACACCCGGCCCTGGACGGACGACGAACGGGCCATCGCCATGGTGGCAGCAGCCACCGGCTACCACCGCCGCGAACGGAAGCAGTTCTGGTGGCAGCACTTTGACCGCGTTGAAGCTCCCCTCGAAAGCTGGTCCGACCAGCGGAACGTCTTCGTTGTGCAGTCCGCCGAGGTCGCCTCGGACTGGGCGCTGGCCAAGCCCCGGGAACGGATGCGCACCCGGGTCCTGCGGCTGCGCGGCACCATGACGGAGGGCTCGGATTTCCGGGCTGACTCAAGCTGGTGCCGGCTGTACGACGCACCGGCGCCGGACGGCATGGCTGCCCCCGACGCCGCACCCGGCGCAAGGGCCTACACCTTCGGCACCAAAATCAGCGAGCTCTCACCGGCGCCGGACAATCCCGAGCACACCGAGATCATCATTGCGGAACGTGAGTCGGGCAAGGTGGCTGCCTACCCGCACCTCCCCGTGGCCCTGACGGAGGACCAGCCTTTGGCCACCGCCAGCATCGAAGCCGCCATCGCGGAGGTCGCCGGCGCCGTGGGCGCGTCGGTGCCTGCGCTGCCCGCACATCCCGGCCTGGACATCCTGCGCAAGCAGCCGCCGCGGTTCCGTGCCCTGCCGGGCCCGGTGGCGGTCCGTCACCGTGACGACGGCTCTGCTGATTACGCCGCCGCAATCGCCGGATCCCTGCGGGACCTTGACCGCTCCTACCTCGCCGTCCAGGGACCTCCGGGAACCGGCAAGACGTTCGTCGGCGCCCACGTCATCGGCCAGCTCGTGGCCGAGGGCTGGAAGATCGGCGTCGTAGCCCAGTCCCACAACGTGGTGGAGAACCTGCTGTGCCGGGCGATCGATACTGGCGGCGTGGATCCTGCCATCGTGTGCAAGAAGCTGGCTGCACCCCACGACGTGCCGTGGAGTTTGACGGCCGACGGCGACGTGGCCCGCCTGCTGTCATCCCCCGGCGGGTGCCTGGTGGGCGGGACCGCGTGGACCATGACCGGGAAGGAGGTCCCGGCCGGCTCACTGGATCTGCTGGTGATCGACGAGGCGGGACAGTTTTCGCTGGCCAACACGCTGGCCGTGTCCCGTGCCGCCAAGAGGCTGCTCCTGCTCGGGGACCCCCAGCAACTCCCGCAGGTGACGCAGGGCGCGCACCCCGAGCCGGTGGACGAGTCTGCGCTGGGGTGGCTGGCGGCCGGGCACGCTACCCTCCCCGCACTGCTGGGCTACTTCCTGGCCGACAGCTGGCGGATGCACCCGGAGCTGTGCTCTGCCGTGTCCCGGCTCAGTTACGAAGGGAAGCTCCAGTCGGCACCGGCAGCGTCACTACGCGAGCTGGAGGGGCTGCCGCCCGGGGTCGAAAGCGTATTCGTGGACCACACCGGCAACACCACGGGTTCCAAGGAGGAAGCGGCCGAGGTGGTCCGGCAGGCCAGGCGGCATCTTGGCCTGAAGTGGGTTCCGGGTGCTGGCAGCGACGCGCGGCCGCTGGAGCAGCAGGACCTGCTGGTGGTGGCCGCGTACAACGCCCAGGTGCACCTGATCCGGAAAGCGCTGGAAGAAGCGGGCCTTCCCGATATCCGCGTGGGGACGGTGGACAAGTTCCAGGGCCAGGAGGCGCCGGTGGTGCTGGTCTCCATGGCGTGTTCGGCCGTGGCTGAGGCTCCCCGCGGGGCCGAGTTCCTGTTGAACCGGAACCGGATCAATGTGGCGGTATCGCGGGGGCAGTGGCGGGCGGTCATCATCCGCTCCCCCGAGCTCACCAGCTACATGCCGCACAAACCTGCGGCTTTGGAGGAGCTGGGTGCGTTCATCGGCCTGAGCCCGCGCGAGTAGGGCATCAGCGGGCGTTGAATCCGCGGAAGCGTCCCTCCGCTGCGGACAGCTCGTTGTCCACCCGCTCCACCCTGCCGGGGGTGCGGCCGGAGTTCAACCAGTCCAGGAGGTCCCGGATCTGCGGCTCGGGACCTTCGGCAACCACGGCCACCGAACCGTCGTCGAGGTTTTTCACTTCACCGGTCAGGCCCAGTTCCTCGGCTTTGCCCATGGTCCAGAAGCGGAAGCCGACTCCCTGCACCACGCCGAACACTCGCGCGTCCAGCCGGACCGAATCCGTTGCCGACCCGTCGTGCCCGGCCATAATGCCCTCCTCGATGAACTGCCGTCCAACCCAACCAAGTAGCGGTAACTGTCGTTTTGAGGCATCAGAACGACAGTTGACGCTACCTGGTTGGGCGGGGACGGGCTCTAGTTGATGGTGATGTCGCGGGTGGCGTGGTTGTAGCGGATGGTGACCGTGCCGCCGTTGTGGTGCAGCTCGTGGTTGGGGCCATCGAACGCGCCGTAGGCACCGTAGTTCTCGTCCCAGGAGCGGTTCAGCGCAATCTTGAAAGTGTAGAAGCCGGCGGGCAGTTCGGCGCTCTTCTTCCAAAGCTGGTCCAGGAAGTCGAACTCCATCTGGGCTTCGTCGTACTGCGGGGCCCAGTTCTCCGGCGCACCCAGGATGGTGTTGAAGTCGCCGGCCACAGCCACGGCTTCGGGCTGCGGGTGGGTCTCGACGTCCGGGCCCTCGAACGGCTCGGCGGCGGCATCGGCGGCCGTATCCTTGGCGGGAGCCTTGGTCTTGCGGACGGCCTTGACCACCGGCTCGACGGCGTCCTCGAGTACCTTCGCTGCCTTGCCCACGGCGGCGGCTGCCTTCTTGGCGGGAGTCTTGCGGGCCGTCTTCTTGGCGGTTTCTTCCTTGGCCGGAACCTCCAGCGTGGCCGCGGCAGCGGAGACCGGCCGGACGAACCCTGCGGGAGCGGTGGGGACCGGGGTGTCGGCAGGAACGGGAGTGCCGGCGTCGAGCGCGGTGGCGAAGGACACCGGGTCGGGGTAGGCAACGGTGGCGCGCATGCCGTCCTCGGTGATGGTCCAGCCGGAGCGGCCCTTCACCAGCCAGCCGGCCTTGACCAGTTTCGCGGTTGCGGAGGTGAGCGTCTTGTGTCCGCGGGGAATGCCGCCGCTGAGCAGTTCCGCCTCATGCTCGTTGAACGGCACGCGGGCCGTCGCTTCCGCGAGGACCTGGCCCGCGTTCAGTGCATCGCCTGACCACACGCCTTCGGTCAGGACATCCAAAACGGTCTTGAGACGAAGGAAGGTGTTTTCTGCGGTGGACTTGGCCATGATTCCCCTTTTATGAAAGCGATCGGTCTTAGGCATCTTGCCAACTGCCGATTAAATCGCGCGACTTTAATTGGTTAACTCTGCGTGTCGTGACCGACTATGAAGCGGATATCGCCACAAGTGAGGCGGAGGTCTCGGGTAAGGGCTGACTGCACAACCCTCTCAGCGCTGGTACGGGTGCCGCCCTGCACTCCCCAGACACGCCTGCGGCACCCAGTTTAGCGGGACAATGGCGCACTTGTTGCCTCGGACACAGGACGGTCAGGGCGTGACGTCCTGGCCGTTCAATTCCGCCAGCAGCTCGGCCTTCCGCTCTTCCGACGCAAAGGACGAGTGGATGGAGTTCGCGGCCAGGCGCGCCTTGTCGAATTCTGACAGCTCGAACACCGCCTCGAGCTGGGCAAAGTTGTCGTCCACGTAACCTCCGAAGTAGGCGGGATCGTCGGAGTTGACGGACACATTGAGACCGGCGGCGAGCATTGCCGGCAGCGGGTGGTCCGCCAAAGTATCGACGGCGCGGAGCCTCACGTTGGACAGCGGGCACACGGTGAGCGGGATCCGCGCATCCACCAGGCGCTCCACCAGTTCCGGATCCTCCATGCAGCGGATGCCGTGGTCGATGCGCTCCACGCCAAGGACGTCCAGCGCCTCGGTGATGTACGACGCCGGCCCCTCCTCGCCCGCATGGGCCGTCAGCCGCAGGCCTGCTTCGCGAGCCTTTGCATAGAGGCGTTCAAACTTCGCCGGCGGGTTGCCGACCTCGGCCGAATCAAGGCCGATGGCTCCAATGGGCGCATCCATGGCCAGCAGGCCGTCCAGGACCTCCAGCGCCGAGTCCTCGGGAAGGTCACGCAGGAAGGCGGCGATCAGCATGGTGGACATGCCAAAGTCCTCCTGCGATGTGGCCAGCACCGATGCCACACCGTTGACGCAGGTTTCCAATGGGATTCCGCGCGAAAGG
Source organism: Pseudarthrobacter sp. TE3704 (assembly GCF_056279405.1). Classification (NCBI taxonomy): domain Bacteria; kingdom Bacillati; phylum Actinomycetota; class Actinomycetes; order Micrococcales; family Micrococcaceae; genus Pseudarthrobacter; species Pseudarthrobacter sp. TE3704. Next base: position 22,816 of record NZ_JBWCCJ010000009.1, read on the forward strand.
TGCGCCTGCGGGTCCATCATGATTTCTGCGTGGCGCACACCGGCAGCAGCGGCCCGCTCCAGATAGGAGTGCGTCATCGCCGCGAAGTCCTCTTCGGTCTGCAGCACCGCCATATTGGCGTAGTACAGGTCCAGGAAGGACTGCAGGTCGGTGAATTCGTACCTTTCCCGGAGTTCGTCCAGCCCGGAATACGGCAGCTGGATGCCGTTGCGCTCCGCCAGCGCGAAGATCAGCTCCGGCTGCAGGGTCCCTTCAATGTGCAGGTGCAGTTCGGCCACGGGAAGGATCCGGGCCGGGACGGCAGGCCCGGTTTCATCCGCTTCAATGTCAGGCACGGCGCTGCCGGCCGCAAAGTTTTCCATCGGGTCAGGATAATGCCCTGCGGCGGATTCACCACTAGAGTCGAGCGAATGCAGAACGCCACGCACGCTGATGACCTGCAGTACCCGGCTCCCACCTCCGCGGCCGACGGCTTTGTCCGGGTCCGCGGCGCCCGCGAAAACAACCTTCGCAACGTGGACGTGGACGTCCCGCGCGATGCGATCGTGGCGTTCACGGGAGTTTCCGGGTCCGGCAAGTCATCCTTGGCCTTCGGCACGATCTATGCCGAAGCGCAGCGCCGCTACTTCGAGTCCGTGGCCCCGTATGCCCGGCGCCTGATCCAGCAGGGGCACAACCCCAAGGTGGAGCTGATCACGGGGCTGCCTCCCGCCGTCGCACTTCAACAGCGCCGCGGCGCCCCCAGCAGCAGGTCCACCGTCGGCACCGTCACCACGCTCTCAAACTCCCTGCGCATGCTCTTCTCCCGCGCCGGGACCTACCCGTCCGGCAGCACCCAGCTGGACTCGGACGCCTTCTCGCCCAACACCGCAGCAGGTGCATGCCGGGAATGCCACGGCCTGGGCGTCGCACACACCGTCACGGAATCGTCGCTGGTTCCCGACCCGTCGCTGAGCATCCGTGACGGCGCCATCGCGGCCTGGCCCGGCGCGTGGCAGGGCAAAAACCTGCGGGACATCCTCACCCACCTGGGCTACGACGTCGACGTCCCGTGGCACAAGCTGCCCAAGAAGCAACGCGACTGGATCCTCTTTACCGAGGAGCAGCCCGTGGTGGAGGTGACTCCGCAGCGCGACAGGGTGGCCAAACCCTACAAGGGGCGGTTTTGGAGTGCCCGCAGCTATGTCCTGCATACCTTGGCGGATTCCCAGAGCGCGTCCATGCGTGAACGGGTCCTGGCCTACATGGAATCCGGCCCATGCCCGCTCTGCTCAGGCACGGGGCTGACCCCGGAGGCGCTTGCCGTCACATTCGCGGGCAGGACCATTGCGGAGCTCAACCGGCTCCCGATGGCGGAGCTTGCGGACATCGTGCGGCCCACCGCTGAACTGAACGACGCCGGCACGGCCTCCCGCACGCAGCTTTCCGGGGAGTCCAACGAGGTAGCCGTAGCCATCACCCGGGACCTCCTGCGGCGCCTCACGGTCCTCGTGGACCTAGGCCTCGGATACCTCGCGCTGGGCCGTGCCACGCCCACCCTCTCACCGGGCGAGATGCAGCGGCTCCGGATTGCGACGCAGCTTCGCTCCGGTCTGTTCGGGGTGATCTACGTATTGGACGAGCCGTCCGCAGGGCTTCATCCGGCCGACGCCGAACCCCTGTTGGACGTGTTGGAGCAGTTGAAAAAATCGGGCAACTCCGTCTTCGTGGTGGAGCACAACATGGACGTGGTCCGCCGGGCCGACTGGCTGGTGGACGTGGGGCCGCGTGCCGGAGAAGGCGGCGGCGAAGTGCTCTACAGCGGACCCGTGGATGGACTGGCTGGCATCGAGGCGTCGGTCACCCGGCCGTTCCTGTTCGACGACGGCGGATTCGTCTCGGCGGGTAGCGGAAGGCCAACCGGAAGTGCCGATGGCGGTTCCGGCCGTGTTTCCGGCAGCAGTTCCGGAATGGTGCGGGAGCCTAAAGAATGGCTGGAGTTGAAGGACGTCAGCCGGCACAACCTGCGGGGACTGGACGCACGTTTTCCCCTGGGGGTCCTCACGGCGGTCACCGGTGTTTCCGGGTCCGGGAAGTCGACTCTTGTTGGACGGGCGCTTGCCGGGCTGGTGGGCTCCGGCCTCAAGACCCCGCTTGAGCAGGACGCAGCAGCGGAGCCCGCCGCCACGGGAAGCGTTACCGGGGGTGAACGCATTGACCGCCTGGTCACGGTGGACCAGAAGCCGATCGGGCGGACCCCGCGCTCCAACCTGGCAACGTACACCGGGCTTTTTGATGCTGTGCGCAAGGAATTTGCCGCGACCGGCCAGGCCAGGGAACGTGGCTTCGGCGCCGGCAGGTTCTCCTTCAACGTGGCAGGCGGGCGCTGCGAAACCTGCCAGGGCGAAGGGTTTGTCGCCGTCGAACTGCTCTTCCTGCCCGGCAGCTACGGCCCGTGCCCGGAGTGCGGCGGATCCCGCTACAACCCGGAGACGCTGGAGGTGCGGTACCGCGGCAGGAACGTTGCCGACGTGCTGGCCATGACCGTGGACGCCGCTGCGGAGTTCCTGGCTGATGTGCCGGCTGCGGCGCGGAGCCTGAAAAGCCTCCAGGACGTGGGGCTTGGGTACCTGCGGCTGGGGCAGCCTGCCACGGAACTCTCAGGTGGTGAAGCCCAGCGCATCAAACTCGCCACCGAACTGCAGCGGGCCCAGCGCGGGCACACCCTGTACCTGCTGGATGAGCCCACCACCGGCCTGCATCCCGCCGATGTACAGCTGCTGATGGCACAGCTGCACGGCCTGGTGGATGCGGGCAACTCCGTGGTGGTTGTTGAGCACGACATGTCAGTGGTGGCAGGGGCGGATTGGGTCATCGATCTGGGCCCTTCCGGTGGCGACAAGGGCGGGCGCATCGTGGCAACCGGGACCCCCGAACAGGTAGCGCGTTCGGGCGGCAGTCGGACTGCGCCCTACCTCGCGGCAGCCCTCAATCAGGGTTCCACCAGCGAATACTCAGGAAAATCTCGATTTGATAACGCCGCTGTGATGTCCTAGCGTGAAATGTATGCCCGCCAAAGTGGGCGCATGAATGCCCGGTGCTGCCTCCACCAGAACTGCCCAGCGGCAGCCACCGAAGTTGACCTCTATTTGTCAGGGGCGGGCAGTGGCGCGACGATCTCCGGGGACGGAACCAGCGCCGGTGGCCTTCAGGAGCATCACCATAATGAAAAACACAACCTTCCGTACTGCCGCACGCCGTGGAGCTACCGTGGCCGTGATCTCAGCAGCAGGCCTTGCACTCTCCGGCACCGCCGCCAACGCGACCACCAGCACCTCCACATGGGACGCCCTGGCACAGTGTGAAAGCGGCGGCAACTGGGCAACCAACACCGGAAACGGCTACTCCGGCGGCCTGCAGTTCAGTGCCAGCACCTGGTCCGCATACGGCGGCACCGGTTCACCGGCGGACGCGAGCCGTGAGCAGCAGATCGCCGTAGCCGAGCAGGTCCAGGCTTCGCAGGGCTGGGGAGCATGGCCCTCCTGCTCTGCTCAGCTGGGCCTGAGCGGGGGCGCCACCGGGACTGCACCGGTTCAGCAGGCGCCCGTCCAGCAGGCGCCCGTCCAGCAGGCGCCCGTCCAGCAGGTCCAGAGCGCGCCGGTCCTTACAGCTCCTGTTACCCAGGCACCCGCCGCCAAGCATGCCAGGGCAGTTGCCCTGAGCGGGGAAACCTACACGCTGGAGGCCGGCGACACCCTGAGCATGGTGGCCGAAAAGCTGGGCATCCAGGGCGGTTGGCAGCATCTCGCTGATGCCAACCTGGACACCATCTCCGATCCCAACCTCGTCTTCGAGGGACAGGTCATCCAGCTTCCGCTATAAAAGCTGTGCCGCAGCTGCCCGCCAGCTGCAAAAGCCCTCACGGGCCCTATGAACAGGTCGGCGATAGACAAATTCCGTTGACCAAAAACGACGCCGGCACTCCCCCATAAGGGGAGTGCCGGCGTCGTTCTCTAATCCAGCCTGCCGTACGTCAACGCGTGGCGGGCAAGCCAGCTGTCAGCTGGCGGGAATCTCGCGGACGATCCGCACCTTCCAAGCGTGTTCGTCGCTGGTGTCCAGCAGTGCGACGGTGCCGTGGGCCAGGTTCAAGGCGACGCGCTTGGCTGCAAGCAGCTCGAGGTAGAGGTGCTCGTTCATCCTGGCGGGGGTGTCGATCATGTACTTCACGGCGTCACGGACCTTGCGGTAGTTGGCGCTGCGTTCGCGGTGCATGTGCAGTTCAAGGGCGGACTGCTGGCGGAGCCGGGGTTCGTGCCGGTTCAACAGGGTGACGGCGGTGTGCACGCCAACCACGAGGACAAGCGAAACCACGTAGATCCACCATCCGCTGGACAGCAGGAACAGCGGCAGGTTGCCGATGGCCACGAGCGCGATCACCACCCGGAGGGCAGCGATGCGGCGCACAGTCTTGGCGACGGCGGCCACGCCGTCACGGAAGCGGTGCTGCTCCTTGCGCGCGGCGGCAGGATCGATGGTGAACTCATCAAGGACCAGGATGCCCTTTGCTTCCGGACTCAGCATCTGCCCGTAACGGGGAACGCTGGGGGAGGTGATTCCGGTGGTTACTTCGGGTGTTAATGTCATGAGAGGGCTTCCAGAACGCGGGGTGGGTTGCGGACACCTTAGTGGTTTTAACTCCCCTATGTATGCATAGGTCCACTATCTGGACATCCGGAGCGCCCGGGCTGTGGTCCCCGGCACTGCAATTGGAACATCCGCCGGGTGCCGTCAGACTGAATGGATGCAAACCTTCCTCCCGTACCCTGATTTCCGGCAGAGCGCCGAAGCATTGGACACCGCCCGGCTTGGCAAGCAGCGGGTCGAGGCACTCCAGACGCTCCGCGCCCTGGTCATTCCCGGATACGGCTGGCAGACCCACCCGGCAATCCGCATGTGGATGGGCTACGTGCCGGCGCTGACCATGTATGGGCTGGCCATGGTTGACGAATGGACCAAGCGGGGCCACCCGGACAACACCCGAGCTAACATCATGGAGTTCGCCCCGCAGGCGGCCCACCCGGATTACGCCTCAAAGATTCCCATGCCGCCGTGGCTCGGCGACACGGACTTCCACCTCAGCCACCGCTCCAAGCTGGTGCGCAAGGAGCCGAAGTTCTACACCTCCCTCTTTGCGGACGCGATTCCCGAGATGGACTACGTCTGGCCCGAGCCGAAGCACGAGTTCCTGCCGCAGGAGCCGGAGGGTGACATCCTGTGGATCCTGCGCGATCCCCATGACGACGTCGATCCCCAGACGTTGACCACGGTCGCCCTTCCGCCCGTGAGCGGCAGCATCTCCGCCGCGGCGGGCATGGGCGACGACTACTCCCCGGTGTATATCGACGACGGGTCCCGCCGCCCCTCGCGCCAGCCCCGGAAGGCGCCGCCCAAGCAGCAGGTGAAGAAGCCCACCCGCAAGCGCCTGGCGCAGGAGGAGGCCTTCTCCACTCTTCCAGGAAAGACGCCGGTGGCGGTCCCGTTCGAGCATGGAGCGAAGTTTGCCGTAGGCCAGGTGGTGGGCCGTCCCATCACCCTGGAGGACGGCAGGTTCGGCCGCAACTTCACCGTTACGGAGATCATCGACCGGTCCGCTTTTGCCTACCCGGCTCTTCTGCAGGATCCCCGCGTGTTCTTCCCGGTGGAAGCCCCGTAGCCGCATGACCATCCTCCTGGCAGGCTGCGGCGACCTCGGAACAGAAGCAGGTCTGCGGTTCGCCGCCTTGGGCCATGATGTGGTGGGCTGGCGCCGCTCTCCTGCCAAGCTGCCGCCCGCCATCAAAGGTGTGGCGGCTGACTTGAGCGCTCCGGAGCTGCCACCTGTCCCGGCGGACACCTCCGCCGTCGTCATCGCCGTGGCAGCGGACTCGCCGTCCGAGGACGACTACCGTGCGGCGTACCTTGGCGGGGTAATGCACGTCCTGGACGCTTTGGAGCGCGACGGCGTCAAGCCCCAGCGGGTGCTTTTTGTCTCCTCGACGGCCGTATACGGGAACGCCGACGGTGGCTGGGTGGATGAAAATACTGCACCTGCGCCGGCCGGGTTCTCAGGCCGTGTCCTTGTCGAGGCGGAGGAGCTTCTCCGGTCCCGGCTGGCGGGAACTGCCACCGCGGCCGTGTCCCTCCGGCTGGGCGGCATCTATGGTCCCGGCCGGACTCGCCTGATCGACCAGGTGCGCAGCGGGTCGGCCGTTGTTCCCGACGACCTCCGCTACACCAACCGCATCCACCGTGACGACGCTGCGGCCACTATTGTCCATCTGACCACCATGGCCGCTTCTCCGGAGTCTGTTTATGTGGGAGTGGACAATGATCCGGCCGACCTTGGCACCGTGCTGCGCTTCCTGGCCGCTGAGATGGGCCTCGCCGCGCCCACCGTGGGTGATGCGGGACCCGCGCGCGGCGGCAACAAGCGCTGCCGAAACGACCTCCTGCGAAGCACCGGTTTCAGCCTTACGTTCCCGTCTTTCAGGGAAGGCTACCGGGACATCCTTGCGGGAAACGGCGTCCGCCACCCGTAGCCGACATCGCTAACTCGGTTCCAGCGTTTAGGCTGGCTGCTCAGGGGTTCGGTCAGGGTTCGGGTCACACTTCAGAGCAATGTGAGGCAGGAAAACCATGGATTTTCGGCACATCATCGAGACGGTCGGGGAGTTTGTTGATTTCGCCGGAGTCGCTGTCATGGTGATCGGTGCCCTGGTGTCCATTCCGCTCGCATTCCGGGGGTATCAGCCGCGGAAGGTGCGCGCCGGCGGGGAGAAGCTGACCTTCTACCGGCTGTACCGGCAGCTGTTGGGCAGGTCCATCCTGTTGGGGCTCGAACTGCTGGTGGCCGCCGACATCATCCGCACCGTCGCTGTCACGCCCACCTTCGAAAGCGTAGGAGTTCTGGCGATTATTGTGCTGATCCGGACATTCCTGAGCTTTTCGCTCGAGCTTGAGATTACCGGAAAATGGCCGTGGCAGAAGGAGTCCCACGACTCCCACGACTCCCGCGACTCTGCCGAAGCGACGGCGGGATAACAGGGGTAAGCAGGGTCTTTTCTGCTTCAAACTTTCCACTCCTCCCCGTTTTCCACATAGCGGCTTTGGGCTGGATGTTTTGTCCGTGGTAGCTGGCAGAGTTGACCCATGGAGGCCATTGGGGAGCAGCTTGCGGAGTGCGGCGGTCCCGCCGTCGCGCTCCCGCGGGTTCTCCGGCCTGCCGGTGGTTCCCTGCATGACGGGTACGACGGCGACGCCCCGCTGAGGATGCCCGGGCGCCTTCACGCCGTCCCGGCCAAGCCGGCCGCTGACATTCCTGTTCCTGACGCACACCCCTGCCCCTGCGCCGGCCCGACTGCATCCGAACCTGACCCCGGCAACGCTGCAACGGAATCCAAAACCGCCCCTTTTTCGGCATCCGCTGGCACCGGGACATACGGGTCACCGATTGCAGCCGATCCCACCCCTGCGCCCATCGTCGAGGATCCGCTTGTCCTGGGTGGGATCGGAAGGCTGCTGGCCGCGGCTGCTGTTGCCGCCCGCGATGAGCTGGCCAGGGCGGACTATGTTTCAGCGGCCAATTTCGCCGGGCAGGTCGAGGACCTGTCCCGGACCGTAGAGTATCTGCAACTGCTCGCCGCCTCCACCGTGGACCGGACGCGGACACAGGCCATCACCGCCGCGGATGCAGCCCGCACCAGCCAGGCCAGGGCGGGCCGACTTGGGCGGGGTTGGGTGACCGGCTGGGACGCCAATGGTGTCGAGACCCTCAACGAGACCGACGCGAACTGGCCCGCACCTGCCACCAAGGGAGCTATCGAGGAAATTGGCAGGCCGGTGACTTCCCCTGTGGTGACGTCGCCGGCTGATGACGGGTGCAGGAACACCGCCGAGTTCCTCCGGCTCCGGCTCCGGATCCCCCTGCGCGAAGCCCGCCGCCGCCTCACCCTCGCCCACCACACCCTGCCCCGCACCAGCCTCACCGGCGAACCCCTCCCACCGGCACGCGAACACCTCGCCACAGCCCTTACCCCCACCAACATCACCACCGGCGAACCCGCCCACACCACCACTGATCCGGACCTGATCACAGGGCCGGTGCTCTCCTCGCACGCCGCGACCATCATCACCGCCACCCTGGACCGGCTCCAGCACCACACCACCCCCGACACCCTCCACCGGATCGAACAGCACCTCACCACCACCGCCGTCACCGCCGACCCCGACTTCCTCACCCGCCTGGCCCAACGCTGGAACGACACCATCGACGCCGACGGCACCGAACCCACCGAAGAAGCCCTCCGCCACACCCAAGGCGCGTTCATCCGCAAACCCCGCCACGGCCTGCACCGCGTCGAGATCTTCGCCACCACCGACCAATACGAACACCTCCTGACCGTCATGAACACCGCCACCAACCCCCGCACCACCACGCCCAACACCAGCACCACAAACCCCAACCCGCACCAGGACCCCGACCCGGACCCGGACCCGGACCCGGACGAGCGCACCAAGCCGGGCCGGGAGGACAGCGTGGACCTGGAACGCCGCACCCGGGCACAGCAACAACTCGACGGGCTCGTCTCCGCCGTCAAAGCAGCCCTCACCACCAACACCCTGCCCACCACCGGCGGCAACCGCCCCCAAATCATCGCCACCATCAACTACCAAGACCTCCTCCCCCACCCCCACCCCACCAACGGGCCCTGGCCAACCACAGACACAACCACCAGACCCCGCACCACACCAGGCCCCGGGACACCCACAGGTACCAGCGCAAAGGCCGCCAGCACGACGACAGACACCAGCAACACCACCGGCGCCGGCGATGCAACGGGGTTCGGAAAAGAGACAGGTGCCGCCACCGGAGGTAGGGCCGGCAACGAAACCAGTGCCGGAAGGGAAACGGGCACACACACCAGCGCCGGGGCCGGGACTGGGGCGTTCGTGTTCACCGGACCCGTCGCCGCCGCCACCCTGCGCAAAATCGCCTGCGACGCCGACATCATCCCCGCACTCCTGGGCACCAACGGCGAAATCCTCGACCTCGGCCGCAAAACACGCCTCTTCACCCCCGCCCAACGCCTCGCCCTCACCGCCCGCGACCAAGGCTGCACCTTCCCCAACTGCACCATCCCCGCACCCTGGTGCGAAGCCCACCACATCACCTACTGGTCACACGGCGGACCAACCACCACCACCAACGGCGCACTCCTCTGCACACACCACCACCACCTCATCCACAAAGAACAATGGACCATCACCACCACCCACGGCACCCCAACATTCATCCCCCCACCCCACATCGACCCCACCCAAAAACCCCAACAAAACCACTACTTCAAACCCCCACCACCACCCCACCCCAGGGAATAAAGCGGGTGTTTCATGCTGGACGAGCGATTCCAAGGGATCATGAGCAAACGGGTTCGGAGCGGTCTGCCGCAAAGAGCCGCAAAGAAGGGAACCTGCACATGACCGATCCTGTGGACGCAGCAGCCTTGTGGCCTGCCCCTCCTGTGCTGCCCCCGCCCGCCGTCATGGACCAGCGCTGGACTGACGCCATTTTTCTGCACTGGCGGATACGCGAACCGGTGGCTGCCCGTTTTATGCCGGCAGGAGTACAGCCGGACCTCTTTGATGGAACGTCATGGGTGGGCCTTATCGGCTTCCGAATGAAGGAGGCGGGCATCGGCCGCGGCCCCGGAATTCCTTATCTTGGAAGCTTCAATGAGGTCAACGTGCGCCTCTACTCAAGGGAACCGGACGGAACCCGCGGCGTCGTTTTCCTGAGCCTGGACGCGAACCGGCTGCCCGTAGTCCTCGCAGCACGGGCAGCCGAAATACCCTACGTCTGGTCGCGGATAAGCTACCGGAAGCAAACGTCCGGGCGCGCGCCGGAGCGAATCACCGGCTACTCCGTCCGACGATTCAGACAGGGAGCAAACAGCACGTTCAGCGTCATTCCTGACCTCGGGACTCCAGTCGATGACCCGCTGTCCATCCACCTCACTGCAAGGTTCGGCATGCACGGCAGATTCCGAGGCCGGACAATCTACATCCCGAACACCCATGAACCGTGGCCGCTTTACACGGCGCAACTCCATGACCTTCAGGACGACCTGGTGCAGTCGGCAGGCATAAGTGTGAGCGGTCCGCCGGATTCTATCCTCTACTCACCCGGAGTGCGGACCCGGTTCGGCCGGCCCCGCCTGGTAAGACACCGTGGCAAGTAAGACACCGTGGCAAGCTACCCGGGGCTTAGGCGTCCCGCCAGCCGTGTCCTTCGCTGAAGGTCGCCACGAGCGAGCCTACCCCGGGCTGCAACGAGTTGGACGGGTCGAAGTACAGCGACGCCTCGGAAGCGCGGCTGTGGGTGATCAGCTGCTCCGCTTCAAGCTTTGCCTCAAGCACGGTGGCTCCAATGATGCCCGTCCGCGCGGGAAGCTCGGGGGTATGCACCACCTTGGCGTTCGTCTGGGTCAAAGGGATGGTGGTGCCGGAGTTGATCTCATCATGGGGAAACTCAAACTCGGCATCGGGGGACGCGGCAGGAATGGTGTACTCCAGGAAGTAAGTCATGAACCCACCTTTGCAGAAACGCACCATCATCGAAAGTCACCTTTCCCAGCCTGTACCAATTGCGTATTCCCACGTCAGCGCAGCACTCCTATACTGACCGCATGTTGATGTCGCTATGGTTCGGCGTCATAGCATCCAGTGCATTGGTTCTGGGTGCCTTCATTGGTGTCCGGTTTGAACTTCCGAAGCGACTCCTCGCCATGCTTCTGGCGTTCGCCGCCGGAGCGCTGATCACAGCACTGGCCTTCGAACTGTTCGAAGATGCCTATGAACGTGGCGGGATCATCCGGGCAGCCATCGGGCTGATAGGTGGCGCGGTGGTGTTCACGGTCCTCAGCGCCCTGCTGGACCGTTGGGCGCAACCCGGAAAGCAGGAGCAGGCCACGCCTGCGGACGAGTTCCAAGGCAGCGCCAAACTCGATACGGATGCCGCCGCGTCCGATAGAGCTCCCACTTCTGCCTCAACACGGGGAGCGGCAGGGCTGGCTTTGTTGGCCGCGGTGACCCTGGACGGAGTGCCGGAGAACGTTGCCCTGGGTATCGCCCTGGGTGAAGGCACCGGTGGGTTGGCCCTGCTCGCGGCCATCTTTGTCTCCAACTTCCCGGAAGCCCTTGTCGGCTCAGCTTCCATGCGAAGCCAAGGGCGTTCAACCGGCAGTATCCTGGCTCTCTGGCTGGGCTGTGCGGCCTTGCTGGTCGTCGCCGTTGTTGTCGGCGCCGGGCCGCTGTCAGGAACGGACCCGGAGGCCATCTCGATACCGTTGGCATTCGCTGCCGGCGCCGTCATCGCTTCCCTGGCAGACACGCTGATGCCGGAGGCCTACGAACACGGCGGCCCGGCCGTCGCGCTCAGCACCGCCGCAGGGTTCGTGCTCGCATTCGTGTTGTCGCTGGCCTGACCGGCCCCGCCACGGAGAAGCACCGCCACGCCGAAGCACCGCCCACCGAGCAAGCCCGCCACCCAGGAGGGATCACCTCCGCGGCGAGAAGCCGCTACTTACCGAGGCCAGCCTTACGAAGGGCCTCAGCCATTGCCGTATTCACGGGTGCAGGTTTGGGCGACGAGCCCTGTCCCCCAGCGGGGTTACGCGGCTTCTGGCCGCCGGACCGCTGCGGATCCTGTCGGCCGGAACCACCGGACTTCTGTGCACCACCACGCTCCGCGGCTGCCGGCCGTCCGTCCGACCTTCCAGCACCTGACTGTCCGGAACCTGCTCTGCCCGATCCAGGTTGTCCCGAACCCGGCCGTCCGGAGCCGGCCCTTCCCGCACCGCCTCCCCTGGAGCCCTGCCCGCCCGCGGAAGGTTCGTCGTCGAGCCTCAACGTCAGGGAAATCCTCTTGCGCTCCGGGTCCGCCTCCAGAACCTTCACGCGGACCACCTGCCCGGACTTCACTACCTCACGGGGATCGGACACGAAGCGGTTGGCCAGGGCCGAGACGTGGACCAGCCCATCCTGGTGAACGCCCACATCCACAAACGCACCGAAGGCCGCAACGTTGGTCACCGTTCCCTCCAGCACCATCCCCGGCTTCAGGTCGGAAATCTTCTCGATGCCCTCGGAGAACGTCGCCGCAGCAAAGGCAGGGCGCGGGTCGCGTCCCGGTTTGTCCAGCTCGGTGAGGATGTCAGTGACCGTAGGCAGGCCGAATGTGTCATCCACAAAGTTCCGGGGATCCAGTGAAGAAGCCGGCGCTGAGCCGGCCGCAACAAGGATCTTGCGCGCTACAGCGTAAGCTTCCGGGTGCACGCTCGACGCGTCCAGCGGCTCCGCTCCCCCGGTAATCCGCAGGAAGCCGGCGCACTGCTCGAACGCCTTGGCACCCAGCCGCGGCACCTTCTTGAGGTCGGTGCGCTTGGCGAACGGGCCGTTCTGGTTCCGGTAGGCCACGATGTTTTCGCTCAGCAAGGGCCCGACGCCGGCCACCCGGCTCAGGAGCGCGGGCGAGGCGGTGTTGACGTCCACACCCACCGCATTCACGCAGTCCTCCACCACGGCGTCCAGGCTGCGGTCCAGCTTCGATGCCGTCACGTCATGCTGGTACTGGCCCACGCCGATGGATTTGGGGTCGATCTTCACCAGTTCAGCAAGCGGATCCTGCAGGCGCCGGGCGATGGACACCGCCCCGCGCAGGGAAACGTCCATGCCGGGCAATTCGGCGGCCGCGAGCGCGGATGCGGAATACACTGACGCCCCGGCCTCCGACACCACGAGTTTCTGTGGCTTCCGGTCCACGTTGGGCAACCGCTTGATCAGCTCGGCTGCGAGCTTGTCCGTCTCCCTCGACGCCGTACCGTTGCCGATCGCCACAAGTTCGACGGCGTGCTGCCGCGCCAGCCGCTCCAGCGTCGCCAATGCTTCGTCCCACTTCCGGGCCGGGGCATGCGGGTACACCGTATCGGTGGCCACAACCTTGCCGGTGCCGTCCACTACCGCGACCTTTACGCCCGTGCGCAGCCCCGGATCCAAACCAAGCGTGGCGCGGTTTCCCGCAGGGGCGGCCAGCAGGACGTCGCGCAGGTTGGCTGCGAACACCCGGACAGCTTCATCCTCGGCGGCGGTGAACATCCTGCCGCGGAGGTCAGCCGTCAGCCGGGCCAGAACCCGTGACCGCCAGGCCAGCTGCGCGGTCTGCATCAGCCACGCATCGGCGGGACGTCCGCGGTCGGCGACCCCAAGGCACCTTGCCACCGCGGACTCGTACCGCGAGCGCGCGGCGGCCAGGGCGTCGTCGTCCGCGGGATCTGCCTCGGCGAGGTCGAGCTCAAGAACGCCATCCTTTTCCCCGCGCAGCAGAGCGAGGACCCGGTGGGACGGCATGCCGGCGGGTGCCTGGGCGAAGTCGAAGTAGTCGGCGAACTTCTGGCCTTCGGTTTCCTTGCCCTTCTTCACGCGGGACACCATCCGGCCCTGCGTCCACAGCCGCTCGCGGAGGTTGGCGGCGAGGTCCGGGTCCTGCGTCACCCGCTCCACCAAAATGGCTCGGGCACCGGCGAGCGCTGCGGCGGCATCGCCAATGGCGTGTTCGTTGTTCAGGTACTTCGCGGCTTCACGATCGGGGTCGAGGTCCGGCCGCTTCAGCAGGGCATCGGCGAGGGGTTCCAGGCCTGCTTCCCGCGCAATCTGCGCTTTGGTCCGCCGCTTGGATTTGAAGGGCAGGTAGATGTCCTCGAGCCGCGACTTCGTGTCCGCAGCGAGGACCGCCTTCTTCAGCTCGGGGGTCAGCTGGCCTTGCGCTTCGATCGCTTCGAGGACCGAACGACGGCGGTCCGCCAGTTCGCGGAGGTAGCGCAGGCGGTCGTCGAGCTCCCGGAGCTGGGTGTCATCGAGCGTCCCGGTGGCTTCCTTGCGGTACCGGGCGATGAACGGAACCGTTGACCCGCCGTCGAGCAGCTCGACCGCCGCCTTCACCTGCCAGGCCTTCACGCCCAGCTCTTCAGCGATCTGGGCGTAGATGGCGTCGTCCGGCTTTGAGGCAGCAGATGCAAAGGAAGAGGGCGCTTGCGGCAGTTGAGTCACCAGAACATCTTGCCCTACCCGCCTGCCCGGCTCCACTGCCGGTTCCGCCGCGGGGCGCGTTGGCAGCCGTTGCAGGGAGTCCGAATAGTGCCGGGCAAGGGTATTCCGTTCCCGCCCGCAGAGTGCTGTAGTGGAGGTGCCGTCACAGGCACCCACTGCTCAGGGAAGAGGCCGCCATGCGCGAACTGCTTGTTGTGTTTCAGGAGGGGTTCGAGGAAGCCAATGTCACCGTGACGGTCAACGGTAAACAGGCGTGGCGGGAGCTCGGCGTTTCCACCAACCCCATCCTCGGCATAGCGTCCGAGGTTTCCGTGGAGCTGCCGGCGAAGGGCGCCCATGTGGGGGTTGAGGTGACCAACCGCGGCCTAAAGGCGATCACGAAGGTCAGCGGCAAGCCCAAAAGCGTGCTCGTGTCGATCGAAGACGGCAGGCTGGTCATGACAGAAGGGACGGGCCGGGAGGCGGTTTTGTAGCCAGTGTTTCCGCCCTGGAATCTTGTCCCACTTAAGGCCTAGTAAAAGTCCATTCGATGGAGTAGCATCTGATCACCGCCGGCTTCCAGAGGGGCCCGGCGGGCCAAATTAAATAGAAGCCGAAGGTCGTCGGATGGCCTTGGGCTCTCGTTGCCGGTCCCAGCACACCGGCAGCCAACGACGGCGGCACCCAAAGCCGGGTGCCGCCGTTGTCGCGATTTTAGGGCTGCTTAGCCCTGGTAGACAGGGTAGTCCGTGTAGCCTTCGGCGCCCTCGGCGTAGAACGTGGACGGGTCCGGCTGGTTCAGGGGAAGGCTTTCCTTCCAGCGGCGGGCGAGGTCCGGGTTGGCGATGGCGGGACGGCCCACCACCACGGCGTCAGCGTGGCCTTCCGCCACAAGATCGACTGCCTCCTCACGCGTGGTGATGACACCGAATCCGGTGTTGACCAGGAACGTGCCGCCGAAACGGGCGCGGAGGTCCTGGACCAGTTCACCCGTGGGTTCGTGGTGCAGGATGCTCAGGTAGGCAAGGTTGAGCGGGGCGATGCTGTCCACCAGGACTTCGTAGGTGGCGCGGACGTCGGCGGCGTCGGTTTCGGAGATGCCCTGGACGTTGTGCTCCGGGGAAATCCGGATGCCCACCCGGTTTGCACCCAGCGCTGCCACCACCGCGTTGACCGTCTCGATGACAAAGCGCGCCCGGTTTTCCGGGGAGCCGCCGTAGCTGTCGGTACGGACGTTGGAGTTGGGGGCCAGGAACTCATGCAGGAGATAGCCGTTGGCCGAGTGCAGCTCGACGCCGTCAAAGCCGGCTTCCACGGCGTTCAGTGAGGCGTTGACGATTTCCTGGATCAGCAGGGGCAGTTCGTCGGTGGTGAGGGCGTGCGGCACTGGGTAGGGCTGCTTTCCGGAGGGGGTCCGGACTTCACCTTCAATGGCGACGGCGCTCGGCGCCACAAGCGGGTGGCCGCCGGTGATGTCCGGGTGCGAGACCCGGCCGCCGTGCATGATTTGCGCGAACATCCGGCCGCCCTCTGCATGTACGGCGTCGGTGACCTTCTTCCACCCCGCAACCTGTTCCTCGGTGACCATGCCGGGCTGGCCCGGGTAGGAGCGGCCGGCCGGGCTGGGGTAGGTGCCTTCGCTGACGATGAGTCCCAGGGAGGCGCGCTGGTGGTAATGCTCAACGAGGAGGGGGCCGGGGACACCTTCCTCACCCGCGCGGAGCCGGGTCAAGGGCGCCATGACCAAGCGGTTGGGAAGCTCGAGTTCGCCGAGGGCGAGAGGGGAAAACAGCATGCGCAGTTCCTTTCGAAGGCTGAAGTACGTACTGTTCATGCCAACTGGGGCGCGCGTGCAACTATTCCGGGTGCGACCGGAATCACACCTTGTCATCGGGCCGACTAAGGCGGTGCTGCCACTCCCGGGCAGCCCTGGCCCTGCGGGTTGGCGTTGCAGTCGTCAGCGTAGTTGCGGGTCAGGGAACGCCAGACGCTGACCGTCTGCGGCGGAGCGTTGAACTGGCCCTGGCCGGGGATGGGCAGGGGCGGGCCGGCATTGACGGAGTACGTTCCTTGGAAAGACGTGGTCAGCACTACTTGGAAGTCGCCGGTTTCGCTGTAGGCGTGGCTTGTCCGCGTCTTTTCACCCCACCGGTCCTGCGGGAGCGGCCCACCCATGGAGGGCTGGGGGCCGAACACCGTGCCGTCGCCGTAGTTCCAGGTGTATTGGACCGGGGTTGCCACGACGTGCACGGCCTGGCCGAACATCGTGATGTCGAACTGCTGCTCGACGGCTTCCGCGTAGAAGTTTGTTTCAGCACCTCGCAGCGTGTGCGGGCTGGGTTGCGCCACGACCGTCCCGGCACTGATTGGAAGGTTCTGGAACTCCCGTTGGATATCGGCCGCGATTCGGGGCAGCAGGTCCTCAGGCCGCGCGTCATAGAGGCAGGTTGGGCCAGAGTGGATCGCCCAGACTGCGCCAGGAACACCCCGCGGCTTCGAGTACCAAATAACAGGAATGCCTTCTTCACCGTCCGGCCCGTTAGTGCACTCCACCTGGCGCCCAAGGCATTCAGTATCAAAGTCTCCCCCGCCAAGGTGGCATTGAAGCTCGTACTTGTACTCATTGGGGTCGGTGGGTACTGAGCCTGGAGGCGGTGGCACCATTTCGCCGGTTGCTGGATCCCGAACTAATCCAACAACGTCAACACCAATCGCGCCGAAGTTAGCTTCCGTACCATCGTCGGCAAATCCTGGGATCGATGGCGCCAGTACGGAGACGACAACCAATACCAGTAGGCAACAAGCCTTTATCCCCCCTACCCTTTTCATCAGCGCATTGGATGAAGGCCGTTGACGCGCCAGGCGGAGTCAACGAAGTCAGCCAATAGCACATTGCCCGTGTTGGAGGCCTTGCTCGCTGCCCTGAACTCCTCGCCGTTAGCGGCGTGATAGGTGATGGGACTTTGCTGCACTTGAAGAATGACCTGATAGTTTCCGTCAGCAGCCCGTTCGAATGTAGTCGTGGCGGCGGGAACTGTGATCATCCCGCCTGCCAGCCATTGGCCGTCCACGTAATTCGTCGTGAGCGATGCAGCGAGCTTGGAACAGTAGTCGCAATTTGGCGATGTCATGTCTTGGAAAGCTGCAGTATCTCCCGTTTGGTAGGCATAGTTGAGTCGCTCAAACCAATACTTGGCAAATGCCTCCAACCCCTCCTTCGTCTCGGTCCTGGCGACCTCGGGCAGGACCGGAACGGGGACGTTTTGGGCGGGGCCGGACGCGTCGGCGGGTTTGTACACCGCGCTGGGCGTGGGCGTTGGGGAAGGAGATGGGTCGGAGGTGGCAGAAGTTGTAGGCGCTGGGGACGAGGTACCGGGATCTGCAGGTGCTCCGCCCGCGCAACCCGCCAACGCCAGGCAAGTAGCAGCAGCAAGCACAACTGCTCCGGACCCCAAGCCGCGGGACATAAAGACGTTCAGTGATGTCATGGGCCGCTATTCCCCCAGTAGTTTCAAGACGGCTTACTCCGGACAGTGCCTTAAGGGTAGCCCACGTCACAATCGACCGATCAAACTTATCCACAGGGACCCGCTTCCGGTTCTACCACCCGACAAAGCCAAGGAAAAAGGAAAAGCCGGCGCCAAACAGGCGCCGGCTTTCCCTATCCCTAAAAAGGGCTCCCCAGAAGAAGCTACTTTTGCGGTGGCAGCACCAACTCCCCCGTCTTGTCCGTCGACAAGGCGAGCGACGAGACATACTGCGGGCCGCCGTCGGGCCCGTCCTGGGCCGAGCTCACCATGTCCGGACGCTCAAACTCAATCCCCGTAACGTGGCAAAGGAGCTTGGCGTCGCTGGGGTTCCCATCGGCGTCGAACATGGGCAGGTCGATGCCGTCGTCGGTGCGCCGCAGGTAATAGCGCCCCCGGGTCACAACAGCCAGCAGAGGCGGAAGAACCACAGCCAGCCCCACCGCGAAGATCGGCGAATACGGCTGGATTGCGGAACCGAACGCGCCGAAGAACACAGCGATCGAGATGCCCGCGGAAACCAGCATGGACACGAAGCCCACGGGGTTCACGGCGTAGAGCATTCCCCGCCGGAATTCGGGCACCTTGGGTGAGATCTTCAGGAGGTACTTGTTGATGGCGATATCGGACGCCACAGTGACAACCCAGGCCATGGCGCAGTTCGCGTAGAAGCCCAGGATGGTGTTGAGGAAGTCGAACATGTTGGCTTCCATCAGCACCAGCGCAATCGCCAGATTCACCACCACGAACACCATGCGGCCCGGATACGTCTTGGTGATGCGGGTGAAGCTGTTCGTCCACGCCAGCGAGCCGGAGTAGGCATTGGTGACGTTGATCTTGATCTGCGAAATGACCACCAGCACCACCGCGAGCGTCATGGCCAGCCACGCCGGCATCATCTCCCGGTAGACGCCAAGGAACTGGTGCACCGGCTCGTTGGCGGTGGCAGAAGCGGCCGGATCGAGCGTCGCGATCAGGTAGATGGCAATGAACAGGCCGACGATCTGCTTGATGGCACCGAAGATCACCCAGCCCGGCCCCGCCAGGATCACGGCGCGCCACCAGGCCCCGCGGTTGGCGTCCGTGCGCGGCGGCATGAAGCGAAGGTAGTCAATCTGCTCGGCGATCTGCGCCATGAGGGACAGGCACACGCCAGCGGCAAGCATCACCGACGCAAGGTTGGGACCGCCGTCGCCCGCTTCCCCGGTGTAGGCAAAGAACGTGTTAATGCTCTCGGGATGGGACAGCAGCAGGTAGCCCACAGGCACCACCATCAAGAGCAGCCACAGCGGAGTAGTCCACACCTGCAGCTTGGCCAGCGTGTTCATGCCGTAGATCACGAGCGGGATGATGATCACGGTGGAGGCGGCATACCCCAGCCACTGCGGAACCCCCAGGCCAACTTCCAGCCCCTGGGCCATAATGGAGCCCTCCAGCGCAAAGAAGATGAACGTGAAGGTGGCGAAGATGACGTTGGTGACCACTGAGCCGTAGTAGCCAAAGCCGGAGCCGCGCGTGATCAGGTCAAGGTCGATGTTGTAGCGCGCCGCGTAGTACGCGAGCGGAAAGCCGGTGGCAAAGATGATCACCGCTGCCACCAGGATCCCGAAGATCGCGTTGACCGTCCCATACGCAATCCCGATGTTCGCCCCGATGGAGAAGTCGGCCAGGTACGCGATCCCGCCCAAAGCACTGGTTGCCACCACGCCCGCGCTCCACTTCCGGTAGGAGCGGGGAGCGAACCGGAGCGTGTAGTCCTCCAGGCTCTCCTTTGTAGCGTTAAGTGCCGCGGCGTTGCCCGCGGTCGTTGTTGCCGAAGCGCTGCCGACGACGGCGGCACCAGGCGGCGAAGCGGGCTCCAGCAGTTGCGTCGTGTCTGTGTCATTGGTCATTGTGTGCGTCGCTTTCGTCTTTGATTGGTCTGCTGCGACGCTATCCATGCCGGAAAGACGGCCCGGTCACGGAACTGTTTCCAGGGCGTTAAGTGTTGACTGATCCTGTCAACAAAACCATCAACCGCGCGTTGTGGCCGTTCCACAAAAACGGCCACGGAGCGCGGAACTACCGTCAGGAAGAGAACTTCAGCGAAAAGGACCAGCAATGACGATGCACCCGCAACTTGTGGACCACCCGATCCTCGAGACAGCCCGCCGGCAGGTACTCGAAGAGGGCATCGGGCTCTCCGAGTCCCAACTGGTGGACATCCTCCGCCTCCCGGACGTGGCACTCCCGGCTGCGCTGGAGCTGGCACACCAGGTCCGCCTCCGCCACTGCGGAGAGGACGTCGAGGTGGAGGGCATCATCTCCATCAAGACCGGAGGCTGCCCCGAGGACTGCCACTTCTGCAGCCAGTCCGGTGTCTTCGACAGCCCTGTCCGCGGCGTCTGGCTGGACATTCCCGAACTGGTCAGGGCGGCCAAGGAAACTGCCGCCACGGGAGCCACCGAGTTCTGCATCGTTGCCGCCGTCCGAGGTCCCGACATCAAACTCATGAACCAGATCAAGTTCGCCATCGACCGCATCAACGAGGAAGTAGACATCAACATCGCGTGCTCCTTGGGCATGCTCACGCAGCGGCAGGTGGACCAGCTGGCCAGCTGGGGCGTCCACCGCTACAACCACAACCTCGAAACCGCGCGCAGCTACTTTCCCAAGGTGGTCACCACCCACACCTATGAGGAACGGCTGGAAACCTGCGCCATGGTCAAGGACGCCGGCATGGAGCTGTGCTGCGGAGCCCTGATCGGCATGGGCGAGACCCTCGAGCAGCGGGCCGAGCTGGCCGCCCAGCTCGCGGCCCTGGAACCGCACGAGGTTCCGCTGAACTTCCTCAACCCCCGCCCCGGAACCCCGCTGGAAAACCAGGAGATCATGGACGGCAAGGACGCCCTCCGAGCCATCGCCGCCTTCCGGCTGGCCATGCCCCGGACGGTCCTGCGCTACGCCGGCGGCCGCGAGCTGACCCTCGGCGATTTGGGCACGCGCGAAGGGCTCCTGGGCGGCATCAACGCCGTCATCGTAGGCAACTACCTCACCACTCTCGGCCGCCCTGCCACCGCCGACCTCAACCTCCTGGTGGACCTCAACATGCCCATCAAGGAACTCCAGAAGACCTTATGAGCACCGCCCCTCAAACGCTGGACAATGAGGCACAGCATTGCGGCCTCTGCGGCGGGACCCTCGACAGGCAAGCGTCCGACGGCGGGAGCGCCCCGCCGTCGGACCTCCACCTGGAGTGCGCGGCGCGGCTGCACTTGGAACCTCCACGCTTCTGCGTGTGCTGCGGACGGCGGCTCAAGGTGCAGGTCTCCCCGTCGGGCTGGTGGGCGCAGTGCTCCCGGCATGGAGCCACCACCTCCTGACGGGCCCACCCGGCAGCGGAAAAGGCACACCCGAAGAAGCACCAATACATCCAGCACGCGGCATCCAACACCCTATGGCATATTTCTACCTTACGTAGAAGAATGGCGGCATGATGTTTGAACATGCAGACGGCAATCCCGTCCTGGAACTCGATGATGAGCAGTCCTGGCGTCTCCTTGAGGGCACACAGCACGGCAGGCTGGTGGTTTCCGTCGCAGGCGAGCCGGACATTTTCCCGGTGAACTACGTGACGTCGGGCCGGAAGGTGTACCTGCGGACGGCACCGGGCAACAAGCTGGCCCAGCTGACCATCAACGCCACAGTGCTCTTCGAAACGGACGGCATCACGTCTGACGAAGCCTGGTCCGTGGTGCTCCGCGGCAAGGCCCGGGTGCTCAGCAATTCGGCGGAGCTTGCGGCGGTGGAAGATCTGGGGCTGAAGTCCTGGGTTCCGACCCTGAAGGATTTCTACGTGGAAATTGAGGCACTGTCCGTGAGCGGCCGGCACTTCCAGCTCGGCGAGCAGCCGGAGCGCTGACTCCGGCGTCCTGCCCGCCTCCTGGACTGCCCGCCTCCTGGACTGCCCGCTCCGGGGCTTTCCCGCTCCTAGACTTAAGGCATGGCGGACAAGCTCACTCCGGAGCAGCGCAGCTGGAACATGTCCAGGATCCGGGGCAAGAACACCAAGCCGGAACTGCTGGTGCGCCGGCTGCTTCATGCCAAGGGCTACCGCTACCGCCTGCACGGCAGCTCCGGGGCTACCCGGCTGCCCGGCAACCCGGACCTGGTGTTTTCCGGCCGGCGCAAGGTCATCTTCGTGAACGGCTGCTTTTGGCACTTCCACGACTGCCGCGTGGGCCAGCACGCCCCCAAAGCCAACGCGGAATTCTGGGAAGCCAAGCGCTCCCGGACCAGGGACCGTGACGCCGGCCAGCGCCGCCAGCTCGAAGACGCCGGATGGGAAGTCCTGACCGTCTGGGAGTGCGAGCTCAAGGACGGATCGGCGCTGGAAGCCCACTTGGTGGAGTTCCTGGAGGGCCGCCAACCATCTTGAGGCAATCTTTGGCTTTTGCCGCCGGGCTTCTTGATAGTGGAGCGGAAGGATGAACCCGTCGTCCCAAAGGGCGGACCTCCCCACCGACAGTCCGGAGCAGTGCGATCCCTTCCTGCCAGCCAGCTCCCGGGCCAAGACCGCCCCGGACCGTGCCACAAGGTGTCCCGTTCCCAGTTGACGGCCGGTGCCGGCAACCAATTTCAAGGTGCAAAAACCACTGTCTTACGTGCTGGCGGTGAAACACGCAGCCTTATCAAGAAACCCACAATTCTCGCCGGAAAACCAGCCACCGCGAGGCAGCAGACCTAACCTGAAAGAGCACATGCCCCACCCACCCGCACTGTTCCCGGAGTGGCATCCCCCGGCTGAAAGGAGCCTCATGGGCGCTTCAGATGATGCTTCCCGGCCGTTGGTGGACCAGTCCGTCCTCAACCGTCTCCGTGAAGAGCTCGAGGAGGACGAAGGGTACTCCATGGTGTTTGTGGGGAACTTCATCGAGTGCCTGCCGCAACGGATCGGCCGCCTGCGGCTTGCCCTGACCACCGGAGACCTGGAGGGCGCGGTGGACGCGGTGCTTAGCCTGAAGACATCCAGCCAGATGGTGGGCGCCGAGCGGCTTGCGGGCCTGGCCACGGACCTGGAAGGCGAAATCCGCACCGAGGCGCGCGAGGCGGAAGCCGCCGTCATCCTGCCCAGGCTGGCGGCGACGTTCCTGCGGCCCATCAACCAATGCAGCCGGTTGACCATGCACCGGCTGCAGGTTCAGTGCTCTTCGGGTGCCAGGCGGTAACCCACGCCGCGAACCGTCTGCAGCCAGCGCGGCTGCTGCGGCGAATCCCCAAGCTTCTTGCGGAGGTTCCCCATGTGGACCTCGACGGACCGTTCGTCGGCCTCGCTGATGTAACTGCCGACGTCGTAGTCCTCGTCCCGCAGCCGGCGCACCAGGTCCGCCTTGGTACGGACGGTCCGGCCCGCCTCGAGCAGGGCGTGGAGAAGTTCGAACTCGGTGCGGGTCAGGTTCATCTCTTTGCCGTCAACCACCACCGTGCGGGAGGCGTAGCTCAGTTCCAGGCCGTTGTGGCTGAAGTTCCCACGCTCTGGATGTCCGTGGCCCTCGGCTGCTGCCTCGACGGAGAAGGTGTCTGTTGCATCCGGGACGGAGCGGGGGCGGCGCATCATCGCGGCAACGCGGGCGCGAAGTTCCCTGGGGCGGAACGGCTTGGTGAGGTAGTCGTCGGCGCCGGACTCAAGCCCAATCAGGGTATCGAGCTCCTCGGTGCGGGCCGTGAGCATCACGATGTAGGCGTCGGAGAATTCGCGGATTTGCCGCGACACTTCAAAACCGTCGATGTCCGGCAGCCCAAGATCAAGGGTGATGACGTCCGGATTGAGGTGCTTGGCGATCAGCACGCCTTCGGCGCCGGTACTGGCCACGGTTACGTCGAAGCCGGCCTGGGTCAGTACCGTGCGAACCAGTTCCCGGATGTCATGGTCATCCTCGATGACCAGTCCCACACGTGCATCACTCATAGCGTCCCCTCAGCAGCCAACGTCAGAAGTATAGCGGCCTGCGGATATCCTGCTGGTATGGCTCTGCACACCCTGTCCCCGAAGTCGTCACGCCATGACTAGTCCCACTGCATGGTCCTCGGGTAAGTTGCGGTTTTTCCGCCGGCCCTTCCATGAATACCGGCTGACGGACCGGGTGGCGATGAGCCAGATGCCGCTGTTCGTGACCACGCTGCTGACCGCCTTCCTGATGTGGGCGTTCTTCCCGGCCACCATGAACAACCCGTTCTTTCTCACGTTCCTGGTGTCGCAGCTGGTCCTCATGGCCCTGTGCTACCTGGTCCCCTGGGACCGCCTGCCCTACACAAGCTTCCTGGTCATCCCCCTGCTGGACTTCGTCTCCATCGCCTTCGGCCGGGAAGGCGGGCAGGAGAGCCTCACGGGCATCAGCCTCCTGGCAGTATTCCCCGTTATCTGGTGGTGCGCCTCCGGCTACTACCCCCGCCTGGCCCTATGGCTTTCCTTCCTTGCACCGCTTGCCATCATCTGGGTTCCGCTGCTCCTGAAAGGCAGTTTCACCGCGCAGGACTTTGCCCGCTCCCTGCTCCTGCCGGTGATGATGCTGGGCATTGGTGTGTCCGTCAGTGTCCTGACGCTCAGCATGATGCGGCAGCAGCGTGAGCTGGAAGAAAAGGACGCCCAGCTGCAGGCCAACCTGCTCACCAGCCAGCGCCAGGAGTCGCTGCTCAACACGGTTTTGGACACGGTCCACCTGGGCGTGCTCGCAGTGGACGCCGACGGCCATGACATCCTGATGAACCGGAAACAGCGCGCCAACCACGAGCTGGCACGGCCAAAGGACATCGCGGACCCCAACGAGTCACAGCTGCTCGTGTTCGGGCCTGACCGCAAGACGCTGGTTCCCGTCCAGGAGCGCCCGGTCCGCCGCGCGGTCCTGGGCGAAACCTTCACCGACTACCTGGTGTGGCTTGGCGCGGAAAAGGAGCAGCGGGCGTTTGTGACCACTGCCCGTGCGATGAAGGACGCCGACGGCAAGTTCGCCGGATCCGTCATCGCCTTCAGCGACGTGACGGACCTCGTCAACGCGTTGACCGCCAAGGATGACTTTGTCTCCAGCGTGTCCCATGAGTTCCGGACCCCGCTGACGTCCATCCTGGGCTACGTGGAGATCCTGCTCGGCGACGAGCCGGAGGAGTCCCAACGGGACATGCTTGAAATCATCCGCCGAAATTCGGAACGGCTCCTGACCCTGGTTTCCGACCTGCTCGCCAGCCGCAACGGCCAGCTGATCGTCACTCCCCACGCGGTGGATGTGGCGGAACTTGTCCGGGCAAGCGTTTCATCCGCCGCGCCGAAGGCGGTTGCGTCCGGGGTGGTGCTGGCCGCAGAGACGCCTGAGCGGCTGGAAGCCCATGTTGACGGCGCCAGGATTTCGCAGGTCCTGGACAACCTTGTGTCCAACGCGATCAAGTACTCCCCCGACGGCGGAAACGTTGTGGTGTCCCTGGCGCAGGAGAACGGGCACCTGGCATGCCGCGTCACGGACACCGGCATGGGGATGAGCCCCGAAGATGCGTCTGAAGTGTTCGCCAAGTTCTTCCGCACCAGCAGCGTCCGGCGCACCGCCATCCCCGGCGTGGGGCTGGGCCTGCCCATCAGCAAGGCGATCGTCGAAGCGCACGGCGGGACCATCGAGGTGGACAGCGCGCTGGGCCAGGGCACCACGTTCACCTTCCGGGTTCCGGTCTAACGGCCCTGCCGGACCACCTCACCCCAGGACTGCCGGGCCAGGTCCCTGACTGCGGCGAGGATGTCGGCCGGCGCCATGGACAGGTCCAGCGGAAATTCCACGATGTCGATGTCCGTGTTGAGGATGCGGCGGAGCTTCATCTCACCCGATCCGGCGTAGACCAGCCAGGCGGTGGGCACTGCCAGTGCGGTGCTGTGGGCCAGCATCTGGTAGTGGTCAGCCGTCAGGGAAGCCCCGGCATCGGTGGCTGCCTTGTACTTGGCGTTGTACACCACCACCGGACGGCCGCCCAGCAGGTGAACCGCGTCCGGGCGGACCGACAGCCTGTCCGCGTCGCGCACGGCTTCACTGAGCAGCGCGTTGTACCGCAGCCGCAGCTCCCCTGGGTAAGCCGCCATCGCCTCGCGCAGGGCGGTGCCGACGAAGTCCTCGAACACCTGGTTCATGTCCACCACGAACGAGGCTGTCTGCTGCCTGCCCTCCCCCGCTTCCGCCGACGCGTTGCGCAGGATCAGTTCGGCCAGCCGGAGCACCGCGTGGTAGCGGAGGTTCATCCTGGTGGGCTTCCACGGCGGCAGCGGAGCGCCTGCTGGAAGGCGGGTGACGGCGTCGAGCTTTCCCTTGAGCAGGCGCAGCCGGCTCAGCGCCTCGGGGCGCACGCGCGGGATCTGGCCCATCCGTTCCAGCGCCGCGCGGAGGATCCTGTTCTCAGCGACGTCCTCGGTGAACTCGTCATACGAGACTTCCAGCGGCACCAGCATTCCCGGCCGCCGGGAGATCTGGTCCGAAATCCGGATCCGCCCCTTGACGGTCCGCAGCGATTCATCAACCGTGAGGTAGCCCTGCAGCACGCCGCGGCCCAGGGCGCGTTCGGCAAGCTGCGCCAAGGACTCGGCCAGCGCGCTCCACAAATCCCGGTCCTCGACGGCCGCCACGGTATCCGGCCGGAAGCCCTGCTCACCGGCGTAGCTGAGCAGGAACAGGAGCCGGCTCAGGCCCAGCCGGTCCTTGGGACGGACGTCCAGCTGCACGGTGGGCGTTCGGACGGAACCCACCTTGCCCACCGGCTCTATCCGGTACAGCCCCATGCCCATCGGCGAGGCTTTGGCCAGGCCGCTGGAGTTCAGGAGGGAGGCGCTGGCGGGGTCGAGCCGTTCCACCATTCCGCGGGACAGCTCATCAAGGACCAGGTGCCGCAGGGACGGGCCGGGGCTACCCGGCTGCAAGGCGTCCCAGCAACTGGTCCAGCCCAAAGCGTTCCTCCAACTGCGCCCGCGTGAGCTGGCCGTGGTAGTGCTCTTCCAGGAGCGGCATGAGCTCGTACTTCCAGATCCGGCGCAGCCCCGCCGGGGTCTGGGCAGCCGGCTTCATGAAGTAGGACGGACCGATCATCAGGTCGCGGTCCCACTCGTCGATGGCGCTGTTCAAGGCATCCAGCAGCAGCGCCGGGGTGGTGTCCAGCTCCCGGGCCTGCAGGAACCGAAGCAATGAGCCCTTCACCGGTTCGGTCTGCGGGTGCAGTTCGATGAAGGAAAAACGGCGGCGGATGGCGGCGTCCATCATGGCGATGGACCGGTCCGCGGTGTTCATGGTGCCGATGATGTAAAGGTTGTCCGGCAGGGTGAACGGCTCATTCGGGCTGTACTGCAGGTAGATCCGGTCGTCGCGGTACTCCAGCAGGAAGTACAGCTCGCCAAACACCTTGGCCAGGTTGGCGCGGTTCATCTCGTCGATGATGAGGAAGTACGGCTTTTTCTCGTTCCCGGGCTTGGCGGCCTCTTCTGCGAGGCGCCGCAGCGGCCCCGCCACCAGTTTGAAGGACACCTGGCCCTCGTCCGTTTTGTCCGGCCGGTAGCCCTCAAAGAAGTCCTCGTAGGCGTAGGACGGGTGGAACTGGACCAGCTTGACGCGCTCGTCGGTGGTGTCGTCAGCCAGCTCAGCTGCCAGGTGCTTTGCCAGGTAGGTCTTGCCGGTACCGGGAGGGCCGTAGAGGACCAGCTGCCGGTTCTCCTCCAGCAGGTCGGCGATCTCCTGCAGCGGTTCCAGCTCCATATGCAGTGAGTCTGCGAATTCCGGGGTCAGCGGGCGGAAGCCTTCCTGGGCGGGAGGCACGACGGCGGCGGTTTCGGTATCGCCGTCGGGCTCGGCTTCCGCTTCGGGCGGCAAGAGGGCCTGCAGCGCCTGCGCCACGCGGGTTACATCCACCACGATGCCGGCGGTAGCCAGCTGCCGCTGCACGTGCCGGGGCAAGCTTGTGGTGGGATGTCCTTCATCGAACCAGCGGACCTTGCGGCGGAGGCGCCGGTTGTCATCGTTGTAGTCGGGTTCCCCGAGCACGCCGCCCAGCCGCACCGTGCCGGCGTGCTGGTACAGGACCAGGTCCCCGGGCTTCATGACGGTGAGGAAGGCGAAGACGGCGGTTTTGGTGTCCTCGCGTTCCACGTAGCCGAGGTGTTTGTAGTCCTCGTCCACGGCGTGCTGCACCACTCCCGCGGTGACGCCCGGGTTGAGCAGCCGGAGGTGCTCGACGTCGAGGGTCACCTTTTCCTCGCCCTGCCAGGCGGTCAGCAGTTCGGTGTTGTCGCCGTGCGTCCGCAGCAGCCAGGCCCGGTGTCCGGGATCTCCCACCTTGCGCCACTGGCTGACCAGCTGCCGGGCGTACCAGTCGATGCGCTGGCCCGCCTGTTCATCCAGATGCAGCCGGATGCGGTGGATGTCTGCGGTGATGTCGTCTTCGCTGTCCCCTTTGGCCCCGCCCACCAGGGAGGCGAAGGCATCCCGGATTTCCTGCCGCTCAATGTCCGCGACGACCGGTTCAAAGTAGCTGGGCCAGGCCAGGAACTCGATGCTGCGGCGGATGGCCGGCTGGTCACCCGGCGTGGCGGAGGCAAGCCGGTGGAACTTCAGTGGGTCCTGCAGCGCACCGGTGATGAGTGCGGGCGGCTGCTGGTCCACATGCTGCACAAAACGGCACAGCCACTTCAGGTGGTCCCAGATGGTCCAGTTGAACTCTGCAGTGCGGTCCCGGATCACTCCATGGTCCGTCATGCCCTGGTAAAGCTCGTCAGGCAGCTCGAGCGGAGGTTCAAGCCAGGAAGCGGCCTCGGCTACCCGGGCACGCTTGACCTTCAGTGACTTCACTTCGTGTGCCAGCGGCAGTGACTGCAGGAAGAGCAGCTCGACGGCCAGTTGCTTCGCCTCGCGGGATGCGCCGTCCAGGTTCTGCCGGAGGTTGGTCATCATGGGCGCTTTGGGGTCCGGCGTCCCGCGTTCCAGCCGGTCCAGGAGCTCGGCGGCCGCCTCCGACGTCCATGTCAGCGTGCGGCCGTCCAGTGCCGACGGTTTTCCCTGGAGCCCCGGCCCCAGAACGAACCACGCCGCATCTTCGATCTCGCGTGAGATGCCGAGGGCGCGGGTCATGGCAGCAGTGGAGGCGGGGGTCATGGGTTCAAATTTACAGGGTCAAGCTGGGCGGCGGCTCAACGGTCCCGGACCGGGGAGTCCCCCGGGGACCTTTTGGGCTCCGGACGCCCGGCTTAACCTCCGGACGCCCGGCCCGTTTCCTGTTGCTAGACGCCGGGGGTACCCCGTTTACGGCCAAAGATGAAGTAGCCCATGGGGCCGATGAAGTTGATGAAGGATGCGGCCCGCCACGCCGCTTTCGGCCCGTTGATCTGAGCCTCGGGCCGCCGGGAGATGTCCCGTTGCGCAGCCACCAGCAGCGACATCTGGGCGATGCCCACCACAATGGTGCCGGCCTTTGCCGACGGCGACATCTCCTTCCAGGTCTTCTTCTTCCTGGCAGCGCTGGTCTTGTTCTTGGCCATCTGGGATTCCTTTCGTTCGGGTGCTTCCAGTCCAGTCTGTCCGCTGGAGTCTTGTCCAGTGGCTTAGTGCGTGTACGGAGCCAGCCGTTCCTTCTGTTCGGCAGTCAGCCGCTGCACGCGGCCGGTGGCTTCGTCCACGAAGGCCAGGTGGGTGCTGGCCTTGACGCAGTCCTCCCCGGTCACGGGGTCCTTGACGAGGTAGTGGATGTCGAAGCTGGCGCCCTTGACGGCGCCGATCCACACCTGGACCACGGCCGGGACGTTGCGGTACTCAAGGGTCCTGACGTAGCGGATCTTGTGGTCCACCACCAGCGCCATGGTCCCTTCCGGGACGGCGTTGAAGAGTGACACCTGCGGCTCAACGCCGGGAAGTCCCGCTCCCCGTGGAGGCCCGAAGGCCCCGATCCGGGCTTCCTCCAGCATCCGCACGATCTGCACGTTGTTGATGTGGCCGTAGGCGTCCATGTCGCCCCAGCGCATGGGTACCAGGACCTCAATGCGCCGGTGTCCGTGCTTCCCGTGGTCCTGCCGCGCGTGCCTGTCCTGCTCCACTGTGTCTACCTGCTCCATTGTGTCTGCTTGCTCCACGTTGTTTCAGTTCTCCACGTTGCCTCAGTGCTGCACATTGTCCGAGGGCTGTACATTGTCTACCTGGGCGCTCAGCTGTGCACCGCCGTCGCATCATCCACCGGCACGTCCCCGGCGTCGGCTCCGGCGAACTGGGACATGTAGAGCCGGTAGTAGGCGCCGCGGGCGGCGAGGAGGACCTTGTGGTTGCCCTGCTCGACGATCCGGCCGTCCTCCATGACCAGGATGGTGTCGGCATCGCGGATGGTGGAAAGCCTGTGCGCGATCACGAAGCTGGTCCGGTCCGTCCGCAGCGCCGCCATGGCCTTCTGGACCAGGAGTTCGGTGCGGGTGTCAACGGAGCTGGTGGCTTCGTCGAGGATCAGCAGGGACGGGTTGGCCACAAAGGCGCGGGCGATGGTGATGAGCTGCTTTTCGCCGGCGCTGACGTTGTTGCCTTCCTCGTCAATGATGGTGTTGTAGCCCTCTGGCAGGGCCCGGACGAAGCGGTCCACGAAGGTGGCCTTGGCCGCGGCCATGACCTGTTCCTCGGTGGCGTCCAGGTTGCCGTAGCGGATGTTGTCGTAGATGGATCCGCCAAACAGCCAGGCGTCCTGGAGCACCATGCCCACCTTGGAGCGGAGCTCGGACCGGCTGAGGTGGGTGATGTCCACCCCGTCCAGGGTGATGGAGCCGGAGTTGAGCTCGTAGAAGCGCATCACCAGGTTCACCAGGGTGGTCTTTCCGGCGCCGGTGGGCCCCACGATGGCCACAGTGTTTCCTGGTTCGGCTGTGAAGGACAGGTTCTCGATGAGTTTCCGATCCTCGGTGTAGCTGAAGGTGACGTCCTTGAAGTCCACGTGGCCGTCAGTCTTGGGAGGCAGGTGCTCGGTGGCGGTCTCGGGGTCCTGTTCATCGGCATCGAGGAACTCGAAGACCCGTTCAGCGGACGCAACGCCGGACTGGAGCATGTTGGCCATGCCCGCCATCTGGCCCAGGGGCTGGGTGAACTCGCGCGAGTACTGGATGAACGCCGTGGCATCGCCCAGCGACATGGATCCCGACGCCACCCGGAGGCCACCCACCACGGCGATGCCCACGTAGCTGAGGTAGGAGACGAACTGCATCACCGGGAAGATGATGCCGGAGACGAACTGCGCGCCGAAGCTTGCCTTGTAGAGGGCCTCGTTGCGTTCCTCGAACCGTTCCAGCATGTCGGCGTCGCGGCCAAAGACCCGCACCAGGTCGTGGCCCGAGAAGGATTCCTCGATCTGGCCGTTGAGCGCGCCGGTGTTCTTCCACTGTGCGGCGAAGAGCTTCTGGCTCCGCACGCCGATCATGCCTGCCGCCACGCCGGACAGGGGCAGCGCGATCAGTGCGATCAGGGCAAGCTGCCAGGAAACGATGAACATCATGATCACGATGCCCACCACGGTCAGGAGGGAGTTGATCAGCTGCGCGAAGGCCTGCTGGAGTGCTTGCTGGATGTTGTCGACGTCGTTGGTCACCCGGGACAGGACGTCGCCGCGCTGCCGGGTGTCAAAGTAGTTCAGCGGCAGGCGGTTCAGTTTCTTTTCGGTGTCGTCGCGGAGCCGGCGGATCACCTTCATGACAATCCGGTTCAGGACGTAGCCCTGCAGCCACAGGAAAATGTTGGCCACGAAGTACATCAGCAGGACGATGGCGATCAGGAAGGACAGCTTCTGGAAGTCGATGCCCGTGCCGGGTACCAGTTCCATCCGCGAGACCATGTCCGCGAAGTTGTCCTGCCCCTGCTGGCGCAGCCCGTCGACAAACTGGTCCTTGCTGACGCCGGACGGGAGCTGCTTGCCCACCACTCCGGCGAAGATGACATCCATGGCCTGGCCCAGGATCTTCGGCGCAATGACGTTCAGGACGACGGCGACCACGACCATGGCCACCACAACATAGATGCCCAGGGCCTCGGGCTTCAGCAGCCCCATCAGCCGCTTCGCCGAGGGCCAGAAACGCTCGGCCTTCTTTGCGGGCATCCCCCCGAACATGTCCCCGTCCGCCTCGGAGGGCTTGTACTCCTCTTCGAGGAACTCGTCCTCGTCGGCCAACCCCGCCTCGGCCGGGTCCGCGGATCCGGGGGCGGTTTCCGCGGTGGGCGTGGAGTCCTTTTTGCGGGGGCTCATGCCATTTCCTCCACGCTCAGCTGGGATTCAACAATTTCCTGGTAGGTGGGTGAGGTTTCCAGGAGTTCCTCGTGCGTTCCGCGGTCCACGATCCGGCCGTTGTCCAGCACCAGGATCTGGTCCGCCTCGGTGATGGTGGAAACCCGCTGGGCCACGATGATGACGGTGGCGTCGGAAGTGGTTCCCTTGAGCACGGCGCGCAGCCGGGCGTCGGTGGCGACGTCCAGTGCGGAGAAGGAGTCGTCGAACAGGTAGACCCTGGGCTTGGTCACCAGCGCGCGGGCGATGCACACGCGCTGGCGCTGGCCGCCGGAGACGTTGGTTCCGCCCTGCGCGATCCTGGCGTTCAGGCCGTTCTTCTTCTCCCGGACAAACGACTCGCCCTGGGCGACCCGGAGCGCGTCCCAGAGTTCCTGGTCCGTTGCCTCGGTCTTTCCGAAGCGGAGGTTGTGCTCGATGGTGCCGGAGAAGAGGTAGGGCCGTTGCGGTACCAGGGCCACGCGTTTGGTGATCTCGGCGCGGTCCAGCAGGCCCACGGGCACTCCGTCCAGCAGCACTTCGCCCTCGGCGGCGTCGTACAGCCGGGGCAGCAGTGACAGCAGCGAGGTCTTGCCCGCACCGGTGGAGCCGATGATGGCAATGGTCTGGCCGGGCTTGGCAGTGAAACTGATGTTGCTCAATACCGGTGACTCGGCGCCGGGGTAGGCGAAGGTGACGTTGCGGTACTCGACCACGCCCGTGAGTGACGCCGGAGCCTGGGGCTCCTCGGGATCGTGGATGGAGGGTTCGACGTCGAGCACCTCGCCGATGCGGTCGGCACAGACAGAGGCCCTCGGGATCATCATGGCCATAAAGGTGCCCATCATGACCGCCACCAGGATCTGCAGGAGGTACTGCAGGAAGGCCGTCAGCGCGCCCACCTGCATCTCGCCGGAATCCACCCGCTGCCCGCCGAACCACAACACCGCTGCCGTGGACAGGTGCAGGATCATGCTGATGGCCGGGAACATCAGCACGAACAGGGCGCCGATTTTCAGCGACACATCGGTGAGTTCCCCGTTGGCTTCCCCAAACCGCTCCGTTTCGTACGGTTCGCGGACAAAGGCCCGGACCACCCTGATGCCGATAATCTGCTCGCGCAGCACCGCGTTGATGCGGTCGATCTTTTTCTGCATGGACCGGAACAGGGGCATCAGCCGGACCACGAGGTAGCCCACCACAACGGTCAGGAGGGGGACCGAAACCCACACCAGCCACGAGAGGTTCAGGTCCTCCCGCAGCGCCATGATGATGCCGCCGATGCACATGATGGGCGTGGCCACCATGAAGTTCAGGGCCATCAGCATCAGCATCTGGACCTGCTGGACGTCGTTGGTGCCGCGGGTGATCAGCGTTGGAGCACCAAAGGCGTTGACATCCTTGGCCGAGAAGCTGGTGACCTTGCGGAACACCGCACGCCGCAAATCCCGGCCCAGGGCCATGGCCGTTTTTGAACCGAAGTAGACGCCGGCAATGGCCGTTCCCACCTGGACGAACGCCACGAGCAGCATCACGGCCCCGGTCCGCCAGATGAAGTCGGTGTCGCCGCGGGAAACCCCTTCGTCAATGATCTGCGCGTTCAGGCTGGGGAGGTACAGCGCGGCAATGGTGGATGCCAGCTGGAACACGATGACCGCCACCAGATACGGCATATACGGCCTGGAAAACCTCTTGATGAGGGTGAGGAGCATGCCCGCGGATCCTTAGGGATGAGTGAGTGGAGCAGGAAGGTTAAGTAGTAGCAGCCGGGGCTGACATCCCTAGCCTTCCCACTCTACGAAACTCCCTCCGCCGGTCAAACAGCCTGCGGAAAGATCATCCGAGGGGCGTACCCCGGCGGGTCACTTTCCTGCAGAGGCAAGCTCCGGCGTCGTACTTTCTGCTGGCGGCGCAGGCTGGATGTCAACCGTGCGGCGCAACGGCTTTTCCTTGATGAACAGCACGGACACCAGTGCCACCACAGCCACTACCGCGGAAATCAGGAATACTTCGGCCGTGGCGTCGCCGTACGCGGCCCGCATGATCTCACGCACGGGTTCGGGCATGTGGGCCAGGTCCATGCTGCTGCCTGCGCTGCCGCCCTGGACGGGAATCCCGGCGGCGGCCAGTCCCTGCGTGGCAAGGCCGCTCACGCGGTTGGCCAGGACGGCGCCGAGGACGGAAACGCCGATGGCGCCGCCTACTGACCGGAAGAATGCAACCGAGGCGCTGGCCGTGCCGATGTCGGAGGCGCGGACCGTGTTCTGGACCGCCAGGACAAGGTTCTGCATCAGCATGCCCAGGCCAAGGCCCAGGACGGCGGTGAAGATGCCGGTATGCCAGAGTTCGGTGGTATGGTCCATGGTTCCGGCGAGCCCAAGTCCGCCGATCAGCAGGATGGAGCCGCCAATCAGGTAGCCCTTCCACTTGCCGGTCCGGGTGATCAGGAGTCCCGAGGCCACCGAACCGGCCAGGTTGCCGGCGATCATGGGAAGCGTGAGCAGGCCGGCCTCCGTTGGCGTGGCCCCGCGGGCAACCTGGAAGTACTGGCCCAGGAAGGTGGAGGAACCGAACATCGCGACGCCCACCGCCACTGAGGCGAGGATGGCCAGCGCGGTGGTCCGCTCCGAGATGATCTTGAGCGGGATGATGGGCTGTTCCACCTTGGATTCCACCAGCACCAGCAGGGCCAGCAGGAGGACGCCGCCGCCCACCATCAGGGCGGACTGCCAGGAGATCCAGTCGTAGTAGGCGGGGTTGCCGGCGAAGGAGACCCAGATCAGGAGCAGGCTGACGCCGGAGGTCAGCAGGATGGAACCGAGCCAGTCGATCTTGGCCGGGCGCCGCACATGGGTGATCTTGAGCGTGACCTGCAGCAGGACCAGTGCGACGACGGCGAGCGGCACGCAGACGAAGAACGTCCAGCGCCAGCCGAGCGGGCTGTCCACGATGAAGCCGCCCAGCAGCGGGCCGCCGGCGGTTCCCACGGCCATGACGGCGCCCATGTACCCGGAGTATTTGCCGCGGTTCCGCGGCGGGATCATGGTGCCGATGATCGCCTGGGCCAGGGCCGTGAGGCCGCCCATCGCCACGCCCTGGATGACGCGGGCCACCAGCAGCAGCGGGATGGTTTCGGAGAGGCCGGCCATGACGGAACCGGCCACAAAGATGATGATGCTGAGCTGGACCAGGACCTTTTTGTTAAAGAGGTCGGCGAGCTTGCCCCAGATGGGTGTGGTGGCGGCGTTGGCCAGCAGCGCGGCGGTGATGACCCAGGCGAAGTCGGTTTGGGTGCCGTGCAGGTCGGACATGATGGTGGGCAGCGCGTTCGCCACGATGGTGCTGCTGAGGATGGCCGTGAAGAATGCGGCCAGGAGACCGGTGAGGGCCTCCATGATCTGCCGGTGGGACATCTCCGGCGGCCCGGCGGGGTTTGTTGGCCCGGCCTGGGTTGAGATATTCGGCGCGGCGGTTTGGCTTGCCATAAGAATGCTCCTAAACGCTGGTTTTAGTGGATCCGGCCGCCGTTGCCCGGGCTGATGTCTTGAGTGATTCGGTGAGCTTGTGCAGGGTTTTCGCCGTGGCTCCGACGTCTTCCTCGCTCCAGTCGCGCAGGTAGTCCTGCAGGACGGCTGTACGCTGCTCCTCGATGTGCCGGAGCTTCTCCGCGCCCGACGGAGTGAGGGCCACCAGCTGCGCCCGGCCGTCGTCGGGATCCTGCCTCCGGACCACGAAACCCTGCTCCTCCAGGTCCGCGATGTGGCGGCTGAGGACCGGAGCGCTGACGCCCAGCCGCTCCGCAAGTTTGGTGGCCCGGGACTCCCCCTCCCCCACGAACCGCAGGACGCCCTGGAGCGCCACCCCGGTGTCCTGGCCCCGCACGCTGGCTGTGGCGATGCACCGCACCGCGCGCTGGAGGTCGAAGATCTGGTACACGAGATCGGCTGCCGTATCAGGGGCTACTGCCATGACTCCAAGGCCTCCTCAGTTGTTTGCCTGAAGCAACTATATCGCACATTGGTTGCTTTAGGAAACTATCCCCCGCGGGCACGCTTGAAGGGCCGGGTATACGAAAGGACCCCGCCTCCTTGCTGGAGGCGGGGTCCTTTCGTGTGTTTAGTTCTGGTCAGGCTTCCAGATGCGTGGGGGCGAACATCTTCAGGAGCGTTTCAACCACGACGACGTTCGGCCCGTCGGCGGCGAATCCCGCCTTCAGCGCGTCCCCCACGCCCTCGGGCGATACCCGGGTGGCAGGGACGCCGAAGGCTTCTGCAAGCTTCACGAAATCGGGCCTGGCGAGTTCGGTCGCGGTGGCCTTGCCGAAGGCGCCCACCATGTATTCGCGCAGGATTCCGTAGCCGCCGTCGTCAACAATCAGCCAGGTGACCGGCACGTTGTGCTGCTTGGCGGTGGCCAGTTCCGAGATGGAGTACATCGAGGAGCCGTCGCCAGATACTGCCAGCACCCGGCCTGGCTTGCCCACGGTTTCCAGGCCGACGGCGCCGCCGATGGCGGCGGGGAAACCGTAGCCCAGCCCACCTGCGCCCTGGGCAGAGTGGAACTGGCCTTGCCGGGCGTCCCAGCAGGACCAGCCCCAGTAGGCGGCAATAGTCATGTCCCAGAACGTCTGCATGTCCGCCGGGACGGCCTCGCGAATGTCGGCCATGAACTTCAGTTCCTTGCCGAGGTCCTGGGACTCCAGGCGTGCCCTGACCTTCGCCACCGACTCCTTGACCAGCTCTTCCGGAGCAGTGCCGTGCCAGTTGGCTTTGGCTCCCGAAGGGTCAACCTCCAGGGCCTCGTCCAAAGCTGCCAGGGCTTGGCCGGCGTCGGCGCGGATCCCCAGGCCGGGGCGGTTGGACTCCAGGACCCGCGGTTCGGCGTCAATCTGGATGATTTTGCCCCGGGGCTCAAAGGTGAAGTAGTTGGAGGTGACCTCGCCCAGGGACGAGCCGATGACCACCAGGACATCGGCGTCCTCGAGCAGATCGGTCATGTGGCGGTCCTCGATCCAGGACTGCAGAGACAACTCATGGTTCCAGGGGAACGCGCCGTTGCCGCCCGGGGTGCAGATCACCGGGGCGCGCAGCTTCTCCGCGATGGACAGCAGGGACTTCTCCGCCCTCCCCCGCCGCGTGCCGCCGCCGGCGATGATCGCGGGCCGTTCGGCAGCTGCCAGCCACTTCACGGCCTCGCGCACCAGTTCCACCCGGGGCGGGTTGTCCGCGGCTTCGGCCAGGGCGTCCTCCACGGGCGGGACCATGATGGGATCCAGCAGCACGTTTTGCGGAATCTCGATCCACACCGGACCCTGGGGCGAGGAAATGGCCTCAGTCCAGGCATCCTGGATGGCTGACGGGATGCCTGAGGCGTGCTGGATCAGCCGCTGGCTCTTGGTGACATTCGCCGCCGACGCCTTCTGGTCGTCGAGCTGGTGCAGCATGCCCTTGCGCCGGGCGCCCAGGCCCTCCAGCGGAATCTGGCTGGCCACCACCACCACCGGAACACCCGTGGCGTAGGCCTCCTGCAGGCCTGCCAGGGAGGTCAAAGCGCCCGGGCCGGTGGACAGGAACAGGACCCCCACTTCGCCGGTGGCGCGGGAGTACCCGTCCGCCGCGAAGGCACTGTTGTTCTCCACCCGCGAGGACACGAACTGCAGGTTGCCCCGGCCCATCGCATCAAAGAGGCCCAACGCATGCTGGCCGGGGATGCCAAAGACGGTCTTCGCGCCCAGGGCTTCCAGCGTTTCGACGACGAGGTCCCCGCCGTTGCGGACGCCGGTCCCCTTTGTGGGGGCGGCCGTTCCCGGATCGAAATCGATCATTTCACTACTCCTTGCCGGCTGCCGCAAAACCGGCCGGCCGCCGGACCTCCTGGCCAAGGGCCTGCGCAGCGTATCCACTGGCAGCCCCGAAACGGTCGCCCGGCACAGCGTTATCCGCCATCAGGGTCACCAGTTCGTAGGCGACGTGGCTGGCGGCCACACCCGTAATCTCCGCATGGTCGTAGGCCGGAGCGACCTCGACGATGTCTGCGCCCACCAGGTTCATGCCGCGGAAGCCGCGGATGATTTCCAGGAGTTCGCGGCTGGTGATGCCGCCGGCTTCGGGCGTGCCCGTGCCGGGCGCGTGCGCGGGATCCAGCACGTCGATGTCCACCGAGATATACAGCGGGCGGTTGCCGATCCGGTCGCGGACCTTGGCCACGGTCTCAAGGACGCCCTGGTAGTAGACGTCGGCGGAGGTGACGATGCCGAACCCGAAGCGGTGGTCGTCGTCGAGGTCCTTCTTGCCGTAGAGCGGGCCGCGGGTGCCGATGTGGCTGATCGCCTCCGTATCGAGGATGCCCTCCTCGACGGCGCGCCGGAACGGCGTGCCGTGGGTGTATTCGGCGCCGAAGTAGGTGTCCCAGGTGTCCAGGTGGGCGTCGAAGTGCAGCATGGCGACCGGCGCGCCTGCACGCTCGGCGGCGGCACGGAGCAGGGGCAGGGCGATGGTGTGGTCGCCGCCAAGGGTTACCAGCTTGCTGCCGCCGGCGGTGAGGTCGAGGGCGTTCTGCTGGACGGTTTCAATTGCCTCGTTGATGTTGAAGGGGTTGACCGCCATGTCCCCGGCGTCTGCCACCTGGACGTTTTCGAACGGGCTGACGTCCCAGGCCGGGTTGTAGGGGCGCAGAAGGCGACTGGCTTCCCGGACGTGGTTGGCGCCGAAGCGGGCGCCGGGGCGGTAGGAGACGCCGGAGTCGAAGGGAACACCCACCACCGTAATGTCGGCCTTGGCCACCTGGTCCAGCCGCGGGAGGCGGGCGTAGGTGGCAGCACCGGCATAGCGGGGAATACGGGATGAATCGATGGGGCCAAGGTTGCCGTTGGCTTCGATGCGCAGCTCTTCCAATGGAGGCCTCTCCTTCGAGGAGTTGAGTGACTATGTGACTGCCATCATACACCCTGGTTTTCTAATGAGCACCAAGTGTTTACCCTGGGTCCGGTCCATTCCTGCGCGGTTCCTGCCCGGCCTCTCCACCCTCAGCCCTGGCTTTCGCGGAAAACACAGGAATCCCGTACGCTCCTGCCGCTGACGTCCGAAACGAACCGGGAAGGAATGAGCAGCCCTCGCGCAAAAGGGCTGTCCACATACCACCGCTGTCCCATTCCGCAGCCCAATCAGGGCAACCTGCAATTGATGAATGGACATCTTTGAGTACCTCAAGAGCAACGGGGGCGTCGCCCGGGCCGCACATCTTTTGACGCGGGCTACTCCCGGCGGGACATCAGGCGCCTGGCGGAGCGCGTGGGGTGCCTTGCTCCGCCGTCGTCCACGGCTTTGGCGACGTCGGCTATCCGGCTGCACGGCGTCCCCCTTGAGCTGCTCAAAGCCCAACTGCGCGGGGACCGCTCCCGCCCGGTCCTGCGGGCACTGCGGGACCTCGACCTCCGGGCGGAGTCCATCGTGGAGGTGGATGCCCAACATCTGTTCAGAACCAACGGCATCGGATATGAGGCCCAGGTGGTCCTGCCCGGAATTGGGCGCGTGGATTTCCTGCTTGCCGGCTTCCTGATTGTGGAAATTGACGGCTTCGCTTTTCACTCAAAGCGTGCAGACATGCTCAGGGACCGGCAACGCAACAACACCTCCACGGTCACCGGCTACGCCGTCCTCCGCTATATGCCCGAACACATCTGGTTCCACCCGGAGCAAGTCTTGACGGAAATCAGGGCCGTGCTGGACGCCGGACCGGTGCGTTCCTTCCCGGTTTGACCCTGTCCGCCATGTTGGGAGGCCCCACCTTCCGGGGAACTCGGGGAAGGAACACGGGTGTGCCGGCCGCAAACCGGGCAGGAACGTACGGCAACGCGGGAGCGGGCTACCGGCTGGCGGCCGGAACCAGAACCCAGAGCACCTCGACGGGCTTGTCCGTGGGATTGACCCAGGTGTGCGGCTCCCGTCCTGGGAAGGTGACGGTGTCGCCCGCGTCAAGGTCGTACTGCTCGTTGGTGAGGATCAGGCGGACGCTGCCTTTGATCACGTGAAGCACGTCCACGTCGCAGTCCACAGCGTAGAGTTCGGATTCGCCGCGGCCGTGCGGTTCGATGCAGGCCTGGATGATCTGGATGCGCCGTTCCGAGCGGGCCGTGAGCAGCCGCTCCACAATGCCCTGGCCGCCAAGGGAGATCCGCGGCCCGTCGTTGCGCTTGGTCAAGTGTGTTTCCGGGGCCGCGAACAGGTCGCCGATCGAGATGGACAGGACCTGGCACAGCGTCACCAGCGAGGCCACCGACGGGGACGTCAGGTCGCGCTCAACCCGGCTCAGGAAGCCCTTGGTGAGCCCGGTGGCATCGGCAACCTGCTCAATGGTGAGCCGCTGGGACTGCCGGGCGGCCCGGATCCGGGAACCAATGGCAACCGGAACGTTGCTCGGCTCAACTGGCAGTGCCTTCATCTACGAACCTTTCATGGCCGGCAGTCCGGCCCCACTCTGGAGCAATACTAATGGCCAGCCTCTTCTGTGACGCCTCCATGGCGCGCTGTCCGGGGTACCTAATTCCCCCTTGACTGTTACTGCCGTCACAGCCTAACCTTTGGAAAACACATGTTGCCTATAGGGCAATTATCGCGAGCCCCCTCTCACCCCAATTTTCGCAGCGGCATCCGGCCGTCCCCCCGCTCCGGATGCAACCCCCGGCTGCCAAACAGCTCCAAGGAGCCCAACATGGACGCACAAGTCATCAACATCGCCATCGTGGTGGTGTACCTGCTCGCAATGCTGGCCTTCGGCTGGTGGGGCAAGTCCCGCACCAAGAACAACAGCGACTTCCTGGTCGCCGGCCGGCGGCTCGGCCCCTTCCTCTACACCGGCACCATGGCCGCCGTCGTCCTGGGCGGGGCTTCAACCGTCGGCGGCGTGGGCCTGGGTTACAAGTTCGGCATCTCCGGAATGTGGCTGGTGGTGGCCATCGGCGCCGGTGTCCTGCTCCTGAGCCTGCTTTTCGCCGGGACCATCCAGAAACTGAAGATTTACACGGTCTCCCAGATGCTGACCCTGCGCTACGGCAGCCGGGCAACTGAAGCCTCCGGCATTGTGATGCTCGCCTACACGCTGATGCTGTGCGCCACGTCCACGGGCGCCTACGCCACCATCTTCGTGGTGCTGTTCGGCCTTGACCGCGCCCTGGCCATCGCCATTGGCGGCGCCATCGTGCTGGTGTACTCCACGGTTGGCGGCATGTGGTCCATCACCCTGGCAGACCAGGTGCAGTTCGTCATCAAGACCGTCGGCATCTTCTTCCTGATGCTCCCCTTCACCCTCAACGCAGCCGGCGGCCTGGACGGCATCCGCAGCCGCGTCGACGAGAGCTTCTTCCAGATCGACGGCATCGGCCTCCAGACGATCATCACCTACTTCGTCGTCTACACCCTGGGCCTGCTGATCGGCCAGGACATCTGGCAGCGCGTCTTCACGGCCAAGACGCCCGGAGTAGCCCGCTGGGGCGGAGCCACGGCCGGCATCTACTGCATCCTCTACGGTGTTGCCGGCGCCCTGATCGGCATGGCCGCGAGCGTAGCGCTGTCCAACATCGAGATCGCCGCCAAGGATGATGTCTACGCCGAAGTTGCCCAGAACCTGCTGCCCATCGGCATCGGCGGACTGGTCCTGGCCGCCGCCGTCGCGGCCATGATGTCCACTGCGTCCGGCGCCCTCATCGCCGCCGCCACCGTAGCCCGCGCGGACGTCCTGCCGTTCGTGGCCAGCTGGTTCGGCAAGAACATCAGCACCGAGGACACGGACAACCCCGAGCACGACGTCAAGGCCAACCGCATCTGGGTCCTCACCCTGGGCATCATCGCCATCGTCATCGCCATCATCACCAAGGACGTCGTGGCCGCCCTGACCATCGCCTACGACATCCTGGTGGGCGGCCTCCTCGTGGCAATCCTCGGCGGCCTGGTATGGAAGCGCGGCACCGGAATCGCCGCCGCGGCCTCGATGGCGGTGGGTTCGGTGGTCACCCTGGGCACCATGATCGTCCTGGAAATCAACGCCAAGGCGCCGCTGGACGGCATCTATGCCAACGAGCCCATCTACTACGGCCTCCTTGCCTCAGCCGTGGTCTACATTGCCGTTTCCCTCATCACGCCGCCCACCGACCCCCGGGTCATGCGGAACTGGCAGCGACGCGTCGCCGGCCAGGACACCGAGGAAACATCGGCAGAAGCAGTCACCGCCCCCTGACGGCCGCTTCCGCGCCCACACGGGCAGCTCACACCAAGGCCAACGCACGACGACGGCGCCTCCTTTCGCTGAATCGCGGAAGGAGGCGCCGTCGTCGTATGTCCTATGCCTACTCTGTTTCTGTTTCCCGGACCTCGTCCGGGTCCAGCGGGACCGGGCGGTCCTCGGCATCGATGACTATCGGGGCAGGCTGTACCACCGGCTCCTCTTCATCCAGGAATTCATCCTCGGTGTCCCAGTCGTCCTCATCTACCGGTGCATCCTCGGCGTAGTCGTAGGCGGGGTCCGCTTCGACGGCGTCCAGGTGCGGCATGTCCGGGTGCTGTCCGGTGGTGCTCATGATTCAACCTCCGTTTGTTCGCCTGACGTGCTCTTTCAGTGAGGGCGCTGGCTGCGCCACACTTTCATCACAACACCGCACGGCAGGCGGGTCAATAGCAGATACGGGGCCCTGCCGGCCGGGCTGCGGGTCGCCGATTTGAGGCAGGCCGAAACCTTCCAAGGAGGTTTGCCAGCCAAAAAACCCCGGCAGTTCGCAGTAAGCTGGGCACTGCAATGGGGCCGCTACACGCCCTATCCAGCCCAGGAGTTTCCGTGTCACAGCACGCCCAGCCCGACCATGCCCCATCGAATTCGGGCCCATCAAATTCAGGCCAGCCGAACCAGCCGGAGCGTCCCGCACCATCCGCGGCGGATATCAAGCGCTGGCGCCAGTACCTCGCCGACGAGCGTGCCGAAGCCTCGGTCTACCGCGACCTGGCGCAGAACCGGCAGGGCGAGGAACGCGAAATCCTCCTTGCCCTGGCGGAAGCCGAGGGCCGGCACGAAGCGCACTGGCTGGCCCTGCTGGGAGAACAGGCGGGCAAGGCGCGGCAGGCGTCATTCCGCAGCCGGTTCCTCGGTTTCCTGGCACGGCACTTCGGCTCGGTGTTCGTGCTGGCCCTGGCCCAGCGGGCAGAAGGCCGCTCCCCCTATGCCAAGGACCCCAACGCCACCGCTGCGATGGCCGCCGACGAACAGATCCACGAGGAAGTGGTCCGCGGCCTGGCAACACGAGGCCGCAACCGCCTGGCCGGTACGTTCCGCGCGGCCGTCTTCGGCGCCAATGACGGCCTGGTCAGCAACCTGTCCCTGGTGATGGGCATGGCCGCGTCCGGGGTGGCCAGCACCGTGGTCCTGCTCAGCGGCATCGCGGGACTGTTGGCGGGTGCCATGTCCATGGGCGCCGGAGAATTCATTTCCGTCCGGTCCCAGCGGGAACTCCTGGCGGCCACCCGCCCCACGCAAATCACCTTGGCCGCGGCCCCGAAGCTGGACATCGAGCACAACGAACTCCTCCTCGTCTACCTGGCCAGGGGCATGTCCCATGAGGCGGCCGAGCACCGGGTGGCAGAGCGCATGGGCCTGTTGTCCTGCGACTGTGATCCCAGCCTCTCCCTCCAGCCGGAACTGCCGGAGGACGAAGACCAGCATGAAGCTGTCGGCACGGCATGGGGTGCGGCGCTGTCCAGCTTCTGCTTCTTCGCTTCCGGCGCGATTGTCCCCATCCTGCCGTTCGTCTTTGGCATGACCGGCGTGGCTGCCCTGGTGGTGGCCGGCGTCCTGGTGGGCGTTGCCCTGCTGGCCACTGGCGGCATCGTGGGCCTGCTGTCCGGCACCTCGCCCCTGACCCGCGGCCTGCGCCAGCTCGCCATCGGGCTGGGAGCCGCCGCGGTGACCTACCTGCTGGGGCTGGTCTTCGGCACCGTGGTGGGTTAGTGGAAGACCGGCCCCCGCGCCGTGCAGGCTACCGAACCCGCAGGGAGGGCGCAGGCCCACGATTCAGGGTGGTCCTGGTCGGGGCCCTCTGCGTGGCCGGAGTATTGGGCGGCGCGCTGGTGCTGGACGATCCCAGGGTAAAGCAGCTCCTGGATCTTCGAATTGGCCCGGGCAACGCGCAGCAAAGGCAGCCGGGTGCCGGCCAGGACAGGACAACACAGGACAGTACAACACAGGGCGGCGCGGTACAGGAAAGTGCTCCGCCGTCCGGTGAAGCCGGCGCCCGACGCCCGTCCGAGGCCGGCGTGGACACCCCTCCCCCGGGCTTCGAGGAGGAAGACGCTCCCCTCGGCGCGCCTTCCCCGCCTGCCGTGGGCAGCGACTCGTACCGCTTCCTCGCCGTCAACGGCGACGGCAGTCCGGTGGGATATTCGCCCTGCCGGCCCCTCCACTACGTGGTGAACGCTGACCTCGCACCGGCCGGTGCGGAGCGCCTGGTTCCGGCGGCCATCGCCACCATCGCGGCGGCAACCGGGATCACGTTCATTGATGACGGCACCACCACTG
Organism: Pseudarthrobacter sp. TE3704; assembly: GCF_056279405.1. Lineage (NCBI taxonomy): Bacteria > Bacillati > Actinomycetota > Actinomycetes > Micrococcales > Micrococcaceae > Pseudarthrobacter > Pseudarthrobacter sp. TE3704. The sequence goes on from NZ_JBWCCJ010000009.1 coordinate 67,269, forward strand.
AACAGCCCTCGCCGCAGCGGCCGCCCTATCAGCCTGACGCGTACGGCGAGCGCTGGGCACCGCTGCTCATTGCGTGGACCACGCCCGAGGTGGCACCGCAGCTGGAGGGGAAAGTGATCGGCACCGGCGGCAGCACCCATTTCAGTTACGACGACGGGCCCAAGACCTTCGTGACCGGCGGCCTGGACCTGGACGCGCCGCAGATCGCCAACGAGCTGCTGAACCCGGATGGCCATCTTTACGCCACCGCGGTGATCCTGCACGAGCTGAGCCATGTGGTGGGCCTGGACCATGTGGAGGACCCCACCCAGCTGATGTACCCGGAGATCGGCACCCCTGAGGGACTGTCCGCGGGCGACCTCAACGGGTTGTTTGAGCTGAGCAAGGCCCAGTGCCGGAAAGACCTTTAGCCGTACAGACCTTTCGCCTGGCTGGAGGACCGCTGACTACCGGAGCAGGACCTTCACCGCTTCTTCCACGGTGTCCACCAGGAAGATCCGGTCCGCCATGGGCCGGCCCGCCGCCAGGCTGCGGAGCATGGGCCACGCGGGGTATTGGTGCTCCCAGTGGTGCCTGCCCACCAGGACCATGGGCGTGACCTTTTCCGGGGCTCCGTAGTAGTTTTCGCAGGCGTCCTGGAAAATTTCCTGGACAGTTCCGGCGGCTCCGGGCAGGAACACGATCCCTCCCTGGCATAGCTCCAGCAGGATGGCTTCGCGGATGGCGTTCGCGAAGTATTTGGCGATGTGGGTGGCGAAGCAGTTGGGCGGCTCATGGCCGTAGAACCAGGTGGGGATTCCCAGCGACGGCGTCCCGCCGGGAAAGCGTTCGACGACGGCCGCCGCCGCCCGCGCCCACGCCGACACCGAGGGACGGAAGCCGGGAACGGCCGCGAGCATGCCCAACGCAGCCTGCAGGCCGCCGTCGTCCGCCTGGCTCAGGTAGGCACCCAGGTTCGCGGCCTCCATGGCGCCGGGCCCGCCGCCGGTGGCTACGGAATAGCCGTTTCTTGCCAGCAGCCTGCCAAGCATTGCCGCCTGCGCGTAGTCCGCGCTGCCACGCTGGGCGGCGTGCCCGCCCATCACTCCCACCATGGGCTGCCCTGACCAGGGGCGGGAATGGGTCAGCTCGTCCAGCGCGTCGCCGATGGCATGGTCGTGCAGGGCTGAGGCGAGGGTGGCGTCCACCCGGTGCCGCTGGCCCGGCTGGATGCTCCATTGGTAGATCCGCGCGTCGGGCAGCTCCTCGTAGGGGGCGCCGGCGAGTCCGTCATAGAGTTCGCCGGGCGAGTAGAGCGTGGAGCGGTACGGGTTGAAGGGGACTCCCGTCAGCCGTGGAAAGATGAGCGCTCCGCGGCGGCGGAGGGCATCCTCCATACCCTCGTCAAAAGTGCAGCCAAGGAAAATGGCGCCCTCCACATCGAGGCCGGCCAGGGCGGAAGCCCTGCCGCGGAGGTCCAAGGACTGCGCGTGCCAGCCCTGCAGGTGCACGGCACCGGCCGCCAGCATTCGGTCGAAGCTTTCCAGGTCCTCCACTTCCAGGCTGCGCGGGCTGGGGCCCAGGTTTCCTGACAGGTTCATGGCTGTTGCCCCCTTCTGCTGCTCATCCACCCAGCGTAGGCCACCGGCAACAGCAACGCGGGGTCAGATCCGGCCCTCCGGAAGCTCCGGATTGGGCTGGATCCGACCCCGCGTTGCTCTCAGGGGCTGGTGATCAGGCAGGCAGCTTTGCGGGAACGGCGCCTTCCCGGAAGTGCGCTTCCAGGTCTTCAAGTGAGTGGCCCTTGGTTTCGGGAACGAACTTGATGACGAAGGCGAGTGACGCGACGTTGACCAGGACGAACAGGCCGAACGTGCCGGTGGACCCCAGTGCCTCGACGACGATCGGGAACAGGAACGAGATGGCGGCGTTGACGGTCCAGAGGGCGAACACCGCGATTCCCATGGCGAAGCCGCGGATGGCCAGCGGGAACATCTCGGAGAGGAGCAGCCAGACGCAGGTGCCGATGAAGCACTGGACGAAGGCGACGAACAGCATCATGGCGGCGAGGATGGTGTAGCTGGCAAGGTCGGACTGGGGCAGCAGGAATACGATTGCCAGCAGCGCCTGCGAGGCCACGACGCCGGAGAAACCGATGACCAGCATCTTGCGGCGGCCGATGAAGCCCAGCAGCCAGATGCCCAGGATGGTCATCAGCACGGAGGTGACGCCGACGCCGATGGTGGCAACCAGCGATGCGCTCACTCCCAGCCCGCTCTTTTCCAGGATGGTGGGGGCGTAGTAGTTCACCGTGTTGATGCCGGTGGCCTGCTGCACGGTTGCAAGGCCGATGCCGATCCACAGAAGCCGGCGCATCCAGGGGTTGTTGCGGAGGTCACGCCAGGCGTGGCCGCGCTCCTCCTTTGCCGTCCGGGCAGCCTCCGCGATTTCCTCGAATTCAGCGGCTGCCTCCTGCGGGCTGCGGCTGAGGTTCAGGACACGGCGACTGTCTTCCAGCCGGCCGCGGATGGCGTACCAGCGCGGGGACTCAGGCAGCAGCAGCATGCCGGCGAGCAGCGCAAGGGCGGGCAGCGAGGCGATGCCCAGCATGGTGCGCCAGACCTCGGTGTCGTGGATGAGGGCATCCAGCAGGGCATTGATGGCAAAGGCCAGCATCTGGCCGGTCACGATCATGAGCTCATTGATGGTGACCATGCGGCCACGCAGGTGGGCCGGCGCCATTTCCGCGAGGTACAGCGGGCACGTGACGGCGGCAGCCCCCACACCGAGGCCCAGCAGGACGCGGGCCGCGATCATGAACGGAACGTTCGGGGCGATGGCGCAGCCGATGGCGCCGAAGAGGAACAGCAGGGCGCAGACCAGCAGGGATCCGCGGCGGCCCAGCTTGTCCGCCATGCGGCCGCCGGTCAGGGCGCCCACAGCGGCGCCGGGAAAGAGCAGCGCGCTGACGACGGTGGCTTCCTCGACGGCGGTCATGTTCAGGGAGTCGTTCATGTACAGCAGGGCGCCGGAGATGACGCCGGTGTCGTAGCCAAAGAGCAGGCCGCCGAGCGTGGAGATCACGGTCAGGCGGGCCAGGTACCCGCGGCGTTGGCTGCCGGGGGCGTTCAGGGCTTGTTTCTGCAACTGCATTGTTGCCTCTCAGATTCTCTTGGGGACCGGGACGAACCGGCCTGAGATGTGATGCGTGACACTGACTTTAGAGCGCTCTAATCATTCGCGTCAAGGAAACGTCCTAATGTCAGCACAAATAAGTTTTCCGGCCGGTTTATGGCTTAGTGAAAGCAGCAGCCTTGACCCGGCAGCACTGCCTGCTACGATCGAAGGCGAAAGTATGTCCTATCAAGAGAACATATGGTGGCAAAGCGGGCCGCTTACGCCTCATCCGGCGGGCGGGAGCCGCAACCAAGAACAGGAACGAAACGTGGCGAACAACCTGGGTCTCAGCATCGACCGTTCATCCCCCGTGCCCCTTTACCACCAGGTGGTGCAGGGCATCGAAGCCGCGATCTACAGCGGGGTCCTCGAGCCGGGCAGCCGGCTGGACAACGAGATCGACCTCGCGGCCCAGCTGAACCTGTCCCGTCCCACCATGCGCAAAGCCATGGACGAACTGGTCCGGTCCGGCCTACTGGTGCGCAAACGCGGAGTGGGCACCCAGGTGGTCTCCAGCCAGGTGCGCCGTCCGCTGGAGCTGTCCAGCCTGTATGACGACCTCACCAACAACGGCAAGAAGCCCACCACGGACGTCCTGAGCTTCGCCCACCTGGAGGCGGACGAGGCCACCCTCGCCACACTCCAGCTCCCGGCGGGATCGAAGGTCTACCACTTCACCCGGCTGCGGAAGGTGGGCGGCAAGCCGCTGGCACTGATGGAGAACTGGGTGCGGGACGACATCGCGGACATGGACGAAGCCATGCTCGCCGCCGAAGGCCTCTACTCAATCCTCCGCCGCGGCGGCGTCAACTTCCGGCTGGCCAGCCAGCGGATCGGCGCCATGACCGCCAACGAATACCAGGCGTCCATGCTGGAAGCCGCCGAGGGCTCAGCCCTGGTCACCATGGAGCGCACCGCCGTCGACGACACCGGCCGGCGCGTGGAGACGGGCCACCACGTCTACCGCGCCGATTCCTACAGCTTTGAAATGACACTCGTACAGCGCTAACCGCAAGGAGCACACTCCATGACCAACTGGGTCTACCCGCTGGGCACCGCCACTGACGGCAAGTGGGACGTCTCGATCGGAACCTCCGACTCCTCCCTCACCGTGGAGGGGTGGGCACACACGGGACTGAAGGTGGCCACCCTGGCCGCAGGGGCCGACGTCGTACTTCCCGCCTCCGATGAGGAACGCATCGTGGTGCCGCTCAACGGATCCTTCACCGTAACGGTGGACGGGGACTCCTACGGTCTGAACGGCCGCGCCACCGTTTTCTCCGGTCCCAGCGACGTCCTGTACTCGGGCACCGGACGGACGGTCACCATCAGCTCTTCCGACGGTGGCCGGGTTGCCGTCGCCACGGCGCCAGCCAACGCGTCCTACCCCACCCGCCTCATCACCGCAGCGGAGACGCCGGTTGAGCTGCGCGGGGCGGGCAACTGCTCCCGCCAAGTACACAACTTCGGCACTCCCGCTGCCCTGGAAGCCGACCGGTTTATCGTCTGCGAGGTCCTCACCCCCGCCGGGAACTGGTCCTCGTACCCCCCGCACAAGCACGACGAGGAGAAGGACGGCGAGACGCGCCTCGAGGAGATCTACTACTTCGAGACCCAGGTGGCAGCCGGTTCCGCCGCGCCCGCCGACGCTGACGCCATCGGCTACCAGCGCGTCTACGCCTCTGACGAGCGCCCCATCGACGTTTCAGCCGAAGTCCGCACGGGCGACGTGGTCCTGGTCCCCTACGGCTGGCACGGGCCGGCGATGGCAGCCCCCGGTTACGACCTGTACTACCTCAACGTCATGGCAGGCCCCGGCCCGGTCCGCGAGTGGCTGATCAGCGACGACCCGCACCACGGCTGGGTACGCCAGGGCTGGGACGGCCAGGACATCGACCCGAGGCTGCCCTTCGGAGCGTAGCCGCCCTTTCCGCAAATGGCATAGTGGAGTCTTGTGAAGCAGACTTCCCCCGCCCAGCGGTCAGTGACCATGGAGGACGTGGCCCGCGAGGCCGGGGTAAGCCGTGCGCTGGTGTCACTGGTGATGCGCAATTCCCCCAAGGTGTCGCCTGCCAGGCGGACGGCGGTGCTCGAGAGCGCCGCCGCGCTGGGCTACTCCCCCAACAGGCTGGCCAGCCGCCTTGCCAGCCACCGCACCAGGACGCTGGGCGTCCTCTTCCTGGACCTGCACAACTCCGTCTTCGCGGACATCTATGACGGCATCACCGAAGGGACCGCCGGCAGCGGCAACCAGGTGATGGTCGCCGTCGGCTCCGCCGACCCGGGGACGGAGCTGGAGGCGGTCCGCTCGTTTGTGGACCTGCGGGTGGACGGCGTCATCCTGGCCGGCTACACCGGTTCAGCCGAGGAGCTGGCCGCCGCACTGCGCGGGACGCCGGCGGTGGTGATCACCCGGGAGTTGGAGATCAACGGCGTGGATTCCGTCCTGTGCGACGACTTCCGGTCCGGAGCGCTTGCGGTGGAGCACCTCCACGGACTGGGGCACCGGCGGATTGCGCACGTGGACATCTCGGACTGGCTTCCGTACACGGCCCGCAGGGAAGGTTACCTGCATGCCATGGAGAAGCTTGGCCTGGAGCCGATGCTGGTGCACAGCGACATGACCGAGCGCGGCGGCCGGGCTGTGATGGAAAAGTTCCTGGCCTCGGGCGCCGAGGTGCCCACGGCCATCTTTGCGCACAACGACCTGACGGCCATCGGCATCATGGAAGCCCTGGCCTCCCACGGTCTCTCGGTCCCCCATGACGTTGCCGTGGTGGGCTGCGACAACATCGAAGTGGCGGCCTCACCACTGATCGGGCTGACGTCCATCGACCAGCATGCCCGGGAGCTGGGACAGGTGGCGGCGCAGGTGATGCTGGAGCGGATCGCCGGTACGGCCGGCCCGGCGGTGACCCGCAAGCTGGACCCCGTCCTCCTGGTCCGGCGTTCCTCGGACCCGGCCGCCCGGTAGCACTGCCTGCCGCTGCGTTCCTACTTCTGGCCGGTCAGCAGGGTGCCCCGGACCGCGGACAAAGGCACGGCGCCGAAGTCCCTGGAATCGATCGATACTCCCCGGTTGTCCCCGAGCACAAAAACGCTTCCTGCAGGGACTTTTTCGGGGCCGAAGTAGGTGGCGTCGATACGGCTGTGATCGATGAAGGGCTCAGGGACGGCGACGTCGTCCACATACAGTTCCGAGTCGCGGATAGCCACAGTCTGCCCTTCAAGGCCAATGACCCGCTTGATGGCGGTGCGCCCGTCGACGGGACTGGTGAAAGCCACCACCACCCCGTTACGGATCAGGCCCGCACCCGGCTTATACAGGAGCACGACAGACCCCATGGGGATGGTCGGCTCCATGCTGTCCGACGAGACAGTGAACGGTTCCAGCAGCCACGCCCTGACGGCAAGAATCACCAGGGCCGGAATCACAGCCAACGAGATGAGGCGGGGCCAGTGTCTCCCGGCTGGCCCCGGCGTCGTGCCCGTCAGCCGGTGCCGGGGGGCGCGCCGCCGGCCGCTGTCGTCCATGAATACCGTTTTCAATCCTCTTCGTCACCCAGTCGCATCTGGCAGCTACCTCAGGGCGCCGCGTTCGGGCAGGGACCTCAGCGGCACACGCTGTGGCAAGGAGTCCTCGCTTGGGGACGCAGCGGGATGCCGGCTGGCCCAGCGGACGGACGGCGCGGCAACCCCGAACGTTGCGGTGACAGAGGTTCCTGCGCCCGGCGTCGAGAGGACTTCAAGGGTTCCACCGGCCTGGTGGATCGTGTCCCCCAGGATCCGCAGGCCAAAGTGGCCTTCCGGGCAGGGCTGGGTTGTGTTGAAGCCGCGGCCATCATCTGAAACCGTGATCTGGGTGCGCTGGCCGGCATGGCGGATCCGGAGTGCCACCGAGTGGGCCGCGGAATGCTTCGTGGCGTTCACCAGGGCTTCCCGCGCCACTCGGTAGACCAGGACGGCCCGGTCCCGGTCCAGCACGAGCTTGTCCGGGATCTCCATGGTCAAGGCAATGCCGCGCTCCACCAAGGGCGTCTCCAGCCGCAGGAGGGAAGTCTTCAGCCCAAGCTCTTCGAGGTCAGGAGGATAGAGCTCACTGGTCATGGCGCGCAGGCTGCGGATGTTGTTCTGCAGCATCGTCCTGGCCTTGGAGAAAACGCTTTGGAGTTCCGGCGGACCGTAGCGCTCCTCTGATTCCAGAGCGTACGCCAGCCCCGACAAGTCCTGGATTACTTCATCATGGAGTTCACTGGCGATTTGCCGGCGTTCCTGGTCAGACGCTTCGATCGCGCAGCGCAGCAGCGCATTGCGTGTCACCTGGTCGAGCTGGATCCGCCGGGCCAGGCGGACGGCTGGAATCAGTTGCGTCAGCTGCAGGACGGCCAGGGACAGCAGCATCGGTGGAATCATGCCCATCAGCACAGCCCGCTGTTCGCCGCGCACTGCCACACCCGAAGAGTATGTTTCAAAGATCATCGGTGCGCCGCTCGCGGATGAAGAGCGGGCGTAGACCTCCACGAGTTCGCCGGAATCAGCCTCGTACTCGTTCTCTTCCCCGGTCTGGGATTCCAGGGTGGCCGTCGCCGGCCCGCCCTCAAGGAGGCGGCGCGCCCATTCCTCCTGTTCGAAATCCTGTCCGATGAGCGACTTCACGTCCGAATAGACCACCCGGCCGTGCTCGTCCCACACCTTGATCCTGGTCACGCCGCCGTTGGCCAGCCACGGCGCCAACCGCTCGTCGAGTAATTCCAGCGCGCCGGGATCGCGGGCCAGGAGCTGGTTGGTCAGCAGCGGCCCCACCACGTTATCGGCGAGGCGCTGCGTGAAATCCCTTGCATTGGCAAGGGCGTGCCGTTCCGCTTCAGCCCAGATCCAGAACGCGACGGGGGTGGCAACCAGGACCAGGGCCACAAACCCGGCGGTGAGGAACCGCGCAACGGCCGACCGGACCTCACGCCGCTCGTCTACTCCAGGGGCCTTGTTCATGCTGTCGGAGGCAGCCGCTTCCAGGTGATGTATGCGCACGGTAAGTGGCCTGGCTACAGGCCCGCAGGTTCCGGACGGGATGCGGGGCTGCCCAGTCCCGCCACCAGGGCTGGGTGGACGATCATGTTGCCGGGGTGGGCGTGCCGGAGGGTGTCCAGCATGACTCCCAGCGCGCCGTCTTTGGGAAGGAACCCGCAAATACCCATCGAGGCAGCCTCACGCAGCGCGTCCTGCGACGGGTTGCCGGTGAGCATCACGATGCGGGCTTCCGAGGCTTCCGACAGGATGTGTTCGGCGGCCTTGAGGCCGGAGCCGTCCGTCAGGTAAAGGTCCATAATGACGACGTCGGGCTGCAGCTCGCGGAACATGGTCACCGCGGATTCCACCGACTTCGCCGCCCCCACACTTTTCAGGTCCGGCTCCCGGTCCAGCGCCCCGGCCAGCAGGTCCGAAAAGGTGGTGTGGTCATCAACGATCAGGATCCGCAGCCGTTCGGTTTCCTGCTTGGTCAGCTGCGGTGCAACGTCGCGGCTTTCGGCCACCACGCGGATGGAGGGACGGGCTTCTGCTGGCCCCTGGGCGGCTGCGGTGCTGGTCAGGAGCCTGGCGTGTGCCTCCTTCAGCACCGGACTGGGCGCGCAGCCCAGTTCTTCGTCCATTACCCGGCGGCAGCGGTCGTATGCCCGCAGCGCCTCGGTTTTTTCGCCGTTGCGCTCCAGCCCCAGAATCAGGGCCGTCCAGGCCCGTTCATTCAAGGGATCCTCCTTCGCCGCCGCGCCGCCCCACGCAATAGCCTTGCCCACGTCCCCCACAGCCAGGGCGGTCTCGGCCGCCTGGACCCGGACCAGGCTGACCCTGGCTGCATGCAGAGCCCGTTCCTCCTCGGCCCAGGCCGGCAGCAACTCATCCCCCAGCAACGGGGCAGAAGCGATCTCAAGCGCTTCGGTGAGCAATGCCAGCGCGGCCGGCGCATCGGCCTGACTGGCCTGCTTGGCCAGCGTGTCGAACCGGTTCAGGTCCAGGTCCACCAGCGACCGGTCGATCGCGTAGCCGCCGGTGACCGTCCGCAGCGGCCCGCTCCGGCCGGTGCCCGGCTGCAGGTGCCGCCGCAGGACACTGACATAGCTTTCCAGGGTGGGCAACGCCACCGACGGATGATTGTCACCCCACAGCAGGTCCATGATGCGGGTCTTGGACACCGCCGAACCAAAGCTCAACAAAAGGATCTCCAGCACCTGCCGGGGCTTGGGCCCACCAAGGTCGTTCGAGCCCAGCTCCGTATTCCCGCGGCGGATGGTCAACGGACCAAAAACCGAAATCGCCAGCACCGGTGCCTGCGGCAACACTTCGGCAACCAGCCCCGGACCGCCGCTCTTCTTCGCCATCTCCAATGTAGCCACGATGGTGCCCCCCAAGTAGTTGAGTACTGCCTGCGTCCCATTGAACTGACGGGTCAACAGGCGAACAACAGTGCTCATTACTCGCTTCTTCACGCGTGCTTTCCTTCCAGGTACTTAGTACCTAAGGGGAGGTACTCGGAATCCAACCGGCGGAAGCCCGGCAGATGTGCGGGGAAATAAGCGGCCCTTTGACGTATCTGTGCTGGTCAGGACGCGGATTCATTTTCGGGTTCGAATGGTGGAAAAACCTAGGTAGTTCTGCGCGGAGCCAGCCCGCCGCCGCCAAAGAATTCCCCAAGCCGGCAAGCCTACGGTGGCAGAAAACCGCTGCTGGTCGGTTTGCGACAGGCAACTGCCGTGGTGCACCAACAAGAAAGGCGAACCGATGAAAAAGTTTTGGTACCTCCCCATCGCAGCAGTAGCAGGTGCGGCGAGTCTTACGATGTGGGCCCAGGCGAATGCGGGCCCGCCCGCTCCGGTCTCTCCCGGAGTAGTGGTGGCCGACGTGCAGTCCGGCAGCGGCACCGCCAAACCCGGGGAACAGCCGGCCCTGCGTGCCACTCCGACGCCCACGCCCAGCATCACCGCGGTACCTGACCATACGGCCCCGGAGACACAACGCATCCAGGTTGAACTGCAGACGCATCCCCCGCTGCAACCGACCCACAGCCCTACCCGCGGCGTGGGCGACGACAAGGGCGGACTGCGGCCGGACGGGGTTTCCGACGACGGCCCCCTGCACGACCTGGGAGACGACAAGGGCGGGCTCAGGGACGGCAGCGAGTCCGACGACGGCCCGGGCGACGACAGAGGCGGTGACCGGTAGACCTTGGGATGACACCAAGCTTTTCCCTAGAACATCCCTGCACCATGACCTTGTTCAGCCGACTCGACTGGGAAGTCGGCGCTACTGGGGAGCATGTGCAGGATGAAAGCGATACGACGCGGGTCAGCGCATTCAGGACAGCAGAGAACCGGCGGAAGGGGCATTAGGGCCCTGGCAGCATCAGGAGCAGTGGCTTTGGCCGCCTCCATGGGACTGCCGCCGCTCGCGGCCCATGCCGTGCAGGCCCCTGTGGGTGCAGGGTTCACGGTGACACCTTCGGACTTGTCCTTCATCCTGAAGCAGATCAAGATCGCCGAGGCGCACGTGGCCAACACCACGTCCGGGACCGGGCCCTGCGGTGCCCTGGTGGGACCCGGCCCCAACCAGCTTGCCAGCCCGCTGCTGTCCCACGGGCTGCGCACGGTTGATGGAAGCTGCAACAACCTCCAGCAGGGCCAGGAGACCTTCGGCGCGGCGGACCAGGTGTTCCCGCGGCTGGGATCCAAGTCGTTCGGCGACGCTGAGAGGGGCTCCTTTGGCGGTCCCCCCGTCGCCACGAGCTACACGCAGAAGTCCGGCAGTGTCTTCGATTCGCGGCCGCGAACCATCAGCAATTTGATCGCCGACCAGACGTCAACCAACCCGGCCGCTGTGGCCGCCGCCGGGTTCCCGGCGCGGACCCAGGGCAATGAGGGCGTGGTGCCCTGCGCCGTCGACCCGGATCCGGAGGCGGTTCCTCCCGTTGCTGCCGAGCCGGACGGCTGCGTCCCCTCGCACAACACCCTGTTCATTCCCAACGTAACCACCGACGTCGGACTCTCACCGCCCTACAACTCCCTTTTCACCCTCTTCGGCCAGTTCTTTGACCATGGCATCGACCAGACGGTCAAGGGCGGCGGCACCGTCTATGTTCCGCTCAAGGCCGATGACCCGCTGATCGCGGGGCCGGACCACGTGTTCGGCAACGCGGATGACCTCAATCCGCACATGCGCTTTATGGTCCTGACGCGCGGCATGAACCAGCCGGGCGCGGACGGTGTCCTGGGGACGCAGGACGATGTCCAGGATGCCCTGAACACCAACTCGCCCTGGGTAGACCAGAGCCAGACGTACACGTCCCATTCCTCCCACCAGGTGTTCCTGCGCGAGTACGTCAAGAACGCAGCCGGGCAGCCGGTATCGACGGGTGCCTTGCTGGGCGGCCCGGCAGGCACGCCCGAGGCCGGCGGCATGGCCACCTGGGCCACCACCAAGACGCAGGCCCGGGAGCTGCTCGGCATCCAGTTGCTGGACAAGGACGTCCTCAATGTCCCCATGCTCGCCGCCGATGCCTATGGGAAGTTCATCCCGGGCCCGAAGAACGGGCTCCCGCAGTTTGTCACGAGGTCCGGACTGGTCGAGGCAGACCGAGCCGCGAACGGTGGCCTGGGAACTCTGGTACCGCAGGACGTGCTGTATTTCCACACTCCGTTCCTGACGGACATCGCGCACAACGCCGACCCGTCGCCGCAGGACACCGACCACAATCCGGCAACACCGCGTGTCGCGCCGGTGCCGGATGCAGACACCTCCGCGTCTGCAGATTTCATGAGCCAGGCTCCCGGCACGTACGACGACGAAATGCTGAACGCACACTTCATCGCCGGCGACGGCAGGGTCAACGAGAACATCGGGTTGAGCGCCATCCACCAGGTTTTCCACTCCGAGCATGACCGTCTGGTGGAAGATATCAAGAGAGTCCTCAGCACCGACACGTCCACCCGGGGCGTTGCGGCCCTGCCCGAGTGGAAGCTTGCCACCGGGGCAGACGGCTGGAACGGCGAACGGCTTTTCCAGGCCGCGCGGTTCATCGCGGAAATGGAGTACCAGCACCTGGTCTTCGAGGAGTTCGCCCGGAAAATCCAGCCGGCGATCAACCTCTTCGAACCCTTCGCCTTCTCGCAGACGGACATCAATCCCGCGGTCAACGCCGAGTTCGCCCACGCCGTGTACCGGTTCGGCCACTCGATGCTGACGGAGACCATTTCCCGCCGGAACGAGGACGGCCCGGGTGCCGACGGCGTGTGGGGGAATTCCGACGATGTCCGCGGCTCCCAGAACGATATCTCCCTCCTGGAGGGCTTCCTGAATCCGCCCGAATACACCGACGGCGGCCCCGCCGGGCCGCTGACCTCCGAGGAGGCCGCGGGCAGCATCATCATGGGAATGTCGGACCAGGTCGGGAGCGAACTGGACGAGTTCGTCACGGATACGCTGCGGAATAAGCTGCTGGGACTGCCCATGGACCTGGCCGCGATCAACCTGACCCGTGCCCGGTCGGAAGGCTTGCCCACGCTGAATGCGCTGCGCCGGGAACTGCATGGCGCCACGAACGACAGCCAGCTCAAGCCGTACACCAACTGGATCGACTTCGGCGAAAACATCAAGCACCCGGAGTCGCTGGTCAACTTCGTGGCCGCCTACGGCAAGCATCCCTCCATCGTGCAGGCCACCACCCTTGAGGCCAAGCGCACGGCGGCCCGGCTGATCGTCAGCCCGGACACCCTGGCCGGTGAGGTTGCGCCGGAGGACGCCGTGGCGTTCATGAACAGCATCGACGGCTGGGCCAACAACGGCGCCGCCTCGACCACCGGGCTCGATGACATCGACCTGTGGATGGGCGGCCTGGCCGAACGGACCAACCTGTTCGGCGGCCTGCTCGGCAGCACGTTCAACTACGTCTTCGAGAGCCAGATGACCGATCTGCAGAACGGTGACCGGCTTTACTACCTGGCCCGCACCCCCGGGATGAACCTGATGGCGCAGCTCGAAGGAAACTCCTTTGCGGAGATCATCATGCGCAACACCAATGCCCAGGCGCTGAAGGCCGACGCATTTGCCACTGCCGACTGCAAGTTCGAGCTGAAGAACCTGGCCGGAACTCCGGAAGGTTTCGCGGCTTCCGGCAATACCGTGGCGGACGATCCGGTGTCGGAGTGCAACGAGGCAGCATTGCTGATCCGCATGCCCGACGGCACCATCAAGTACCGTGCTTCGAACTCGGTGGACCCGGCCGGCATCAACGGCCAGGCCGTGTACAACGGATCCAGCAATGCCGACCGCATCTACGGCGGAGTGGACAACGACACCATGTGGGGCGGCCTTGGCAACGACGTCATCGAAGGCGGTGACGGCGCCGACACCGTCCTGGGCGGCGACGGAAACGACATCATTACCGACCTCGCCGGGGACGACATGCTGAAGGGCGGGCCGGACAATGACGCGATCGACGGCGGCCCGGGCCTGGACATCCTCATCGGCGGGGACGGCAGGGACTTCATCAACGGCGGTGCGAACTCGAACGAGACGTTCGCCGGTGAAGATGACGACTTCGTGATTGCCGGTGAAGGCCTGGACGCCGTCTTCGGCGGCGGCGGGAATGACTGGGTGGAAGGCGGCGACAGCCCCGACCTCCTGATCGGCGACTCCAGCAACCTGTTCTTCCTGGACGACTCGCAGAAGCCCGGCAATGACATCCTCATCGGGCAGGGCGGCGACGACGACTATGACATGGAGGGCGGCGACGACATCGGCATTGCCGGCCCCGGCGTCGAAAAAGTGGCGGGCGCGTCCGGCTACGACTGGGAGATCGGGCTCTTCGATCCCCAGCCTCAGGACGCCGACCTCGAGCTTCCGATCGAGCCGCTGGACATCCTCCAGGTTGGTGTCCGGGACAGGTACAACGAGGTGGAAGCCCTCTCCGGCGGCCCGCTCAATGACGTGCTCCGGGGGGATGACATCATCCCGAGCACAAGGGGCGGTGGCGGCTTCATCGGCTGCGACGTCCTGGACCAGGCCGGCGTGGACCGCATCGCCGGGCTCAACCAGCTCATCCCGTCCCTTCCGACGCCCCTCGCCGACGTCGTCAACGCATCCGCATCCCAGGAATGCCCCGTGCTGAACGGGCCCCAGGTCTGGGGCGAAGGCAACATCCTTCTCGGCGGCGGCGGCGACGACGTCCTCGAAGGCCGCGGCGGCAACGACATCATCGACGGCGACCGCTACCTGAGCATCCGGCTCAGCATCCGCACCAACGCTGCAGATGCGTCCACGGAGATCGGCAGCGCCACCTCGATGACCGCCCAGTACCAGCGCAACGCCGACGGCGCCCTCACCGGACCCACGCTGCAGCAGGCGGTATTCGCAGGGACCGTGGATCCAGCCAACATCATCGTGGTGCGGGAAATCCTGAGCTCCGCCGAAGGGACGGACAGCGCGGTCTTCTCGGACCTCGAAGCCAACTACACCATCACCACCACCGGCGGCGACGGCACCATGGGCTCCCCTGGCTCTGTCACCACAGTCACCCACAACGGCGGTGAGGACGGCACGGACACCCTTCACAACATCGAAACCCTGGTCTTCGGCGACGGGCTCGACGACGGTGAAGGGGACGGGGTGGAGGATGAGGATCCCGTAGACGTGGACGACGACGTGGACGAAGTCGAAGACGGCGTCGACGGCGGAACCGACGACGGGACTGAGGACGTGACCGAGGACGTGACCGAGGACGAGGTCGACGAAGGGACCGACGACGGGACTGAGGACGTGACCGAGGACGTGACCGAGGACGAGGTCGACGAAGGGACCGACGGCGGAACCGACGACGGTGCCAACGACGGCGTGGACGTCATTCCGGGCGATGGCGAGGTTGTGGTGATCGTTGACCCGGCGCCGGGTACGGATCCAGCTCCCAACCCCGCGCCCGTGGATCCCGCTCCGGCCAACCCGAACCCGGCACCAGTGGATTCGGGACCGGTGGACCCGGCACCCCTCGATCCCGCACCCGTCGATCCCGCACCCGTGGATTCGGGACCAGTGGACCCGGCACCTGTCGATCCCGCACCCGTGGATTCGGGACCAGTGGACCCGGCACCCGTCGATCCCGCACCGGTCAACCCGGCACCTGCGAATCCCGCACCCGCAGGCTTCCTCGTCCGGACCGTCGATTCCAACGGTAACCAGGTGGGTGCCATCCAGGCTGCTGAGAACGGCGCCTCGAGGATGGTGGTCCGTGGCCTGGAGAACGGTGCAGCATACCGGTTCCAGGTTGCCCCCGCCGGGGAAGGCGAACCCGTCTTTTCCGAGCTGAGCAAGCCCGTCACCCCCGGCGCCACAGCCGAGGAACGCACCAGGGCTAACCAGCGCGGCACCGTGGAGCGGGATGCGGAAGCACCCCTGGCAGCCGCCGGACAGGACCAGCCGCCGGCTACGGGCAGTGCACCTTTCGGGGGCACATTCGGCACGGTGGCACCGATTGCCCTCGCGGCCCTGGCCGGGTACGTTTCCACCGGTCCCGGTGCCGTGGTCGCGGCCATCACCACCGGCGGCCTCCTGGCTGCTGCCGCCTTGTTGGCGTACAAGGTGCTCCGGTATCGGGCCTACGCCAGGAAAGCACTTGCCAACTCGGATGCAGGTCCAAAACCTGAGTAAGTCCGCATAGTCCACGGCATCTTCGCCAATGCCAGGTGTGACCTGCCAGCCAACAGGCTGTGCAGGTCACATCTGGTTAACCCCGCTGCGCAACAGTCCCTGCACTCGGGCCCCGCCGGTGTCAGCGGGCGGGAAGTGGGTCACCGGCCCGCTCCGGCACTTCCACCGGACCGGGTGCGTCACTCCGCCTGGCGGCTGCCGCGGCGAAGGCCATCACTGCCAGGCCCAGGAGCGTGATGCCCGCGCCGGCCCAGATCGGCGAAGTGTAGCCGAGCCCCGCGGTGATGGTCACCCCGCCCAGCCACGCACCCAACGCGTTGCCCACGTTGAATGCACCGATATTGGCGCCGGACGCCAGCGTGGGCGCAGTGCTGGCATACTTCATCACCCGCATCTGCAGTCCGGGAACAGTGGCGAAACCGAAGCCGCCCATCAGGACCAGGGAGGCAACCGTCAGCACCTGGTTACCGGCCGTGAGCGCGAAAGCCACCAGAACGGCAACCAGGACGGCGAGCACCACCAGCAGGGTCCGGTCCACATTCCGGTCGGCGGCCTTGCCGCCCAGGGTGTTGCCGGCAAAGAGGCCAACGCCAAACACAATGAGCAGCCACGGCACGGTGGTGGCAGCAAAACCGGACACTTCGGTCAGTGTGTACGCAATGTAGGTGAAGGCCCCGAACATGCCGCCGAATCCCAGGATGGTCACTGCGATGGAGAGCCAGACCTGCCCCGACCGGAAGGCCTGCAGCTCCCGCCGCAGCCCGCCCGCCTGCCCCCTGGTGCCGGCGGTGGCAGGAACAAGTGCCAGGATCCCGGCGAGCGCCACCACGCCAATCACGGTAATTGCCCAAAAGGTGGCACGCCATCCGGCAGCCTGGCCCAGCAGGGTCCCGAACGGAACGCCCAGGACGTTGGCTGCGGTCAGGCCGGTGAACATCAGGGCAATGGCGCCTGCCTTCTTCGCGGGCGCCACCATGTCCGCCGCCACAACGGCACCTATGCCGAAGAAAGCGCCGTGGGCAAGGGCTGCGATAACCCTGCCAAGCATCATGGGCCAATAGTCTGACGCCGTTGCGGACAGCAGGTTCCCCACGATGAACAGGACCAGCAGGGCGGCCAGCACGGGTTTCCGGTCGAAACGGGTCACCGCTGCCGTCAGCCCCAGGGCGCCCACCACCACGGCCAGTGCGTAGCCCGAGATGAACCACCCCGCCGATGCCTCGCTGACACCGAAGTCGGCGGCCACCTCGGGCAGCAGCCCCATGATGACGAATTCCGTGAGTCCGATTCCGAACCCGCCGAGGGCAAGGGCCAGTAAACCAGTAGGCATGCGAATGCTCCTTTGAGCTGTACTCGGTACGGGAAGGCGCCTAAGATAGTTGCAGACGCGGTATTTATTGTTGCATGCGCAAATAACCAGCGCAAGCAACTATCGAACCACAACCGGTGCGCGGCCTTCCGTGGCCGCCCGTTCAAGGAGCATTGTCATGGGCATCAAGGACGACGCCGTCGAGGTCCGCGCGCAGGGATGGCGGACCCTGGCGGCCCTCCACGGACTGATTGAGAACGAACTGGAGCGGTCACTCCAGGCGCACTCGAAGCTGTCCGTTGTGGAGTACACGGTCCTGGACGCACTCAGCCGCCAGGATGGCTGGCACATGCGCATGCAGCAGCTCGCCCGGGCCACCGCCTTGAGCCCCAGCGCCACAACCCGGCTGGTCAACAGGTTGGAGGACAGGGGACTCCTGACGCGGATTCTTTGCGACGACGACCGGCGCGGAATCTACACCGAACTCACCTCGAGCGGCATCAGCCTTCTCGAAAAGGCCAGGCCGGTTCATGACGAAACCCTGGAACGCGCGTTGGCCGGGGCGCTGGACATCCCCGAACTGGCACCCCTCGTGGACGCCCTGCCAAAGCTGCACGTCCGGGCCTGACACACAAACACGAGTGCCCCTTCGAGACTGGCTCAAAGGGGCACTCGTCCGTCCCGTGCTGTGCGGTGGCAGCGGTTAGAAGCTGCGGCCCACTGCGGCTTCAGGCTTCTTTCCCGCCACGTTTTTGAAGTAGTGCTCCAGGTCTTCCAGGCTCTTGTCCTTGGTCTCCGGGACGTACTTCGCGGCGAAGGCGATGGCGCCGACGCCCAGGACGGCAAACACGAAGAACGTGCTGGAGAGTCCGAGGGCGGCCAGGAGCTGCGGGAAGCCAAAGCCCACCAGGAAGTTCACGATCCACAGCACGAACGCGGAAGCACCCATGCCCAGGCCGCGCATCTTGAGCGGAAAAATCTCGGAGAGCATCAGCCAGGTAACCGGAGAGATGGCCCCCTGCTGGAACGCGAGGAAGGTAACCGTCAGCGACAGGATGACGAAGCCGCGGGCGACGCCCTCGGGCAGGATCAACGAGAACAGGCCGATCAGCAGCAGGGCCGACGTCGTTCCCACCTGGCCGGTGATCAGCATGCGGCGGCGGCCCACCTTGCCCAGCAGCCAGATGCCCACGAACGTGGCAAGCACCGAGATCACGCCGTTGGCGATGTTGGCCGTCAGCGCCGCTTCCCGGCCAAAACCTGACTGTGCCAGGATCTGCGTGCCGTAGTACATGATGGAGTTCACGCCGGTAATTTGCTGGATAACGGCCAGTCCCAGGCCCACAAAGAAGATCCGGCGGAGCCACGGGAGGCCGAGGTCCTTCCACGAACCCATCTTGGACTTGTAGTCCTCAACGGCCATCGCCTTGACCTCTTCGAACTCCGTCCGGGCCTCGGCCTGTGAGCGGATGCGTTGCAGCACGCTGAGGGTTTCACCGAAGCTGCCCATCGATGCCAGCCAGCGCGGGCTCTCCGGCATGAAGTTCATACCGATCCACAGTGCGATGGCGGGGAGCGTCGCGATCACCAGCATCCAGCGCCAGATGCCGCCGGATTCCCCGAAGGTATTGCCAAGGTAGGCGTTGAAGATGAAGGCCAGCAGCTGCCCGGTGACGATCATCAGTTCGTTTTGGGTGACGATCCGGCCGCGGCGGGCGCTTGGCGATACTTCGGCGAGGTAGACGGGCACGGTGACGGACGCGCCGCCGACGGCGAGGCCCAGCACGAACCGGGCGGCGATCATCACCTCGGTGTTGGGGGCGAAGGTGCAGGCCAGCGTTCCCACCAGGAAGATGACCGCAAGGACCATGATCATCTTGCGCCGTCCGTTGCGGTCCGCGAGGCGGCCGCCGAAGAGGGCACCGAACGCTGCGCCGAACAGCAGCGAGGACGTCACCAGCCCCTCGGTCAAGGGAGTCAGCCCCAGGTCCTCCTGCATGTAAGGCAGGGCGCCGTTGATCACGCCGGTGTCGTAGCCGAAGAGCAGGCCACCGAACGTGGAGATGATGGTGACGGTCCGGAGCGCTTTTTTGTGGTTGGGGGGCTTCGTTCCAGTTTCCGCAGGCACAGGACCGCTCATTGGCTGACCTTTTGGATGTACTGCTTCATCGCATCCAACTGGTAGCGGGAGACGTCCTCGGCGTTCTCGTCCTCGGCGAAGACGCTGGACACCATCACGGTGTCGTCCCTGTCAAGGAAGCCGATTTCCTTCAGGCCGCCGAAGAACTCGTCCCAGTTCACGTCGCCGTCGCCGATTTTCAGGTGCTGGTGGACGCGCACGGGGTTGCCCGGCGGGTTGGTGATGTAGCGCAGCCCGTGTGAGGCGTGATGGTTCATGGTGTCGGCCACGTGCACCAGGCGCAGCTTATCCCCTGCCGCCCGCATGATGTCCAGTGGCTGGTTCTTCATGTGGAAGCTGTGCGATGCCACATACACCATGCCAACGTTCTTCGAGTTCAGGCCGCGGATCACGCGGATGGCGGCGAGGCCTTCTTCAACAAAATCGTCCGGGTGCGGGTCGATCAGCAGGTCGATGCCCTCCCGCTCGATGATGGGCAGCAGTTCCTCCATGGAGCGGTAGAAGGCCCGCTCGGACTCCTCCGCCTTCTCCGGGCGCCCGCTGAACTCGGTGTTCATGGTGCTGACACCGAGGTCCACGGTGATCTGGATGGCACGCTTCCAATAGCGGACCGCCGCCTCCCGGGCATCCTCATCCGGGCCGGACCAGCGCAGCACAGGCAGGACGGATGCGATTTCGATTCCCGCATCCCTGCAGGCCTTGTTCAGCTGGCCCACCAGTTCATCATCCGCTTTGGGGTGGTTGTAGAAGGGGATGAAGTCCGCGTGCGGGGTCATCTGCATGTACTTGTAGCCGAGGTCCGCAACCACCTTCGGGAACTCGAGCAGGCTGTGCGAGTGGTGGAACGGGGTGGGGTCAAGCGCGATTTTCACGTAAAACACTCCATTGTGGATCAGTTATGGGAGGAGCCGCGAAGGGGACGGACTTTTCCGCCCCCTTCTCCTGCATCTACTTGTACAGGTCGGGCTTGGCGGCCAGCTTCACAGCCACCTTTTCGCCGTTCTTCTGCGCCTCAACGCCGGCTTCACAGCAAGCCGCGGTGGCGTAGCCGTCCCAGGCGGTGGGACCGCCGATTTCGCCGCGAAGTGCGGCATCCACCCATGACTGGATTTCGACGTCGTACGCGGCACCGAAACGTTCTTCGAAGCCGGGGGTGACGTTGCCGCCCCAGCGGCCGGCGCTGCGGGTGTAGGGGCCCTTGTCGCCGCCGATGCTGACGACGCCCTCTTCGAAGGAAGCCTGGGTGGCCACTTCGTAGCCGAACTTGGCATTGACGTAGATCTCGACGTCGGCCAGGACGCCGGACTCTGTCTCAAGCAGGACGTGCTGGGGATCGTGCTGTCCGGAGGGCGCGTTCTTGGTGGCCTTGCCCAGGCGGACCTGGATGCTGGTGATCTCCTCGCCGGTGAAGAAACGGATCGCGTCGAACTCGTGGACAACGGAGTCGTTGATCAGCATCTCGTTCGTGAAGCCCTCGGGCGTGGTGGGGTTGCGGTGCTGGTGGTGCAGCATGAGCAGCTCGCCCAGTTCATGGTCGCGGATGATCTTGCCCAGCGAGGCGTACTCTGCGTCGAAGCGGCGCATGAAGCCCACCTGGATGCGCTTGTGGCCCAGTTCAACCTCGGCCTGGACAATCTTCCAGGAGGACTCGGCATCCGGCGTGAGGGGCTTTTCGCAGAGGATCGGGATGTCCTTCGCGATCGCCTTGAGCAGGATGTCCTCGTGCAGGAAACCGGGCGTGGCGATGAGCACGGCGTTGACGTCGCCGTTGTTGAGCGCTTCCTCGGCGTCGGCCAGGGCCACGGCGCCCGGGATGCCTTTGATGGCCGCTTGGGCACGGGCCAGGTCGACGTCCACGACGGCGGCAACTTCGGCTCCGTGGATGCGTGTGTGGAGCCGCTGGATGTGGTCGGCGCCCATGCGTCCGGCGCCGATGACGGCTACGCGGAGGGTTTCAGTCATTGTTCAGTCCTTTTGAGTGTCTGTGGCGGGGGTTAGCTGACGGCGGTACGGGAGCCGCAGGACAGCAGGTAGTTGCGCGTGCGCTTGGCAATGGGCATGGGAACGTCGAAGGCGACGGGGTACATGTCCTGCTCCACGATGCCGAAGATGGGGCGGTTCAGCGCTTCGACGGCTTCGATGACGGCTCGGAGGTCCGGCAGTCCGTTCGGCGGTTCGGTCATGACGCCGGCCAGGTTGGCGGCCGCCCAGGTCATGTTTTCCTCGTTGACTTTCTTGAGGATCTCCGGGTTGATTTGCTTCAGGTGCAGGTAGCCGATCCGGTCCGGGTAGTTCTTGATGAGTTCGAGGCTTGAGGCGCCGCAGTATTCAGCGTGCCCCGTGTCCAGGCACAGGTTCAGGTACTGCGGGTCCGTTGCGCCGAGCAGCGTTTCGATGTCCTCCTGGGCGCCCACGTGGGAGTCGGCGTGGGAGTGGAACTGCTGCTTCAGGCCGAAGTCCTCCAGCAGGGTCTTGCCCAGGCGGTTGTGTCCGGCGAACAGGTCACTCCAGGCCTTGTCGCTGAGCGTGCCGCTTTCCACGGCTTCGCCGGTAACGTCATCGCGCCACATGGCCGGGATCACCACGATGTGCTCGCCGCCCATGGCTGCCGTCAGTTCAGCCACCTTACGGGCCGGCTCCCAGGCGGTTTCCCACTGGTCCAGGCCACGGTGGAACGCGGTAAACACGGTGCCGGCGGTGACCTTGAGGTCGCGCTGCTTCAGTTCCTCTGCGAGGCGGGTGGGGTCGGTGGGCAGGTAGCCGTACGGGCCAAGCTCGATCCACTTGTAGCCGGACTCAGCCACTTCGTCGAGGAAGCGCTCCCAGGGCGTCTGCTTGGGGTCGTCCGGGAACCACACACCCCAGGAGTCCGGAGCCGTGCCGATGATCAGTTTGTTCTCAGTCATTGGACGTTCCTTAGTTGGACGGGAAGTTGTAGGAGGCGCCGGAGGCGTGGTGGGTTTCGGGCCAGCGGGAGGTGATGACCTTGCCGCGGGTGTAGAAGGAGACGCCTTCGGGGCCGTAGATGTGCTTGTCACCGAAAAGCGAGGCTTTCCAGCCGCCGAAGGAGTGGTAGGCCACCGGCACTGGGAGGGGCACGTTGATGCCGATCATGCCGACGGTGACGGAGCGCTGGAACTTGCGGGCCGCGGCTCCGGAGGAGGTGAAGATGGCGGTGCCGTTGCCGTAGGGGTTGGCGTTGATGAGCGAGATCCCGTCCTCGAGGGTGTCGACCCGGACCACCACGAGGACGGGTCCGAAGATTTCCTCGGTGTAGGCGGTCATTCCGGTCTTGACGTGGTCGATGACGGTGGGGCCCACCCAGAAGCCGTCTTCGTGGCCGGGGATCACCAGATCGCGGCCGTCCACCACCATGGCGGCGCCGGCCTGTTCTGCTTCGGTGACGATCCTGACGATGCGTTCCTTGGAGGCGGGGGTGATGACCGGGCCCATTTCGGCGTCGGGGGCGGTGCCGTTGTTGACCTTGACAGCCAGGGCGCGTTCTTCGACCTTCTTGACGATGAGCTCCGCGGCGTCCCCGACGGCGACGGCGACGGAGATGGCCATGCAGCGTTCGCCGGCGGAGCCGAACGCTGCGGCGGCCAGGTGGTCTGCGGCGTTGTCCAGGTCCGCGTCGGGCATGACAATGGCGTGGTTCTTGGCCCCGCCGAGGGCCTGGACGCGCTTGCCGTGCTTGGTGGCGGTCTCGTGGACGTACTGCGCGATGGGAGTTGAACCGACGAAGGAGATGCCGTCCACGTCCGGGTGGGTCAGCAGCCCGTCCACGGTTTCCTTGTCACCGTGCAGGACCTGGAATACACCGTCGGGCAGTCCTGCCTGCTTCCACAGCTTTGCCAGCAGCATGGACGCGGAGGGGTCGCGTTCGGAGGGCTTGAGGATGAAGGCGTTGCCGGTGGCGATGGCCATCGGCGCCATCCACAGCGGAACCATGACGGGGAAGTTGAACGGCGTGATGCCGGCAACAACGCCGAGGGGTTCGCGGAAATTGAAGACGTCGATCCCGGTGGAAACCTGGTCGGAGTAGTCGCCCTTGAGCAGCGTCGGGATACCGCAGGCATATTCGATGACTTCCAGGCCGCGGCCGATTTCACCCTTGGCGTCGGAAAGGACCTTGCCGTGCTCGGCCGTGACCAGGGCGGCCAGTTCGTCGACGTGGGCAGCGACGAGTTCCCGGAATTTGAAGAGCACGGCGGTGCGCTTGGCCAGGGAGATGTCGCCCCATGTATCGGCGGCCTTGCGGGCGGCGGCAACCGTGGCGTCCAGGTCGGCACGGTTGGCCAGCCGCAGCTCCGCGCTGATCTGCCCGGTGGCAGGGTTGTAGACGGACGTGGTGCGGTCACCCTCCCCGGCAGTTTCGGCGCCGTTGATGAAGTGGTGGATCGTGGTGGTCTCAGTGGTGGTGGCAGTCATGGGGACTCTTCCTTGAGTATGGGGTGTGGGTTAGCCGAGCAGTTTGCGCTGGCGGTTCTTGTGGCCGGTGTAGGTCTGGAAGGCCTGTTTCGTGGAGTCCAGTTCGGAGACCTGGGAGACCGGGACGTCCCACCAGGACTCGGAGCTTGGAGCGTCCAGCAGGGGATCGGATTCGACGTGGATCAGGATGGGGCCGCCGCGCTCCGGCGCTGCCTTGGCATCGCGGATGGCCTGTTCGAGTTCGGCGATGACCTTCTCCCCCGGATCGATCCGGATGACCTTCACGCCCAGGGACTCGGCGTTCAGGGCCAGGTCCACAGGGAGGGTTTCGCCCTCGTCGAAGCTGTGCTGTTCCTCGTTCAGCGCCCGGTACTGGGTACCGAACCGCTGGGAGCCGAGCATCTCCGAGAGTGAGCCGATGGAGGCGTAGCCGTGGTTCTGGATCAGGACCACAATCAGCTTGATGCGTTCGGCGACGGCGGTGACCAGTTCGGTGTGCATCATCAGGTAGGAACCGTCCCCCACCATGACGACGACGTCCCGCACCTCGGCGGTTTCCGTCCCGCCGGTGCCGCCTGCCGCCGTCGTCCTGGCCGCCTCAGCGAGGGCCGCGCGCTTCACGCCGAGGCCGCCCGGGATTTCGTAACCCATGCAGGAGTACGCATACTCCACGTGGTAGCCGAACGGGTCCCGGACCCGCCACATCTTGTGCAGGTCCCCGGGCAGAGACCCGGCCGCGCAGATCACCACGTCCCGGGCGTCCATGGCGCGGGAGGTGGCGCCGATGATCTCGTTCTGCGCCGGCAGCGGGGTGTGGCGGGTGTCGAAGGCCTCGTCCACGGTGGCATCCCAGTGCTTCTTCTCAGAAGCCACCGTCTGTTCCAGGTCGGCGCCCACGCGGTAGCCGCCCAGGGCTGCGTTGAGCTTGACCAGTGCCTTGCGGGCGTCGGCGACGATGGGAAGCGTGGTCCCGTGCTTGTAGGCGTCGATCGGTGCGACGTTGATGTTGATGAAACGCACGTCAGGGTTCTGGAACGCCGTGCGGGACGCGGTGGTGAAGTCCTCGTAGCGCGTGCCGATCCCGATGATCAGGTCCGCCTCGGCAGCGATGGCGTTCGCCGCCGTCGTCCCCGTGGAGCCAATCGCGCCAAGGGAGAACGGGTGGTCCCAGGGCAGGACGCCGACGCCGGCCTGGGTGTTGCCCACCGGGATGCCGGTCAGCTCGACAAACTTCGCGAGTTCCTCGTTGGCGTAGGCGTACAGGACGCCGCCGCCGGCGATGATCAGCGGCCGTTTCGCGGCCCGGATGGCCTCGGCGGCGCGGGCGATGTCGTCGTCGTCCGCGTCCGGGCGGCGGATCCGCCATTCCCGTTCTGCCAGAAACTCCTCCGGGACGTCGAAGGCCTCGGCCTGGACGTCCTGCGGCAGCGAGATGGTTACGGCGCCGGTCTCGGCGGGGTCGGTCAGGACGCGCAGGCCGTGGTGGAACGCGGAGAACAGCTGCTCGGGCCGGTTCACGCGGTCGAAGAACTTGGACAGCGGCCGGAACGCGTCATTCACCGTCAGGTCGTAGGCGTGGGGCTGCTCCAGCTGCTGCAGGACCGGGTCCGCGGCACGGGTGGCGAACGTGTCACTCGGCAGCAGCAGTACCGGGAGGCGGTTGGTGGTGGCCAACGCGGCGCCGGTGAGCAGGTTCGAGGAGCCCGGGCCGATGGAGGTGCTGACCGCGAAGGTCTGGCGGCGGCGGGTGTGCCGGGCGTAGCCCACGGCCTGGTGGACCTGGGCCTGTTCGTTCCGGCCCTGGTAGTACGGCATGATGGCCGGGTCCAGCTGCTGGTACTGCTTCAGGGCCTGGCCCACCCCGGCAACGTTGCCGTGCCCGAAAATGCCGAACGTTCCCGGGATCAGCCGCTCACGGTAGGCAACCCCGTTGATGGCATCGACCGTGTACTGCTTCGAAAGGTACTCGACGACCGCCTGCGCCACCGTCATCCTGCGTGTTCCTGTTGTTGTTCCCATGGGAAGCTACTCCGATACTTCTGCGGTGTGGTGAAGAAGGGAAGCGGCCGTGGCGACAGCGCCGGCCACATCCCCGTCCTGGGGGTAGAGCAGGGTGCGGCCCACGGTCAGGCCCTGCACACCCGGCAACGCCAGGGCCGCCTGCCAGCTGGCAAAAACCTCGTCCTGGGTACCGGCCGGATCCCCGCCCAGCAACACGGTGGGCATGGTGGTGGCGGCCATGACGCGTTCCATCCCGGCAACCACGGGCAGCTTCATCCAGGTGTAGGCGCTGGTGGAACCGAGGCCTTCGGCGATTGCGATCGATTTGATGACCGCGTTGGTGGACAGGTCATTGCGGACCCGCCCGTTTTCGCGGACGGAGAGGAATGGCTCCACCATCGCGATCAACTTGCGCTCCGCCAGGGAATCGATGGCCCTGGCCGTGGCCTCCAGGGTCACCACCGTGTCCGGGTCCCCCAGGCAGATCCGGGTGAGCATCTTGCCGCCATCAGCACCCAGGGCTTCCAGGGCGGCAGCGGTGTGGCCGGTGAACCGGTCATCGAATTCGTTGACCAGTCCGGACAGCCCGCCCCGGTTCATGGAACCAAAGACCAGCTTGCCCTCCAGCGCGCCCAGCAGCAGCAGGTCATCCATGATGTCCGGAGACGCCAGGACACCGTCCACGGCGGGGTTGGCCAGCGCGATCTGCAGCCGGTCCAACAGCTGGCGGCGGTCCGCCATCGCCACCGGGTCCGAACCCACAGAGAGTGCGCCACGGGCGGGGTGGTCAGCTGCCACGATGAAATTCTGCCGGCCGGACTTCACGCCGGGATGGCGGCGGCGGGACGCGGCGGCACGGGCCACTGCGTCCGGGTCCTCCAGCCGGATGACGCTCAGGTGTTCATAGCGGCGGGGATCGTCGTTGACAGCCTGGTTGGCGGCGATAGGGGTGAGGGTCACAGTGCTGCTCCTTCGGTGGCAAGCTGGGCAGCGGCATCAGGAACAGGGGCGCCGGGAACAGTACCCGGAACCGGTCGGCCGCGTTCGGCCAGCAGTGAGGTGACCTCATCCGGCGTCGGCATGGCATCCGCGCAGGACACGCGGGAGGCGACAATCGCGCCGGCGGCGTTGGCGTAGTCCAGGACCTGGGCCAGCGGCCAGCCGGACAGCAGACCATGGCAGAAGGCGCCGCCGAAGGAGTCGCCTGCGCCCAGGCCGTTCACGGTTTCCACCGGGACCGGGGCGGACACCACCCGCTCGGTGCGGGTCTTGGCCATCACGCCGTCAGGGCCGAGCTTGACGACGGCGATCTCGACGCCGGCGGCGAGCAGCCGGTCGGCCTGCTCATCGGGCGTGCCCTCACCGACGGCGACGGCGCATTCCTTGTCGTTGCCGATGGCGACCGTCACGTGCGGCAGGATCCTGGCCACCTCCGCGCGGGCCTCTTCCTCCGACGCCCAGAACATCGGCCGGTAATCCAGGTCCAGGATGGTGAACTGCCCCTCGGCCAGGCGGGTCCGAGGACGTGCCTCATGCGCTGTAATGTGCGCACTGCGGCTGGGCTCCTGGCACAGGCCGGTCACGGTGGACCAGAAGATCCCCGCCTCGCGGATAGCGTCCAGGTCCAGCTCGGAAGCCTGGATCTGCAGGTCCGGCGCTGTGGGAAACCGGCCATAGAAGTAGAGCGGGAACTCGTCCGTCGCCGGCTTGATGGCACAGAAGGTGACCGCCGTAGGGTACTCCTTCACGGGAGCGACGAAGGAATCGTCGACGTTGAACTTGTGCAGTTCCCGGTGCAGGTACTTGCCGAAGGCGTCGTCCCCGGTACGGGTGATCACGCCTGCGCGGCGGCCGTGCCGGGCAGCCGCAACGGCGACGTTGGACGGCGAACCGCCGAGGTATTTCCCGAAGGACGAAACGTCCTCCAGGTCCACCCCAATATCGTTCGGGTAGATATCAACGCTGATGCGCCCGATCGTAAGAAGCTCGTGGGTCACGGTGATCGCGGACCTTTCTGGTGTGGAACTCTGGACCTCTGAAGGGCAGGAGCTCCGGGACTGGCAGGCCGTGGTGGAGGCCACAGGGACTACTTTGCCGCAGATTTCATGTCCTGTCAAAGGTTTGTACTGACATACTTACAGGTGGGTTAGAGCGCGCTACTTCAGCCACGCGGCACGTAGTGCCTACTTGCGCGGCACGGCAAGTTCTCCGGTCACATACTGGGCCCGCCCGAACCCGAAGGACCAGTCACCGGCAGTGTTTTCCACGTACCCGATGAAGACATCCTCGCCGGCAACCCCCACGCCGGAAAGCTTCTCGGCCACAGCCGCGAACAGCCGCTGCTTCGCCTCCTGCGTCCTGCCGCCCTGGGTGAATATCTGGATCATCACCACTCCCCCGGTCCGCTCGAACCCGAGACCGGCATCCTGGGCGAAGATCTGCCCCTGCGGATGTTCGGTGAGGATGTGGAAGTAGTCCCGCTCGGGGATGCCATATTCGGCAAGGATTGCGTCATGGATGCCGCGGCTCAGCCGCTGCAGCTCCTCTGCACTGCGTCCTTCATTCACATCGATACGTACAAGTGGCATTTTTGCTCCTCCGGAAGTTTGTCCTGACATACTAACAATATCTGGAACCGCGCGACAAGGCCGAGAGGTCTTGAAGGACGCTGGATGAAGAAGTATCTTTAAACAACCAATAGGTTGATAAACGATTTAGTTGATTAACAAGAGGCCGCACATGAACTTCGAAAGTACTGCGTTGGACTCGGCCTTTATGGCCCTGGCCGACCCCGTGCGGCGGAGCATCATCGCCCGGCTCAGCCGGGGCCCGGCCACAGTTAATGAGTTGGCGGAACCATTCGAAATTTCCAAGCAGGCAGTTTCGAAGCACATCCAGGTACTCGAGCAGGCGCAACTGGTTACCCGGACCAGGGAGGCCCAGCGCAGGCCCGTCCACCTGAACCCCGCACGGCTGGAGGCACTCACCGCCTGGATCGACCAGTACCGGCTGGTCCGCGAGGAGCAGTTCCGCAGCCTTGATGCCGTGCTTCAATCCAGCGCCGGGCACCACGGCGCCAAGGCAAAGGAAAAGCCATGACCAATCCCCTGAAACTCAGTGTCCCCGAAGGCCTTCCCTTCATCGACTTCGAGCGTGAGTTCGATTTCCCCGTCGCGGACGTATTCCGGGCGCACAAGGAACCGGATCTTATTGCGCAGTGGCTGGGCCCCCGCGGCCTCAAAATGGAGATGGACCACTACGACTTCCGCAGCGGCGGCACCTACCGATACATCCACACCGGGCCCGACGGCGTGGCCTACGAATTCACCGGGGTGTTCCATACGGTCCGTGAAAACGAGTTCGCCCTGCAGACCTTCGAGTTCGGCGGTTATCCGGACGTGGTCAGCCTCGAGTTCATGACGTTCGAGGACCTCGGCGGCGGCCGGTGCAGGCTGCGCGGCCACTCCGTCTACCCCAGTATGGAGGCACGTGACGGCATGGCCCAGTCCGGCATGGAGGGCGGAATGACAGAAGGCTACGAGCGGCTCGACGAGCTGCTCACCGCTGCCAAAGCCTGACACGCAAAAAGGACGACGACGTCAGGTCACCTCCCACGGGGAAGGTGACCTGACGTCGTCGTACTTTAAACAGCAACGCGGGGTCACTCCGCGCCCAATCCAGAGTGTGGACAGGGCGGGAAGTGACCCCGCGTTGTTGGAGAGAACCTAGAGGGCGGCGAAAACCTCGCGCAGCAGCGTGGCGGTCTCGGACGGCGTCTTGCCGACCTTCACGCCTGCAGCTTCGAGGGCTTCCTTCTTGGCCTGGGCGGTTCCGGCGGAACCGGAGACGATGGCGCCGGCGTGGCCCATGGTCTTGCCTTCAGGAGCGGTGAAGCCGGCAACGTAGCCGACAACCGGCTTGGTGACGTTGGCCTTGATGAAGTCGGCAGCACGTTCCTCGGCGTCGCCGCCGATTTCGCCGATCATCACGATCGCCTTGGTCTCGGGGTCGGCTTCGAACGCAGCCAGGGCGTCGATGTGCGTGGTGCCGATGATGGGGTCGCCGCCGATGCCGATGGCTGTGGAGAAGCCGAGGTCGCGCAGTTCGTACATCATCTGGTAGGTCAGGGTGCCCGACTTGGAGACCAGGCCGATGGGGCCCTTGCCGGTGATGTTGGCCGGCGTGATGCCCACCAGTGCTTCACCGGGGGTGATGATGCCGGGGCAGTTCGGTCCGATGATGCGGGTGACCTGGTTGCCGTCAGCGTCGAGCTTGGACTGGGCGAGGGCCCAGAATTCGGCGGAGTCCTGGACCGGGACGCCTTCGGTGATGACAACCACCAGGCCGATGCCGGCCTCGATGGCTTCAACAACGGCGTTCTTGGTGAATGCCGGCGGGACGAAGACGATGGAGACGTCGGCGCCGGTCTCTGCCATGGCTTCCTTGACGGTGCCGTAGACGTTGATCTCGGCGTCGCCGTGCAGGACGGTGGTGCCGGCCTTGCGGGCGTTGACGCCACCCACAATGTTGGTGCCGGCCTTCAGCATCAGGGCGGTGTGCTTGGTGCCTTCACCGCCGGTGATGCCCTGGACGATGACCTTGGAGTCCTTGTTCAGATAGATAGACATGGTGCGTCCCTTTACTTCGCTGCGTTGGCGAGCTCGGCGGCCTTGTCGGCGCCCTCGTCCATGGTGGCGGCCAGGGTAACCAGCGGGTGGTTGGCCTCGTTCAGGATGCGGCGGCCTTCTTCGACGTTGTTGCCGTCGAGGCGGACTACCAGCGGCTTGTTGGCAGTGTGGCCGAGCTCGGCCAGCGCGCCGACGATGCCCTTGGCCACGGCGTCACAGGCGGTGATGCCGCCGAAGACGTTCACGAACACGGACTTGACCTGCTCGTCGCCCAGGATGACGTCCAGGCCGGCGGCCATGACCTCGGCCGAAGCTCCGCCGCCGATGTCCAGGAAGTTGGCGGGCTTGACGTTGCCGTGGTTTTCACCGGCGTAGGCAACGACGTCCAGGGTGGACATGACCAGGCCTGCACCGTTGCCGATGATGCCCACTTCGCCGTCCAGCTTGACGTAGTTGAGGTCCTGCGCCTTTGCCTTGGCCTCCAGCGGGTCAGCGGCGTCCTTGTCTTCAAGGAGGGCGTGCTTGGCGTGGCGGAATTCGGCGTTCTCGTCCAGCGAGACCTTGCCGTCCAGTGCCACGATTTCGCCGGCGCCGGTCTTGACGAGCGGGTTGACCTCCACCAGGGTGGCGTCTTCCTTCTTGAAGACGTCCCAGAGCTTGAGGATGACGTCGGCCACCTTGCCGCGCAGTTCCTCAGCGAAGCCTGCGGCTGCGACGATTTCGTCGGCCTTTGCCTGGTCGATGCCGATGGCGGGATCGATGGCGATCTTGGCCAGCGCTTCCGGGCGTTCGACGGCGAGCTGTTCGATTTCCATGCCGCCCTCAACCGAGCACATGGCCAGGTAGTTGCGGTTGGCCCGGTCCAGCAGGACGGAGAAGTAGTATTCCTCGGCGATGTCCGCACCCTGGGCGATCATCACCTTGTTGACGGTGTGGCCCTTGATGTCCATGCCCAGGATGTTGGTGGAGTGCTCAAGCGCCTCGTCGGCGGACTTTGCGACCTTCACGCCGCCGGCCTTGCCTCGGCCACCAACCTTGACCTGAGCCTTTACGACAGTAACGCCGCCGATCTTCTCGGCAGCTGCCTTTGCTTCTTCTGGGGTGTACGCCACGATGCCGGCAAGCACGGGTACACCGTGCGCCTCGAACATATCGCGCGCCTGGTATTCAAACAGGTCCACGGTTTAGTGTCCTTCTACGTCGAAGTAGTTTCTGTACAGTCGGGCACCATCGAAGACGATGACCGGGCTGCGGAATTGCACGCACCGGAGGCCTGTTGGAAACGAGCCACGCGGCGTGATGCTCCATGGGGAACTCTAGTCCTTTGGAGGGACCGGGCCGTCCCAGACTACCTCTTATGTGAGTAAGGACACTATTCTATGAGGCGTAGAAAAACCGCGTATTTACGGGGTTTTTGAGGCCTCGGCGGGTGGAGGCGGGGCAGCGTTTTCCGGCCCGGAGATCAGTTCGTAACGCTCCGGGGAAACAAAGAATCCCACGCCGGCGGACACGTTTCCGCATGCCACGCCGCCGTTGTAGGCGGAACACCGCAGCCCGTTGCGTTCGAGGTTCCGGCCCTCCGCCAGGACCGGCAGCTGGGCCAGGGCACCTGCCCTGTTGCCGTTGGGGCCGTAGGTTGCCTCCATTTGTGTGACGCCGGAACGGCACTCACCGTACGTTGCGTTGTCAGGGGTCAGGAAGGCAACGCCGCCCAGGTAGCCGAGCGATGTTCCGGCGCAGTCATCCCTGACGTCGCCGTGGGCGGGCTTCGGGTACCTGGCCAGTTCACAGTGGGCCACGGGGACGATGGCCAGCTTGTTGTTCGCTAAGTCGGTGAAGCTGTTCGTTTCGTAGGGGAGGTTCACATGCTCCCCGCGCGCGGAGGTCAGCGAGCACACAATGCTGCGGTCGTCAGTGATGAAGGAGAGGACGCCCTCAGTGCTGGAAAAATCCTCGGGATTGGCCAACGCCGCCTGTTCCAGCTGGTCCATCGGTGCCGGCGGAGGCGGCGGCACGTAGCCGGGGTCCTCGGTGGTCACGGTGCATCCCGTCGCGGCCGCCAGCACAAGGGCGGCGAGCATCCCCCAAACAGTCCGTCGCATGGCCCCCATTATGCTTCATGCCGGGGTTCACCTGGAGGCGAGCACCCTTTCCACAACGTCTGCCGCGGCCTCGGCCGGATCCTGCCGGGCGAAGTCCTGCCGCATCTGCTGCGCCCGTTCTTTCCACCCCGGCTCCGCAAGGATGGAGTGCACGGCCCTCCGGATCTTCTCCGGCGAGGGGGCCTCGGTCCGCAGGTTGATGCCGGCACCGGCATATTCCACGCGGGCGTTGACATCGCTCTTGCCTTCATTGATGCCGGACACCACCAGCGGAACGCCTTTGGACAGGGCTAACTGCACGCCGCCGAACCCGCCGTTGGTGACGAAGACGTCCGTGGACTCAAAGACGGCGGCGAAGTCCACATAGTCGCGGATGAGGATGTTTGGCTGCGGGTAGCGCCGGTTCAGTTCAACGGTTCCCCTGCCGCCTGTTGCCACAATCACCAGCACATCCATGTCCTTAAGCGCCTCCAGCGCGGGAATGATGAGCTTGTCCTGGTCCGCGTTGTCCACGGTGCCCTGGGTGACCACGATGGTTGTGGAGTATCCGGGCGGCAGCCCTTCCGGTACGTCGGCGCCGGGGCGGCGGTATGGCAGGAGCGCCCCGACGTAGTGCACTTTGGGGTTGGTGTTGCGGCGCGGAAAATCAAGGGACTGCGTGCCTGCCTGAATGACGGCGTCCGAGCACCGGTACGCATCGTCGGTGAGCCTGCCCCTTTTGGGCACGTCCTGGCCGTAGAAGGTGTGCTGGCGCCGGTAGCTTTGGTGCGCAGGGCGGAGGATGATTTTGTCCGACAGCTGACCGGCCAGGATCTGCAGGGCCTTCCCGGCCGGGTTCCGCGGCGGCCGGAAGCCGAAGAAGAGCGGGGGCACCAGCGGATCGCTCTCCATGTTGGGAATCACCGCGACATTCACCACCGGCTTGCCCAGCAGGTGCGACACGAGCCGCTGGACGAACATGGAGCTGTCCACCACCAGGGCATCGAAGGGAAACTCCTGCTGCAGGTCACGGATGTCCTCGAAGAAGTTGCTGATGTTGCTGGCGAAGATCTTTTCGCCGTCGAAGCCGATGGCCCGGGGCCCTTTGAGCCTGGCCCGCTCCGGATACAGCTCAAAGAGGTTGTCGGCGCGGTGTTCGATGGCGCGCTTGAAGGGGATCAGGGGAATCCCGAGGCCCTTGAGCTTTCCCGTGAACACCGGGCCGGTGTACCACCGGACGTCGTGGCCCCGCTCCTTGAGCTTCATGGCCACACCGGTCATCGGATTGAAGTGGCCATCAATTGCCTGGCTCGCGAACAGGATGTTCATGGTCCCACTCCGACCTCGGGTCCCGCTGCTGGGGGAAGTTCCTGAACTGTAGCCGCGAATGACGGAAGCGGGCAAGGGCCCGCCCCCGTTCGCCTACGCGTCCAGCTTGGTCAGGGGCGCGTACCGCAGCAGCAGGCGCTTTTCGCCGACGTCGAACTTCACCTTGGCTACCGTTTTGTCCCCTGCGCCTTCCAGCGCCAGGACCGTCCCGTTGCCAAAACTCGTGTGGTTTACCTTGTCCCCCACGCTGACGGCCACGATTTCCTTTTGCGGCTGCACGCGGTTCCGGGCGATGACGGCGGGAACGTCTGCGTTGAAGCCGGCAGAAGAGTCAGCTGCCGCGCCGCGGGCAGTGCCTGCACCCCAGAAGGATCCGCTGTAGCGGCCCGAACCGATGGATCCGCCACCCCAGGCGCCGGCCTGCCGGCTGGTACCTTCACGCTTCCACTCCAGCAGCTCGGCAGGAATCTCCTCCAGGAACTGGCTGGCAGGGTTGTACTGGCTTTGGCCCCACATGCTGCGGACCTCGGAGCGGGTGACGTACAGCCGCTTCCGGGCACGGGTCAGGCCCACGTACGCCAGCCGGCGTTCTTCGGCGAGTTCCTTGGGGTCGGTTGCCGACCGCTGGTGCGGGAACAGGCCGTGCTCCATGCCGGTCAGGAACACCACCGGGAATTCGAGCCCCTTGGCCGTGTGGAGCGTCATCAGGGTGACCACGCCCAGCCGCTTTGCCTCAGCTACCGCGGAATCGATATCGGCTCCCGGGGCATCGGGGATCTGGTCGGCGTCAGCCACCAGGGACACCTGTTCCAGGAACGCTGCGAGCGAGCCTTCCGGGTTGTCGCGTTCGTATTCACGGACGACGGCGACAAGTTCCGCCAGGTTTTCCACCCGGGACTCGTCCTGGGGATCGGTGCTGGAACGCAACGCGGCAAGGTAGCCGGTCTGTTCCAGGACGGCTTCCAGTGCCGCGGCGGCGCCGGAACCGGATGCCACCTCTGCAAGGTCGTCCAG
Source organism: Pseudarthrobacter sp. TE3704 (assembly GCF_056279405.1). Lineage (NCBI taxonomy): Bacteria > Bacillati > Actinomycetota > Actinomycetes > Micrococcales > Micrococcaceae > Pseudarthrobacter > Pseudarthrobacter sp. TE3704. The sequence continues at coordinate 102,045 of NZ_JBWCCJ010000009.1, forward strand.
CAGCTTCACGAAGCCAAGGACGGCGTTGACCGAACGGGTTGCCATGCCCGGCGCGTGTTCAGCCCGGCGGGCGGCAGCCATGAATGATGTCCGCTCGCGCTGCGCCAAGGCGGCCACGGCGCCTTCGGCGCGGTCGCCGATCCCGCGCTTGGGTTCGTTGAGGACCCTGCGGAGGTTGACGTCATCGTCGGGGTTGACCAGGACACGGAGGTACGCGAGGGCGTCCTTGATTTCCTTGCGCTCGTAGAAGCGGGTGCCGCCCACCACCTTGTACGGCAGGCCCACGCGGACCAGCACGTCCTCGATGGAGCGGGACTGGGCGTTGGTCCGGTAGAAGATGGCGACGTCGCCGGGACGGAGGTTGTCCTCGTCCTGGAGCCGGTCGATTTCCTTGGCGATGAACTGTGCTTCGTCGTGCTCGTTTTCGCCCACGTAGCCAATGATCTTGTGGCCTTCGCCCTCCGCGGTCCACAGCCGCTTTTCCGGGCGGTTGGGGTTGCGGGAGATCACCGAGTTGGCCGCGCTGAGGATGTTTTGCGTGGAGCGGTAGTTCTGCTCCAGCTTGATGGTGCGGGCCTCCGGATAGTCCTTTTCAAACTCCACGATGTTGCGGATGTCCGCGCCGCGGAAGGCGTAGATGGACTGATCGGAATCGCCAACCACCGTGAGCTCCGATGCGCCGGGCCCCTCCCCCACGATTTCGCGGACCAGGGCGTACTGGGCGTGGTTGGTGTCCTGGTATTCGTCCACGAGGACGTGGCGGAACCGTCGGCGGTAGGACTCGGCGAGCGCCGGAAACGCGCGGAACATAAAGACCGTCTCGGCGATGAGGTCGTCAAAGTCCATGGCGTTGGCCTGGCGCAGCCGCTGGGTGTAGCCCTTGTACACCTCGGCCACGGCCTGTTCGAAGGGATCGTTGTAGTTCGCTGCCGAGGCATAGGAATCGGCGTCGATCAGTTCGTTCTTCAGCGCAGAGATCTTGTGCTGGATGGCTTTGGGCGCGAACTTCTTGGGATCCAGGTCCAGGGCTTTGGACACCTGGGTGACGAGCCGCAGGGAGTCAGCGGAGTCGTAGATGGAGAAGTTCGATTTCAGGCCGACGTTTGCGGCCTCCTGCCGCAGGATCCGCACGCAGGACGAGTGGAACGTGGAGATCCACATGATCTTGGCCCGGCCGCCCACCAGGGCTTCGATGCGTTCCCTCATTTCGGCGGCGGCCTTGTTGGTGAAGGTGATGGCCAGGATTTCGCCGTGGTGGGCACGCCCGGTGGCGATTAGGTAGGCGATCCTGTTGCTGAGCACACGGGTCTTTCCCGAACCGGCACCGGCCACGATCAGCAGCGCGGAGCCGGCATGCTTAACCGCTTCCTCCTGCTGCGGGTTCAGTCCCTCCAGCAGCTGGGCCGCGTCCGGCCGCCGGGCACCCTGCCGGTGGCTCCCCGACTGGTCGTCCCCGTGCTGGCCGCCAGGTTGCCCGCCGCCCCCATGGCGGGTGCCCTCAGGGTTCCAGGAGGGCGCGCTGCCGCCCGGACCGGCCGCGGTGGCCACGCCGTCAGGACGCGTTTTGGTGCGGGTTGCCGCTGCGGGAGCGGCCTTGAACGGTCCGTCAGAGTACGGGTCAAACAACATATCCATGGTGCCTACAAGTCTAGGCGGTGGGACCGACACGCACTTCCAGCCTGTGGATTACGGAAGGACGGGGCAGTAATTCTCAGGCGACCGAGCCGGACTCAAGGGCCGCACGCAACTCCCGTACCGCCGTCGTTCCTCCTGCCATGAACCATTCCAGGCCGTTGACCCGGACCGTGTCCACGGCGCCGCCCGCGGCCCGGACGATGGCCTTGCCGGGCAGCCAGTCCCATTCCGGGCAGCTGTGCTGGAACCAGCAGCCCATCTGTCCGTCCGCCACCCTGCCCAGGTCGCAGGAGCCCGAACCCAGCATGCGGAGCGTCGCGGCGGACGTTGCCGCGGCGTGCCACGGCATGGCGCACAACGGGTCCATGAGCCAGCGGGGATGGATGTATGTGGCGGCACCCAGTTCGGCGACCGCCGTCGCGTTCCGCGCTCCCCTGTTGTCCTGGAAGACGGTGAGCGGCTCCCCGTTCAGGGTGGCCGGATGCGTACGGCCGCCCAGCCAGAGCTTGTCCTCCTCCGGCTGGTAGATGGCGCCGAGCAGCACGTCGGAGGTGTCCTTCAGCGCGATGGCGGAGCACCAGTAGGTGGAGCCGTGCAGGAAGTTGTAGGTGCCGTCCACGGGATCGATCACCCAGGTCCGGCCGCTGCTGCCCTTGACCGAGGCCCCCTCCTCGCCGAGGATGCCGTCCTCCGGACGGCAGCGCTGGAGCTGCTCCAGCACATAGGCTTCTGCGGCATGGTCGGCGGCTGTCACCACATCCGAGATGGAGGTCTTCTGCTGGGACTGCAGCCCGGCCATCCGCATCAGCAGCGCCAGCTGCCCGGCTTCGCGGACCAGTGCCGCCGCAAGCTGGTGGTCGTCCAGGGAGGGGTCAAGTTCTATTGCGCTGTGCCGGCCATTGGTCATGGCTTCAGTTTATGGGGCGGGATAATGATGCCATGGCCAAAACCCCTGCCCAGCGGATCAAGAAGCACGGCTCCAAAGCGGTGGTGCCGCAGCACCACCTGCCGCCGGTGGTCAACCCCACCACGGCCCGCACGCCGGAGAAAGCGGAAAGCAACAGCAACCTGATCCTGGTTGCCGGGGTGGTGGCAAGCCTCTTCCTGTTCTGGTACCTGCACCTGCTGACCCTGGACCAGCTCCGGCAGCTGTCCGGCGGCCTGGCCATGCCGGATTCCCTGGTGGGCGGCTTCGATCCCGGGTATATCGGCCAGCTGCAGGCGGCGATGGACGATGACGCGCGCGGGCAGCTCAACTACGTCCACAAGACCGCCGGAACCCTCTTCCCGCTGATTTTCGGCTTCACGTGGCTGCTGCTGATCGGGACCAACGTGGCCCGCAGGGCGGTGCGCTGGACGCTGTGGGCGCTGCTCCTGCTGTTCGTGGTGGCCCGCCTGTGGGGCAACGTCGCCATCGACGGAATGCTCGCTGCCGGTGCGCCCGATGCCGGCCAGGTGGCCGTGGCGTCCGGCCTCACCGTTGCCGGCTGGGTTCTCCTGGTCCTGTGCCTGCTCACCGGAGCCGCAGCTGTGGTGCTCAAGGCGCGGAAGGCAAAAACCGCTACCTGACGGCCGCTGCGGCGCGTACCTGCTTCCGGTGCCGGTGCACGCGCCGGGCAATGACCAGGCCCGCCGCCGCCATCCCCACCGTCACGGGATAACCCATCAGCCGTTCCAGGGTGCCGGGCTCGGGGACGTCCATCCCGGTCAGGGCTCCGGTGGCCAGCGCAGCCAGGGATACCCCGCCGCACACCAGGATGAACCAGGCCATCCCGGATTTCCGCAACCACAGGGTTCCCAGCACCAGCAGGGCAACGGCGCCGGCCAGGAAGTACATGACCGCTCCGGCAAAGTGCCAGAAGGAACCCACGTCCTCGGGGACCAGTCCCACAATGACGGTTCCTGCCCCTGCCGTCCCGGCCAGCACCCGGACCCAGACGGCCGCCAGCCACGGCTTGCGCTGCCCGGGTTGGACCCGGACGCCGGCGCGGGCTGCCACGCACAGCAGCCCGGAACTGAGCAGCAGGGCGCCCAGCAGCATCCCCAGGCCCTGGACCACGAACGAGGCGTTCATCAGCCAGCTCAGCGGGGAGCAGACCTCCCGGCCGTCATAGATGCCGCAGTTGATTGCACCGAGATCGCTGATGTACCCGGTCCGCAGGTCGTACGGCCGGGGACCCGCCCAAGCCCCGATCACCGCAGCTTCGGCCGCAAAATACTGCAGCACGCTCAGCACGGACCACGCCCCGATGTACTGCCGGGTGGAGGTTGTATCCGGAATAAAGGCCACTGCGGGGGTAGCGGACGCGGCTGAACTCATGCTTTGAGCGTAGTACGGCCCCACACCTTGTATGCTTGTATCCGTGTCCGGCCGGACCGGCCCTGCCGATCTTCGGACGCCCGCCCTCGTAGCTCAGTGGATAGAGCACGGCTCTCCTAAAGCCGGTGTCGTTGGTTCGATTCCAATCGAGGGCACTTGAACCTTCGTCCTCCGGAGTTTGACCTCCGCGCCTACCTGCTGGGCGCTGCCCGGCCTGGCACCGCCGGCGGTCCGGCGGCCGGCCGCTGGACCCTTGAGCGGGACCTGCTGGACCGTGCTGGTGGCACCCGCGGAACCTTTTCCGGCGTCGTACTTTTCACTCCAATGGACGACGGCGGCCTGGCCCTCCGCGAAGAAGGCACCATGCGCTGGCCCTCCTTCACCGGCCCCGCCTCGCGCGAATACCTGCTGAAGCCGGCAGCGGGACGCCCCGACGCCCTGGACGTGTTCTTCCCCGACGGGCGTCCGTTCCACCGGATGTGCTTCACCCCGGAGGCCAACCTGGACAATCACTGGTGCGATCCCGACACCTACCGCGTGGCCTACACGCTAGAGGGGCCGGACGCGTTCAGCTTCAGCTGGGACGTCACCGGGCCGCGCAAGGACCTTCTGCTGACGTCCCGCCTCGTTCGGAGTGCTGCCTGATGAAGGCACGCATCGTGGTGTCCGCCGTCTGCGTGTTCGACCCCGCTGGCCGGCTCCTGACAGTACGGAAGCGCGGCACCGGCATGTTTATGCACCCCGGCGGCAAGCCCGAGGCCGGCGAAACGGCAGTCCAGGCAGCCGCCCGCGAGCTGGCGGAGGAGGTGGGCATCGTCATCGATCCCCGGGATCTGGAGCTGATGGGCGTCTGGATCGCCGATGCCGCCAACGAGGCCGCCACGGACATTGAAGCCACCGTGTTCCGTGCGCCGGGGACGTGGCAGGCCCACCCGTCGGCCGAGATCGCGGAGATCCGCTGGCTGGACCTCGCTGCCCTTGACCGGGGCGCAGCACTGCCGCCGGACCTTGCCCCGCTCCTGACGGACCACATCCTGCCGGAGCTGGGCGCGCAGCCGGACGCCTAAAGCTCCGGGACGGCCTCCTGTGCCACCGCAGTGGCCTCGGCGAACTGCGTCCGGTACAGCTCGGCGTAGCGGCCTTCGGCAGCCAGCAGTTCGGTGTGGGTGCCGCGTTCCACGATCCGGCCGTCCTCCACCACCAGGATGGCGTCCGCCGCACGGATGGTGGACAGGCGGTGGGCGATCACGACGGCGGTCCGCCCCTCGAGTGCGGCGCCCAGGGCGGCCTGCACTGCGGCCTCGTTGGTGGAGTCCAGCGCGGCGGTGGCCTCGTCCAGGATGACCACCCGGGGCTGGGCGATCAGCAGCCGGGCGATGGTGAGGCGCTGGCGCTCACCGCCGGACAGGCGGTAGCCGCGCTCCCCCACCACGGTGTCCAGCCCGTCCGGCAGGGACCGGATCATCGTTTCCAGCCGCGCCTGCCGGATGACCTCCCACATGTCCTCGTCGGTGGCGTCCGGCCGGGCCAGGCGCAGGTTGGAGGCGATGGTTTCGTGGAAGAGGTGGCCGTCCTGCGTAACCATGCCCAGGGTGTCCCGAAGGGAGTCGAAGGTGGCATCCCGGACATCCAGTCCGGTGCCCGGGGTGACGCCGCCCAGCCGGACCGCGCCGGAATCCACGTCGTACAGCCGGGCCAACAGCTGGGCGATGGTCGATTTGCCCGCTCCGGAGGAGCCTACCAGGGCCACGGTCTGGCCCGGCTCCACCCGGAAACTGATGCCGTGCAGCACTTCCTCGCCGCCGCGCGTGTCCAGCGTGGACACTTCCTCCAGCGAGGCCAGCGAGACCTTGTCCGCCGCGGGGTAGGCAAAGCGGACGTCGTCGAACTCCACGGACACCGGGCCCGGCGGGACAGGGACGGCGTCCGGCTTTTGCTGGATCAGGGGTTTGAGGTCCAGGATCTCGAAAACGCGTTCGAAGCTGACCAGGGCGCTCATGATTTCAACCCTGGCGTTGGACAGGGCGGTGAGCGGAGCGTAGAGGCGGGTGAGCAGCAGCGCCAGGACCACCACATCGCCGGGTGCGAGCTGGTTGGTGATCGCCAGCCAGCCGCCAAGCCCGTAGACCAGTGCCAGGGCCAGGGCGGAGACCAGGGTCAGGGCGGTGACGAACGTAAACTGCAGCATCGCGGTGCGGATGCCGATGTCGCGGACCCGCCCCGCGCGCACCGCGAACTCGCGGGATTCCTCTGCGGGCCGGCCGAACAGCTTGACCAGCGTGGCGCCGGGCGCGGAAAAGCGTTCGGTCATCTGCGTGCCCATGGCGGCGTTGTGTTCCGCTGCCTCGCGGCGCAGGTCCGCCAGCCTGGATCCCATCCGCCGGGCCGGGATGAGGAAGACGGGCAGCAGGATCATCGCCAGGACTGTCACCTGCCATGAGGTGCCCAGCATCACGATCAGGGTGAGGATCAGCGCCACCACGTTGCTGACCACTCCGGACAGGGTGCCGGCAAATGCCGACTGCGCGCCGATAACGTCGTTGTTGAGGCGGCTCACCAGGGCACCGGTCCGGGTGCGGGTGAAGAAGGCAATCGGCATTTTCTGCACGTGGTCAAAGACGCGCGTGCGAAGGTCGACGATGACGCCTTCACCGATGGTGGAGGAAAGCCAGCGGTTGACCAGGCCCACCCCCGCCTCGGCGATGGCGACGACGGCGATGAGCAGCGCAAGCCGGAGCACCTCGCCGGCGCCGGCCTTGGCGACGATCGCGTCCACCACCTGTCCCGCAAGGACGGGAGTGGCCACGGCCAGGAAGGCCATCACGATGGAGAGCGCCACGAAAGCCAGCAGCTTGCCGCGGTGCGGGCGGGCGAAGGCCAGGACCCGTTTCAGGGTTTCTTTGGAGAACGGCTTGGAACCGCTCTTTGCCCGGGTGATCTTGTACAGGGAGTTCCAGGCCACGCCTTCCATGCTCATAGCTGCTGCTCCGCGCTCACATTACTGCCCATACCGTCGTTTCCGTTCAAATACTGCTGCCGATCCGCTGCTCGGTGACCGTCCCGCTGTCCACATCCCAACGTACATCCAGGCGCACGTTCTCCAGGAGCCGCCGGTCATGGGTGACCAGGAGCAGTGCGCCGTCGTAGCTGTCCAGTGCCTCTTCCAGCTGCTCGATGGCCGGCAGGTCCAAGTGGTTGGTGGGTTCGTCAAGGACCAGGAGGTTCACGCCGCGCGCCTGGAGCAGTGCCAATGCGGCGCGGGTCCGTTCTCCCGGCGAGAGGGAGTCAACCGCCCTGGCCGTGTGGTCCGCCTTCAGGCCGAATTTCGCCAGGAGGGTACGGACCTCGGCCGGGGTCTGGTCCACCAGGACGGCCTCGACGGCGTCTGCCAGGGCAAGGTGCCCCGCCAGCAGCCCGCGTGCCTGGTCAATCTCGCCAATGGCAACAGAGGCGCCCATCGAGGCGCTGCCCGAATCGGGTTCGGCCGCGCCCAGGAGCAGGCGAAGCAGGGTGGACTTGCCGGCTCCGTTGGGGCCGGTGATGCCGATCCGCTCCCCCGCGTTGAGCTGCAGGTTGACCGGTCCCAGGGTGAAGCTTCCCTGCCGCAGGACGGCGTCGCGGAGGGTTGCCACCACGGCGCTGGAGCGGGGGGCCTTGCCGATGGAGAACTGGAGCTGCCATTCCTTGCGCGGCTCTTCCACCACGTCCAGCCGGGCAATGCGGGATTCCATCTGCCGGACTTTCTGGGCCTGCTTTTCGGAGGACTCGGTGCTGGCTGCCCGGCGGATCTTGTCGTTGTCGGGGCTCTTCTTCATGGCGTTCCGGACGCCCTGCGAGCTCCACTCGCGCTGCGTCCGCGCACGTGAGACAAGGTCTGCCTTGGTGGTGGCAAACTCCTCGTACTTTTCGCGGGCGTGCCGCCGCGCGACGGCCCGCTCTTCCAGGAAGGCGTCGTAGCCGCCGTCGTAAACGGCTACCGCGTTCTGTGCCAGGTCCAGTTCCACCACCGTGGTGACGCAGCGGGCCAGGAACTCGCGGTCGTGGCTGACCAGGACCACGCCGCCGCGGAGGCCTTTGACGAAGTCCTCCAGCTTGGCGAGGCCGGCCAGGTCAAGGTCGTTGGTGGGCTCGTCCAGGAGCACCACGTCGAACCGGCTGAGCAGCAGCGCCGCCAGGGCGACACGCGCGGCCTGGCCGCCGGAAAGTCCGGTCATGGGTGCATCGGGGCCCGCCTCCAGTCCCAGGTCCGCCAGGACGGCGGGGATGCGGTCGTCAAGGTCCGCGGCGCCGGAGGCCATCCACCTGTCGAAAGCGTGGGCGTAGGCGTCATCGGCACCCGGCGCGCCTGCACCCAATGCTTCTGCCGTGGATTCCATCTCCGCGGTGGCCTGTGCGCAGCCCGTGCGCCGGGCGATGTATCCGGCCACCGTCTCGCCGGATACCCGTTCATGTTCCTGGGGAAGCCAGCCAACGAACGCATCGGCGGGAGCAAGGCTGACGGTGCCTTCCTGCGGCTGGTCGACGCCGGCGAGGAGCCGCAGCAGGGTGGATTTGCCCGCACCGTTGGCACCCACCACTCCCACCACGTCACCGGGGGCAACCGTGAGGGAAAGCCGGGAGAAAAGCTGGCGGTGGTCGTGGCCGCCCGCGACGTCCTTGGCAACAAGGGTTGCAGTCATCGATCCGTCCTTTCACCGGCGCATCCGCAGCCGGTTTCCTGCCGGAACCGTGCCGGCATTGCCGTGCGGAACACCAGGGGAAATGCCGCCGGGCCGCAGGACATAAAAGAACCCGCTGGTCCGGACTTGGGGGGTGTACGGACCAACGGGCTCGACCATCAAGCATAGTCGAAACACCACGGGCGGTAAAATCGGCTCCGCACCGGCGCGCTAAAATCGAGTGAACCGTCCGTTCTGCAGAGAGCCCTTCATGACCCTTCCCGCCAAGGCGTTCCAGCGCTGGCTGCAGGGCATCGCCCCCGATGCCAGCACGGCAGATGTCTGCAGGGTCTCCGGGATCAAACGGACCACGCTTGCGCAGCAGCTGGTTCGGGGCAAGGTCTCGGTCAGTACCGTGGTCAGCATCAGCCGCGCCTACAACATCAATCCGGTGGCGGCCCTGGCGGACTTCGAGCCGTACCGGGAACTGGCAGGGCCTCCGCGTCCCCCTACGCGCTGCGAACTGGTCAGCCAGATCTCCACGCCGGACCTTCTCCGGTCACTGCTGGCCAGGCAGGCGATGGACCCTGCGCGGCCATCCCGGGAGAAGCCTCCCGCGCTGAGCCCGGCACCGCACGCCACCTCCGTCAAGAACTGGGTGGATGCCATCGACGACGGCGAGGTGCGGCACCGGGTCTCAGCCGCCACAGGAGTGGCCCCGCAAAACTATTCCGCGCAGTTGACCGCCAACCGGCTGTCCCCCGAACTCGCGGTAGCCACGGCGCTGGTGGCCGGGGTGGGACCGGCGGGCGGCCTGGTTGCCACCGGCCTTATCACCGAGGAAGAGGCCGGGTGGCCTCCGGATGCCCGGCAGGCGGCGCTGGACAGCATGTCCGACGGCGACCTTACTGCCCTTGCGGGTGACAGGCTGCAGGCCCTGGGCAAAGTCCTGCGCCGGCAGGAGCACGACCAAGCGCAGACGGAAAAGATCTGGGAGAACCTGGGATGATTGCAATTCTTCAGTGGACCACGCTGGCCATCTGCGGCCTGATCGCGGTGGCCCGCATACCCAGTGCGGTGCGCGGGAAGAACAGGTCGCTGTTCTACATCTTCGCCCTGATGACCCTGGCCATCCTCCTGAGCATCGAGGCACCCTACGTTGCCATCGACCAGGCCTTGGGCGGCAGCAACATCGCCAACCTGCTGCTGCGCTTCGTCATATTCGCCGCCATCTACTTTGTGGGCGTCCGGGTTACCAAGGGATTTGGTGCCGAGGGCGCCTACCGGCTCATCACCGGAAGGGCGGGAATGGCCGTCCTGCTGCTGATCTCCCTGGCCATGGTGGCGGTGTTCTTCATGATGGACACCGCAGGCTCCTCCGCGGGGCTTGTGGGCCCGGCCAGGAAGGATGCCCGCAACGGCCTGCTGGTGGAGTACTACGGCGCGGCCGGCCGGGCGTATCCCTCCTATGTTTCGCTGGTTCTGCTGCCCGCCATGGTCCGCGCCGTGGGAAGCCGGTTGCCGGTCCTGGTGCGCGTCGCTGCCGGACTGCTGGCAGTGGGCGGGATCGCCATCGCCCTCACCCTGCTTTTCCCGGTCATCCCGCGGGACTGGGCGGCCGTTGAGTTCGTGGTGAACTATACGGCGGTGCTGTGTTTTGTGATTGGTTTGGCGCTGATCTGGGCGGCGAGGGTGAAAAACGGCAGGACTGCCGGCGGCAGGGAGACATATACCGAAAAGTAACTCCCTCAGCGCTTTCACAAAATCATTAGAATGTGAAACAATCATGAATGTGTGAAGGCGGGGCGCAGGGCGTTTGCGAACGGGGATAAATTCTTGGACGCTCCCGCCCCGGGGGCCTTCATACACATTGGGGGGATGAGTGGTGGCGGCCGTTGGGGACCGCCCCCACTCAGCCTATTTAAGCCCGGTATTGCCTGCGTTTCACGCCGGAGCCGCCTTCGCGGCAACTGCGGATCCTCCCGGCGCTGCGGCACCCAGTTCCTTCCTGACCAGCGGCAGCACTTCCGTTCCAAGCAGCTCTATCGACTCCAGCACCAGGCGCTGAGGTACCGACGAAAAGTCCAGCTGGAAAATCTGCCGGTGGTGCTGCATGTGGCCGTGCATCCGGATGATCTTTTCCGCCACCTGCTCAGCGTTGCCCACGAAGAGCGAACCGCCGGTGGCAGTCTCCATGTTGTACGTGAGTCCGCTGGGTGTGGGAAAGCCCCGCTCCGCAGAAATCCGGCGCATGGTGTCGAGCCAGTAGGGCCGGAAAGTTTCCTTGGCCCTGGCCCCGCCGGATGTCCCGTCGCGGAGGACAAGCCCCGGCGTGCTCACGCCAACTTTCAGCCCTGCCGGCGCATGCCCGTGCCGGGCCGCCGTCTCGCGGTACAGTTCCGCGTGGCGTTCAAAATTGCGGATTGAACCACCCAGCAGGGCATACATCACGCTCTTGCCCAGCTGAGCTGCCCGGACGGTGGACTGCGGGGTACCGCCCGTGGCGATCCAGATGTCCAATACCCGCTGCCCGTCCGGGCCGGGATAGGGCCGCGGCAGGATGAGTGCATCGTCCAGGGGCGGCCGGAATCTGCCATTCCACGTAACGCGCCCGGCAGCATTGAGCTTTAGCAGCAGGTCCAGCTTTTCCTCGTACAGCGCGTCATAGTCCTCCAGCTTCGCCCCAAAGAGCGGGTAGGACTCGATGAAGCTGCCGCGGCCCGCGGTGAGTTCCGCCCTGCCCTGGCTGATCAGGTCGAGGGTGGCGAATTGCTGGAACACCCGCACAGGGTCCTCGGTGCTCAGCACCGTCACGGCACTGCCGATCTTGATATCCCGCGTCTGGGCGGCCGCCGCGGCCAGCACAACCGACGGCGCGGAAACCGAGTAGTCCGGGCGGTGGTGCTCCCCCACGCCAAAATAGTGCAGCCCCACCTGGTCCGCCAGCCGTGCGCGCTCGAGCAGGTCAAGCGTATTCTGCTCCGGGGAGACAGCCACCCCGCTGACGGGGTCCGCGTGGATATCGCCGAAGGTAAAGATTCCCAGTTCCATGCCGTCTATAAGCATTACATGCGTATGCATATTCCCGGGGCCGGGACGCCGGGCTACGGACGGACGAACCTCAGGGTGACCAGCTGGAAGGGACGCAGGTGGAGCGTTGCGCCCGTTTCATCCGTCTCCACGTCATCCACCAGCACGCCCGGAGCCGGAACGTCGCGCTCCAGGAGATCCACGGGCTGGATGGCTCCCACCTCGAAGTTGGCAGTGATCCTTCCTGCCGAGCGTTGCCCCAATGACTCGTACAGCCGGACGATCACGTCGCCGGAACCGTCCTCGGCAAGCTTGACGGCTTCGATCACCATCCCGGGATTGGACACGGCAACCAGTGGTTCAACCGGGGAGGCGCCGCGGACCAGGCGTGGAGCCAGGTTGGTGCGGTAGCCCTCCTGCACAGCGTCGGCAATATCGGCGCCGGGACGGATGGTGACGGTCAGTTCGTGATCGCCGCGGTCCGCTTCCGGGTCCGGGAACTTGGGGGCACGCAGCAGCGACAGGCGCACAGTGGTGGTGGTGCCGCCGTCGGAAGCCCTGACGCTCCTGCCCACGTCGTGCCCGTAGGTGGACGCATTGGACACCGCCACCCCGTAGCCGGGTTCACCCACATGGATCCACCGGTGGGCGCAGATCTCGAACTTGGCGGCTTCCCAGGAGGTGTTGGTGTGCGTCGGCCGGAAAACGTGGCCGAACTGGGTTTCGGCGGCGGACCGGTCCGCGCGGACGTCCAGGGCGAAACCGAGCTTCAGCAGCTTCTCGCGTTCCTGCCAGTCAATGGCAGTGGTAATGGTCAGCGAGGGGCTTCCAGGCTCCAGGGTGATGCGCTGTGTGAGCGGTGAGGTACCGGCCAGCCGCTCCACCACCACGACGGCGGCGCCGCCGTGCTCTTCAAGGCTCACGGACAGTGCGGTGGCCAGGGCCGTGACGTTGCGCCGGTAGAACTCATCGATATCCCAGGCGTCCCACTCGTTGGGGGTGTCGCGGTGCAGTTCCAGCAGGTTCCCGCGCCCGCCCGGGGCAATCGCTTCGCGTCCGCTGGCGTAATCCACCAGCGAGGTGAGCAGGCCATCGGCGTCCAGGACGGCGCGGATGACGCCGTTGTCCAGGATGTAGCCACCGGCAACGGCTGTGGCACGCACGGCCTCAGGATGGGTGGCAGGTTCCGCCGCTGCCAGCGCCGGCACTCCGTCCCGCGGGTGGGGTGCTGCGTTCAGCAGGAACTGCCGCTCCCCGGGACCGAGCACAGCGGCCGCGGCCTGGCCGATGAGTGTTTCCAGGGCAGTTTCGATCGCCTGGTAGTTGCGCTCGGCATCCTGGTGGACCCAGGCGATGGAGCTGCCCGGAAGGATGTCGTGGAACTGCTGCAGCAGCACCAGCCGCCACAGGCGCTTGAGTTCTGCCGCCGGGTAGGCGTACGTGCCGTTTGTCCGTACGGTGGCAGTGGCGCACCACAGTTCCGCTTCCCGCAGCAGGTGTTCGCTGCGCCGGTTGCCCTTCTTGGTCCGGGCCTGGCTGGTGTACGTGCCGCGGTGCAGCTCGAGGTACATCTCGCCCACCCACACGGGCAGGGCCGGGTAGTCTTCCTCGGCCTGTTGGAAGAAACTCTCCGCTGATCCAATCCGGACTTTCGGTGAGCCTTCCAGGTTGGCAGTGCGGGCTGCTGCGGCCAGCATTTCCCGCGTGGGTCCGCCGCCGCCGTCGCCATAGCCGAACGGCACCAGCGAGACTGTTCCCCGGCCGTGGTCACGGTAGTTGCGCTCGGCATGGGCGAGTTCGCGTGCGCTGAGTTCCGAGTTGTAGGTGTCCACCGGCGGGAAGTGGGTGAAAAGCCGGGTGCCGTCGATGCCCTCCCAGTTGAAGGTGTGGTGCGGCATCCTGTTGGTTTGGTTCCAGGAGATTTTCTGGGTCAGGAACCAGCGGCTGCCGGCGGATTTCACGATCTGGGGCAGGGCTGCTGAGTACCCGAACGAGTCGGGCAGCCAGGCTTCCCGGCATTCGATGCCGAACTCAGCCAAGAAGAAGCTCTTGCCTTCCACGAACTGCCGCGCCATGGCTTCGCCGCCGGGCATATTGGTGTCCGATTCCACCCACATGCCGCCCACGGGAACGAACTGGCCCGAACGGACCTTTTCCCGGATCCGGCTGAACAGCTCAGGGTAAAACTCCTTGATCCAGGCAAGCTGCTGCGCCGAGGAACAGGAGAAGACGAAGTCCGGGTTCTCGTCCATGAGGGACACCACGTTGGAGAACGTCCGGGCGCATTTGCGCATTGTTTCCCGGACCGGCCAAAGCCAGGCGGAGTCGATGTGCGCGTGCCCGGTGGCAACCAGCTGGTGGGCGGATGAGTAGGCAGGCCGGGCAAGGACCCCGGCGAGCGCATCGCGTCCTGCTGCGGCGGTTCCCGCAACATCGTCCGGATCCATCGCGTCCATCATGCGTTCCAACGCCCGAAGGATTTCATGGCGGCGGGGCAGCTCCAGGGGCAGCTGCTCCATCAGTCCTGCCAGGGTCCAGACATCCTGCTGCAGCTCCCACACGGTCTGGTTCAGCTCGGCGATGGCAATGTGTCCCAGCCGGTACTGCGGGGCTGTTCCGGCGGTGGATTTGTCACCGTAGGGCGTGGCGGCGAAGGTCCACCCCTGGGCCACATCCGGATTGGCGGCGGCCTCCACGTAGAAATCCACGGCCATACCGCCACCCAGCAACTTCAGGGGAATGTACTGGTTCCGCGGCGAGACGGCCTTGATGATGGTGCCGTCCGGCCGCCAGGCAATGCCCTCGCATTGGAAGCCCGGGGTTTCGATGGTGAAGCCGAGGTCCACCACAACTTCCACGGTGGTGTCCGGCTCGGTACCCCACGATTCGGGGACTTCGCCCTGCAGGCGGAGCCACTTGGTACCCCACGGTTTTCCCCACGGGGCGCCGTGCTCCTGCGGCCGGAATTCCTGCCGCATGGCCTCCAGCGCGGGGACCGGTTCGTCCGGCACATCCCAGCTGCTCAGGGCAAGGGGAAGGCTCCTGCTGTAGACGGCGGGGTTGATGCGCTCACGCACGAACCTCTCCAGGCGGACTTCCGTGATCCGGCGGTCGTCATGCAATGTGGGCCTTCTTCAGAGTATGAAAGTGGACTATCGTGTCCATTCGATGGACAAATCTACCCGCTAGTAGCCTGATATCCAACCCCTTCTGCGAGCGTGCCCGGAAACTCCCGGCGGGGGAAGCTCACGCAGACGGCACGGGAACCACGGGCCCGGTGATGCGGTCATTGCCGGCGTACACGTTCAGGCTGGTACCCCGGCTGAATCCCGCAAGCGTTACCCCGCCGGCTTCGGCCAGTTCAACGGCCAGGCTGGAGGGAGCGCTCACGGCGGCCAGCACGGGAATTCCTGCCATGGCGGCTTTCTGGACCAGCTCGAAGGATGCCCTGCCCGATACCTGGAGGATCGTTCCGCGCAGCGGGAGGAGGCCTTCGCGCAGCGCCCAGCCCACCACCTTGTCCACGGCGTTGTGCCGCCCCACGTCCTCGCGGAGGCACAAAAGCTTCACGCCGCCGTCGTCCTCCACCTTGAACAGGCCGGCCGCGTGCACTCCCCCGGTGTCGTCAAAGAGGCGCTGGGACTGGCGGAGCAGTGCCGGCAGCGAGGCAAGGACCTGGGCATCCACCGTCACGGGATCGGACTGCGGGCTGTAATGCGAGGATTTGCGGACCGATTCTATGGAGTCCGTACCGCAGATGCCGCAGGAACTTGACGTATACACGTTGCGTCCGGTGGCAGGAAGCGGGACGTCCGGCCGCAGCTGCGCCTCCACCACGTTGAATGTCTGGACTCCGTCTTCGTCTTCACCTGCACAGAACCGCAGGGAAACGAGCTGTTCAGCGGACCAGATGACACCCTCGGACACCAGGAAACCGGCCACCAGGTCAAAGTCGTCACCGGGCGTCCGCATGGTGACGGAGAAGGAGAGGGAGCCCAGCCGGATTTCCAGCGGTTCCTCAACAGCCAGGACGTCCTCCCGGTACCGGACCGGGAACTCGATGGCATTCGGTGAGCCATCCAGAACATACTTGTGCACCTTGCGGCGCTGGGTTACGCGTCCCATCTCCCACCTTGCCTGTTCATAACTCCATCATGACAACCGCGGGGACCCGGCTCAACCAGGTGCACCGCGGAACCAACCCCTCTTAACCTTGCACCCTTTAACCCTGCGCGCTGCTCAGCCAAGAAGGGCACTCCAGTCCACCGGACCATCCGCGGCTTTGGTGCCCGTCCGGGCATTCCGGCCCGCACTGCGGGGCTTGGCCTTGGCCGGGGCTTCAGCGGGCGCGGGAATAGGCGGACCCCACGGCAACGCGAAAGCCGGCACCGGCTCACCCAGCTGCACACCGTGTGGCGGCACCACCAGGACGCCGTCGGCAGAAGCCAGTCCCCGCATCATCCCGGGCCCCGTGTGCTGGGCCGGGGAAGCCATGCCGTAGAGGAGGCGGAAAGGCATCAGCCGGGTGCGCCCGGGATCGGGTTCGATCAATGTTCCGCACGGCACCTCCTGCACGGAGGGCATGGTGCCGTGGCCCAGGGCAGCCAGAAGCGGGGCACCCACCGTTGACAACGCCATCATTGCGGCAAGCGGATTTCCCGGCAGGCCCAGCACGAACCTGCCGTCCGGCAGCTCGGCCAGGACGGCGGGATGCCCGGGGCGCATAGCCACGCCGTCGATGACCAGCCGCCCGCCCAGCTCAGCAACCGCGCGGCGCAGGTGGTCCGTGCCGGAGCGTCCTGTCCCGCCTGTGGTGATCACGACGTCGGCCGGCAAGTCGGGTGCGCCGGGTGCCTCCGGGACCACGTCCTCCAGGCCGGCGAGCCATTCCTCGTAAGAATCGCCATTTTTCTGCTGTCCCCCGGCAATGCCACCCAGCATCGCGACCACGGCCGGCAGTTGGGGACCGAAGGTGTCGCGCACCTGGCCCGGAACCGGAAGGCCCTCGGCCACTACCTCGGAGCCGGTCAGCAGCAGCCGCACCAGGGGTTTGCCTTGGACGTGCACCTCGTCGTGGCCGGCAAGGGCAGCGAGTGCCAGATGCGCGGGATTCAGCTCCACCCCGGCTTTGACCAGGATGTCCCCTTCCCTGGCCTCCTCCCCCGCCCTCCGGATGTGCTGGCCGTTGCGCGGCTCCCCCGGACGCGCGGTTCCACCGGTTTCCAGGATGGGGAGCCCGTCGTCGTCCTTGCCCAGGACGGCGCTCTCGCTGCGCAGTATGGCCTTGCCGCCGGGAGGAATCAGGCCGCCGGTCACGATGGGGCTGGCCTGGTGCGGTGCCAGCCTGGCTCCCGGCTCAACCAGGATCCACGGGCCGGTGCCGTTGACAGCCCATCCGTCCATGGCCGAGGACGCATAGTGCGGCATGTCCTGCAGTGCCACAATGTCCTGGTCCAGGCGGCGGCCCAGGGCAAGCTCCAGCGCCACCGGGCCGGCAGGAATCGGCGTGGCAGCATCAAACGCTGCCTGCCGTGCTTCTTCCCAGGTGTGGGCAAGGTGGTGCGGCGTGTCCTGCCCTTCGGGTCTACCTGCTTCTCCCTGGGGTTCCCCGGTCATTCGCCGGGGGTCCCGGCGGCTTCAGCGTCGTAGTCGGCAGCAAGTGAACGCGCCACGGCCAGGGCCGAGTCCATGGACGCGGCATCCGTCGTGCGGCCGGAACCGGAGGCCAGGCCCGCGGCATAGCCGGCAATGAATGTGGTGAGCGGAGCAGCCGGACGGACCACGGAATGGGCTGCTACGCCGGCAAGGGACAGGATGGCGTTGACGTCCACCTGGACATCCTCGAGTTCATAGGCCTGGAGCAGCGACCTGCACCATTCCTCCAGCGTTTCATCCTGGCTCTTCATGAACTGCCTCCCACGTTAACTGCGGCCGGGACGGCCATGGTCCTTGTCCTGGTTGCCGGCGGCAATCCCTAGTGCGGCGGCATCGTCCCACGTATCCACGTCTGCTGTGGACGCGGCGGGGACGCTGACAAGCTGCACGTCCAGACTAGCAAGGAGCGAGCGGACAGAACCGTTAATCAGGGCCCCCCTGGCCGCAAGGTCCTGCGCAGCCTTTTTTAGCGCAGCTGTGCGGTAAAAACCGGCCAGTGGCTGGATGCGGCCTTCCGGTGTCCCGTCCTCAGTCCGCGCCAGGACTGCGTCCGCCCCCGCACGGTGCCCGGCCGTCAGGGACGTGTGGAGCACGCTGACCGCGTCGGTCACCAGCGGCATGTCGCAGGCGAGCACCAGTGTGTAGTCGGACTCCGACCCCGCGCCCGCGAGGGTATCCAGACCGGCGGCAATCGCGGCTGCCGGGCCGGCGAACTCGGGCTCTTCACGGCAGGAGAGGATCCCCGCCGGCACCAGCCCGGGAGGACCCACCACCACAATGCGCCGGGCCTCTGCAGCGGCAGCAAGGGAGCGCTCGAGGAGGCTGGCGCCCTGGAATTGCAGGTTCTGCTTCGGTACTCCGCCAAGCCGTGCGGACCGGCCCCCCGCCAGGATCAGGGCATCAAAGGACGGCGTGTTCGCTTCCACAGTCCCAGCCTACCGGCGGTTGCGGATGTGGCGGGGTGCAGAGGCAGGTCAGGCAGCACGTTCGGGCAACAGGAACGGATCCCACGCCGGCGTGGGCTTTTCCAGTTCCTTAATCTGCCAGATGGTGCCGTGCGGAGGCTCCGGCACGAACCGCAGCTTCCAGCCCATTTCGGCCGGGGTATGGTCCCCCTTCGCGTTATTGCAGCGGAGGCAGGCGGCAACCAGGTTCTCCCACGAATCGGCACCACCGCGGGATTTTGGATGGACATGATCGATGGTGTGGGCCGCTTTTCCGCAGTACGCGCACTTGTGCCCGTCCCGCCTGAGCACACCCCGGCGGCTGACGGCGGTGGCGTGGTTGTATCTGGGACGGATGTAGCGGTTCAGGAGAATCACGGACGGGCGGCCCAGAATCTCCTGGGGACCCACCACGGGATCGTCCCCCTCAGCCACCACGCTCGCCTTGTTGGTCAGCACAAGCACCAGCGCCCGGCGGAATGAAATAACCGCCAGCGGTTCATATCCAGCATTCAGAACGAGAGTGCGCATGCACGTACCTCTTCACGGCCGCACCCGTCAGGGGCACGAGGGCCGGCTGCCCTCGGCATGGTCCGGGCTATGGATCGACACCACAAGAGTAAACAAAGAAGTCCACTATCGGCTAATCTGGCCGGCATCGCCCTCCTGCATCACGGGGGCGCAGGGGCGGGTCATCGGATGTGCGCGGTCCGTTAAACAAACATGACCCCTGCCACAAAGGCAGGGGTCATTTCGTTAGGCAGACAGTCCTTCAGGTCAGCCGGGGATCAACCAGGCGTTCCGTCGGGAACATCAGTTCACGCGGATGAATACCGGGCCGGAACCTACGTTGGCGCTGAAGACAACGGTCTGGTTGCCGTTGTAGCCGCCGTGCACGGCCTGGCCGTTGCCGGCGTAGACAGCAACGTGGGCCATGCCGGCGCCGCCGTCGGCGTAGTAGATCAGGTCGCCGGGCTGGGCTTCGGCGGCACTGACCGTGCGGCCGAGGGACAGGTAGCCTGCAGGCCAGTCGTGGAAGTTGATGCCCACGGCGGCCAGGGAGTTGGTCACCAGCATGGTGCAGTCCTGCATAACACCCAGCTGGGCGTAAGCGGCGGACAGGATGGCTGCACCCTTGCCGCTGGCCGAGGCCGGAGCTGCGGGGGCGGCAGCAGCGGTAACCGTGGCAGTGACCTTCGGAGCTGCAACAGGCTGGGCCGCCGGAGCGGCTTCCTGAACCTCAACCTCGGGCTCTTCCGCGACAACAACCGGGGCCGGGGTGGTGGTCACTGCCGGCTTTTCGTAGGTGATGGCGATGGTGGAAGCCGCGGAAATGGGGGCTTCAACAGCGGACTCGACTTCCAGGGTCGAGGCGGAAGCGGAGTCCCGCTGGATGTTGGCATCAGCAGCGTTGGCTGCAATGCCGCTCGTCAGGACCAGGCCGGAAGCGGCGGCAATAACCGCGGCCTGGCGGCCCACGCCGCCGGCGTTATCGCCGACAGCCTTGGCAATGACGGCGATTGAGTTGGTTTTGGTGACCTCGGCGCGGTGCCGTGCGGTAGCACGAGTAGTCATCAGTTCTCTCTTTCGATTTCCTCGGGGCCTGTGGGCAGCCCGAGAGTTTTGGACGCGCCGGCATCTTGGGGGTATGTCGGCGCGCCCCGAACGGGGATGTGTGATTTAGCGAAAAACGGGGGGCAAAGAAATAGTTCCCGGGGCCGAAGCTCCAAGAACTATTTGCCGGCCAGGGTGTAGAACGAGGAGGTTCCGGTGGCGGCCACAGAGTGCAGCAGCGTGCCCTGCGAAGGGTTGAGGGCGCTGATCATCATGCCGTTGCCGACGTAGATGCCCACGTGTGCGCCGCCATTCTGCATGACCAGGTCGCCAGGCTGCGGGGTGGAGGTGGGCGTCATGGCCGTCCAGGCGTTGACGCGCGGGATGCTGATGCCGGCCTGGGCGTAAACCCACTGGGTGAAGCCTGAGCAGTCCCAGCCGTTGGGGGTGGTGCCGCCCCAGACGTAGGGGCTCCCGATGCCGGTGTAGGCGATGGCTGCGAGGCCGGAGGTGGCTGCTGAGCTGGCCGCCGCCAATGCCTTTTCTGCGGTGGATGCAGTGATGGCCGAAGCTGAATCTTCGTCGGCGTCGGTGGAGGTGTCGGTGGACTGGGCACGGACCGGCTCGATCTTCGGCGCAGCGATGGTGGTCACCACGGGGCGTTCGAAGGAAACGGTTGCGGTGGGCTCGGCGGTGACGGCAAGGGCGGTCTGCGCGGAACCCGACTCGGTGGAAGCGGAGATACCAGCGGTGGTGTCCGCTGCAGTGGCAGGCAGTCCCATACCAAGAACAAGACCGGAAGCAGCTGCGACAACTGCTGCCTGGCGACCTACTGTCCCGGCATTGGCACTAACAGCCTTGGACATGGCATCCAAAGGGTTGGTACGAACCGTTTGTGCACGGTGGCGCGCAGAATTATGGCGTGAAGACACGAAGGTAGCCTCTCCCAATGCCTGCGAGGTGAGCTGTCGGATTCGGATGGGAGTCACCCGGCCGCGCGGCTTCCTAAGGAAGCTTTGCGACTTAACCCCAAGGCCTTCATGAAGAAGGCCAAAATTGGTTCCCCCGCCCCTGCCAGACGATGAAATGCGAACGGACCTTGAGCGGTGGCAGAGCTAGGCAATCCACTCAAGAGCGTCAACTTCGGAAAAGTTGACGCGAGTTAGACGGTACAGGAGTTTTGCAGCAATGTCACATTCAGGTCACGGCTGGTAACACCCATGTGAGAGATTGCACTCATTTGACTAAAGCCAGCGGGTGGGATCGACAACTTCGCCGTTGACCTGCACCTCAAAGTGGAGATGGCAGCCGGTGGAGGCTCCGGTGGTCCCGCTCAGCGCGACAACGTCGCCGCGGGAGACCGTCTGGCCTTCTGTCACGCTGAAGGACGACAGGTGGTTGTAGGTGGTCTCCAGGCCGTTGCCGTGGTCCACCACTACGCGGTTTCCACCGCCGTACTGGTGCCAGCCAACAAATGTCACGGTGCCGGTGGCAGCAGCGAGGACGGAGGTGCCGCACTGTGCCACATAATCCTGGCCGCGGTGGAAGTCGCCGGAGCCGCCGGTGATGGGGCTGACCCGGTAGCCGAAGGGGGATGCAGTGGACATGGTGGCGAGCGGGGCACCAAGGCTCCCGGCAGAAGCGGCGCTCGAGACGGCCCCGGCAGACTGGGCACTCAGGAGCTGCTTAAGCTTGCCGTCCGGGTCAGCCTGCGTGACAACGGCCGAGCGGCTGAAGTCAATCTGGGCTCCCGCCTCGGCGGTGACAGCCGGCTGGGGCGTAACTGCCGAGGCAGCGACGGGTGTGCCTCCGCCGTCGGTGGCCATCACAGGGCTGGTGGCCGGAACAGTCACGGTCAGCACCAGGCCGGTGGCGGCAAGGGCAATACCGGCTTTTTGGCCGATGCCGCTGGCGGAGGCAAACTCGGTGATCTGCTGGAAGGGACCCCGACGGCGGCGCGCATCACGGTGGAGATCGCGGGGGCGCTCCGTGTGGATGACTTCGACGACACGCGGTGTCGAAGCGGGGCTGGCCGCGCGGCGGCGCCCCCTGGAGGTCTGCATGGACAAGAAGGATTCCTCTCTGAAAGCCTGCGAAGTTAGCTGTCGGATTCGGGTCAGAGAGTTCAAAGACCCGGTCCGCCGTAGGCAAGCTTCGGCACAGAGATATCCCCGGAAAGGGTTCCTTCGCTGGAAGAGGCTTGCTGCTGACGGACTTCACCCCAAGGCAGTCCCCCGCTGCCGCTTGTGGTTCCCCCGCCTCTGCCAGTTATTGCTCGTGCACCTGGTCCGCTGGCAGAGCTCGGCTCCGGATCAGGTAACGCTTTAGTATCAACGCTCGCGTTCAACTATAGAGGCTTAAACCCCAAAGTAACAATTCCGTTATCTTTGCCTAAATGCCATTCGATAGGGTAATCGCGCCCGGGCGGATCCTCTACCGGACCGTGACAAACACGTGGGCGGCCACTTCCGGTGGAAGCTCCAGCGCACCTTCAATGCCGGGTACCCGCACGGAGATGTAGTCCCCCACCCGTTCGAGCGACACGGTGGCGCCGGGGCGGATGCCGCCCTCATCAAGCTGGACCAGCAGTTCGGGCTCCACCTGGATGGGTTCGGCCAGCCGGCTGACGGTTACCGCCGACGCAGGACCGTATGTTTTCATCGCTTCCAGCAGGCTCACGGCTCCGTCGGAACCGCCCGGCAGGGGCTGGCCGCCCAGGGCAGCGAGTCCCGGGATGGGATTGCCGTAGGGCGACTCCGTGGGGTGGTCAAGCATCTCGTAGATGCGCCGCTCCACCCGTTCGCTCATGACGTGTTCCCAGCGGCAGGCTTCGTCGTGCACGTACGCCCAATCGAGTCCGATGACGTCGGCCAGGAGCCTCTCGGCCAGCCGGTGCTTTCGCATCACTTCGGTGGCGCGCTTACGGCCGGTTTCGGTGAGCTCAAGGTGCCGGTCGCCGGACACCACCACCAGCCCGTCCCGCTCCATCCTGCCGATGGTCTGGGAGACCGTGGGTCCCGAGTGGCGGAGCCGCTCGGCAATACGGGCCCGCAGGGCAATAATGTTCTCTTCCTCAAGCTCCAAAATGGTGCGAAGGTACATTTCCGTAGTGTCGATCAGATCCGTCATCCAGCTCAGCTCCTCGAGCGCAGTACCTTGCGTTGTCCCACCGTATCGCCTATCACTGCGACGTAGTCCGGTGGCAAGCTTAGCCTATTTTGACTTTGTCCGAATAGTTCGCGGTTGCCCGCAGGACGTCTCAATGGCTGGACTATGACGGGTCCGGTTCCCGCCGAAACAGCTGTTCAGGCAGAATGGGAAAGGCCTCAGTTGCAGTCATTGCCGGCTGCCGGCCAGCGACCATCCACCCGTTCGGACCAAAGCCACGTCCACGCCCAAATTGGAGCCCCTGTGAGCGAACCCAGCATCACTATTCCCGCCGACCTCCTGCCTCAGGACGGGCGGTTCGGCGCAGGACCTTCCAAGGTCAGGCAGGAGCAGATTGATGCGCTGTCCGCGGCATCGAAGAACATCCTGGGCACCTCCCACCGGCAGGCCCCGGTCAAGAACCTCGTTGGCTCGGTCCGCGAAGGCCTGAGCCAGTTCTTCCGCGCACCCGAAGGTTATGAAGTAGTCCTGGGCGTGGGCGGCTCCACGGCATTCTGGGATATTGCCAGCTTCGGACTCGTGGAGAAGAAGGCCCAGCACCTGTCCTTCGGTGAGTTCGGGTCCAAGTTTGCGGCCGCAACCAACAAGGCTCCTTTCCTGGACGCCTCCTCAATCATCAAGTCCGAGCCGGGCACCCGCCCCGTGCCCACGGCCGAAGCAGGCGTGGACGTTTACGCCTGGCCCCAGAACGAAACCTCCACGGGTGTTTCCGCTCCCGTGCAGCGGGTGGCAGGTGCCGATGAGGGCGCGCTGGTGCTGGTGGACGCCACCTCGGCTGCCGGCGGCCTGGACGTGGAAGTTGCAGAGAGCGACGTCTACTACTTTGCACCGCAAAAGAACTTTGCCTCCGACGGCGGACTGTGGCTTGGCCTGTTCTCCCCCGCTGCCGTGGAACGCGCCGCCCGGATCAAGGCCAGCGATCGCTGGATCCCGGATTTCCTGGACCTGCAGACCGCCATCGACAACTCGCGCCTGAACCAGACTTACAACACCCCGTCGCTGTCCACCCTGGTGACCCTGGATGCCCAGGTGCAGTGGCTGAACTCAAACGGCGGCCTCGAATTCGCGGCCAAGCGCACGGCGGACTCTGCTGGCCGCATCTATTCATGGGCTGAGGCTTCGGAATTCGCCACCCCGTTCGTCGCCAACCCGGATGAACGCTCCAACGTCATCGCCACCATCGACTTTGACGAGTCCGTGGACGCCGCCGTGGTGGCCAAGGTCCTGCGCGCCAACGGCATTGTGGACACCGAGCCGTACCGGAAGCTTGGCCGCAACCAGCTGCGCATCGCAACATTCGTTGCCATCGAGCCGGCTGATGTTTCCGCATTGCTGGCCAGCATCGACTACGTGGTGGGCGAGCTGCGGAAGTAGGCCGCAGGGACGCCTTTTAACGTTCGACGGCGCCGCCCGGGTCCTGCCCGGGCGGCGCCGTTATTGTGTCCCCGCTTTGCATGTCCCCCGTTGGGAGACGTCGGCACTTACTGCGTGCCGGCGTCGTCCCCGGAAGACTGCTCCCCAAAATCAGTGTCCGCCGGATCAGAGTCCGTTGCCTCCAGATCCGCGGCGTCCACATCCTTAGGCTCCACGTCCGGGGCTTGCAGGTCCTGGCCGGCGCCCTCATGCCCTGCAGGTACCCCGTCCGGAACCGGCCCGGCGGCGTCCGCCGGGGCTGTCTCCTGTTCCGAAGTCTCGGCTTCCTGTTCCTGGGCGTCCTCCGGCCGGACCCGTTCCGCCCACGGCACCCACTCCGGGGCCAGGATGGAATCCTCGGACGGCAGCAGGCCCAGCTCGCTGACGGTAACCACTTTGGAACGGGAGTTGCGGGTAAGAACCGCGTACCACTGCCACCCTGCGTAGCCGGCAAGCTTCGACTCGAACAGGTGCGTCACCAGGCGGTCGCCCTCGCTTTTGGCTGCCAGGTGGGGCCCGATGTCGGAGGCGGCGGTGATGCCCTCCAGGGCCGCGCGGGCGGTGTCGACGGCGGCAGCCAGGAAGGCATCAGGCCTTCCGGTCCGCCACACAGGCACACCTGCCGGCGGGCGCTTTACAACGCTTTTCGCACCGGCGGGGGCTGCGGTCCCGGCCTCCCCCGGAGTGGGACCTGCCTGGTCCTGCGCCTGTGCCGCCGGCTGTTCAGCTTCCGGAGTCATCAGTGCCTAAACGTCCAGCTCGTCGGCAACCTTACGCAGGGCAGCCGCGATGGCCTTGCCCTTGTTGCCTTCCGGGTATTTGCCTTTGGACAGGGTGCCGGAGAGGTTGTCCAGCACGCTCACCAGGTCCTGGACCAGCGGAGCAAGGTCCCTTGCGCTGGGCCGCTTGGCCTTGGCGATGGACGGCGTCTTGTCCAGGACACGCAGCCCCAGGGCCTGCGCACCTTTCCGGCCGTCGGCAACGCCGAACTCTACGCGGGTGCCGGCCTTGAGATCCGTTACACCCTCGGGCAGCGACGATTTGGGCAGGAAAACCTCCTGGCCGTCCTCGCCTGCGAGGAACCCGAAGCCCTTGTCCTTGTCATACCACTTGACCTTGCCGGTAGGCACGTAATCAACCTTCTTCGTTCTGCTGTCGTGAGACACGGCCGGCCGCCACCGCATCCGCAGTGTTGTGCGGGTTCAAGGTATGGCAGCTGCAAACCGTGTTGGTCTGTATCTTTCAAGGTTATCCTGCCCGGTGCCCGAATCCTGCTTTCAACGGCGTCAGGTAACGCCGTTCACGCCCGCCGCCGCAGGGGCTGTAGCGTTACGTCCATGACACCCTCGCGATACCGGCGGCCCATCATGATCGTCGCCGCAGTCATTGCCGTGCTCTCCCTGGCCGCCGTGGGAGCTGTCATGGCCCTTGCCTTCGCCGGCTCGGTGGCGCCGGCGTGGGTCACCTATTCCGCACTGTACGGTTTGCCTGTGGCGTTCCTCCTCATGCTTTTCCTTGTTCTGGACAGTGTTGCCGGGCGCCGCCGGGCAGGAAAGCCTGACCAGCGGTAACGTTGGACTGATGTCCCTTATTCGCGCGCTCAGCAAGGACCTTGAGGCACGCAGCGATGACTCGTTGCGGGCGCTGTTCGCCGCGCGGCCGGACCTCATCTCCCCCACCGTTCCGGATTTCTCCGCCCTCGCCGCGCGGGCAAGTGCACGGGTCAGCGTGCAGCGGGCCCTCGAACGGCTCAACAGGCCGCAGATGCAGGTCCTCGAAACCCTCCATTTATGCACCAACACGGACACTGAGCACAGCGCCTCGGCGGCCGGGCTCAGGAAAATGATCTCCGGCGCCACGCTCGCCGCGGTTGAACGGATCCTGGCAACGCTGCAGGAACTGGCCCTGGTGCACCGGGCATCGCCCCCGCACGGAACCCCGTCCTCCGCCGCCAGGCAGCGCTTCTACCTTCCGGTGGGCTGCCTCAAGGACGTGGTGGGCCTTTACCCGGCAGGCCTGGGCAGGAGCTACACCGAGCTGGTCCGCCTCCAGCCGGCGTTCGCGCAGCGGGCGGTCCAGCTGGTCTCCGAACTGCACCGCAGCGGCGTCGCCATCCACGACGCCACTACCCCCATGGAGGCAGCCCTCGCCCTCCAGCACTGGACCTCTTCCCCTGAGGCGCTGCAGGAAATCCTCGCCGGAGCCCCTGAGCGGACGACGGCGTTGCTCGCCAGGTTCCGCAACTGGGCCATGGGTGCCGTGCCCCAGGCGCAACGCAAGGCGTCCATCACCGCCGAGGGGTCCGACGTCGGGCCCGTTGACTGGCTTCTGGCCCGCGGCCTGCTGGTGCCGCTGGATGCTGCACATGTTGAACTGCCGCACAGCGTAGGGGTGTCCCTGCGGGGCGGAGCGATCATCAACGATTTCACGCTATCGCCGCCCATCCCGGAACTGGGCAGGACTACCGCCGTGCTGCGCAGGAACGCGGCGATGAGTGCCATCTCGGAAACCCTGCGGCTGGTGGGTGAGCTGCTGCATGCCGTACGGGAGCAGCCGCTGGCCACGCTGCGCAGCGGCGGGGTGGGGGTCCGGGAGATGCGCCGGCTCGCCGACGAGCTGCGGGTGGACCAGGCACGCGTGGGGCTGCTGCTGGAACTCTGCGGGCTTGCGGGCCTGATCCGGCTGGATGTGGATTCCTCCTCCTGGGTCCAGCCCCCGCAGCTTGAGTGGCTGGTCCTGCCCCGCCAGGAACAGTGGCTGTGGCTGGTGAACGCCTGGCTGGCCAGCGAACGCGTCCCCTCGCTGGTAGGCCAGCCCGTCAACGGTGCCCAGGGGGCTGGAGGGCACCGCACGGCCTCCGGCAGCACCATCGTGGCGTTGTCCGCCGAGCCCCAGCGCCCCGACGCTCCCGTGATCCGCAAACGCATCCTGGAAATCCTGCACCAGCTCACCACCGAAGCGGCAGCGCCGGACGGCACGGCGCCGGTACTCGACGCCGCCGCGGTCCTCCAGCGTGCCGAGTGGGCCCAGCCACGCATGGCGCGGCGGTTCAGTTCATTGATCCGGGGCGTCCTCGCCGAAGCCGAACTGCTTGGCCTGATGGGATCCGGCGCCTTGAGCCAGCTGGGCAGCGCCTTCGCCGAAGACCAGCCGGATGCCGCCCTCGACATCCTGGGCGAGCACCTGCCCGCCGCGCTGAACCACGTACTCCTGCAGGCCGACCTGACCGCCGTCGCGCCGGGCTACCTGGCCCCTGAACTGACCGAAAAGCTTCTGGTGATGGCCGATGCCGAAGGCCAGGGCCCCGCCACCATCTACCGGTTCTCGGACAACTCCATCCGGCGCGCCCTCGACGCCGGCTACGACGCCGCCGGCCTGTTGGACTTCCTGCGGGAACACTCCGCCACCTCCGTTCCCCAGCCGCTTGAATACCTCGTGGAGGACACGGCGTCGCGGCACGGCAGGCTGCGGGTAGGCGCGGCCGCCAGCTTCATCCAGAGCGACGACGAATCAGCCCTTGCCGAGCTCCTGTCCGGGCCCAAAGCAGCCCGGCTGGGCCTGGTCCGCATCGCGCCCACTGTCGTGATATCCACTGCCCCGCCACGGGAGGCAGCCCAGGTCCTGCGGAGCCTGGGCTTCTCCCCCACGGTCGAAGGAACAGAAGACCCCGCAGTCCGGCTCCGCAGAACTCCTGCCGCCCAGGAAAGCCTTCGGCCGGTCTACACGGAACCGCGGACCGCGCCGGCAGCCGAGGACGTGGACGCCCAACTGGCCGTGCTGCGGCACGCCGCTCCCGCCGTCGGCCACCATGGCCACGGTGGCCATGCCCCGTCAGGGGACCACTCAGGCGAGGCGGCCACCCAGCTGGGGCTTGAGGCCCTGCAGCGTGCCATCAGGCTGAAGCAGCGGATCAGCATGAACGTGGTGGACAGCCTGGGGAATGCCAACCTGGAAATCGTTGTTCCCTTATCGGTGAGCGGCGGACGCGTGCGGGTGTTCGACCCCGCGAAGGAAACGGAACGTGTCCTGTCCATCCACCGCATTATCGACATTGAGGCTGCAGAAGAACTGCACCAGTGAAGGACTCCCCCGCGTGAACGACGGACCCCTGATTGTCCAGAGCGATAAAACCATCCTCCTGGAGGTGGACCATGAGCTGGCCACCGAGGCGCGGCACGCCATTGCGCCCTTCGCCGAGCTGGAACGGGCCCCCGAACACATGCACAGCTACCGGCTGACGCCGCTGGGACTTTGGAATGCCCGCGCCGCCGGCCTCGACGCCGAGAGGGTCCTCGACACGCTGTTGAAGTACTCGCGGTTCCCGGTGCCGCATTCGCTGCTGATCGACGTCGAGGAGACGATGTCGCGGTACGGCCGGCTGCGCCTGGAAAAGGACCCCCAGCACGGTCTGGTCATGCGGACGGACGACTATCCGGTCCTGGAGGAAGTGATCCGGGCCAAGAAGATCCAGCCCCTGCTGGGGCCCCGGATCGACGGGGAAACCGTGGTGGTGCACGCCTCCCAGCGCGGGCAGCTCAAGCAGCTCCTGCTCAAGATCGGCTGGCCCGCAGAGGACCTGGCGGGCTACGTGGACGGCACCCCGCACCTGATCGCCCTGAACGAGGACGGGTGGAAGCTGAGGCCCTACCAGCAGCTGGCCAGCGAGAATTTCTGGGCAGGCGGCAGCGGCGTGGTGGTGCTTCCCTGCGGGGCCGGCAAAACGCTGGTGGGGGCAGCGGCGATGGCCACCGGATCAACCACTACCCTGATCCTGGTCACGAACACCGTGGCTGCCCGGCAGTGGAAGGACGAACTGCTGAAGCGCACCACCCTGACGGACGACGAAATCGGCGAGTATTCGGGGGCAGTGAAGGAAGTCCGTCCCGTGACCATCGCCACGTACCAGGTCCTCACCACCAAGCGCGGCGGGTTGTATCCGCACCTGGAGCTGGTGGACGGCCACGACTGGGGCCTGATCATCTACGACGAAGTCCATCTCCTGCCGGCGCCGATTTTCCGTATGACAGCGGACCTGCAGGCCCGGCGCCGGCTGGGGCTCACCGCCACCCTGGTCAGGGAGGACGGCCGGGAGGGCGAGGTGTTCAGCCTGATCGGACCCAAGCGCTATGATGCGCCCTGGAAGGACATCGAATCCCAGGGGTACATTGCCCCGGCCGACTGCGTGGAGGTCCGGGTGGACCTGCCGAAGGACGAACGGGTTGCCTACGCCATGGCCGAGGACGCGGACAAGTACAGGCTGTGTTCCACCTCCGAATCCAAGACCCTGGTGGTGGAAGAGCTCGTGGCCAGGCATGCCGGTGAACAGCTGCTGGTGATCGGGCAGTACATCGACCAGCTGGACGACCTCGGCGCACGGCTGCAGGCGCCGGTGATCAAAGGTGACACATCGGTGAAGGTGCGCCAGAAGCTCTTCGATGCTTTCCGGGCAGGCGAGATCCAGACACTGGTGGTGTCCAAGGTTGCCAACTTTTCCATCGACCTGCCGGAGGCCTCGGTTGCCATCCAGGTGTCCGGTTCGTTTGGATCACGGCAGGAGGAGGCGCAGCGGCTGGGCAGGCTGCTACGGCCCAAGAAGGACGGGCGGGCGGCCCGCTTCTACTCCCTGGTGGCCAGGGACACCCTGGACCAGGACTTCGCCGCGAAGCGCCAGCGTTTCCTGGCCGAGCAGGGCTACGCGTACCGGATCATGGATGCCAAGGACGTGGGCCAGCCCGGCTAAGCGCGCACCGCAGGCCCCATCGGCCACTCCATGGGTGCACACTGGGAGGCATGCGTCCGAAAATACGTCCGGTCATTCCGTTGCCAGGCCAGGAGTCGGTCTGGGACTACCCCCGTCCGCCGCGCGTCGAGCCGAGCCGGGAACGGATCAGGATCATTCTCGGCGGGGAACTGATCCTGGACACCACGGATTCCCTCCGTGTCCTTGAGACTAGCCATCCTCCCGTCTACTACGTGCCCCGTTCCGCGTTCATCCCGGGAGCCCTGGAGCCTGCGCCCGGAAGCAGCTTCTGCGAGTTCAAAGGTTCAGCCCGCTACCTCACTGTCCGGGGCGGCAGCGCGGTAGCGGAAAGGGCGGCCTGGTTCTACCCCGAGCCCGTCGCGGGATACGGGGACCTGGCAAACCGTGTGGCGGTCTACCCCGGCAGGATGGACTCCTGCGAGGTGGACGGCGAGCGCGTGCGTCCGCAGGCCGGCGGCTTCTACGGCGGCTGGATCACAGACCGGGTGGTGGGTCCGTTCAAGGGAGAGCCGGGGACCATGGGCTGGTGAACCCGCGGACTCCTACCTGCCGTGTCCGTGCAGCATAACGCCTTGGGAAAAGGCGCAGACTGCGGGAAACCGCAAAGAGTTGATGACGACATTGTTCGTGCACTTTCCCGGCAGTACGGTCAGAGCGCTGGGTTACATGTAGGGAACAGGTCCCGAACTCAGATCGGGACCTGAGGGCTTGGCTGACGGCCTGGTCCGTTTCGTAGAACACGGCTTCACATGCGCAGATCGACCTTCCTTTGCCCCGGCCCACAACCAGCAATGACCGCTGGCTTCGTGCTGCCCAACCGACTCCGTTACGCGACGAAGCGACGACAGGAGTAGTCCGGCCGGGCCCCTCTGCGCGGGCCACGGCCGATCAAATATTGGGGAGATGCTGGGGATTTCGCCGGCGCAGGTCATCTGCCTGTTCCGAAACATCATTCGCCACTCTGAAGTGAGCACACACCCATGAAAAACATTACGCGCGCCCGTTGGGGTGCAGGAATCGCCTGTCTGGCTTTAATCCTTTCCGGCGTTACATCGGCACAGGCAAACCTGCCCGGTAGCCCCTTCGACGCCGGTGACGGCAACCTGTTGGTGAATGGCGTTGAGGACGACTGGGCCAATGCGGCGGTCAGCTGCACCGGCACAATTGTTGGTTGCGGCCTGGACCTGCCCACAGGCCAACAGGACAACTCGTTCGGACAGGGAACCAAGGAAGACACCCCTGTACCGACTGTCGTCTCAGGCCAGGTCCCAAACAACAAGAGCGATTTGACGCGCTTCTATTCGAAACTGAAGACCGAAGCCAACGGCAAGGACTACGCCTACTTGGCCTGGGAGCGGGTCCAGGAGCCCAACGGCACCACCAACATGGACTTCGAGTTCAATAAGTCCGCCGCTGTTTCCGCCAATGGCGTCACCCCTGTCCGCAGTGACGGTGATGTCCTGATTAAGTATGATCTTGCCCAGGGCGGCGTTACTCCCGTGCTCGGCTACCATCTGTGGACGACTACGGGCGCCCCGGCTTCAGTTTGTGAAGCGTCGAATACTGTTCCTTGCTGGGGCAAAGTCCAACCCCTCGACGGGAACTTCGAAGCGTCCATCAACACGGAAGCGGTGGTAGATCCGATCAACCCTGACGCTCCCCGCAGCCTCAGCGTGCGCACTTTCGGCGAAGCAGCCATCAACCTGACTGATTCCAACATCATTCCTGCAAATACCTGCGAAACGTTCAGCGGTGCGTATCTGAAGAGCCGTTCCTCAGACTCTTTCACCGCAGCGCTGAAGGACTTCATCGCCCCTGTGCCGCTCAACTTCTCCAAGTGCGGCTCCATCAAGATCCGTAAGGCTACAGTGGGCGGCGATGGAACTTTCGGTTACACCACTACCGGCGGTTTAACTCCCGCCACCTTCACCCTCAGCAACGGCGGCCTTCGCGACTACGGCTCGGCCCTCCGGCCCGGTTCCTACACCATCACCGAAAACAGCCTTCCTGCAGGGTGGGACCTGACGAGTATCAGTTGTACGGTGACGGGCACGGGGACCTCTGCGGCACAATCAGGCACCAGCGCAACCATCAACATCACGCTCGGCTTCCAGGGCACCGTCGACTGCACTTACACCAACACCGCCCGCGCAACCATCATCGTGGAGAAGCAGACAGTTCCTGACGGAACGGCAGGAACGTTCGCCTTTACGAGTGATGTTGCCGGGCTGAACGGATCCATCAGCGACGGTCAAACGTTAACAGCAGCAGGCATCCTGCCCGGCACGTACACGGCGACGGAAACCGACCCGGCGCCGGGGTTCGACCTCACAGGAATCGCTTGCGACGACTCCAACAGCACCGGCAATGTGGCAACACGGACGGCCACGTTCGTTGCAGCGGCCGGTGAGACGGTCAAGTGCACGTTCACGAACAGCCAGAGGGGACGCATCAATGTATTGAAGACCGATGACGACACTCCCGGCGTTCCGCTCGCCGGTGCTGTCTTCACGCTGTACGCCGATGCCGCACCTACCGGTGGTACAGGGCCTGGCGCCGAAGACGCGGCAACGGCATTCACCTGCACGACGACGGACGCGGGCACCTGCTCCTTCCTGAACGTTGTCCAGGGCAGTTACTGGGTGGTTGAAACGACGAGTCCTGCAGGGCATGACACCGCAGCTGCTCAACTTGCGACTGTGGGCGCCGGCGGAACTGTGTCCCTCACGTTCGTAGATCCCCGAGACTTCAAGATCATCGTGCTGGTCTGCAAGGAAGCC
This sequence comes from Pseudarthrobacter sp. TE3704, assembly GCF_056279405.1. NCBI lineage: Bacteria > Bacillati > Actinomycetota > Actinomycetes > Micrococcales > Micrococcaceae > Pseudarthrobacter > Pseudarthrobacter sp. TE3704. The sequence goes on from NZ_JBWCCJ010000009.1 coordinate 134,963, forward strand.
GACAACTCGTTGTACTCAAGCACAGTGACCGTGGACGGTGAGGACAAGGCCTCCCTGGGTACGTCCCCATCGGGGCTGACCTCCGCTCAGCTGTGTGCCTTGGGTGGAGCCACCTATGGCGACAAGAGCTACGGTAATCACGATTCGAATGTGAACATCCCTCAATAGAGCGTTGTGACGATGGGTCAAGCCCCGGGCTCGACCCATCACGAATGGAGTACTGACAGGCAGGGTCCGCGGCGTACTGGCCGCGGACCCTGCCTTGTGCGTGGTACGTCGCCTGTCCGTTGGCGTCCATAAAACATTCATCCTGCATCCAGACAACTCCCAGAGACTGGGAGCATGATGGGAGCATGAACAAGAACGGCCCAGAAGCGAAGCTCCTCGTTGTCGACGACGAACCCAACATCCGCGAGCTGCTGTCCACCTCGCTGCGGTTCGCAGGGTTCGAGGTGGTTTCGGCGGCCAACGGCCGGGATGCCCTGGCGGCTGCGGATACGCACACCCCCGACCTGGCCGTGCTGGACGTCATGCTTCCGGACATGGACGGGTTCACCGTCACCCGCAAGCTCCGCGCATCGGGCAAGCACTTCCCGGTGCTGTTCCTGACCGCCAAGGATGACACCGAGGACAAGGTCACCGGCCTCACGGTGGGCGGGGACGACTATGTCACCAAACCCTTCAGCCTCGACGAAGTGGTGGCGCGGATCCGCGCTGTCCTGCGGCGCACCCAGCCCCTGCTCGACGACGACGCCGTCATCCGCGTCGGCGACCTGGAACTCGACGACGATGCGCACGAGGTCCGCCGCGGCGGCACAGTCATCGAGCTCTCCCCCACCGAGTTCAAACTGCTCCGCTACCTCATGCTGAACCCGAACCGTGTGCTGTCCAAGTCCCAGATCCTGGACCACGTGTGGGAGTACGACTTCAACGGCGATGCCTCGATCGTGGAGTCCTATATTTCCTACCTGCGCCGCAAGGTGGACATCGACCCCGAGGCCCCGGCGCTCATCCAGACCAAGCGCGGCGTGGGCTACGTGCTGCGGACGGCAGAAAAGCGCTGACCTTGCTGGAGCGGTGGAAGTCGTCCTCCCTCAGGACGCAGCTGGTGGCCATGATCATGGCCCTGCTGATCGTGGCGCTGACGGTGACCGGCGCGGGCACCCTTGCGCTGCTGCACAGCTTCCTGCAGGGACAGGTCGATGACAAGCTGAATGCCGCCGTGCACCTCGCCGAAGAACAGGGTTCCTTCACCCAGCTGCAGGCGCCCAACCCGATGGTTCCCACCGATTACTCGCTGACGCTTTTTGTTCCCGATCAGGAGCCTTTCCCACTCAGCCGGGACACTGACGGGGGCGGTCCCGATATCAGCTCCATGTCGGTGGAGCAGGCCCAGTTGCGTGGCGGTTTGCCTTACCAGGTAAGGGGCACGGACGGCGAGAACTGGCGGGTGGTTGCCGTAAGGGTCCTCGCTAACAACCGTCCCGCCGTCGTGGTTATTGGGCTGCCGCTCCAAAGCGTGGACGACGTCCTCAAGCACGCCACGCTGGTGGTCATCGGGGTGGGCCTGCTCACGCTCCTGTTGGCCTCGTTGATTGCGAGCTGGACTGTCTCCCGGTCCTTCCGGCCCCTGGCGCGGGTGGAGAAAACGGCGGCCGCCATTGCTGCCGGCGACTTGTCCCGGCGTGTGGAGGTGGAAAATCCGGCTACCGAGCTCGGCCGGCTCAGCAGTTCGTTGAACGCCATGCTCGCCCACATCGAAACCGCCTTCGCGGCGCGCACCGCTTCCGAGGCAAGGATGCGCCGTTTCGCCGCCGATGCTTCTCACGAACTGCGCACGCCGCTGGTGACCATCCGCGGGTTCTCCGAGCTGTACCGCCACGGGGCATTGACCACGGACGAGGATGTGGCAACCGCCATGGGCCGGATCGAAAGCGAAGCCAAGCGCATGGGGTCCATGGTGGAGGATCTGTTGCTTCTGGCCCGGCTTGATGAGCAGCGCCCGCTCCAGCAGAAGCCCGTGGACCTGCAGCTGGTTGCCCACGATGCTGTGGTGGACACCAAGGCCGGCGCCCGTTCGAGAGTGATTTCGTTGACCGGGCTCGACGGCGGGACTGCCACTCCGGCCCCGGTGCTGGGCGACGAAGCCAAGCTCCGGCAGGTGGTGGGCAACCTCGTGGGCAATGCCTTGCGTTACACCCCCGAGGGCTCGCCCATTGAACTTGCGGTGGGGGTGCGGACCGTGGACGGGGAAGCCCGCTCCATCATCGAAGTACGCGACCACGGGCCGGGCATTTCCGACGAGGATGCGTCCAAGGTCTTTGAGCGTTTCTACCGGGCAGACACCTCCCGGACCCGGGAAACGGGCGGCAGCGGACTGGGCCTGGCCATTGTGGCTGCGATCGTGGGATCCCACGGTGGTTCCGTGCGGGTGGAAACCACCGACGGCGGCGGCGCCACCCTGGTGGTCAGCCTCCCCTACCGCGGCGACCCGCCGGAGCGGGCGGACGCCCAAGGCAGTGACGGCGAGGTTATCCACATATAGCCTCCGCCCGTGGCAGGGGCAACAGGCGCATCCATAGGCTCGTTGCAGCAGCCCGGAACAGCCGGGCAGGGAAGCGCACCGCTGCCCATCTCAGCGAAAGGCACTGCCATGAGCATCATTTCCGTCGATACCGAACTGCTTCAGCTGAAGTCCGCGAACGTTCAGGCAACAGTGGACAGGATCAGCGCCGATGTCCAGGCCATGAAGTACGGCCTGGACGAGCTGCAGGGCTCCTGGCGGGGTTCAGCAGCCACCACCTTCCAGGCTTTGATTGCCGAGTGGACCCTCACCCAGGGCAGGGTGGAGGCATCTTTGGCTTCCATCAACGCGGCGCTGGCATCGGCCGCCGCAACCTACGTGCAGGCGGAGCAGGGCAACACGCAACGCTTCAGCTAAGGGGTTGCCGGGCCCGCACCATCCACAGCGGCGGCACAGGACAGTGGCGGTGCAGGACAGTGGCGGCGTGGACAGTTGCGGCACTGCCCGGGCCGGAGCGCGGCCCGGCTACGCTTCGGGTGTTCCCTGGTGGAACCTCAGCCGCCACCGGTTGCCGTCAAGGACCCACAGGGAGCTGCGGAGGGTGGTGCCGGACCGGGCAAAGCTCCGGTATGTCAGCAGGACGGCACCCGTGCCGATGCGGTCCACCCCCAGAATTTCAATGTCTGTCCGTTCCCCGGGATCCTCTTCCAGTGCCATCATCATGGCGTCACGCGTCCAGACCCGCCCTGAGCTGCCGATCTCCATGAAGTCGGGGTGCAGCAGAACAGCTGTCCGCCCGATGTCGCCGCGCACCAGCGGCCCCAGGAGTTCGCGCTCCAGCTCCTCCACCAGGGCTTCAGGCGACGGGGCCTGCTTCTGCGCGTCCGCGACGTCGAAGGGGTCGGTTTCGAGCTCGCTGAACAGGTCAAGCTCGTCCGGGCCAGCGGCGGGCGGGATGTCTGCGGTGCGGGTGGTGGTTGCCCGGGTGCCTGTTCCAGGGGTTGTTGCCCTGGCGGCTGTTGCCTGGGGCATTTCCGCCGCCCGCTGTGTTACAGCAGCGGCGGCAGACGCGGGCACTCCACGTGCATCATGACCTGCCGCGATCAGGTGGGAGCCTGGAAACCCGGGGCCGGACCGCGCGGCAACGCCCTGCTGGTATGCGGTAGCCGCAGCCCGGGCGCGCTCGTCCGCTGCTTCGTTCAGTTCATGGCCGGCGTGCCCCTTGACCCACTCGAAGGTGTACTTCCGGCCGGCAAGCTCCCGGTCCAGTTCCTTCAGGAGCTCCACATTCAGGACCGGCTTCCCGTCAGCCTTGCGCCAACCCTTGCGCTTCCACCCCGGCATCCACTTGGTGATCGAGTTGATGACGTACTGGCTGTCGCACAGGATACGCAAGTCCTCCTGCGGGAGGTGGGCGGTGGCCCGGAACAGGTCCAGGACAGCCATCAGTTCGCCCTGGTTGTTGGTCCCGTGGGGCCACCCGCCGGCGCGCCAGCAATCATCATTCACATACCAGGCCCAGCCGGCCGGGCCCGGGTTTCCCAAGGCCGAACCGTCAGCCGCTGCAGTAATCGTCACCGGTCCATCCTGCCAGACCGGAACCACAATGCGGGCCTTTGCTGACGGATCTCCCGCAGCCCCGCGGGAGGTGCCCGGGCCAGTCCTGCCCTCGCCTGCGTCCAAGAACCGGGAAAGCGGTTACCAAAAGTCCTTGACGGCAGGAATGGATCAGGGAACAATCGCATTTATTGAAAACGAGAAAACGCTTTCTCGAGCAGTGGCGGCAGGGATGCCGGATCTGCCGGGAGGCGGTACCAGGAAGGCACATCAATGACGATTCGGACTGTAAGCCGGCGCAAGTTCCAGCTCGGCGCAGCGGCCCTGGCCCTCTCCATCCTCGCTACAGGCTGTGGCGCCTCCGGCGGAACCGGAGGGTCGGGCGGCAACGAGCAGGTCACCCTGCGGTTCGCCTGGTGGGGCAACGAGTACCTCAACGCGCAGACCGAAAAGGTCATCGCGGCCTTCGAGGCGGAACACCCCAACATCAACATCGAATCCGAGCCCGGCGAATGGGGCGGCTACTGGGACAAGCTGGCCACGAAAACGGCCGCCAACGACGCGCCGGACGTGATCCAGATGGACCAGAAGTACATCGCCGAGTACGGTGGCCGCGGGGCGCTGCTGGATCTGTCCAAGCAGGACGGCATCGACACCTCCAAGCTGGACAAGGAGGCCCTGGCTTCAGGGCAGTACGACGGCGCGCAGTACGGGCTCAGCACGGGCCAGAACGCCTACGTCATCATGGCCAACACCAAGGTGTTCGAGGCAGCGAACGTACCTATCCCGGATGACACAACCTGGACCTGGGACGACTTCATGGACACGGCGTCGAAGATCAGCGCTGCCGGTGACGGAAAGAACTACGGCGCCGCCTACGGCAGCAACGAAGCTGACTTGATCATCTGGCTGCGGCAGCACGGCGAGGACCTGTACTCCAGCGACGGCAAGCTGGACTTTGATACCGCGACGGCGGCGTCCTTCTGGGAGCGGCTGAAGGAGCAGCGGGACTCGAAGGCCAGCCCGCCGGCAACGGTGGCCACGGAGGACTCGGGGGCCGGGCTGGAGGAAAGCCTGTTCGGAACCAACCGCGTGGGCATGGCCTGGTGGTGGACCAACCAGCTCGGCTCGCTGGAAGCCACTACTGGCAGCAGCATCAAGATGCTCCGCGCACCGAGTGTGGACGGCTCGGCCGCGAAGAACGGCATGTACTACAAGCCCACCATGTTCTGGTCCGCCTCGTCGCGCTCAAAGCACCCCGAAGAGGCTGCCACCTTCATCAACTACCTCACCAACAGCCCGGAGGCCGGCGGCATCCTGATGACGGACCGCGGCGTGCCCACCAACCCGGAGATCGTTGACAGCATTACTGCTGCGCTGAAGCCTGCGGACACCACCGTCGTGTCCTTCCTCAAGGGCATTGCACCTGACATCCAGGAAGCACCGCCGGTTCCGCCGGTAGGCGCCGGCAGTGTGCAAAACGTGATCAAGCGCTACACGGACGAAGTGCTGTACGACCGCCTCACCCCGCAGGCGGCCGCGGAGGCCTTCAAGAAGGAAGTCGAGGGGATGCTGTCCAGCGCCAGGAAGTAGCAAAGGCACGGCCGGGCCGCACCACCAGGCCAGTACCGGACCACCACGCAGTACCGGACCACCACATGGCACGGCAACCGCTGACCGCATAAAAGACAAATGCGGCCCCCTCCGCAGAGGGGGCCGCATTTGTCGTATCAGCGGGACAGGTCCCGGCAGGAAGGCTAGAAGCCGCCCATGCCGCCCATGTCGTCGCCGCCGCCGACGGGAGCGGCGTTCTTCTCGGGCTTGTCGGCCACAACTGCCTCGGTGGTGAGGAACAGGCCAGCAATGGAGGCCGCGTTCTGCAGGGCAGAGCGGGTCACCTTGACGGGATCGTTGACGCCGGCAGCCAGCAGGTCGACGTATTCGCCGGTGGCTGCGTTCAGGCCGTGTCCTGCGGGCAAGCCGCGGACCTTGTCAACAACGACGCCCGGCTCAAGGCCGGCGTTGAAGGCGATCTGCTTCAGCGGAGCGTCGATGGCAACACGGACGATGTTGGCACCGGTTGCTTCGTCGCCGGACAGCTGCAGGTTGGCGAATGCCTTGGCGCCGGCCTGGATGAGGGCCACGCCGCCACCGGCGACGATGCCTTCTTCAACAGCGGCCTTTGCGTTGCGCACTGCGTCCTCGATGCGGTGCTTGCGCTCCTTGAGCTCAACCTCCGTAGCGGCACCGGCCTTGATGACTGCAACGCCGCCGGCCAGCTTGGCCAGGCGCTCCTGCAGCTTCTCGCGGTCGTAGTCGGAGTCGGAGTTCTCGATCTCGGCGCGGATCTGGGAAACGCGGCCGGCGATCTGGTCGGCGTCGCCCGCACCCTCGACGATGGTGGTCTCGTCCTTGGTGACAACAACCTTGCGTGCCTTGCCCAGGAGTTCGAGGCCGGCGTTCTCCAGCTTCAGGCCGACTTCCTCGGAAATGACCTGGCCGCCGGTGAGGACGGCGATGTCGGCGAGCTGTGCCTTGCGGCGGTCACCGAAGCCGGGGGCCTTGACGGCCACGGACTTGAAGGTGCCGCGGATCTTGTTGACGATCAGGGTGGCCAGGGCCTCGCCCTCGATGTCCTCGGCGATGATCAGCAGCGGCTTGTTGGACTGCATGACCTTTTCCAGGACAGCAACCAGTTCCTTGACGTTGGAGATCTTGGAGTTGACGATCAGGATGTACGGGTCCTCGAGGACCGTTTCCTGGCGCTCTGCGTCCGTGACGAAGTAGGCGGAGATGTAGCCCTTGTCGAAGCGCATGCCTTCGGTGAGTTCCAGCTCCAGGCCGAAGGTGTTGGATTCCTCGACCGTGATGACACCTTCCTTGCCAACCTTGTCCAGGGCTTCGGCAATGAGGGCACCGATTTCGTCGTCACCGGCGGAGATCGAGGCGGTAGCGGCGATCTCTTCCTTGGTTTCGATTTCCTTGGCGGAGTTCAGCAGCTCGGCGGTGACGGCCTCAACGGCCTTCTCGATGCCGCGCTTGAGGGACAGCGGGTCGGCGCCGGCAGCAACGTTGCGCAGGCCTTCCTTGACCAGGGCCTGTGCCAGCACGGTAGCCGTGGTGGTGCCGTCGCCTGCGACGTCATCCGTCTTCTTGGCAACTTCCTTGACCAGCTCGGCGCCGATCTTCTCGTAGGGATCGTCCAGCTCGATCTCCTTGGCGATGGAAACACCATCGTTGGTGATCGTGGGGGCGCCCCACTTCTTTTCGAGGACGACGTTGCGTCCACGCGGGCCGAGGGTGACCTTAACGGCGTCGGCGAGGGTGTTCAGGCCCCGCTCAAGGCCGCGGCGTGCCTCTTCATCAAATGCAATGATCTTGGCCATAACGGCAGTAGTCCTTTCGGGACAGTCGTTAAGATTGAACCTTCGCTGCAGTGCCCGCGACGGACGATCCTTTGCCGACGGCCTCTGTACGCCTCCGGGTGGGGATCTCACTCCAGTTAGGTGTTTCTTCGCTCCTCGACCGCTGCCGTGCGCCGCCCGGCGGAACCAGGCCTTGCTTTAGCAGTCGGTACGTCAGAGTGCTAACTCAATAATTAGCACTCCCCACGTGAGAGTGCAAGCGAAAGAGGCCCCCAACCGGCAGTCCGCCCTGGTATTCGCCGAGGGCGATCAGCTCGCGGCGCGGCCCGCTGTCTCCCGGCCGCTGGGCGCGGGAATGTTGTCGGCCCCGTATGTAAACACCATGAAGTTGGCCGTGGTGATGTCTCCGTTGGCGTCAAACGCGACCGGGCCGGATTCGCCGTCGTAATTTATGACGCTGCCCGATGCCAGTCCGGCCAGGCATTCTTTGTAGGAGGCACACGCAGCAGCTGCGGGGGCCTCCGCCCCGGCCACTCCCCCGGATACGCTTATCAGGTTCGCCGTGACGGAGCGGCCTGCATCGTCCTCCGCCCTGGCGGCGGCCAGGGCGGCAAGGGTAACGGCGTCGTACGTCTCGGCCGCGAACGATACGTCCTTCAGTTTCCCGTCGACGGCCAGCAGCCGCTCCTGGAATGCCGCGGAGGGAAGTTGTCCCGGAACCACCGCGCGCGCGCCGTCGAGGGACCTGGCGCCCAGCGTGGACCCGTACCGGGCGAAGGCGCCGTCGCTGATGATGATGCGGTCCCCGGCCACTCCGGCATCGTTCAGTTCTGCCAACGCGCCCTGCGCACCCTCGCGTGCAATCAGGATCACCGCATCGGATGCGGCTTCCGCTGCCTCATCGGCGGCTCCGCCGGCCTCCCCCGGCGTGAACCCCTCCGTCGCCGCGACGTTGAGTCCGGACTGCTCGGCTGCGTCGGAAACAGCCGTTGAAACGTCCTTGCCGTAGGAGCCCTCCTGGTACAGCACGGTGACGGTGGCGGCCCCGGCGTCCTTGGCGAGTTTGACCAGGACGGGAGCCTGGGCCACATCCGCGGCCGCTGTCCGGAAGTAGTAGCCGCCGGAGTCGGTGCCGGTGAGGCCCGCCGCAGTGTTGGCCGGTGAGATCAGCGGCGTGCGTGCCCTGGACAGGACGTCGATGGTTGCTTCGGCGTTGCTGGAATCGGTGGGCCCGATCACCACGTCGGCCTTGCCGGCTACCAGGGCGTGCGCCTGGGCTGCCGCGTCCTGGTCCGTGGCGACGGGGAGGAGCTCCACGGGCCGGCCCTTGTGGCCGCCTGCGTCGTTGATGTCCTTGACTGCGAGCCTGGCCGCTGCCAGCTGGGGTGCGTTGAGGAAGCTGCTGTCACCGGTGTTGTCCAGGACCAGACCCACGCGCAGGATGCCATCCCCGGACGCCTCCGCTGCTTCGACGCGCGCATTGCCGGTCACGCCGGAACACGCCGTCGCGGCCAGGAGGGCGCACAGGGAGAGGGCAAGCGCCGGACGGATCCGGGCGGCGGGGCGGAACAGGGGCTTCACTCGGCTGGCCGGACGCTTTCGGCCTGGGGGCCTTTCTCGCCTTCGCCGACTTCGAGCTCCACCCGCTGGCCCTCGTCGAGTGCACGGTAGCCCTCACCCTGGATGGCGGACCAGTGGACAAAAATGTCGTCCCCGGACCCGTCGACGGTAATGAAGCCGTAGCCCTTCTCCGGATTGAACCACTTGACGGTTCCCAGTGCCATGATGATCAACTCTTTCCGTTGAGACCGGGGAAGCCGCGCCGCTGTCTGCTGCCTGGCCCCGGAACGAAGCCTGAAATTTACTCTAGCCAATGCCGGGCCGGCGCCGCAGTCAGCGTGGAGCAGGGGCGGCAAACGTTACTGATGCGTGACCGGTGCCACAGAAAATGCCCTACCGGTAGCCCGGACCCAGCACCACAGCCAGCGGCACTTGGAACTCTGTGCTGTTCACGAGGGTGGGCACTCCCAGCAGTTCGGCCAGCGCCTGGGCGTTGGCCAGCTGGCCGGCACCGGAGTAGAAGATGGTGGAGCCCTGCTGCGGCGCGCCGGTCCAGTTGCCCACCTGTCCCAGCGTCCAGCCGTCCGCTTGGACGGTACCGCCCACGCGGCTTGCCAGCCCGGCCGTCCCGGCCGCGTTGTAGACGGCTACCGGCTGGGTCCTGTCCAGGAAGACCGGTGCATCGGCCGAGGGAGCGGGCTCAGGTTCCGCCTCGGCGCTGGGCGAGGGCTCGATCGAGGCGGACGGCACAGCTTCGGCGGAGGGTGTTGCGTTGGCGGAGGGCTCTGCCGGGCTTTCCTGGGCGGCGGGGTCCGTTGCGCCGGTGTCTGCCAGCGGACTGGCGGCCAGGCTTGACGCCTGGCTGCCGGTACCGCCGAAGCCCATCTTGGGAAGGATCAGGAAGGACACCACGCCAATGGCCAGGGCCACGAGACCCACCGCCAGGATGGGCCACAGCCGCACCCGGGCCGGGGCGGAAGCCGTGCGGTGGACACCTTGGCGCGACGCGTTCTCGGGGACCTTGTCGAATTCATCGCGGGCGTATTTGGTCATGGTGGAATGGCATCCTTGGTGATTGCTGCTGAAGGGCGTGGGGCGTCCTAGGCGTCGGACCCCAGGCGCCGTGCGGTGCGTGCACGGTGGCGAGACGTACGTAGTCTACGCAATCTCTTGACCAGCATGGGATCGTGCGCCAGTGCATCATCGCTGTCGATCAGCGCGTTCAGCAGCTGGTAATAGTGCGTCGCGGAGAGGTCGAAGAGCTCCCGGATGGCCTGTTCCTTGGCCCCGGCGTACTTCCACCACTGCCGCTCCAGGGCAAGCATCTGCTGCTCGCGCTCACCCAGCGGCGAGTCCCGAAGGGTGAAATCGGCCAGGAGCTGGTTCCGCGGCTCCTGCTCCGGCATACGTCCGGGCATGTGTTCCCGGGCCGGTTCCGCCACGGCACACTCCTCCGCTGGTAGGGTCAAATGTCTTACCCCCATGCTACGGACGAATAACAGCGTTGTCATTTGCGCCGGAGCCGGGCAAGGAGGCAACGCGACAACCATCCCGGCGGCGTTCCCCTGCAAGAATGGGACGATGTTTGAATCAGACGCCTTGTTCGAACTGGAGCGTGAACCCGCCGACGCCATCGGTTTTGCCGGGCTTGCACACCGCCCGCTGGCAGACCTCGTGGCGCCCGACTGGGCTGACGCGCTGGCCGGCGTGGAAGGCGACCTTCGGCAGGTCCTGTCCTTCCTGGCCGCAGAAGTCGCGGCGGGGCACCAGGTCCTGCCGTCGCCGTCGAACGTCCTGCGCGCCTTCCGCCAGCCCCTGGCGGGCGTGAAAGTCCTGGTGGTGGGGCAGGATCCCTACCCGACGCCGGGCCACGCCGTGGGCCTTTCTTTTTCCGTGGACAAGCGCACGCGGCCCATCCCCCGCAGCCTGGCCAACATCTACAGGGAGCTGGAGGATGACCTCGGCATTCCGGCGCGTGTCCACGGCGACCTGTCCGCGTGGGCGGAGCAGGGGGTGCTGCTGCTGAACCGGGTGATGACGGTGCGCGCCGGGTCGGCAGGTTCCCACCGCGGCAAAGGCTGGGAGAAAATTACGACGGCGGCCGTCGCCGCTGTTGCCGGCCGCCGCTCTCCGGACGGGTCACCCGTGCCCCTGGTTGCGTTGCTGTGGGGGAAGGAAGCCGAGTCGGTCCGCCCGCTCCTGGGCGGCACACCCATTGTGTCCAGCGCCCATCCGAGCCCGCTGTCCGCTTCCCGCGGCTTCTTCGGCTCCCGCCCCTTCAGCCGGGTGAACCAACTGTTGCGGGATCAGGGCGCCCTTGACGTAACCTGGGAACTGCCGCCAGCCCCTTAGCTTAGGCTTGCCTTATGAGCATTGTTCCCGCAGCAACCAGCGCCAGCAAGAAGACCCGTCCGCAGATCAACCTCGAAGTAGTGCGCAGGGAAGAGCTTTCTCCGCACATGGTCCGGATCGTGGCAGGTGGGGAAGGCTTCGGTGACTTCGTCAACAACGGCTTCGTGGACCGGTACGTCAAGATCGTTTTTCCGCAGCCCGGAGTGGAGTACCCCACGCCCCTGGACCTGTGGACCATCCGGGAGACCATGCCGCGCGAACAGTGGCCCTATACCCGCACCTACACCCTCCGTTGGGTTGATCCGGCGGCCCGCGAACTGGCCATCGACTTTGTGGTCCACGGCGATGAAGGGCTGGCAGGCCCTTGGGCGGCCAAGGCCCAGCCAGGCGACGCGCTGACCTTCACCGGCCCGGGCGGCGCCTACAACCCCGACCCCGACGCCGACTGGTACCTGTTTGCCGGCGACGAGGCGGCACTTCCGGCCATCGCGGCGTCCTTGGAAGCCCTGCCGCCGGAGGCCACCGGTCTGGCGTTCCTGGAGGTGGATTCCGACGCCGACCTCCAGCTGATTGCCGCCCCCGCCGGAGTGCAGATCACCTGGCTGGCACGCAACGGCGTCCCGGCAGGTTCCAGTGACCTGCTGGTCAAGGCCGTAGCGGATGCCGAATGGCCCGAAGGAACGGTTGACGTTTTCGCCCACGGTGAGCGCGGCTACATGAAGGCACTGCGGGACGTCTTCTTTACGCAGCGCGGCCTGGAACGCCGGCAGGTGTCGCTGTCCGGCTACTGGGCGCAGGGCCGGGTGGAGGACGCCTTCCAGGCCGAAAAGAAACTGCCGGTCGGGCAGATCTGACGCGCCCGCCGCGGGACTGGCCGCGGCGGTGCGACAGCGCCGCGAGGTATGCCTAACGTGAAAATGAAGTCTGTTTGCTTTGCTTTTAGACTGCTGGCCGGGGTTCGAGGGTGACGGTATAGCCGAGGGCTTCCAGTTGGTGGATGGCGCGGATCTGTGTTTGAGCGGGCCGTTGGCGGATGAAGTAGTCCGGTCCGGGATCGGTGTAGATTTCGCCGTTGGTGAGCATGTGCCAGATGGTCGTGAGCATCGAGTGTTGGATGGCGACAAGTGCTTTCATCGGACCGCGCCGTGATTTGATGCGCCGGTATTTCGCCCCGAGGTAGGTGCTTTGGGAGCGGGAGACCGATAGTGCGGCGGTGCCTAGGGCACGTTTGAGGTAACGGTTGCCGGGTCTTGTGCCGGTGGGTTTGGCCTTTCCAGCGGATTCGTTGGCCCCGGGGGCGGTGCCGGCCCAGGAGACCAGGTGCCCGGAGGTGGCGAAAACGGCCATGTCGGCTCCTGTTTCGGCGATGATGACCTCGGCGATCCGGTTGCTGATGCCTGGGATGCCCGAGAGCAGTTCCCGGGCCGGAGCGAAAGGCGTCATGAGGGCTTCCAGTCTGGCTTCGACGCGTTCCAGGTCTGCGGTTTGGGCATCGATTCGGTCCAGAAAGAGCTTAGCCATGAAGGCGTGGTGGTCGTTAAATCGTCCGGTGAGTGCCTCGATTAGTTGGGGGATCTTGGTGCGCATCCTTGCCTTGGCCAGTGAGGCGAGCGTTTCCGGATCGTCTTCACCGCGGATCAGCGCCTCCAGCATGGCCCGGCCGGAAGCCCCGGTGATGTCGGTTGCGACTGAGGAGAGTTTGATGCCTGAGCCCTCCAGCATCTTCTCCAACCGCTGGATCTCCCGGGATCGTTCATCAGTGATCGCTGTTCGGGCACGGGTCAGATCACGGATCCGGCGGATATCGGCTGGCGGAACGAAACAGCTTCTTACCAGTCCGTGGGCGCCGAGTTGGGCCAGCCAGGCGGCATCAGAGACGTCGGTCTTGCGTCCTGGCAGGTTTCTGGCATCGCGGGCATTGACCAGTTGCACGTTGAGCCCGGCTTCTTCAAGGATGAAGTAGAACTGGCGCCAATAGTCGCCGGTGGCTTCGATCACGATCAGGCCGACCCGTTCTGTGAGGAGGTATTGGGCCAGTTCGTGCACCTGGTTGGTCATCGAGGTCCACGTCGTGGTCGTTTGTGTGATCTTCCCGCCGGTAGCGACACGCACGCAGGCTTTCGCGTCGCGCTTGGAGACATCAAGACCGGCGCATCGTTCGTAGAGGACATCCATGATTCGGCCTTCCTGCCGCGATCGGATCGTTCGAACGTGTTCCGGACGAGAGGGCATGAAAGGCAGAAATCTAACGTTCGTGCTCAAAGGCAACAGTCCACGGTCCCCGCGGACAAGGGCCCTCCGCCACCAAGCTAATACGCGGGCTCGCAGGCACCATAGGAAAACCAGGGACGCATCCGGAACACGCTCCCAGTATCGGCCCGGCAGCATACGCCCGAAAGGGTCAAGCACTGCAGAAAGGTGAGGAACGCACCATTTTCCCCTTCCATGGAGGGACGCGGCAGCGGGTCTGGGGAGCTAATACGAAAGTAGGGTGGGTTAGGCTGCGGTGGCTGGTGTGATGGTGACGTCGAAGCCGAGGCTGTTGAGTTTTTTGATGGCGTTGTTTTTGG
>NZ_JBWCCJ010000010.1:0-105181 GCF_056279405.1 Pseudarthrobacter sp. TE3704
GGGAGGGTGTGGGAGAGTAGGTCACCGCCGGACAACCATTAAGGTCGAGGCCCCGAACCAGGCAACTGGTCGGGGCCTCCCGCATTTAAACAACAACCCAGACACCCCTCCCACAAACCCGACGCCCCATCACCTCCCGCCCCCAAACCCCGGACGCTCTCTCAGCTCCTGCAGGGAAACCCGGGATGCTCCATCAGGTAACGCGCCCAAACACCCCGCATAGCGACCACCACTGATAGAGCAACGAGGGGCGGGGAGGGTTTTGTACGCGGTTCGTGTGCCATTGGGCTGGTAGTTGTCCGGCAGAATGGTGCAGTGACTGGGCGTAGAACTGCTGAAAACCGTAAGTCGAAGTTGTCGCTGGGGCAAGTGCTGAACCTCGCTGTGACGGTGCTGGTCCTCTGCCTGGGGCCCGCGATGATCGTCTTCGGGCAGCACCTCATCAACATCGACGAGGAATTGGCCCGAACCGGTACCCACACAACGGGGACCATCGTTGAATTTGACGACGTCACGAAGGCTTCCGAGCGCGACATTGAGGTGGAGTTCATGTCCCGGGACGGGACGTACCACGTTACCTGGGCAGCCGTAGACCATGACCAGCACCCCGAGGTCGGCTCGTACGTCACAGTGGTCTACCGGGAAGCGGATCCCAGCCACGCGATAGTGCTCGGCTACGAAAGCGACGGGGTGTGGTTCCGCGGGGCCGGCACTCTGATAACCGCCCTTTTCGTCATGATTGGCGTGATCGTGGCAATTTCCGTTGCTGTTGGCAGAAGCAAACGCCGGAAGAAAGCGGCTGTTGACGGCATGCCCGCTGTGTAAGTGCAATTGTTAAGCCGAAACTGCCCAGCCCGGACAGTTTCCTCAAGGCCTTATCAAGAGCTGCTCAATCTTAGGCGAGGATCACAGTAATCGTGCGTTAACCCCAAAAAAGAGAAATAGGCTCGTCGACGACACATTTGCCGGGCTAAGCAGAAGGCCCGGCAAATTGCCGGGCCTTTTTTGTGGGCCCACTTAATTGGGGAAAGAATGTCCGAATACGAGGCCCTTTTGGGTCCAGCACCATCCGTTCCGTCACCGAGGCCGCCGCGTAAACCGGGCGTCTGCTCGTTTATCGTCGGCGGCATCACCGCACTGTTTATGCTCTTGGGCGCGCTGAGCAGCGGGATTGGGCTCGCACTGGTCTTCGCGGCCATCTCGGCGGCCCTCACCGGTCTTTATGTCCTGCTCACCGGACGCCGATCCTGGGCATGGCTCCCCGCAAAGCGGAAGGCAGGCGCCGTTGCCCTCGCCACCGCTTTCGCGCTTTTCATCGCCGGCGGACTCGCCCTCCCTCGTGTGTCCACGCAGGATCTTGAGACAGCCGCATCTGATACGGCCGTGACAGCCGCATCCTCGAAGGCGAGCCCATCAGCCACAGCCAGCGCAACGCCGTCGTCCGCTCCTACCGCACAGGAAACGGGCGCCCCGCTGGATCCCGAGACGCCATCCCTGGTGGCGCAGGGTGTCTCCGTGACGTCGCCCAACCCGCAGCCCGCCTACGCAACCAAGGCGCTGGACCTGCTGGCCACACTGCCCATCAAGGGACGCGCGCCGAAGACGGGATATGACCGTGCGCTGTTCGGCCAGGCGTGGGCGGACGTTGACCGCAACGGCTGCGACACCCGGAATGACACCCTCAAACGCGACCTGACGGGAATCACGTTCACCAACAGCGTCCCGTGCAAGGTGCAGTCCGGTACGCTGGCGGACCCCTACACGGGCACGAACATCAGCTTCCTGCGGGGGACCGCAACCAGCTCGGCCGTGCAGATCGACCACGTAGTCGCCCTGAGCGACGCCTGGCAGAAGGGCGCACAGCAGCTGACCACTGACCAGCGGACAGCGTTCGCCAACGATCCGATGAACCTCCAGGCGACCGACGGGCCGACGAACATGAAGAAGGGCGACGGCGACGCCGCCACCTGGCTGCCGCCGAACAAGGGATTCCGGTGCGAATATGTCGCCCGGCAGATTTCGGTGAAGGCGACCTACGGGTTGTGGGTGACCCAGGCGGAGCACGACGCCATGGCTCGGATCCTCGCTGACTGCAGCGGACAGCTCGCGCCGACGACTTCCCAGGCTCCTGTAGCCTCACCGGCACCGGTGGCACCTGAGCCGGCACCCGCCGCTGTTGCACCTGCTCCTGCTGTTCAGGCTCCGGCCCCGGTTGCTCCTGCACCCGTGGCGCCTGCCCCGGCGCCTGCAGCGCCTGCTCCCGCCCCCGTGGCACCTGCCCCGGCGCCTGCAGCCCCGGCGCCCGCACCGGCGGCTGCTTATTACGCGAACTGTGCCGCGGCGAAGGCTGCCGGCGCCGCTCCGCTGTATGCCGGACAGGGTGGCTACCGGCCCGCGCTTGACAGGGACTCCGACGGCGTGGCCTGCGAATAGGCGCTCTCTTTACCCGGGTTTCGCACCCATCCGCATCACCCACACAAACATTCCCAGGGGGAAAATTGACACTCAATCCGCAGGCTCCGGGAGGAGCCCTGAAGAAGACGCTGGCAGTTGTTGTGCTCGCTGGCTTGATGCTCACAGGCTGCAGCAGCAAGCAGGAGGCAACGGAACCGGCGTCGGCGGCAACTGCTGTGGCCACCACTGCTTGGGCAAAGGTTGGCGTTCCCGGAGTCGTGGGTCTGACCCTCGATAAGGCGACGGAGCAGCTGGAAGACCTCGGGTTTGAGGTCGAGGCGAAGGACACAGTGGACGGCAAGTCGATCGTCAAGAAGAGCAACTGGCAGGTAATCTCCCAGGACCCGGCTGAGAATACCCAGGCGGAAGAGGGCTCCACCGTGAAACTCGGGGTCAAGTCCCTCGAGCTGATCGAGGCCGAGAAGGTTGCCGCCGAAAAGGCCGCTGCAGAAAAGGCTGCCGCCGAGCTGGCCGCGGCTCAAAAGGCAGCAGCCGAAAAGGCTGCTGCGGAAGCCGCCGCTGCCGCGCAGGCGGCGGCGGATCAGGCTGCACGGGATGCCGCAGCCCGCAAGGCCGTACCGGCACCGGCAGCTCCTGCTGCACCCGCCCCGGCACCGGCTCCCGCGGTTCCCGCGGCTCCGGCTGCCCCCGCTCCGGCTGCCGCCTACTACGCGAACTGCACTGCTGCGCGCGCTGCCGGCGCGGCACCTGTCTACGCAGGTTCACCCGGTTACGGGAAGCACCTGGACCGCGATGGGGACGGCATCGGCTGCGACAAGTAAGCCAAGCCAAAAATGCCGCGGACACCAGCAATGGTGTCCGCGGCATTCCGTCGTTAAAGCCCGTTCCGGACAACCGCTCCCTGCGCCACAACAACGCGGACCTGCTCAAGTGCGGACGCGCTGGCCAGCGGATCCGCGTCCACCACAATGGCGTCGGCGAAGCCGCCTCGGACCAGCCGGCCGGCATCGTCGCCCAGCCCGAGCAGCCGCGCCGCGTGGACGGTGGCTGACTGCAGCGCCTCCAGCGGGGACAGGCCGGCTTCGGCGAGCAGGCGGGCTTCGGTGCCGATCGGGGTGACGTCCGTTCCGAAGGAGTCGGTGCCGGCCACGATGGTCACGCCGGCCTCCTTTGCTGCCCGCACCGCGGCCTGCAGGATGGGGGCGTATTCCTTGCCGCGCGCCGCGAGGATGGGGTTCGGGGAGGCCGCCATGCTGGTGATCGCGTCCATGGTGGGCGTGAAATAGGTCCCCCGACGCACCATCTCCGCGATGGTGCCTTCGGAGACGAAGACGCCGTGTTCGATGCTGCGCACCCCAGCGCGGACCGCGCCGTCGATCCCCTCCGCACTGTAGGCGTGGCAGAGCACGCCCGCGCCCCTGGCAGCCTTCACAACAGCGGACAGCTGCTCCTGGTTGTAGACCAGTTCGCGCGGGTCCTGCTCCGGGATGCCCGCACGCGGGTTGGCGCGGGTCTTGATGACCTGGGCGCCGCGCGAAAGGTTCACGCGGGTGAGGTACGCCAGGTCAGCAGTTTCCCGAACGCCGGAGGACAGCGTGGCCAAGGGTGCCAGGTCCGGATCGGCAAGGAGCGAGTCGCCGAGGTCCGGGGAGATAAACAGTCCGGCAGGCGTCATGCGCGGGGAGACGCCGGGCGCCCAGGCCGGCAGCGCGGCCAGCGCCACGTCCTGGTAGAAACTGCTGGACCCGCTCCGGACGCTGGTGGCGCCGCCCTGCAGAATGGCCCGCGCGTCGGCAAGCGCGTTCGCGTGGACGTGGACGTCCACAAGACCGGGCAACACCCACCGGCCGGACGCATTCAGGACACGGGCACGGCCGGCGACGGCGGCAACGGCCTCGCGCGTCTCGTCGCGCGTTCCGACGGCGGCCACCTTGCCGCCGTCCAGCACCAGGACGCCGTCCTCGATGGCACCGCCGGTCTGGGGATCCACGATGGTGCCACCTTCGATGATCAGCGGCGGATGGGTCAGCGGGCTGCCGTGGTAGTTCGGGCCTGAGGGCTTTTCGCCGGCCTGCGCCGCCGAAGCGCCGCCGAGCTGCGCGGCGATGCTGGCCACGGAAATTCCGGCAAGCGCTGCGGCGCCGGCGAGGATGCCACGGCGCGGGAGGCTGGCCGCCGGTGTAGGGGCGGAGGTGTGGTCATGAAGGCACATCATTGTCTCCTTGGGGATGGCGCCCGGCGGGGAAAACGGGCTTCGTTGATGGTACTTGGTATTCCAAGCGTGGAACAACCCCTACTCCACGGTATCTCGATGCACATTTGGTATTCCAGATGGATATGCGACGACAGACGCGGGAGCTGATGCCATGCTGAAGGTGCTGCGTATCCGCACTTAGGAAGGGACCTGCAATGGCTGCTGAGCTGGAGGCCGTGCTTCACGATGGTTCCACCCTTCCCGTCACGGTCCACGGTCACGGTCCGGCACTGCTGCTGCCCGTCCGGCTGCAGCCGCATCCGCCCGCCGAGGCCGGGATCATCAGCAAGTGGGGCGGCGAGCCGGACCTCGGACCGGCCCTCGTGAACGGTCTGTCGCCGACGAACGGCGTGATCACGCCGACTATGAAGGCCACCGGATGGCTTACCCCGCCCCGGACACCCTCACGCCGGACAACCTCGCCGCCGACCTCCTGGCTATCGCCGACGCCGCCGGCGCGGACGCCTTTGGCTACTACGGCTACTCCTGGCTGGCGCTGGCCGGCCTCCAGCTGTCCCTGCGCACCGACCGTCTCCGGGCCCTTGCCATGGGCGGGTTCCCGCCGATGGACGGCCCGTACCGGAGCATGCTGGCCGTGACCCGGGCCGCGCACACCGCGTCCACCCAAGCCCCGGATCCTGCGTCGGTGCCGGTGGCCGAGGCCGAGCCGGGGGACTGGGACTCTGCTGCCGTCCAGACCACGGAGGCCCAGGCCCGCCAGTTCGTCACCCTCTACGAGGCGCTCCGGGACTTCAACGATTCGACGACGGCGGCCCCGGCTGCCTTGCCGCGCCTCGCCTTCGCCGGCGGAGACGACCAGATCGACTACAGCCCCCAGTGGGGAGGGGTGCAGGTGCGGATCGGCCCGCCGTTGGCTGAGCACCGGAATGAACTCGTGGCAGCCGGCTGGGATGTGCACGTCCTCCCCGGCCTCAACCACCTGAGCGCGATGCACAGTTCAGTGGTGCTGCCCATCCTGGCCGACTGGCTCGGGAGGATCGGATGGGTTGGGCAGGCCGCCACTGGTTAGGCTGGGGGATGGACTACGTTCTTCGCCAGGCTGTTCCTGGCGACGCCGAGGCGCTGGTGGAGATGCACACGCTGGCCCACGAGGAGTGCTACCCGCACCTGTTGTCGGCTGACTTTTTCCGTGCCCGCCGGGACGCCGTCCCGGAACGCGTGGAACGCCGTCGTCGTTTTCTTGCTGATGCCGCCCCGCGGATCGTCGCCGAGGACGCCACCGGCGCGGTGGTGGGATTTGCCGACGCCGGTCCGGGCCGTGACGAGGACGGTCCCGTGCCGCTGGAGCTGTACTCGATCTACACGCTGCGGCGGACGCACGGCACAGGGCTTGGGGCAGCGCTGCTGGCAGCCGCCGTGGGCGAGCAGCCCGCGTACCTGTGGGTGCTGGAAAGCAACCCCCGCGCGCACGCTTTCTACCGCAAGAACGGCTTCCGGCCCGACGGAAGGAGCGCGCTGCTGCCGCCGGAATGGGAAAGCCTGCCCGAGATCCGCATGGTCCGCCCGGGACCGGCTACTGGCCCGAAGTGACCCTCCGCCAGCCGCCGGCACGGTTGGTGGCGATGATCGCCGTGAAATGTCGCCCAAAGCCTGACCGTTGATGGGCTCGCCTTCTTTGATGGCGACGGTGCGGCCGGTCTTGTTGCCGTGCCCGCCGGTGATGATGCCCTGCGGGTCCGGGGAGAGCCCGCCGTCGTACAGGAAAACGTTCACGTGGTCCTTCGCCGCGAGGAGCGCACACACGTTGCCTTCCAGGACGAAGTAGGGCTGGACGGTCCGCTTGATGGTCTCCTCGACGTCGGGGTCGGCCGCGTGGACGAGGTCCCGCACCTGGTGGCAAATGTCCTGCTGCCACGGCGGAAGGGCATCAATGTACTGGTCCACCAGGGGATCCTTCCGGTAGCTCATGGAACCATTGTTCACCTTCCGCAGACCCGCCGCCCCTCAACGAAAAACAGCGCGCATAGGATGGCGCCAGGGTTCCTGATCCAGGGAACGACATGATGGCCGTGAGGGAGCTCAAAATGAAATCCAATGATTTGCTGCTGGACGCCTTCGGCAGGATCCGGGAGACGGTGGAAGGGGTCCTTGACGGGCTCGACGGCGGATCCCTCACCAACAGGCCGGCGGGCACCGGCAACTCGATTGCATGGCTGATCTGGCACCTGGGCCGGGTGGAAGATGCGCAAGTGGCGGACGCGGCAGGGCTCGAACAGGTGTGGACCGGGCAGGACTTCGTGGGCCGCTTCGGCCTTCCGTTGTCCCGGAAGGATACCGGCTACGGCCATTCCAGCGACCAGGTGGACGCGGTGCAGGCGCCGGCGGGCCTGCTGCTGGAGTACTACGACGCGGTCCACCGGCAGACCGTGGGGTTCCTGAAAACACTCGAGGGCGCAGACCTGGACCGCGTGGTGGACACCCGCTGGAACCCGCCCGTCACCCTCGGCGTACGCCTGGTCAGCATCCTCGCGGACTGCCTCCAGCACTTGGGCCAGGCTGCCTACGCCAAGGGTTTGAACCGGGCACCCGGCCACTAGGAATCGCCTATTTCCGTAGCCGCAATTCGGTTCCATAATGGGCCCATAAGCTTCGGGGACTCTTTCGCGCCGATGAAGGCTGGCGTTGCGCAGCAGGGTCCCAGGTGGCCAACCCGGCTTATGGCGGACAGGGTTGCCACGCGCCTCCGGAGTAGGGATATTCCGGGAACGTCAAAGGGGAGAGCATCGCCGCCGACGCGAACAATGCACAAAGGAATTCATCATGCTTAAGGATTCTGCAGTCATGGCCGTCCTCGCTGCGAAGGACATCAACAGGGCGAAGGAATTTTATCGGGACAAGCTCGGCCTTGAATCTTCAGAGGCCATGGAGGAGTACAGCCTCCTGTACCGCTGCGGCAACGGAACGAGTTTCCTCATCTACCAGACCGACAATGCGGGTTCGGCGAAGAACACGCAGATGGGCTGGGAATCGGACAACATCGAACGCGACATGGAGGAACTGAGGGGCAGGGGAGTGGTCTTCGAGGATTACGACATGCCCGGGCTGAAGACGGAGAACGGCCTTGCCACGGATGACTGGGGCAAATCGGCCTGGTTCCTGGACAGCGAGGGCAACATCCTCAACCTCTCCCAGCGCACACAGTAGCCGGTTGACGGGATAGTCACCGGCCACGGGCCGCCCTGCGCTGAAGCAGCAGCGGCCCGCGTGGGTGTGCGGAAGGAACGTGCAATGAACCTCGACGAACTGGTCTTCCATCCATGGGCTGTCCAGGGGCCGCGCGATGTGCCCACCCTGGTGGGCGGATCCGGGAGCCATGTCACCGACGTCAGCGGCAGGCGCTACCTGGACTTCAGCTCCCAGCTGGTGTTCACCAACCTCGGTCACCAGCATCCGAAGATTGTCGCCGCCATCAAGGAGCAGGCCGACCGGCTGTGCACGCTTGCGCCCGGGAACGCGTCCGACATCCGGGGCGAGGCGGCGCGTCTGATTGTGGAGGTAGCGCCCGAGGGGCTCGGGCATGTCCTGTTCACCACCGGCGGCACGGAGGCCATCGAGCACGCGGTCCGGATGGCGCGTCTCTTCACCGGCCGGCCGAAAATCCTTTCCGCCTACCGCTCGTACCATGGCTCCACCACCACATCCATCCATCTCACGGGCGATCCCCGCCGCTGGCCGTCGGACACCGGAGCGGCGGGTGCCGTCCACTTTTTCGGACCTTTCCTGTACCGGACGGCATTCGGATCAAGTACCGCAGAGGAAGAGTGTGAGCGGGCGCTCGCGCATCTGGAGCAGGTGATCCTCCTGGAAGGCCCGTCCACCATCGCCGGGCTGGTCCTGGAATCCGTGACGGGCAGTTCGGGCGTCATCGTGCCGCCGGCCGGCTATCTGCGCGGCGTCCGCGAACTGTGCAGCCGGCACGGCATCGTCTACATCGCCGACGAGGTGATGGTCGGTTTCGGCCGCACGGGAGCCTGGTTCGGCGTCGACCACGACGGCGTGGCACCGGACCTGCTGGTGTTCGCCAAGGGTGTGAACTCGGGCTACGTACCGCTGGGCGGAGTCCTGATTGGTGATGCGATCTACGAGATGTTCACCCAGCGCCCCTACCCGGCTGGCCTGACGTACAGCGGCCACCCGCTCGCCTGCGCGGCAGCGGTCGGTGCCATCACTGCGATGCATGAGGAAGGCACCGTCGCTGCAGCGGCCCGCCTCGGCACTGATATTCTCGGGCCAGGATTGAAGGGGCTGGCCGGGAAGCACGAGGTGATCGGTGACGTGCGCGGCATCGGCGGACTGTGGAGCATGGAACTGGTCCACGACCGGGCCACCAAGGAACCGCTCGTGGCGCCGGGAGCCGTCGGTGCATCGAACGCGCCGATGGCCTCCTTCGCCAAGGCGTGCCTGGAGCGTGGTCTGTTGCCGCTGATCATGGGCAACCGGATCCATGTGGCCCCGCCACTGAACGTGGGCGACGCCGACGCCGCCGCGGGACTGGCGATCCTGGACGAGGCACTTGCGGCGGCAAACTTCTGAGGGACCTGCCCGGTCCCTGCCCGGACACCGGTCAGTGCTCTGACATTTGGCGCATCAGCCCGAGCTGCGCCAGGAACTCCATCTGGTCGAAGTAGAAGTGGTGGGAGGTGATCCCGGCGCCCTCTACCGTGGCCACGTCGCAGCTCCTGATCCGAAGCTGCCGGCCGGTGGCGGGCAGGGTCTCGCCGGAGGGCATGCGCAGGGGCCCGGTGTTGGTGCCCACCACAAATCCCTCGTCGATGGCCACGTTGCCTGCCTCGTGCTTTTCCGTATGCTCATACCGGACATCCGGCATGGCTTCCCAAAAGCCAAAAAGGTACCCGGCGATGGCGTCACGCCCGCGGAGTTCCCCCTGGTCAGGGGTGTAGGCCACTGCGCCGGGGGCGTAGCAGCGTGCCAGCGTCTCCTTGTCTTTTGATCCCATGGCCGCCATCAGGCGGTCCATGACGTCGCGAGCCTGTCCCATTGTTGACCTCCAATATTCGTTCAAAACGGCAGCGCGATCAGCGCTATCAGGGCCGGCAGCGTGGCGCCAAGAGTTCCCGGGATGCTGTCGCCCTTTTTGGGGTAATGGCCCAGCATGTCCGCCAGGAGCATGGCGGGCGCGGTGAGCACCATGTTGGCGCAGCAGTAGATCACCAGGGTGTAGCCCGCCACCAGGTAACCCATGTTCACCGCCACCACTCCGGCCAGAACTCCCAGGCCGATCACCAGGTTGCGGAACCCGGTGGGAACGGCCCACATCATCACGGCCGGCACGTTCTGCGGCGGGGTGCTCAGGAACTTCTGCGCCACCGGGCGGTGCATCAGGAAACTTTCCAGCGGGAACACCACGATGTAGATCAGGCCGGCCAGTACCGCGAAAACCTGGGATACGGCGTTCATGAGGAAAGAGTACGACGGCGGTGCGCGCCTGCCCCATCCCCCGCAAGGGGGTTCCGGGGTGCTTGAAGAACCCCCACTTTGGGGGATTGCGGCGCCGCCCCCCGGGCGGATACTGGAGCTATGTGGGAAGAGCGCGCCGAGCGTGCCCGGCGGGAGATCGCTGCCTTCGCCGCCGGCGGAATGACCCTGGCTGACCTATATCCGTCGGCGCTCGCCGTCGTGCAGCGGGAGGTGCCATTCGAGCAGGGCTGCTGGGCCGCCGTCGACCCCGACTCCATGGTGATGACGTCTATCAGCAACTACCGGCCGTGGCCGGTCGGCAGGGACGAATATGAGGAGTACAGCCTCCGCTTCGCCGAATGCGAATACACGGGCCAGGAACCGAACACGTTCGCTGAGCTGCTGCGGCGGCAGCGTCCGATTGCGAGGATCTCGGATGCGGCGCACCGGGACGTGGTGCGCAGCGTCCGGATCAACGAGCTCCTGAAGCCGCAGGGGCTGGACCACGAACTGCGCGCCGCCTTCCGTATCGACGACGCGTGCTGGGGAGTGGGCAGCATCTTCCGGGCCGGCGGCAAGGATTTCACCGACCGGGAGGTGGAATTCCTGGAGGCCGTGACGGCCACCCTGGCCGCGGCGACCAGGATCGCCGTCCGCGCGGGGCACCCGGCCCGCCCGGCCGCCGTCGGGCCCGTGATTGTGATCGCCGGGCTGCACGGTGAGCTGCGCGCTGCCACGCCGGCCGCGGCCGCCTGGCTGGCCGGAGTGGAGGACGCGGCGCCGGGCCGCTTCACCATGACGCTGCACTCGGTGGTGGCTCAGGCCCACGCTTCCGTTTCCGGCACGGCGCGGGCCAGGATGCGTGACGCCGGGGAAAACTGGGTGGTGCTGCAGGCCAGCCGCCTGATCACCGGCGACGACCCCGAACAGATGGTGGTCACCGTGGAGCCGGCCACCACCCAGGACCTGGCCACCCTGCTGCTGGCGGCCTACGGGGTGACCGCCCGCGAGCGGGACGTCTGCCTGGAGGTGCTGTCCGGAAACGCGACGGCGGACATCGCCAGCCACCTGTTCATCTCCCCGCACACGGTGCACGACCATCTGAAGTCGCTTTTCGGGAAGGTGGGCGTGGGGAGCCGCGGGGAGCTGGTGGCCAAGCTGGTGGCGTAACGGTTGACGCTAAGCAGCCCGGCGCGCGCTGTCCGGAAGATGCCGGACGGGATCAAACCGGTCGTAGGATGACGCGCCGATCAGGAAGATGCCGCGCTGGGGGATCCAGAAATCGCCCAGCCCGGTCTGGATGCGCAGGGGCTGCGGGCTGCCGAAATCCTCGCCGTCCAGGGACGCCGAGCTGCCGGACACAAACCACATCCGGCGTGGTTTGGCGCGGAAGCCCTGCCGGTTGGGCACGGTGCCCGTCAACCCGAGCCGCCCTGCCCGCAGCGCAGGTCCTGCTGCGGCACCCATGACCCGCAGGAACGGATGGCTTTCCAGGAGCGGTGCGGGCAGTGCGCTCATCACCGCTGTCATGGCGCGGGTCACGGGAGTGGGCGTCAGCTCGAGGTCCCAGCGAAGGTCGACGTTTCCGCCCACAGTGACGCTTAAGGCGGCGTCGCCCGTCCAGGTGACGTCAACAGGGCATTCGACGGCTTCATCCAGGGCCGCGCCAAAGTAGCGGGCGCAGGAGAGATCGGGCGGTGCGTCAGCGTAGATGGTCCACGCACCGGTGGGGCGCCGCAACCACAGCGAGGTGTAGCCCGGCCCGACGCTGGTCACGGGGAACCGCCGCATGGCCAGGACATGGCCTGAGCTGAAGGGCAGGCCCATCACGCCGTAGCCGGAAAACCGTTCGTCCTCTCCGGGCCCAACGTCAGCGTTTTGTTCTGCTTCAAGGACCTGCGCCCGGATGCTCTTCATGGCTTCCCGCCTCTGCCGTCAGTGGTGCGCTGAGTCTAAGCCCGGCGGCTCTTCCGCGGGAGTCACGCTGACCCGGGCTACGCGGGCCACCCATACAACGCCGTCCCGGCTCCGAAGACTAAGTGAGCACGGAGTATTGCGTGAAAGGACCACACAGCATGACCGAAAAAAGCCGCAAGGCGCTTATCAGCGTTCCCATCGCGGTGGTGGCCGCGGTCCTCATCGCCCTCGCGGGGAGCCAGGGCGGCTCCTCCGTGGGCGGTTTCCCCGTGTTCGCACTGGGTGTGGCTGCCGCCTTCGTGATCCAGTGGCTCGTGTTCGTTCCCTCCTATAAGGCGCAGACGGAGAAGTTCTACGACCTCACCGGCGCCCTGACGTACATCACCATCACGGTGTTCCTGGTGCTGGCTTCGCCCGGCGTGGATGCCCGCGGCATGCTGCTGGCGGCAATGGTGGTGCTGTGGGCTGCCCGGCTGGGCGGCTACCTTTTCCAACGGGTGATGAAGCACGGCAAGGACGACCGGTTCGATGAGCTCAAGACGGACTTTGCCCGGTTCCTGAACACCTGGACCCTGCAGGGCCTGTGGGTGGTGCTCACCGCGGCGCTGGCATGGGTGGCCATCACGTCGGACCGGAAGGTGGGACTGGACGCGTTCTTCTGGGTGGGCCTGCTGGTTTGGGCGCTGGGGATCACGATTGAGACCGTGGCGGACTTCCAGAAAACCCGCTTCAAGGCCGACCCCGCCAACAAGGGCCGCTTCATCAACACCGGCCTGTGGTCCAGGTCCAGGCATCCCAACTACTTCGGCGAGATCACGCTGTGGGTGGGCGTGGCCATTATTGCCCTGCCGGTGCTGCAGGGCTGGCAGTGGGCTGCCCTGGTATCCCCGGTGTTCGTGGCACTGCTGCTGATCAAGGGCAGCGGCGTGCCCCCGCTGGAGGAGAAAGCGGACAGGAAGTGGGGCGGCCAGTCCGACTATGAGGACTACAAGCTGAACACCCCGGTGCTGGTGCCGAAGCTTACGTAGCGGGCCGGGTATCAGCGAAACTTTCGCGAACAGCAGCCTTGCCGTTAGCTGGCTCCGGCGAGGCGCCGCAGGATATTTGCTGCTGGTTCTTCGGTGGCGTCGCGGTAGCCTGTGCCGGCCCAAATATTGATGCTTTCCGGATCGTTGGCGACCGCAGCTGCTTTACGGATAGGACTGGTCAGGTGATGGATTGCCGGGTACCCACTGGGAGCGACACCGTGAAACTGGTCCACGAAGGCGTTGCGCAGCGCTCTCGCAGGGCGGCCTGAGAACGCCGTGGTGACGATGGTTTCGGTGCGGCTGGTGTCGGCCAGGGCTGCTTTGTAGGGTTTGGAGGCTCCGCTTTCGGGGCTGCGCAGCAACACGCTTCCAACGACGGCAGCCTCGGCACCGTGGGCAAGTGCTTCCCGAACACCGGCCGGCGTTGAGATGCCGCCGGCTGCCCAGATAGGGAGTTGAACCTGTGAACGGACGCGGTCGAGCAGCTCGGCCAAGGCTATTTGCTCTACAGGTGTCGCCGGGGTGAAGGTTCCTGAGTGACCGCCGGCCTTGTACGACTGAACCACGAGACCGTCGACACCTAGCTCCGCAGCTTGTTTCGCCTCGTTCGGGTTCGTCACAGTCTGGAACACCAACGAGCCTGCCTTCCGCAGCCGGCGGACGGCCTCGGCAGGGGGAAGCCCGAAGGTAAAGCTGACCACGGGGACGGGATCACCGACCAGCAAGTCCACCTTGGCTTCCCACTCGTCATCGTCTTCCAAGGCATCTACTTCGTCCAAAGGCAGGTTGTACCTGGCTGCCAGTTCTCGGAGTGATTCGGCGTATTCAACGAAGGCGTCCTTGTCGATCGGCACCGGGTTGGGCGCAAAGAGGTTCACACCGAACAGGTTGACCCCGAAAGTGGAGATCCGGGCACGTACCTCGACGATCTGTTGGGCGAGCTGTTCGGGGGCTTTGTAGCCGCCGGCCAGCAAACCCAACCCGCCCGCTTTGACGGCTGCCGAAACAAGAGAGGGGTTGCTGGGGCCCCCCGCCATGGGCGCGGCAACCAGCGGAATGGTGGCTCCCAGTCCGGCCAGAAGGCCCGACGCTGCCATCGGGGCGGAGTTCTCGGTCCCCGGCTGTCCGGATGCGTTGTGGTCGGTCATGTGTGCCTCGCCCCTTGCTTGGCTCATTGATGCTGATGGATCCCGGAAGGAGGACGACGTTGGCTTGGACGCATTGAGAGGTCCCTCAGCCTGGGAATTAAATCAATGCTAGGCACCCGTAAGGGCACTCAAGAAATGCCCTTCGGGCATCAGCTATGCGTCGTAGGCATAGCTGGGCAAAGTAACCTTCAGCACCCTAGACAGGAGGAACCAACCTCGAGAGTTAGAGTGATGTGTACCGAGGATTGGGGGACCCGGCCCTATCATTCAACCGGCCTGATACGCGATTCAGGGAGGTTTCACCGTTGAACTCAACGCCCGCTGAGCCGGATGCACCTGTTACCACTGAGCCCGTCCTTCTCCTCGAACTGCCAGGAATCCGGTGGAGCACAGCGGACGCGCGTCGGGCACGGCGGCGCATCCCCGATATCGACGTAGACATCCTCACAGCAGTATCGCAGGACGAAACCTGGATGTATTTCCCCTCTCAGGAATTACTCGGACCGGACACATTCGACAATCCGGTCCCACTCCTGGCCGCAATGCTCAAGGGCGACAAGAGAAAGGAACCGGCATTCCGTACGCGCCGCCTGCGCAGGCTAAACACGATGGGCGATCGCGCGGAGGGATCCCGGCAGCGCTGGCACTACACCTCGCAGACGGATATCCCCGCGGATACGGAGGACGAGTTCAACCGGTGGTTCGATGAGGAACACCTCCCGCGATTGGCAGCGGTTCCCGGAACCGTCCACGCCGCCCGTTACCAGACGGACGGCTCTCCCAAATACCTCGCCTGCTATGACTTGAACGAACAAAAGGTTCACGGAGGAGATGCCTGGGGTGCCGCAGTTTCGACCCCTTGGCGCGACCGGATCCACAAAGAGTTCGTCAGCCCTCGTCGGCTCATGCTCATGAGGCTTCACTAGCGGCCATTCGTGCGGAAAAGTGGCGGAGAGCGAGTGTCTATGCTTGGGAAGCATGGATGTGGAAGTGCGGCACCTCAGGGCGTTCGCCGCTGTGGCAGAGGAAGAATCCTTCACCTACGCGGCGCTGAGGCTGCGGATCACCCAGCCGGCACTCTCACGGACAGTGCAGCAACTCGAATCCATCTTGGGCGTCCAGCTGATCCGTCGGACATCAAAGAGCTTCGAGCTCACCGAAGACGGAGCCCTGTTCCTGGGCCACGTGAGAACGACGCTGTCGAGTCTCGACCGGGGCGTCGCCGCCGCGCGAGGGAACACCACCATCACCCTGGGCTTCAGCTGGCTCCTACCCACCCCGTGGGCACAGGACACGGCCCGCTATCTGCAGGAGAACGCAGGCGTCGAGGTTTCCTTCACCCGGGTGGACGCACCAGCGCAGCCTCTGGTCCGCGGCGACGTCGACGCCGCCGTGCTCAGATCCCCGGTACCGCACGGACTTCTTGACAAACCGCGAACAATCAAACTCTTTGAAGAACCCCGTGTCCTGGTGTGCTCGCACCGATCGCCGTTGGCGGTTGGCTTTCCCGTACGTTGGGAGGACGTTCCGCAACGACCCCTGGTCATCAACGTCCTGAACGGGACGACGACACCGGACCTCTGGCCCAATATCACCCCTGAGGTCGTGGAGACCCGGAGCTACGACGAATGGATCGAAACCGTTGCCGCTGATCGGGGAGTTGGAGTCGTCCCGGACATCGCACGCACACGGGGAACCCACCCCGGTATCGTATTCGTGCCCCTGATCGGGGCACCACCGGTCACGGTCTGGCTCAGTATCGCGGACCACGTACCTGACAACCACGCCCGAGCCATACTCGACGCCGCACGCCTCGCCCTTCCTCATAGTTCTTGAGGCACGGAACCCGGACTTCACTCTCCAGCGTCGCAGGTTTCAGAAGATTGGCCCGGCATCTCCGCGTGCCGAGTGGGTACGGTGTCCTCATGCAGAAGATGTCGATTGATGCCCTGGCCCGTCAGCAACTCCAGGCAGCAGTGTCCGGTTCCAGCGGCCGCGCCTCGGACACCGTGTTCGGCGGTCACGAAAAAAGGCTGCGCCAGACCGTGATGGCTTTCCGTGCCGGCACCCAGCTCAGCGAGCACCTGAATCCCGGCGAGGCCACGGTCTTCGTCATCAAGGGCTCCGTCTGGCTGAAGGCGGGCGCCGAAGCCTGGCAGGGCAAAGCCGGCGACCTGCTGATCGTCCCGGACGGCATGCACAGCCTGGAGGCCGAGGAGGATTCAGCAATTCTGTTCACGGCGGTGAAACTGGACCGGTAGGTGATGGACCCATAAACGACGAAGGCCCGGCACCAGCCCAAAGGAGCTGCCGCCGGGCCCCACCCCGTGACTGAAGGGCCTAGCCCTTCACCTCGTACGCCTTCGGCAGCTTCAGTCCGCGGTCCTCCATGAGGGTGCGCAGCCGGGTGGGGTAGTCGGTGATGATGCCGTCCACGCCCAGGTCCATCAGGCGCTCCATGTCCGCGGCGGTGTTCACGGTCCACGGGATGACGGGCAGGCCCAAGTCATGCGCTTCGGCGATCATCTCCGCGGTGACGGAGCGGAACGTGGGGGAGACGACGTCGTACCCCAAAGCGGCTGCCGCCTTGGGAAGGGAACCGTCGTAGTCGTCGATGTCGATGCCACCCAGGTTGGGGCTGGCGCCGGGCTGGCCCACGCCCATCCAGGCGTCACCGCTGGAGAGCGCCACCAGCGGCAGCTCCGGGGCGAGCTCCTTGGTGAGGTTCAGCGAGGACCAGTCGAAGGACTGCAGGGTGGTGCGGTCCGCCATGCCCGAGGCCCGGATCTCGGCCACCACGGCGCGGGTGAGGGACTCCATGCCGGCGCCGCCGATCTGGCTGCTTTCCACCTTGGTCTCCACGTTGAAACGGACCTTGGCGGCGTTCGTGTCGCGGACCAGCTGGTAGACGTCCTTCAGCTCGGCGATCCGGTTGCCCTCGATGACGTCCTGCTCCGGGTAGCCCGCCAGCTGGATGTAGCCGCAGTTGAGCGTCTTGACCTGCGCCAGGGACAGCTCGGCCACGCGGTCGCCGACGTACGGGAACTCCGGGTCACCCGCGGTGGCGGGCGCGGTGTCCATGCACTTGGCGGCCTGGATGGTGTCGTCGTGCCAGACGATCACCTTGCCGTCCTGGGTCAGGTGGGTGTCGAGTTCCAGGGTGGTCACGCCCAGCGCCAGCGAGTTCGTGAACGCGGCCAGGGATTCCTCGGTCCATTCGCCGCGGCCGCCGCGGTGGCTCTGCAGGTCGAAGGAGCCGTTGCGCTCGTTCACCGTGAGTGCGGACGTGGCGGTTCCGGCAGCGTTCGACGACGGCGTGCCGGCCTGCGTCTCCGCGGCGGCGACGGCGGGGCTCGCCATGCCGGCGATCAGGGCGGCGGCTGCCGCGGCAGTCAGGACTGTGCGCATGGGTGGTTTCCTCCAGTGATGACGGGGCCGGCTGGTGGCCGGCGACCTGTCCACGCTAGGGAGGACAGGTGGCGCGTTTGGTGCCAAAAGTTGGAGCGGAGGTTAACATCAAAGGGCCGGGTGCAACTGGCGGTCTCCCCGGAGTCCAGCTGCGGCCGGCGTCTCCTAAGGGGATGAGATGCAGGCAGGCCGTTTGACCCTGTTGCGCGGCCTTGCCGCGGCCGTTGCCGCCCTGGTGATTCCCGCCGTCGCAGGCTGCACCGGCGCGCCGGAGCCACCGGATGGGCAAAGTCCGACGGCGGCCCTCACCGCCACCGCCCCTCCTGTTCCGGCGTACGCCGCAGTCTTGGAAAAGTACAGCGAGGACATGCGCGCCGGGGGAGCCACCGCCGTCGTGATTGAGGTGAAGTCCCGCGTGGGCGGGTGGTCCTCGGCAGAGGGCGTCCGGAGCCTCGACACCAACGAACCCGTGCAAATGACGGACCAGACGCACGCCGGGGACATCACTATGACCATGGTGGCGGTGTCCGTCATGAAGCTCGTGGAGGAAGGGAAAATCCAGCTGGATGACCCCGTTCAGAAGCACCTCCCGGACTTCGAAACCATCATCAAGCCGCCCGGTCCCATCACCGTCGGCAGCCTGCTCAGCCACCGCTCCGGGATGCCGGACTACCGGGTGAGCTTGGTGGAGGTAGGAAACAGGCGCTCCACCCACGAGGAGCGGATTTCCTACGCCGCAGCCATGCCGTGGACGGGCGGCTCAGGCAGCCTGTTCAGTTTCTCCGCCACCAACTATTCGGTGCTGGCCCTGCTCCTCGAGAAGCTGCGGGGACAGAGCCTTTCCACGGTAATCCGCGCCGACAACGTGGAACCGCTCGGGCTGCAGGACACCCTGCTGGCCGGTGACGAGCCGGGGCCGCGGCAGATGATCAGCGGCTACACCAAGACGGCAAGCGGCGAACTGGAGGACAACGCCCTGGCCCCGATCCACAGTGGTTCACCCGATAGCGGAGTGATCTCCACCGTTCCTGAACTCAACACCTACTTCGCCGCCCTGCAGAAAGGGGCGTTGCTGACCCCTCAAAGCGTGGCGGAGATGCATCACCCCAAGTTCCAGACCTATGGCCTCGGTGTGGTGCGGCATTACGATTCCTGCTCCAACAACGACTATTACGGCCACGTGGGAGTGGTGCGGGGCTACGCGGCGCTGGCGCTGATCAGCGCCGACGGCTCGCGGCAGATTGCCATGGCCGTGGCCCGCGCCCCGAAGTCCGATCCGTTTGGTCTCGGCGAATGGGATTCGTACGAGATGGAGGAAGCGGCGGTGGCGGCACTCAACCAGGCGTGTTGAACGGCTCTTTCACGGCTCCTCCCGCCGCACCAGCCGTTCGTCGCTGACCGCCCGCCGCGCCCGCTAAGGTCGTGCCATGGTTAATGACGATCTCCGGCCTGTCTATTTCCTCTCGGACAGCACCGGCATCACGGCGGAAACCCTCGGCAACACGTTGCTGACCCAGTTCCCCGGGAACAACTTCGACCGGATCACCATCCCCTTCATCACCACCGTTGACCAGGCCCGGTCCGTGGTCAGGACCATCGACGGCATCGCCGAGGCGGGGCCTGCCCCCATCGTCTT
Source organism: Pseudarthrobacter sp. TE3704 (assembly GCF_056279405.1). Taxonomy (NCBI): domain Bacteria; kingdom Bacillati; phylum Actinomycetota; class Actinomycetes; order Micrococcales; family Micrococcaceae; genus Pseudarthrobacter; species Pseudarthrobacter sp. TE3704. The sequence goes on from NZ_JBWCCJ010000010.1 coordinate 19,246, forward strand.
TTCGACGGCGGTCAGCAGCGACATCCGCCAGACCCTGTCCGGGTGCAAGGGCATCGTGGTGGACCTGATCGGGACGCATGTGGGGCAACTCGAGCACGCCCTCGGCAGCCACGCCAGCGGCGAACCCGGGCGGGCTCACGGCCTGGGGAACGCAGCGCGGTACCAGTCGCGGATGGCCGCCGTCGAATATGCCATGGAGCACGACGACGGCCAGAGCCTGCGCGCGCTGGAGAAGGCCCAGGTCATCCTGGTGGCCCCGTCGCGGTGCGGCAAGACGCCCACCACCATGTACCTGGCTCTCCAGCACGGAATCTTCGCGGCGAACTTTCCGCTGGTGGACGAGGACTTTGAACGGGAGGGGCTGCCCGGGTCCCTGAAGCCCTTCGTGTCGAAATGTTTCGGCCTCACCACCAACGCCCTGCGCCTCAGCCAGGTCCGCACCGAACGGCGCCGCGGCTCGCCCTACGCCTCGCTGCGGCAGTGCGGTTTTGAGCTGCGCAGTGCGGAGCGTTTGTACGAATTCCACGGTATTCCGTACCTCAACTCGGCCAGCGTTTCGGTCGAGGAGATGGCGGCCACCATCCTGCAGAAGATGAACCTGAAGCATTAGGGAAGAGTTTCACAGGCAAAGTGTGGCGTACATCATGTGGCGCACCTCTCCAAGGCCTGCCACTGTGGAGGAGATTTGTGCCCAAGCCGGTTACCGCCCCGGGCACGCCCCTGCACGCCACACTCTGCGAAGGAGCAGTAAATAATGACAACGGACATCCTGTGGTTCTCGGAACTTGGGCTCAAAGACCTGGACCGGGTGGGCGGCAAGAACGCCTCCCTTGGGGAGATGGTGCAGAACCTGACCTCCGCCGGCGTGCAGGTCCCGGACGGTTTCGCCACCACTGCCGATGCCTACCGCCGTTTCCTGGCGGATTCCGGCCTGGACCAGCAGATCGCCGACCGGCTGGTGGGCCTGGACACCGACGACGTGACCGCCCTGGCCGCCGCCGGGCAGGAGATCCGGTCCCTGGTGCGCCAGACGCCGTTCCTGCCGGACTTCGAACAGCAGCTGCGCAGCGCCTACCGGGAGCTCGTGGAAAAGCATGGCGGCTCCGACGACCTTTCCTGGGCTGTGCGGTCCAGCGCGACGGCGGAAGACCTCCCCGACGCGTCCTTCGCCGGCCAGCAGGAAACCTTCCTGAACGTCCGCGGCATTGAGAACATCCTCGCCGCCATCAAGGACGTCTTTGCGTCGCTCTACAACGACCGGGCAATCGCGTACCGCGTGCACCACAAGTTCGAGCACGCCGACGTGGCACTCTCGGCAGGCATCCAGCGGATGGTGCGCTCCGACGTCGGGGCCTCCGGCGTCATGTTCACCATGGACACCGAATCCGGCTTCCAGGACGCCGTGTTCGTCACCTCCTCCTACGGCCTGGGCGAGGCCGTAGTCCAGGGCGCCGTGAACCCGGATGAGTTCTACGTCTACAAGCCGGCGCTGCAGGCCGGCCGGCCCGCCATCCTCAAGCGCGGACTGGGCGAGAAGGCCCTGCAGATGACCTACACGTCCAGCCAGGAGATCGGCCGCACCATCGACTTCGTCCCGGTGGAGGCGTCCCTGCGGAACCGCTTCAGCCTCAGTGACGAGGACGTCGAGCAGCTCGCACGGCACGCGGTGGCCATCGAGAACCACTACGGCCGTCCCATGGACATCGAGTGGGGCAAGGACGGGATCGACGGCGGCCTGTACATCCTGCAAGCCCGCCCGGAAACCGTGCAGTCCCGCCGCGCCCCCGGCAGCCAGAGCCGCTTCCGCCTCAACGAAACCGGCCCGGTGCTCGCCGAAGGGCGGGCGATCGGCCAGCGGATCGGTGCCGGCCGCGTCCGCATCCTCACCGCGATCGACCAGATGGCCGCGTTCCAGACCGGCGACGTGCTGGTGGCCGACATGACCGATCCCGACTGGGAACCGATTATGAAGCGGGCCTCCGCGATCGTCACCAACCGCGGAGGACGGACCTGCCACGCGGCCATCATCGCCCGCGAACTGGGGATCCCCGCCGTCGTGGGAACCGGCCACGCCACCGACTCCCTGTCCGACGGGCAGGAGGTTACCGTCTCCTGCGCCGACGGCGAGACCGGCGTCATCTACGCAGGCCTGCTGGACTTCACCGTGGAGGAAACCGGGATCACCAAGATGCCCGAGGCCCCGGTGAAGGTCATGATGAACGTGGGCACCCCGGAACAGGCGTTCACCTTCGCCCAGCTGCCCAACCATGGTGTGGGCCTGGCCCGGCTCGAGTTCATCATCAACCGCCAGATCGGCATCCACCCCAAGGCCCTGCTGAACCTGGACAGCCAGCCGACGGAGGTGGCGGCTGAAATCCGGGAGCGGATCGCCGCGTACAGCAGCCCGCGGGAGTACTACGTCAAGCGCCTGGCCGAAGGGGTGTCCACCATCGCAGCGGCGTTCGCGCCCGAGCCGGTGATTGTGCGCATGTCCGACTTCAAGTCCAACGAGTACGCCAACCTCCTGGGCGGCCCGGCGTACGAGCCGCACGAAGAGAACCCGATGCTCGGCTTCCGCGGCGCCTCACGCTACCTGGAGCCGTCCTTCCGGGACTGCTTCGACCTCGAGTGCGAGGCCCTGTCCTTCGTCCGCAACGAGATGGGCCTGACCAACGTCAAGCTGATGATCCCGTTCGTGCGCACGCTGGAGGAGGCCCGCGGCGTTATCGAGCTGCTGGCCGAGAACGGGCTGCGCCGCGGCGAGAACGGCCTGGACGTGATCATGATGTGCGAGCTGCCCTCCAACGCGCTGCTCGCCGACGAGTTCCTCGAGTTCTTTGACGGCTTCTCCATCGGCTCCAACGACATGACGCAGCTGGCCCTCGGACTGGACCGGGACTCCGCCATCGTGTCCGGCGGCTTCGATGAACGCGATCCCGCGGTCAAGAAGCTCCTCCGGATGGCCATCAGGGCCTGCCGGGAGCGCGGCAAGTACGTGGGCATCTGCGGGCAGGGCCCCAGCGACCACCCGGACCTCGCCGAGTGGCTGGTCCAGGAGGGCATCGAGTCCGTCTCGCTGAACCCGGACACCGTGGTGGACACCTGGCTCCGGCTGGCCGATGTCGCAGCCGGTGCTCCCGCCGGGGCTGAAGCCGCCGACCTGGCGGCCGCCGGGGTCCGCTGACTTCAGCTGGAGGCCAACGCCCCAGCCTGCCGGGCAACGCACCAAGCCGCGTGCCGCCGTCGTAATGTACGACGGCGGCACGCGGTTTTGGTGCGCTACGGCACACGGCGTCAGCGGGGCACCAGCAGGCCGACCTGGGTCCTGATGTCCTGCACGATCGCCTCGATGCCCGCGCCGGCGTTCACGCTCGCTGCCATGCTGATAAACATGATCGCCGAGACGATGCGTGCCGTGGTGGCGGCCGCATCGGCACCCATTAGCCCATCGCGGGCCAGAACAGCCGCGATGGCCTCCTCGGTCTGCGCCACGATGGACAGCGCTTCACTGTGGTGCGGCTCCGTCGGGTCGCCGAAGACCATTTCCCGCAGGTAGGTGCGGCCGTTGTCCACCTGGCTGCGGTTGCAGTCCACGATGGGCCGCACGATGGCCAGCACCGCTTCCAGTGCATCGGGGATGGTTTCGGCGTCAGCCCGGCCCCGCTCCAGTGCTTCGGCGTAATTCGCATTCTGCACGAGCAGGAGGAGCTCGCCCTTGGTCTTGGCGTAGAGGAACAGGGTTCCGGTGCCGATGTCCGCCTTCTGGGCGATCTGCTGCGTGGTGACATCCTCCACCCCGTTCTCGGCAAACAGCTCGCTGGCGGCGGCAATGATGCGCTCGAGCTTCTGCTGCTTGTTCCGCTCACGGCGTCCGAGCGGCTGGGAAGCGACGGGCATGGCGTTCCTCTCGGTCTAACTGACTGGGCTCAGTAAGGAGTATAGGTCCGGCGCGTCAGCCGGCGAGGAATTCGACGGCGGCGGGTGCGAAGGCGGCGTGGTGCTGGAAGATGCCGCCGTGGCCGGAATCGGGGTAAATGACCAGCTCTGATCCCTTGATGCGGCGGTGCAGGTCCTCGGACAGACCGGAGGGCACCATCCGGTCGTTGTCGCCGTTGGCGATGAGCGTGGGCTGGGTGAGTTTGGACAGGTCCGCCGGGGCAGAGCGGCCGAACTTCTGGATCGCCTTCAGCTGCGCCTGGAACGCGGCCGTGCTGATCGGCTTGTCCCGGTCCATGGTGCGCTCCTGGAGGCGCCGGATGAACGCCTTCGCGGCGGGCTTGCCGGTGGCGTTGCGGTTGAAGAACAGGAACTCTTTGGGGTCGGACCGGGTCAGTGCCGCTCGGAGGATGTCGAAGTACGTAATGCCCACCACCTTGTCCATGTCCTTGCCGCCCCGCGGGCCGGTTCCGGTCAGCACGAGCCTGCGGACAAGCCCGGGGTGCTTGAGGGCAAGGTCCTGGGCGATCATGCCACCCAGCGAGAAGGAGAAGACGTCCACCGTGTCGAACCCGAGGGCCCGGATGAAGGTGTAGGCGTCGTCGGCCATTTCCTCGATACTGCTGGGAACCTGTCCTGTGGAGGCGCCCACGCCGGGCTGGTCGAAGGTGATGACGTGGCGGTTCTGGGCGATGGGGTCGATGATGCGCGGATCCCAGTTGTCCAGGGTGGCGGCGAGGTGCACAAAGAACACCACGGGGATGCCGCCCTTGGGTCCCAGCTCGCGATAGGCGAAGGTGGTGCCCCCGGCGGTGACGGTGCGGGTGGGGGCCTCCGTGTACGAGGTGATGACGGAGTCATTCTCGGGATTGCTCATGACGGTTGCTCTCCTGGATGTTTTGTTGGCTGAAAGGGGTGCGGGGGGTTCACAGCGTAACCACGGCCTTGCCGCGGATCCCGCCGTCGGCGAGGGCCTGCAGTGCCTCCGGGGTGTCGTCGAAGTCGAAGACCTTGCCCACCACCGGGCGCAGCACGCCGTTATCCACCAGTTCGGTGATCCGGCGCAGCTGCTCGCCGCTGGCGCGCATGAACAGGAATTCGTAGCTGACGCCGCGCTTCTTCGCCTGCCGGCGGATCTTGCTGCTGAGTCCGGCGACCGCCAGGCGCATTACGGGGTTGAGGCCAGCCGCGCGGGCGAACGCCGGGTCCGGCGGGCCGGAGATCCCTATTGCCTTGCCGCCGGGCTTCAGGATGCGCAGCGACTTTTCGAGGTTCTCCCCGCCTAAGCTGTCCAGCACCAGGTCGTAGCCGGTGAGGAGCTGCTCGAAGTCCTGCGCGCGGTAATCGATCACCGTGTCCGCGCCCAGGCTGCGGACGAAGTCGGCGTTTGCCGCGCTCGCGGTGGTGGCCACATGGGCGCCGAGGTGCTTGGCGAGTTGGATGGCGATGGAGCCCACCCCGCCGGCGCCGGCATGGATGAGGACCTTCTGTCCGGGCTTCACGTTGCCCTGCTCCACGAGGGCCTGCCATGCCGTCAGTGCCACCAGTGGCAGCGATCCGGCTTCCGCCATGCTGGCCGACACGGGTTTCAGCGCCAGGTCTTCCTCGGCGACGGCGATGCGCTCAGCGAAGGTGCCGATGCGGTCCTTGGCCGGGCGGGCGTAGACCTCGTCGCCAGGCTTGAACTGGCTCACCTTTGCCCCGACGCGCAGGACCGTGCCGGCCACATCGTTGCCGAGGATCAACTGGAGCTTGTAGGGGAGGATCTGCTGGAACTCACCCAGCCGGATCTTCTCGTCCAGCTGGTTAAGGCCGGCTGCGTGGACCTGGACCAGCACGTCGCGCTCGCCGACCGCGGGCTCGGGCACGTCCGCTTCGCGCAGCGGCTCCTTGTATTGGGTGACGACGAACGCTCGCATGGGTGGTGCTCCTTCTGGAATGGGTCGAAGCGAATAACTGATTATACTCAATTATGACTTGACTCAGAAAAAAAGTCAAGGTGTCGCGCCAGGATCCCCGGCGGGGAAGTCCGACGGCGGGCCCAGCTTGGGTGCTTCAGCGGAGGACCAGCAGGCAACGCCGCCGCCGTGAGCGGCCTGTGCATTGACGCGGACATGGCCGTGGAGAAGACTGCATCCCTAGGCTTTACAAACGAAGCAGATACCCCGTGGAGGCGGCCATGCTCCTGGACAGCTCTTCGACCGTGGTTGAGACGAACCTGGGTCCCATCCAGGTCCGCCGGTCCGGCGCGGGAAAGCCGGCCCTGCTGTGGCACAGCCTGTTTATGGACTCCAGCACCTTCGAGGGCGTGGTGGAGGACCTGTCGAAGGAGCGGGAGCTTTTCCTGCTGGACGGGCCTGGCCACGGCGGGAGCCCGGGTCCGCGAAGGCTCTATTCACTCCAGGACTGCGCGAAGGCCGCCGCGGAGGTCCTCGAAGCGCTGGGCGTTTCGGCGCCCGTGGATTGGGTGGGTAACGCGTGGGGCGGGCACGTGGGCATTGTCTTCGCGGACAGCTTCCCGTCGCGCTGCCGGACGCTGACCACCATCGGGACACCCCCGTACCCGCTGTCCAAGGCCGAGCGCCGCCGGTCGTCCCTGCTGGTGTACCTCTTCCGCGTTCTGGGACCCGGGCCGTTCAGTTCGATGGTCGTGGACGCCCTCGCTGGCAAGGGTTCGGCCAAAACCGAGCCGGCTGCTGCGGCGGCCATCACGGAGTCGTTCCGCCGGGGCGACAAGATGGGCAAATACTGGGCCATGCAGTCCGTCATGCTGCACCGTCCGGACCTCCGCCCGGTCCTGCCGCGGCTTCAGGTGCCCGCCCTGGTGCTGGCCAGCAGAAACGACGCCTTGCTCGATATGGCGGAGGCTGAGCGGGCGGCGCACACCATTCCGGACGGCCGGTTCATACAGGTGGCGGGAGGCGGCCACGTGGCGCCGCTCCTCGTGGCACCTGCCGAAGTCACCCGGCACATCCTGGCCTTCTGGTCGGAAACGGGGAGCGGGGACGCCGCACCCTAATTCCGCGGGGCCCACACGGCCGCCGCTACCGTGGGAGGATGGGCGCCATGGCTGATGACCCCGCACCTGCCGGCCCGTTCGACAGGGTAGTCCTGATTTTCAATCCGTCCAGGGCCGGAATGGCCAGCCGGATCGATGCCCTGCAGCAGGATATCGCCGCTGAGCTGCCGGGTCTTCACGTTGAGCTGATGCCAACAGATTTTGCGGGGCATGCCCGTGACCTGGCGCGCTCCGCGGCCGCGGAAGGAGCCCCGCTCATCGTTTCGGTCAGCGGCGACGGCGGGTACAACGAGGTTGTCAACGGCGTCCTGGAGGTCCCCGGCAGCAGGGCGGTGTGCACCGTCCTCCCTGCCGGCAACGCAAATGATCATCACCGGAGCATGCCGGAAAAGTCACTGATGGAGGCCCTCCACGGGAACCGGGTCCGCCGCATCGACCTGCTGCGCATCACCTTTCGCGGTCCGTCTCGGGAGCAGGTTCACTACGCCCACTCCTACATAGGGTTCGGGCTTACGCCGTTGATGGCCATCGGCATCGAGAAGGGCGGCAAGGGGAAAATACTCGAACTCATCTCGGTTGCCCGGACGCTCTCCGGCCTGAGGCCGTTCGAGCTCGTGCGCGACGACGGGGCCACCGCGCGCTTCGACAGCCTGATCCTGGCCAACATTTCACGAATGGCCAAGTATGGAACGGTCAGCGAGTCCCACCACCCGGACGACGGCCGGTTCGAGGTGGTGACCCTGCCCCATGCCGGGCGCTGGAAGATGGCGCTGATGACCCTTCGGGCCGTCACGCTGGGACTGGGGCGTCAACCCAGCGTCAGCAGTTATGCGTTTACAACGCGGAACGCTGTTCCTTGCCAGATCGACGGCGAAGTGGTCCACGTCCAAGCCGGCACCCACGTCCTGGTGGAAAGTGCCAAAGGAGCCCTCGACACACTCTGACGAAACGTCACAGGGCTGGATTGCCGGTACGGCGTCCGGGGTCTAGGGCTGCACAGAGTCGAAGAAGGTGTAATCGGTGTTCGGGTGCCCGGTTTCGGCCTCGCGCGATTTCATCCGGATGAAATCCACGTCCTGTTGCCCGAGCGCGGTTTCGCCGTGGAGATCCTGGTGGAGGGGCTGGCCCGTGGCCGCAACGATCTCCGCGGACAAGGTCCGGGGAAGGATCACGCAGCCGGGGTTATCAATCAGCCACTGGGTAACGGTGGAAGGAAGCCGGTGCCACTGGTCGCGGATGCTGCTCTCGGTCATTGAGGGTGCCTTTCAGGGCTTTCGTGCACGGGCTTTACATGGCGTCCGACGTACCCGGAGTCTACGCCCTCTTGACGCGCTAAAGGGCGGAGAAGCCTAAGTTAATCCAGGCAGCTATGCCCACCCGAGGGCTGCCGGCCCCGGTACCGGGTGCAGGACCGGGACGTCTGCCGGGATCTCCGGCGCTGCGCCGGGTGTGGACGGGGCCGAATCACCGAACAGGGGACGCCGGCCGGAGCGGTAAGCGGAGTCGATGACGGGTTCGAGTTCGTCGAACACGGTGCGGTTCCCCGGGAGAACCACATGTGCCAGGAATTCCGATTCCAGGGTGGTAATGCCTGCCGCCACTGCCGCGAGTTTGGCATCTATTGCCAGGGCCAGGGCGTGCCAACTCCTGCGGTTGGCCCGTTCAAGGATTTTTGCCTTCGCTTCGCGGACAGGGCCCTCCGCTGAGTCCCCCCGGCCGAGGGAAGTCTCGTCGGATTGCGACTGGGAAAGGACGATGCGGAATTGCCTCCCGCCGCCCCTGAAGGCGATGGCGCTCCGGTGCCCGCGTTGACTGAAAAGCACGTCGGTGGCCCCGGAGTCCACGAGCGCCCGTCTGATATGTTCCCGGGAATCTCCGCCGCTGAAGGAGTCGCCCCGGGTATAAGGGATTGTCATGGTCCAACTATGCGCCTTTCGGCTGCCCGATCATACGCCACCATGACGCGGCGCCGTCCGAACGCTGCTCAGCCACCCATACTGTCCTAGTGAAGTGGACACGTGCGAAGGATTGGCTGATCGGCGCCGGCGGGATGGTTTTCCTCCTGGCGGTCGCGGTGGCGATCATGTGGTGGGTGGCGAGCAGTCCGGCCGGCGGGGGTGAGGCGAACCCCGTGCCGCCGTCAACCGGGGGTACCGAGCGTGGGTCAGATGCCGAGCCTCCGGCCGGCCTGGGCGGGGACGAGGTGTGGCTTGCCGACATCGAGCTGGACGCCGGGACAGTGGTGGCTTCGGGCTCAACGCTCCGTGACGTCCGGGCCGTGGGGCAGGACGTGATCACTGGGCCGGACGGGCTGGTGGCCGCACGGCTCGCGGTGGATGCCACGGTACCCTTCGAGGTTGTGGCCGACGAGCTCGGCGGGGGGTCCGTGGTCCGCCCCGCCGGCGGTGGCCAGGCCACTGTGGTCCGCACCGTCGAGGCCCTGGGCCGCGAACTGCGCGTCACCGCCACCGGCAATGTGGAGGTAGAGGGCGGCAAACTCGTTGTCGAGCCCAGCTCAATCGATGTGGGCGGGCCGGACTTCCTCTCCGGCGCCACCGCCGCCGTCGTGCGCACATTCGTCACCATCGAACACAGCATCGAGGGCCTGCCCGAAGGCCTCGTGCTCGAGGACGTCACCGTCCAGGATGACGGCTTCCGTACCAGCCTCCGGGGCGGGAACGTCAGGCTTGTCCCGTGACATCGCACGAACAGCTCTTCCACTCCCGGTTGGCGGCCCGCCGATGCGCCTGTAACATATCCTAAGCATGCTTACCATCGCGTTTCGGGTCAGTCGGCTAACGTACTGTCAGCGCATGGCTGCAGGACGGAAACGAACAGGGGCTTGAATTGGCAGGAAATGCAACCTTCCGGCACAGCAACACAGCGTTGCTTTCGGTGAGCAGTGTCGAAGCTCCACGGATTGTGAGTTCCACGGATTTCGACCGCAGGTTGGCGTCCACCCTGCACCGGCTCAAGTTCCCGCCCCGGCTTCTTGAGCGTGTTGCAGGCGTCACACACCGGCGCTGGTGGGCGGCCGGGACGTCGTTCGATGATGCTGCCACGGAAGCGGGTGCGAAGGCCCTGGCCGAGGCCGGAGTGGAACCGTCCGACGTCGGCCTGCTGATCAACACCTCGGTCACGCGGCGGAACCTTGAGCCGTCCGTCGCGGTGAAGATCCACCACGGGCTGGGGTTGCCGTCGTCGGCCATGAACTTCGACCTGGCCAACGCCTGCCTGGGCTTCGTGAACGGCCTGACGTTGGCGGCCAACATGATCGACTCCGGCCAGATCAAGTACGCCATGATCGTCAACGCCGAGGATGCCGAGGCCACGCAGGAGGCCACGCTGGCCCGTCTCCAGCGGCCCGAGACCACGCGCGAGGACTTCAACCGCGAGTTCGCCACGCTCACCCTGGGCTCCGGAGCTGCCGCCGCCGTCCTGGGCCCGGCGGACCAGCACCCGGGTGCGCACCGGATCGTCGGCGGTGTGATGCGCGCGGGCACCGAACACCATGAGTTGTGCGTGGGCGGCATTGACGGCATGGCCACGGACACGAAGGGCCTGCTCGACGGCGGCCTGCAGCTTGTGGTCGACGCCTGGCACGAAGCGCGTCCGGAGTGGGACTGGACGGACATGGACCGTTACGTCACGCACCAGGTGAGCAACGCCTACACGCAGGCCATCATCGACGCCATCGACCTGGATCCGGCCAAGGTGCCCATCACCTTCCCGCACTGGGGCAACGTGGGCCCGGCGTCGCTCCCCATGACCCTCGCCGCCGAGGCGCAATCCCTTGAAGCGGGGGACCGCGTGCTCTGCATGGGCGTCGGGTCCGGGCTGAACACCGCCATGATGGAAATCGTTTGGTAGCCGCAGGCTGGCCTGGCGTCGATCCGGAGTGGTCGCGCGACGTCGATGTCGTGTCCACGTCCGGGACCGATGCGCCCGGCACGGTGCGCCGCTGGCATCTGCTGGACAACGGCGCACAGCTCGCCCGGCTCGGCCTGGCCCCCGCCGGCACCCTGCTCTGCGTGCATGGCAACCCCACCTGGTCCTACCTGTGGCGGACGCTGCTGGCAGCGGGATCGGATCCGGACCACCCATGGCGCGTTATTGCGGTGGACCAGCTGGATATGGGCTTCTCGGAGCGCACCGGCACCTTCCGCCGCTTGGCGGACCGGATCAACGACCTCGGTGACCTGACGGACGCACTTGGCCTGGACGGGCCTGTGGTGACGGTGGGCCACGACTGGGGCGGGGTGATCAGCCTGGGCTGGGCCCTGGCACACCCGCAGCACCTCGCCGGGGTGGTGCTGACCAACACGGCCGTCCACCAGCCCGCGGGGTCGGACATCCCGCCGGCCCTGCGGCTTGCCCTGCACCCCGCCGTGCACCAGTGGGGAACAACGACGTCGGACGCCTTTCTGCGGGTGACCCACTCCTTGGCACACCCGCCGCTGCCCGCCGACATCCGCAACGCCTACATGGCCCCCTACCGGGGAGCCGACAGACGGGCCGGCGTGGGAAACTTTGTAGCGGACATCCCCGTGGACGCCTCCCACCCCAGCTTCCCGGCGCTCAGCGGCGTGGCGGAAGGGCTCCACGGATTGAAAGTGCCCGCGCTGATGCTCTGGGGTCCCAAGGATCCCATCTTTTCGGACCGGTACCTCAAGGACCTCATCACCCGGCTTCCCCACGCCGACGTGCACCGCTTCGAAGGCGCCGGCCACCTCGTGGCAGAAGACCGGAACATTGCCGCGCCGGTTTTCCAGTGGCTTGCCGGAAACATAGGTGCACACGACAGCAGATCCCCGGAAGCGGAAGCCATTACGGCCGGGAGCCAGTGGCCGAAGGACACAGCCAAGCCGCCGCCGTCGGAATTCCGGCCCCTGTGGGACCTGCTTGAAGAGCAGGCAGCGGGCCCGGCCGGAGCCGATACCGCCGTCGCGGAAATGGCGCCGGACGGCACAGTGGCCCGCTCGCTCAGCTGGCGGCAGCTGGACCGGAACATCCTGGACCTCGCCGCGGGGCTGCGGGACGTCGGAGTGGGAAGCGGCAGCCGGGTCAGCCTGATGGTTCCGCCCGGCGTGGACCTGACCGTAGCCCTGTACGCGTGCCTGCGTCTGGGCGCCGTGGTGGTGGTGGCCGACGCCGGACTGGGAACCAAGGGCCTCAGCCGCGCCGTGAAAGGTGCCACCCCCGACGTCCTCATCGGCATCGACAAGGCGCTGGCGGCGGCCTCGGTGCTCGGCTGGCCGGGACGGCGGATCAGCGTGCGGGACCTCCCGGCCGCCCGCCATCGGATGCTGGGGGTCGAAAACTCCCTTGAGGCCCTGACGCGTTCCGGTGCCGGCCGCAGCAGTCGGCAGTTGGTGGACGGCGTGGATCCGGATGCCCCGGCCGCCGTCCTCTTCACGTCAGGCTCCACCGGCCCCGCCAAAGGCGTGCTCTATACGCACCGGAAGCTGGCTGCGATGCGGGACACGGTGGCAGAAACCTTCGGCATCCCTTCCGGCGCCCGGCTGGTGGCGGGCTTCGCCCCGTTCGCCCTGCTGGGGCCGGCGCTTGGAGCGGTATCGGTGACGCCCGCCATGGACGTTACGGCGCCCCGCACCCTGACGGCCAGCGCCCTCGCCGACGCCGCCGCGGCCATCGACGCCACCGTGGTCTTCGCCTCGCCGGCGGCTTTGCGGAATGTCCTTGCCACCCGGGGTGGTGTGAGTGCCGCAGGTCGAAGAGCGCTGGAAGGTATCGGGTTGCTCCTGTCCGCCGGCGCGCCTGTCCCGCAACCGCTCCTGGCCGAGGTGCAGCGGCTGCTGCCCGGCGCCTCGCTGCATACCCCGTACGGAATGACCGAGGCGCTGCCCGTCACGGACATCAGCCTGGGACAGATCCAAGCCGCCGACGCCGATGCTGCCGCCGGCACTGAGAGTTCTGCTGGTGCTGAGACTTCTGCCAGCGCCGTAGCGGGAGCAGGCAACGGCGTGTGCGTGGGGTGGCCGGTGCACGGCGCCCGGGTGGCCGTCGTCCCGCTGGCAGCGGACGGCACCGCACCCGGGTCCCACCCCGTAACGGAGCCCGGCGTCACCGGCGAGATCCTGGTCAGCGCCCCGCACGTCAAGGAAGCGTACGACAGGCTCTGGCTGACGCAGCAGGAGAGCAACCGCCTGCCCGGATGGCACCGCACCGGCGACGTGGGGCACTTCGACGCCGCCGGCCGGCTCTGGGTGGAGGGACGCCTCGCCCACGTGGTCACTTCGCCCGGAGGAGTGGTGACGCCGGTGGGCGCCGAACAGGCCATCGAACGGCTCGACGGCGTCCGGCTGGCGGCGATCGCCGGGGTGGGACCTGCTGGCACCCAGGCCGTGGTCGCCGTCGTCGAGACCGTTCCTCCCGCACGGAAAGCCGGCCCTGCCGGGACGCAGTTGGCCGGGGATGTGCGGAGGGCAGCCCTTGAGTCCGGCGTCGAGGTCTCGGCCGTGCTCGAGGTCCCCGCCCAGCCCACCGACATCCGGCACAACGCCAAGATCGACAGGACCCGGCTGTCCCGCTGGGCGTCGCGGGTGTTGGCCGGCGGCCGTCCGGGAAAGCCGTGAGGGTCCTCGTCACCGGGGCAAGCGGGCTGCTGGGGGGAAAAGTTGCCCGGCTGCTGGTGCGCCAGGGCCATGACGTGGCCACCTTCCAGCGCCGTCCGTCAGGGGTCGACGGCGCCACAGACGTCAGGGGGTCCGTCACGGACGGTGAAGCGCTCCGGGAAGCAGTCCAGGGCGCCGAAGGGGTCATCCACCTGGCCGCCAAAGTTTCCTTCACGGGCCGTGCCGCTGAGTTCGACGAGGTCAACGTCGAAGGAACCCGCCGCCTGTTCCATGCCGCCCGTGCGGCCGGGGTGCGGGACGTGGTGTTCGTGTCCTCCCCGTCCGTCGCCAACTCCGGCGCCGCCATCGCGGGGCTGGGCGCGGACCCGGCGGACCCGGAGCACGCCCACGGGGACTACTCCCGCACCAAGGCTGAGGCGGAGCTGCTGGCGCTGGCAGCGGACGCACCTGATTTCCGGGTCACAGCGGTGCGCCCCCACATCGTCTGGGGCCCGGGGGACACCCAGCTGGTGGAACGGGTCCTGGCCCGCGCCAGCCGTAAGCGCCTGCCGCTGCTCGATGCCGGCGCGGCCCTGATCGACACCACGTACGTGGACAACGCCGCCGCGGCTATCGTCGCCGCGCTCCACCGCATGGACCACGTCCACGGCAGGGCCCTGGTGGTCAGCAACGGGGAGCCCCGCCCGGTGGGTGAGCTGCTGGCGGGCATCTGCGCCGCGGGAGGCGTCCCCGCGCCGTCGTGGTCCGTGCCCGGTGTTGTGGCGCGGGCGGCGGGAGCGGTGGTGGAAAAACTGTGGACCTGGGCCGGACGGCAACAGGAGCCACCGATGACCAGGTTCCTCGCCGAGCAGCTCTCCACCGCCCACTGGTTCGACCAGCGCGAAACCCGGGAGCTTCTCAGCTGGACCCCCGACGTCTCCATCGATGAGGGCCTGGCGAGGCTGGCCGAGCACTACCGTTCCCGGCCTGCCGCTCGGGGGTGACCGTCCCGGCGTCGCCATCCACCGTGATCCGCTGGCCGGTGGCAAGCCGCTGCGTGGCAACTCCGGTGCCGAGGACGGCGGGGATGCCGTACTCGCGGGCCACGATGGAACTGTGGCTCAGTGGTCCCCCAACGTCGGTCACAACAGCGGAGGCCATCGCGAAGAGTGACGTCCACGCGGGAGTGGTAATGCGGGCCACCAGGACGTCCCCGGGCTCCATCTGACCGAAGTCCTGGGGCCCGGCCAGGACGCGCGCGGGAGCGGTGACCCGGCCCGCGCTGGCCCCGGCGCCCTTGATGACGTCGCCGTGCTGGTGCTGCGAGCCTGCCGGCATCATGGACCCGAAGGCCCGTTCCATCCACCGGCTCTCGGGCAGCATCTGCGGGGCGGCGGCCTTCGCCTGGCCGCGCCAGAGCATCCGGCGTTCCTCGACGGCGGCGGCGCGGACGGGCCGGCCGGCTCCAGAAATGGTCACGCCCGCCCCGGCCGCGGCATCAGCGAGGCCGAATTCGACGGCGCTCCGCAGCTCCTGGTAGCGCAGCCAGAACACGTCGTCCGCCCCCGCGATGACGTCGGAACCCACCAGCCGGGTCCCGAGTTCCAGCAGCATCCGCCGCAGCAGCGGCCAGGCAAGCCCGACGTCGGCCAGTGCGTCTTCGCGGATCGGCGCCGTCTCCTGGGCCCAGCGGAGCAGCCGGAGGAACGCGGCCCGGCGGCGCGGTCCAAGCCGGGCAACCATCTGGCGGGTGAGCTCCTCCCGGCGTTCGGTGGAGAGCCGCTGCCGCTCATGCGGGTCGGTGCCCTGCCCGCGCAGGTAGAACTTCACCGTCTCCAGCAGGGCGGACGGATCGTCGGCTGGCACGGGGCTGGCGAAGTCCAGGTTGTAGACGGCGTGGCCGTAGAGGGCCAGATGCTCCTGGAAGGCGATACGCCATTCCTGCCACAGGACTCCGTCCACACCTTCGGGCGCGGAACCGGTGCGCTGGCGCTCGGCGAGTTCCGCCGTCGGCCGTTCCAGCAAAGCAGTCGTCAGCCCGGGGTCGCTGCGGGCCCAGCCGGCGAGGTCGTACAGGGACTTCTCCGCGCGGATGGGTTCGCTGTCATAGCCGAGGAGGAATGTCTGGGCCGGGGGATCGCCATCACGCCGGACCAGCTTGTCGTAGAACGCCCGGAAGGAGAGCTCGCTGGTGGCGGCGAGCGGAATGATGGACTGCACGGCTGTGTAGTACACGGTGCCGGCATCCAGCAGCGCCTGCACGCCCGCCAGCAGTTCCGCGCCGGTGAGCTGCGCGGGCGGCATCGCGGACCAGTCTTTGATCAGCCGCTCGTACCGGGGATGGGAGAACTCGCGCCAGCCGGCCACTCCCATGTGCGCCTTGCCGCGGGCCAGCGCCCCTACGGCCGCCGGCGCTTTGCCCATCATCCGCCACATGCCGGAGGTGCGGTAATAGTAGTAGGCGTAGCCGTTGATGGTGGGCAGCCCGACGTCGCCGTCGCGGATCACGTTCTTGCCCAGGGCCTCAGCCAGCAGGGCTTTCAGCGACCGCGCCACGGACCCGTCAACCATGTCGGCGAACAGCGGTGAGAGCGGATCGGGCAGCTGTTCCACGATGCTCGCGCGGAAGTAGAGCCCCTTGGCATAGGGCAGGGGCCAGGTCTCCGGGGTGTCGGCCGCCGGGTCCGGCAGCGCCGTGATGGGGCGGGACTGCAGGATGAAGAAACCGTCTGCGGTGCGCGCCCACTCGATGTCCTGCGGCGTCCCGAAATGCTCCGTGATCCGCTGTCCGTACCCGGCCAGCTCGGCCGCCGCGCTGTCATCAAGGACGGGCTCACGACGGCGGGCTGCCGCCACCGGCTGCTCCCGGGTCCCGTTCTCCGCGTAGACGGTCATAACGTCCTTGTCGGCTGTCTGCCGGGAGACCACGGTGCCGGTCCCGGCGTCGACCACCACGTCATCGGTGGTGACCGTCCCGCTCGCCACCGATTCGCCCAGGCCCCACGCGGCACTGATCACCGTCTGGTCCCGCCGCCCGTTGGCGGGGTTGGCGGTGAACATGACCCCGGCGGCCCCGGCCTCCACCTTCAGCTGGATCACGACGGCGAGGCGCACCTCGTCCGGTGCCACGCCTTCGCGGGCACGGTAGGCCATGGCGCGGGCCGTCCAGAGGGAGGCCCAGCAGCGGATCACCGCTTCCGCCAGGGCCTCCGCGCCGCGGACGTTCAGGTAGGTTTCCTGCTGCCCGGCGAAGCTGGCCGAGGCGAGGTCCTCGGCGGTGGCGGAGGAGCGCACCGCCACTGCTGCGTCTTTGCCGTCGAGACGCCCGTAGGCTGCGTTTAATTCTGTTGCGATCCGGGCCGGCATGGCGCCGCTCGTGAAGAGGGCGCGGATCTGATCCGAGGCGTCCTCGTAGTCCTGCGGCGACGCCTGCGGCGGCAGTGCGGCCACGTCTTGGATCGCCGTCGCAAGGTCGTTGTCAGCGACGAAATCAGCGTAGGCGGCGGTGGTCAGGACGAACCCCGGCGGCACCGGAAGCCCGGTCTGGATGAGGCCGCCCAATCCGACGGCCTTGCCGCCGGCCACGGAGAGGTCGTCGGGTCCCACGTCGGCCAAAGCGGTTACATACGTCATGAATCGCGCGTCCTTGCTGCCCGGACGGGGCACCTGGAGTGAACCTGATCCTCCACATACTGGCACTGCCGGAGGCGGCAGGCCATAGACTCGGACCCATGTCAGCTCATGGGGGAGCGCCGGCACGGCGCGGGGGACTTTTGTTCGGTGTGGCCGTTCTGGCGGTTGCCCTTGCCGGCTGTGAGTACGCCGGGCCGGAGGATCAGGCGGCTGCGGCGTCCCCGCCGGCGGCAACACCGCAGCCGCGGTCCTTCGAGGAAAACGTCGATGAAGTGGTGCGCCTGCTCGAGGCTTCCCCGGCGGACCCCGGCATGCCGTCCGAGGCGGAGCCGGCGGGCAAACTGACGCTGGATCTGGCGCCCGGAGACTACATGATTACAGGCGCCTGCGCCGGGGTGCACGGAGCAAAGCTCACCATTGTGGGGGCTGACGGCGTGCCGGAGGCATCGGCCTTTGAGTGCGACTCTGCGCTGGACCGGTTTCACAGGCACCGCGGCGGACCCATCACCATCAGTGCGGTCCCGCCTGTGGGCAAGCCGTCCGCAACGGGGGTCAAGGTGCAGACCAACCCGGACCGCAGGGCTTCGGAGCTGGAGGACTTGTCCGAGTGGTCAGCGGAGCAGCTGCAGCCGCGTTTGCCGGGAGAGTTGCGCGGTACCAGCGGCGGCAACACGACCAGCACGGGAACGCTCATGGCTGAACCGGGCGAGTACGAACTGCACTTCGTCTGCACAGGACCGAGCTTTGCTGAGCTGTCCGTGTCCACGTCGGCGGGTGCTGAAGTCCTTGCCCCCGTGCGGGTCCCGTGCGACGGGCAGGCCGTCATAACGCCCATGCAGCTGCCCACTGAGGGAGCAGACCTCACGATGAGCCCGGATGACGGTGTGCACGGCCGCTTCGCCTACCGGCTCGTGCCAGCCGCCGAGTCCAGGTTTTCGGGATAGAAGCGCGGGCCAGGAGTCCCGCTTGATAAGCACACCTTCATGACGACGGACCGCATAGGTAGCGGTGCCTCAACCGCAGGGTGGAAACTGGTCGGGCTGACACAATCCCGTTTACATCCCGCACCTGTACCTATCGCCGGAGAAAGTGAGCAGGACATGGAATTGAAAGTCACCATGAACGTCACCGTCGATGGCGTCATGCAAGGCCTCGGTAGTCCCGATGAGGATCGTCGGGGCGGCTTCGAACGCGGGGGCTGGGCCGGGCCCCTGCTGGACCCCGAGTCCCGCAACTACCTCAACGAGGTATACGGCAACGCCGCCGCATTCCTCTTCGGCAGGTGGACGTACGAGGTCTTCGCCGGTTCCTGGGGTTCGGGGATGGCCGACGCTACGGAAGATCCGGTCGCTGCGGCGCTGAACAACCGCCCGAAGTACGTCGTATCAACCACGCTTTCCCACCCGCAGTGGGAACCGACGACTGTCCTGACCGGTGACATTGCATCACATGTTCGGAAGCTGAAAGAGGAGGGGGAGGGCGACCTGGTTGTGCCAGGCAGCCTCTCCCTCGTCCGCTGGTTGCTTGCCAACAATTTCGTGGACCAACTCGACCTGACTGTCTATCCCGTGGTCATCGGACAGGGCAACAGGCTGTTCCCGGAGTCCGGGCCGGACTACAGGCTCGAGCTGCTGGAGTCGTCCACTACATCCCGCGGCCTCGTCATCCAGAAGTACCGGCCCGCCGGCCGGCCGGAGTACGGGGTAGCTGCAGCGACCTGGACCGAGACGTAACAGCCCGGAGCGTCGTCTGGGCAGCGTTGCCAGGCTTGGCGGCCGGATGCCAAGCTACGTACATGGGCGCAGTTACCGTGTGCGGCCTCAAAATCAACTATCGGGTTGCGGGATCGGGCGAACCCCTCATCCTTCTTCATGGGGGCTTTGGTTTTGACAGCCGATCCTGGGGCCCGCAGTTCGACGCTCTCGGTGACGAGTTCAATCTCGTCGCCTGGGACGCTCCGGGCAGCGGAGGATCCAATGATCCGCCCGAGTCCTTCTGCATGGACGACTACGCCGACACCCTGGCCGGGTTTGTGAGGGCGCTTGGTCTGCCTCGCCCGCATGTCCTGGGCCTTTCGTTCGGTGGAGCACTCGCCTTGGCGCTCTATGGGCGGCACCCGAGCCTGCCCAGAAGCCTGATCCTGGCGGGGGCGTATGCCGGCTGGGCCGGCTCCCTCCCAGCCGACGAGGTGCAGCGGCGCGTTCAGATGATCAGCGAGGACGTCACACAGCCTCCTGAGGACTGGCTGCCCAAGTACCTGCCCGGCATGCTCACTGAGTCTGCACCGCGGGAAATGGCGGAACAGACACTCGCGCTGATGTCCGGTATTCACCCGCGAGGCAGTCTGACGATGCTTCGGGCGATGGCAAATGCCGACCTTCGCGGCATCCTCCCTGACATCGACATCCCGACGCTGGTGCTGCATGGTGACCTCGACGTGCGGTCGCCGCTGGCGGTCGGGAAGGAGCTTCACGCGAAAATTCCCGCATCGCAGCTCGTCGTACTCCCCGGCGTCGGGCACCTGAGCAACATAGAGGCCGCCGATGCCTTCAATGCCGAGGTGAGGACGTTCCTTCGTTCGCTCGAGTAACCACCACAAACCTTTGGGCAGGTACTTCGGGTTCACGAAACGCGTATCAATTACTCGGGCTCCCCTAAGGCAGGGGCCATATGGTGATGACTGGAGCCGGCGACGTGGGCGTTCGCCTGAGACCACGAACGCCTCCCCCAGCCGTCGCCGGCTCCGCATTCGGTGGCTGATTGCCCGCAGATGCCCCTTTAGCGCAGCGAAGGATCAAGATCGGCACAATAAGTCTCGATGGTGGACATACTCGCTTCCGCACAGTCCTCTGGCTTCCTAAAGTGTTTTTACAGGGCAGCAGAACAACTACGTCGAGGGGGACGTATGGGCATAAATAACTCGGTCGGGGCGAAGGAATCGAGGCCGTCGATGGAGCCGCGAGCGTCAGCTCCTGTTCCAGTTCCGCCTAAGAGCCGCTTGGTAAGGCCGTGCGCGGCGCAACAGACCCCGCCCCGAAGAGGCCGGGAACATGAAGTCCAGCGGCTGATCCGCGACCTCGCCGCCCTTGCAGCCAGAAATCGTCCCTCAGTTCCTTAGGAAGGTTCGTTATCCCAACCGGCGGCGGGAGCCCTGCCGTCTGGCCGGGCACGCCAAAGGCCCGGGCTTACTCCCCGGGCCTTTGAGCGCAGATTTGTTTAGCGGCGGGTGCCGTGGGTTCCGTCGGTGTCGATGTTTTCCTTGCGGACTTCCTCGTTGACGGTGACGTTTTCGGTCACGGTGTCCTTGTCCAGGCGGACCCGTTCGACCGGGACGGTCTCCTTTTCCACCACGGGGCGTTCTTCGTGGAGGATGACTTCGTGTTCTTCCTCGCTGATCGCGGGTCCATCCATCGCGGCGCCCACGTTCGCGTCCGTGATGGGCTCGCGCTCGATCCTGACTTCTTCACGCTGCACCGGTACGGTCTTGGTGACGTTCTCGGTGATGACGTACTTGCGAAGCCGGGCCCGGCCTGCAGCCTGCTTTTCGGTGCCGACGTGGAGCCGCTCTTCGGAGCGGGTCATAGCATCATCAGTCGTTGGGCCAGAGGTGTCATGACCCACGGTGCCCGTCCGTTCGCCGGTGTCGGCTGTGCCGGTCCGGGTGGTGGTGCCGCTGTAGGAGGTACCACCACCGAGGTTGTAGTAGGTGTACAGCCGATCTTCCTCAGTAGGTTCGAGGTGGCCGTCTTCAGCAACGCGCGGCGCATCCTTGACCTGGTCCTTGCCATAAGGCACGACGATGTCGTTGCCCTCGGTGCGTGCACCTTCCAGCGGGACGAACGATTCGGACGAGCCGAAAAGCCCGGTCTTTACAGTGACGAAGGAGGGCTGGCCTGTCTCATCATCGGCGTAGACCTGGCCGATGGAACCGATCTTGTTCCCGTCACCACTCAGGACGTTACCGCCGGCGTTGAGCAGGGTGTCAATGTTTTCCTTGGCGAACATAGTGTCTCCTTGGATTGATTTCAGGGCCTTTGGCTTTTTGCCAGATCAATACTAAGCACGCTTACTATTGATCTGGCAAGCCGCTCACCTCAAATCCGTCCAGCGGCGAGTTCGGGGTCATCATCAGAAGTGGTTTTCCCCGTCTGCACAGTTAGCGAGGGCGCAGACTCTTCCCCTGATGCCTGCAGGGAGCGCCACACGCCCACCCCGGCCCCCGCCGCGAGCAGCATCGCGCCGATCCACCACCATCTCCTGGCTGCCGACTTACCCGCTTCCACCGGGACCTCAGCAGTGGCTTTCGGCCCCACACGCTTCAGCTGTTCCCGCACCCGGGGAGTCAGCGTCTCCACACCGCCTGCAAGCTCGTCCGCCAGCCCGCGCAAAAGCATTTGCAGGCGCGGGGACGCGGTTTCGATGCCGGTATCCAGGCCAGCCACCGCTCTTTGCAGAGCAGCCTGCACACCAGGGGTGGCCCATTCCCTGCCCCTGGCCAGACGGGTGGTGAGGTTTTCCAAAAGATGGTGGAGCTGCTCGGTTTCAGTCATGGGTTCTGCCGTACGCATGGATGCCTCCTGTATGGGATGGATGCCCATAGCCTACGGCCGGCGGCGTGACAGAAGAAAGGGTGTTTGGCCCGGACTGGAAGACCTCCGCAGTAGGTACCAGCGCCGGTATGACGAGTAGTCAGCACTGAGAAAACGGGTAGAGGATGCAGCCCGTTTCGGGCCTAAACTCAGTCATGGGTACGATCCCGTCAGTAGTCCTAATCTTCGGTGCAGCTTTCGCTTGGATGGGATTAACGGTCTTCGTACTCCTACGGTTGCGGCGCCGCCGCAAAGGGTCGTCGCTGGTGGCTTCGGCTGCCCCTCCCGCCGGCCCGGACAGCGAACTCCCCTACAGGCCTTGGCGCGGGGTACACCCCATAACCGGCCACCATCCAGCCCGGCACCGGAGGCCGGGTGTCAGGAAAGTCCGCACATAAAGGGCGGTCCGAGGCGTCGAACCGCCAACAACAACGCAAACTTCCGGTTCACAGTGATCAGTTCTTTGGGGGAGACATGGATACCGGGACAATCCTCGGATTCACTTTCGGATACTTTGCCACCCTTGCCGGCGTGTTCATGCTGTACTTACCCATCGTCGTCCTCATCGTTGTGCTGTTGATTGCAGCAGGTGTTCTCCAATTACTGCTCCTGCCGTTCATCGTCCTGGTGCGCAAGGTTCGCCGGTCAAAGCCCAAGCCGGACATGGACGCAGCATGGCTCTTGACACAGGCTGAGCCGTAGCCGGTCCATCTGCTTCGTCTCCGCAGGAATGGCCGCGGTTTAGGTGCGGGGCATTGGGTATCCCCAGCGTATTGACTGCCCTTAACCGGAGGAATAGCGTCTGCGCTAGCGGGGCAATTTGCCCCGTTTTCACCGAGTGAGGCGCCGCGTCTGTGCCACTTCGGCCGTGCTACAGCGATGTTTTCCGGGTGTGAAGTTCCTGCGGCGACAACCGGGATGAAGATGCAGGAAAGGGAAAAGACCATGCCAAAGTATCTGTTTGAAGCGACGTACGTGGGCCAGGGAATTAAAGGGCTGATGAAGGAGGGCGGCACCGCGCGGCGGGACGCTCTGGTGGAGGCCCTCGGCTCGGTAGGAGGATCATTGGAGAGCTTCTACTACGCTTTTGGTTACTACGACGTCCTGGGTGTTTTTGAGGCGCCGGACGATGCAAGTGCCGCTGCACTATCGCTGCTGATCAACTCGACGGGGAACGTCAACGTCCGCCTGAAGCCGCTCCTGACCGTGGAAGACCTCGACAACGCCGCCAAAAAGACGCCGTCCTACCGGGCGCCGGGGCAGTAGGGGAGCCACACACCGAACCCAGCGGGCCGCCGTCGTGAATTACGACGGCGGCCCGCTGGGTTTGGCGGCGAAGGCGCCTACGCGCGGGGGAGCCCAAGATAGCGTGGAATCCTTTGCGCGTAGCCGGGGTAGGACTGCGGAAAGAGCTCCGCGAGGGCAGCTTCTTCGGCGACGACAAAGCGGTGCTCCACCAGCAGTTCGGCTGGCAGCAGCGCGAGGACCCAGGACGAACCGGCCAGGACTCCCGCGCCGAGTTGAATGAGCCACCAGCCCACATACATGGGATGGCGGGTCACCGCGTAAGGGCCGGTGACCACCAGATCCTCCGGCCGCTCCAGCTCGAAGGGGCCCGCCGAGTGGCGTCGGCGTTCCGCCAGGGCCCAGGCATTGAGGCCGGCGCCGGCAATCAGCAGTCCCGTTCCCGCCAGCCGGTGGATGGAACGGGAACCGGGAAGCGGCCGGGGGCGAAGCCTGGCAAGGAGGAGGTCGAGGGCCATCCCGGCCACGACTGGCGCCGGCAGGGGAAGGTTCTCGTAGGCAGCCTTCAGCCGCGCCGCCAGGGTATGCGCAGAACTGATGTCCGCCGCCATGGTTTCAGGGTACGCCGCGGCGCAGTGCCTGGACGAGCAGCCAGACGGTCCGCGGGACACCCCAGAAGATGGCCAGTCCGAGCACCGGCACCAGCGAGACGCCCACGTCCGGGAACTGGCGGATGATGACCAGCAGGTCGGTGTCGAACCGGGCGGGCGCGTAGATGAAGCAGAGCCACAGGGCGAACGCGTCGAGGGCGAGCGCCGCCAGGCCCGCCGCCAGCAGCGTAAGCCTCCCGCCGCCGTCGTATATCCCACCCCAACGGACCAGCACCCGAAGTGCCAGCCACAGGCTCAGCAGCTCCGCCACCAGCAGTCCCAGCGCGACTGCCCAGCTGTAGCGCTGCAGCCAGTCCTCCTGGACGACGGCGGGGATGGGCTGCTGGCCGTGGAGGATCCGCAGGATGTTCGTGTCGATGGCCTTGAGCCGGGAGGGAGCCGAGGTGTCGTTCGCGTTGATGACCAGGGCAAGGCCGAGGCGGGAGTCCGGAACCATCGCCAGGCACGTATGGCTGTTGCCCCACTCGCCCTGGTGCTCGGCGAGCAAGGGCAAGGAGGCATTGTCGGCGGCCTCCGCGGCAGGGACGGATTCAACAAGCGGGCGGGTGAACCACCCCATCGCGTACATCTTTGCCCCGTCAACCCGGACCCCAGGCTCGAGCATGGCCCGGACGCTGTCGGGCTGAAGGATGCGCGCGTCCCGGAATTGCCCCTCGTCCAGCAGCATGCTGAGCTCCCGGCCCAGGTCATTCGCGGAGGCGTACATGGTGCTCGACGGCATCCCGGTGGTGGGCGCGGGCACCTCCGTCTGCTGCCAGAACGTGCCGAACCACAGCGAGTGGCCGGCGGCGGCACCATCCGCACGGGCAGCAGCGCGGGTCGGATGGCTGTGCTCCATGTCCAGGGGTTCGAAAACATGCTGCCGCATGTAGTCCCCGAATGGCTGCCCGCTCACGCTCTGCACCAGGAGGCCCAGGACGTTGAAGTTGGCGTTGGCGTAGCCGAAGGCAGCACCCGGCACTCCCGACAGTGGGGAATCGGCGAGGTCCCGGACGCCTTCTTCGAGCGCCTCCGGGTCCTGGGCGAAGGAGCCTTCGAAAGCGGTGTCCCGGGACGCCATGCCGCTGGCCTGGTGCAGCAGGTGGCGGACGGTGATGCCTGACGCGCGGCTGTCCTGCAGGGTGAACCACGGCAGGTAGGTCCGGACGGGTTCGTCCAGGCGGAGCCGGCCGGCTTCGACCTGTTGCATCACGGCGATGGCGGTGAGGGACTTGCTGGTGGAGGCCAGCAGCACCGGGGTGTCCGCGGTCATCGGCCGGCCCGAGTTGTCGGCGCTGCCGTAGGCGGCGGTATGCACCGGGATGCCGTTGTGAACGACGACGACGGCGGCGCCCGGGAGCCCGATGGCGGCCATTTGTTCCTGCAGGAAAGCATCCACCGCTTCATACGTTTGTTGGCCAGGGACGACGGCGGGCGGGGCTTTTGAGACGACGGCGGCGGCGTGTGCGAAAGGACTTAAGAGAACGGCAACAGCCAGGAGGCACAGCAGGAAACGACGCGAAAACCGGGAGCTTCTTCGCACGCCTGCAGCTGCCTCGGCTGATGTCGTCACCGGTCCGGTTCCCCGGTCCGCCGGTGGCGGTGGTGCAGCTCGTAGCTGTCGAACACGTCGGAAGAGGTGGTTCCGGCATGGCCGAACTTGCCGCGGAGGACCTCCGCGAGGCCATCCAGGGCCGCGTGCAGCATCCGTCCGGCGAACTGGAGTTCCCGGCTTTCGCTCCGCTCGGCGTCCGATGCCAGCTGCTGGGCGTAGGCAACCGTGGCGGGCAGGGAGCTCCGCTGGTCCATGTCACCGAAATAGTAGGTTTCGTGGAACGCCACCAGGTCTATACCCACGGTGGCTACGTTCCGGGCCAGCGACTCCAGCAGCCCGGCTGCATGGGCGGGTTCCAGTGCCGCTACACCATCAGGGCCGGCCGCCTCCCGGAACAGGTTCAGCTGGTGGGCGAGAGCCCGGCGCCGGTTTAGGGCAGGGTAGGTCTGCAGGATCCAGGAGACCGTGGCGGTCAGCAGCCCGAAGCCGGTCACGGCCTGCAGGGCGGAGACCAGCCGGAGCAGAGGACTGGCAGCCACGATCTCGCCGAACCCCACAGTGGAGAGAGTGACGAGCGAGATGTAGAGGGCTTCGGCAAAATCGGCCCGCTGCGGAACACCGGCCCCGTAGACAAAGCCGTCGGGCAGGTGGGGCAGGTACAGCAGGGCCCAGCCGATGGCAGCCAGGCTTGCCCAGGTGGCGATGACGGTGGCCATGGCCAGGGGCGCTGCGACGGAGGATGCCCGGCCCCGGACTTTCTTCGTCAGCAGCCAGATTCCCCGCATGATCGCGCGCCCGGTGGGACCGGAATCGTGCGGATACAGGAGCGTGCGGAAGACGTCCGCGAGCATCAAGAGAATCAGCCCGGCCCCCAGCACCGTCCAGAGCGTATCCGCGATGTCCATGCCTCATTTTAGGGGCGGCGGTTGGCCCGTATCCGCTGATGGCTGCCGCTGGCCGCCCCGAAGAACCAGCGCAACCCCGGTAGCCAATTCAATGCCATAAATGGTCAGGGGTGGAAGGTCGCCGGTGCCGGCAAGCACGCCGGCGAAGGTTGCTGCGCCGCCAAGATTCAGCCAGCCGGGCCAGCGCGGAAAACCGGCGTGCGTGCGGGACCGCTGGAGAAGGGCGCCGCCAAGGGCCGCCATGCCCGCCAGGCTCACCCACACATACCCTTGGAATGGCCACGCGGGCTGCCGCCCCAGCGCGAAGCCCTCGGGGTCGGTGAACCGGGCTGCCAGGTCCACTGGGAAGAGGGCAGCTCCACCGGCCAGGAGGACTGCGCCGGCTTGGGCGAGCCGCCGCCCGGCCAGTTGCTCCTGTGCGCCACCCGCGCGTCCCAGGTCCCACTCGCGGGCGAGCACCGCCACACCGGCAGGCAGCACAATTGTGCCCGCGGCGAGCAACACGGTCTGCGCCCTCCACTGCACGGGGTTTGCCAGCAAAATCTCCAGTTTGCGTTGCGGTTCCCGTTCCACGTAAACACGCGAGACAGGCATGAAGGCCCCGGCAAGAAAAGTCGCGGACCCTGCAGCCATGACAGCACCCGCAGTTCGGGTCCCTCTACGCAGCAGCCGGCTCATGTAACGACGGTAGGCCCGACCACCAGCAGGTACAAGAGCCCCCTGTAGGGCAGCCAAATGGACGGGCGCCCTGCTTTGTGAGAGGCTTCACAGGTTTTCGTCGGCCACGATGATCCCCGGCCTCTAGACCAGCCTCGGCCGCGCCACCACCCATCGCCTTGCAGGTGGCCATCCTCTTTTCCTACCGCTTCTTGACCTTGAAAACGGGCAGGCGTAGCTTACGGTTAGTCGTCGGCCCAAGGGTGTCCCAAGCTTCGCCCGGCAGCGTCGCCGGCAGGCGCATATTCGAGAATCACGCCGGTGCTGCATGCCACCTACATGCAGCAGCGGCGCATCCGGTCTCCGCCGCTGCTTCAGGGCCGCCAGGCCTGTTCCCGGGCTCATCCCGGGCCTGCAGCGGCTGCATCATTAACGTCCCGCACGGCCGGGGGATGCCGTGCCAAGTCCCCGAGCGGCCACGCTCGGGGCGAATGGAAGTCTCCATGGACAACAACGGATTTCAGGCCCTACAGGAAAAAGTCCGGGGCCACGTCATCACTTCAGACCACCCCCAGTACGACGCATCGCGAACCGTCTATAACGGCATGATCGACAAACGTCCCGCCGCAATCCTGCGGGTTTCGCAGGTCGCGGACGTCATTGCAGGAGTGAACTTCGCCCGCGACAACGGCATGGACCTCGCGCTGCGGGGCGGCGGTCACAGCGCCCCCGGGTTCGGAACCTGCGACGGCGGACTCGTGCTGGACTTCGCCGGCCGCACCGGCGTCCGGGTAGACCCTGCTGCTCAGACTGCCCGGGCTGAAGCAGGCACCACCTGGGCCGACTTCAACCACGCAACAAACGCGTTCGGGCTTGCAACAACCGGCGGCATTATTGGATCCACCGGGGTTGCCGGACTGACGCTTGGCGGCGGCATCGGCTACCTGGCCCGTAAGCACGGCCTGTCCTGCGACAACCTCATATCCGCGGATGTGGTCACCGCAGAGGGAAAGTTCCTCACGGCCAGCGCCACTGAGAATGACGATCTCTTCTGGGCGTTACGCGGCGGCACGGGTAATTTCGGCGTGGTCACGTCCCTGGAATTCACCCTGCATCCGGTGGACGTGGTCTACGGCGGTGTGGTGATCTACCTGCTCGAGCATGCTGAGGCTGTTGGGCAGCTGTACCGGGACTACATTGCCACGGCTCCCGAAGACATGGGGATCTTCTTCGGATTCCACCAGGGCCCACCGGTTCCCTTCCTGCCGGAGGAGCACCACGGCAAACCCGTGGTGGTTGTGGTGGGCGGCTGGACCGGTCCCCACGATGAAGGCGAGCGGCAATGGCAGCAGTTCCTTGATGTCGCCCCAGTCGCCGGGTCGTTTGTCGGCCCGCTCCCATACCCGATGCTCAATACCTTGTTCGACCCGCTGCTCCCGAAAGGCCTTCAGGCATATTGGAAAGCGGAGTTCCTTCCGGAGCTGAGCGACGACGTGATCGATGTTGCCCGGAAATTCGGAGCCGGCGTGCCCAGTCCCCAGACCGCCAATCATTTCTATCCCATCAACGGTGCGGCGCAACGCGTGGGAAAGGATGAGACTGCCTTTCCTTACCGGGATGCCAACTTCTCGGTAGCCATCGCCGGAATGTGGGAGTCGCCTGAGGACAACGCGGCCAACACGAGGTGGGTCAAGGACTACCACCAGGCCCTGCATCCCTATGGAGCCGGCGGGGGCTACGTCAACTTCCTTGATGCTGACGACCAGCCCAGCATCGAGGACAACTACGGCGGCAACTACGCCAGGCTGGCCAGGATCAAGGCGAAGTACGATCCCGGCAACCTGTTCCATGTCAACCAGAACATCAAACCCGCGGCCTGAAACAGGGGAACAGCGTTCCCTCATCTCAGAGCGGGTCCGACGGCGGCAGGCACCTTGGGCGGGTCCTGCCGCTTGATGAGTGGTTACGTGGGCGTCCACTTCCCGTGGCCTACCCGTGGGTAACCGTTTACCTGGTCCTGTGAGGGTGGATGCTGCCGGCTGGAACCGCCGGCAGCATTCACTCGACCCGGAGGACCTTCGTGTACTTGATTGCCAGACCGTCCAAGTTGCATCCCGCCCGGCCTGTGGCCCTGACCGCCAGCACCCTGGCCGTCATTGCGGCAGCGTCCCTGATGAATCCTTCTGCTAGCAACGCCGCCGAGTCCACCGATTGGGCGGCCGCCTACCGCGGAAGCGTGAATGTGGTCGAGGGGCCTGACGAGAACCAGCAGGCCATCGACGGCGTCGCCTTCGTGGACGAGGACCAGGACTCCGTGCAGGACGGAAACGAGCGCGGCCTGGCCGGGGTGACCGTATCCAACGGGCGTGACGTCACGAAGACCGACAGCCAGGGCCGCTACGAGCTGCCGGCCTTCGACAACATGACCGTCTTCGTGACCCAGCCCCGCGGCTACCAGGTTCCGGTGGACGGGGACAACGTGGCCCAGTTCTTCTACCACCACCTGCCGGCCGGTTCGCCGGAGCTGAAGTTCGGCGGCATCGAGCCGACCGGAGAGCTGCCGGACCAGGTAAACTTCCCGCTGGCCCAGAGCGGCCTGACCCAGTCGCCTGAACAGCACTGCGTCATCGGCGGCGACGTCCAGACCTACGACCAGGAAGAAGTGGGATACGCCCGCACCGGCGCCTTCGCTGACCTGGCCGCGCGGACGGACTATGCAGGCTGCGGTGCCCTGTTCATCGGCGACGTGGTGGGCGATGACCTCTCGCTGTACCCGCAGACCCGGGAACTGGCAGGCATGCTGAACGGCCCGGCCCGGTTCCTCCCCGGCAACCACGACCTTGACTTCGATGCCACCAGCAGCGAGCACACCTTCGACACGTTCAAGGCCAACCTGGGTCCGGAGTACTACTCCTACGACGCCGGCAAAGCCCACGTCGTGGCCCTGAACACCGTGGAGTTCCCCACCAAGCTCCCGGCCGCCAAGGGCGACTACACCGGTTCGTTGGATGAGCAGCAGCTGGAATGGCTGCGCAATGACATCGCCCAGGTGCCGCAGAACCAGCTGATCGTCCTGGCAGCACACATCCCGCTGCTCGACTACGCAGACCAGGGCAGCAGCAAGCACCAGGTGGAGCAGGTCAAGGAGATCTACAAGATCCTCGAAGGCCGCGAGGTGGTCGCGCTGGGCGGACACACCCACAGCATCGAGAACCTCCGCGAAGGCGACTCCCTGGCAGGCTGGTCCGAACTGTTCGGCATCGACGCCCTGCCGTTCACCCACATCACCGCCGGCGCCATCTCCGGCGACTGGTACTCCGGACGCCAGACCACCGAGGGCTACCCGCTCGCTTACCAGCGCGACGGCGGCCTTCCGGGCGTGCTGACGCTGGACATCAAGAACACCGAGTTCCAGGAGCGCTTCACCGTCCGCGGCGAGGACGAGTCACTGCAGATGTCCCTGGGACTGAACACGCCGCGCTACCGCGAGTGGTACGCCCAGAACCTGGCCAACAAGGGCAGCGCCCCCGAGTTCACGGACCCGCTGACGGTCTCCCGGGACGAGCTCGCCAACACCACCTGGCTGACCACCAACTTCTGGATGGGCAGCACCGGCTCCACCGTGAAGGTACAGCTCGACGGCGGCCAGGCAGTTGAGGCGGTCCGCACCCAGCAGATGCAGGGCGAAGGCCAGCTGGTGGGCGCTGAATGGTCCGACCCGGTTGCCGTCCAGGAGCAGCTGGTCAATGGCGGAAGCCTGGCCGACCGCATGATGCACCTGTGGCGCCTGGAGCTGCCCGCCGACCTGGCAGCCGGCGAGCACACGGCCACGGTCACCGCCACCGACGTGTACGGCCGGACGTTCACCGAGAACCTGACTTTCACGGTCACCGGATAACGACGTAGTCCCGCTGCACAGCGGTTACGGAAAGCCCTGGTACGGCGTACGTGCCAGGGCTTTTCCGCACTCAGCGGGGGAGGCTGGCCCTGATCTGGATGAGGGTGAGGTCCAGCAGCGGCGTGGGGACGTTGAGGTCACGGGCCCGGCGCGCGAGGTCGCCGAGGATGTGCTCGGCTTCGGAGGGCAGCTCTGCGGTGAGGTCCCGGTACAGGGAGGAAGTGAAGGCCGAGCCCGGCTCGGTGAGTATTCCCACCGCCTGTGCGTGAGCGGCGTCGGAAACGGGATGTCCCGCCGCTGCCGCCACAGCTTCGGTTTCGCTGATGGCCTCCAGGATCCTGGACTGCCCGCCGGCGTCGAGGATCCGTCCCACCGGCGCCCGGAACAGGCAGTTGACGATCCCCGCGGCGGCGATGAAGGCCCATTTGTCCCACAGCGCGCCCCTTACGTCGTCTACTACCGAGAAGTCGACGCCGGGCACGTCCAGAGCTTCGGAAACCTCCGGAGGGACAGCGTTTCCGTTCAGCCCGCCAACCATCAGCGAAGTGAGAGGCACCTGCTGGCGGACCACATCGCCGTCGAGCGTGGCGACGATCCGGGCCAGGCCGCCGAGCACCTGCCCCGGGTACTGCTGCTCCAGCAGGTCCACATGGGCCATGCCGTTGAGGATGGGAATGATGCTGGTTCCAGGCCCGACGAAAGCGCCGATTTCGCCAAGTACGCCCTCGAACGCGGTGGCTTTGACCGTGACGAGGATCAGGTCGAAGGCCTGTGACCCGTCCGGGGCGGTGATGGTTTTTACCGGATGCGTCCGGTCAGCGGTGGGGGAGACGAAGCGCAGCCCGTCGCGGCGGAGGACCTCCTGCTTGCGCGGCCGCACCAGGTACGTGATGTCCCGTCCCGCTTCCTGCAGGAGGGTACCGAACGCCCCGCCTGTTGCTCCGGCTCCGACGACGAGTATCCGCATGGGTGCATCCCTTCCGCGTAGTTTTCAAGATTATTGACCTGGCCCAGAAGGCACCACCTGCTGCGCTCTATATCCGGTGTTCCAAGGCTAGGCGGTTCAGCGGACATCGAGTACCGATGTTTGGACCGTTGGTTGCGAAACTACCTAGTTAGTGACACTATCCATTTGTGGAAGATCTCGACCTTGACCAAGAGCTGACCCGCGCCGCACTTTCGCAGGCTGTGCTCGCGGTGCTCAGCCACGGAGAAACCCATGGTTATGCCATCGCGGAGGTCCTCCGGCAGCACGGCTTTGCACGGATCAAGGGGGGAACTTTGTATCCGCTGCTGAAGCGACTGGAAGACCAAGGCTTTGTTGAGCACACCTGGCAGCACCACCAGGCGGGTCCGGGCCGCAAGCAATTTACCCTTACTGACCCCGGCCGCCACGAGCTGGGCCGTATGGCAGATGCTTGGCACAGAATGAGCCGGGCCCTCACCGAACTCCGAACAAACCGACAGGAAATGCCATGAGCTATGAGCGAAATCTAGCCTTCAACCTCAGAGTTCGCGGCTTGTCCGAAACTGAAATCACAGAAGTTCTCGACGACGTGCGAGCTCATCAGGCGGCATCAGGAGCCCCTGCGGCAGCGGAATTCGGCCCCGCAGATGAGTACGCAAAACAGTTCGCCAAGACGAAACGCAGGACGTTGGGGAAGACCATCACAACTGTCGGAGTAGCGTTGGCAATTGCCTATGTTCTCCTCGCGGTACTCCTGATGCTCCTGTTCAAAATCGACATTCGGGATTTAGTTGGTCGAGACACGCTTCTACCGGCCGTGGTACTGGTTCTGGCCAGCATCCTGGCCGGATTCCTGACCGACTACTTCAGGCCGCCACAACGCTCACGCGCCGCGGCGGAGCACAGCCTCTGAGAATTCTCCCCATCTGCGAGCACCAGAATGCCCAGCCACCTATGCCCCGAAGCCTGGGTAGCCCGAAAAGGGCTGGGCGTAGGGTGGGAGTCGGACGAAAGGAGCACTTCATGAAGAAAATCCTCATGGTACTGACCAGCGTTTCCGAGATCGGCGATACGGGAGAGAAGACCGGCTACAACGTGGCCGAGGCTGCACATCCCTGGAAGGTGTTCAAGGATTCCGGGCATTTCGTCGACTTTGCGTCCATCCAGGGCGGCCAGCCGCCGCGCGACGAGGTAGACAGGAAAGACCCCATCCAGGTGGCCTTCACGGAGGATGAAACCACGCGCGCAGGCCTTTATAACACTGCCCGTGTCGACGTCGTTGATCCGGACCAGTACGACGCCGTCTACCTCGTGGGCGGCCACGGCACCATGTGGGACTTCCCGGACAGCGAAGGCCTGCAGAGCCTGGTGGCCCGCGTCTACAACAACGGCGGCTTGGTGGGCGCGGTCTGCCACGGACCGGCCGGCCTGCTGAACGTGGAACTGGAGAATGGACTTCGCCTCGTCGAGGGCCGGAGGGTGGCCGCCTTCACCAACGACGAGGAGGTCGCCGCAGGCAAGGACAAGGTCATTCCGTTCTTCCTGGCAGACCGGCTTGAGGAACAGGGCGCCACCCACGTCTCCTCCGGTGTCTTCGAGGAAAGGGTCGTGGTTGACGACCGCCTGGTGACCGGCCAGAACCCGGCGTCAGCTGCCGGTGTGGCCAAGGAGATGGAGAAGCTCTTCGCGGCGGTCATCCACCAGGAAAAGGCCGAGGAACAGCATGACGCGGAGGCTCTGCGCGCCGAGAAGGACGCGATTAAGGCGGCTGCTGCTGCCGAAGCGGAGCAGTAACCCGACGCTCACTGAGACTGGCGGACACGCTGCAAGGACGGGAGCTGCCGAAAAGCAGCTCCCGTCCTTCCCGGTGGCACCTCCCACCCACACCAGGTAGCTTCCAGCTTTCGAGTGTGACGCCTTGAAGATGTGACGAAGGCGGCTCATCCTTGCAAGTAACGCTAACCGAGGCTGCCGAGGTGACCTATGTTGGAGCTTGCCCCTGGGGTTCATCAATTGACCGGGTTTCCCCGCCACAAGATCAACGTCTACATCGTTGAGGACATCCTGGTGGATGCCGGCACGGTACTGGCGAGAGGGCGCATCCTGCGCCAAACGCGCGGACTGAATTTGAGGGCGAACCTCGTTACTCACGCCCACCCTGACCATTTTGGCTCCTCTCGGGCTATCTGCACCAAACTCAACCTTCCGCTGTGGGCGGGTGCGTTGGATGCCCCGTCCGTCCAATCAGGCAGACCAGTCACAGGGCCGGGCCGGCTGTCCCGGCTCTTGGGAAAGTGCAAGATGGCGCCTGGACGAACGGTGGACCGGTTACTCAAGGAAGGCGACGAGGTTGGCGGTTTCACCGTGCTTGATGTCCCCGGACACACACCAGGGCATATCGCGTTGTGGCGCGAATCTGACAGGGTGCTGATCTGCGGGGACGTCTTCTTCAACCTCCGTCGCCTGTCCCAGCCTCCCGGCATCCTCACGTGGTCGCCGGAGCGCAACAGAGAGTCCATGCGCCGCCTCGCAGACCTTCAGCCACGACTCGTTTTGTTCGGCCACGGCAAACCGGCTGCATACGGCCCGTCAGAACGCATGGCATTTTGACGGGGTGCTGGCCGGTCAGTTGTTGTCACGGTTCCCTGCCCCGGGCCACGCTCAGGTACGCCTGGCATAGGCCCCTTGAGCGGTTGGGACCGATCGCCATACAGTGACTGCCAACGACACTTCAGGAGAGACGACATGTCCCTTGTCCGCGTGCATAACTTCTCGGTCTCCCTCGACGGCTTCGGCACCGGTGAGGGCCAGCAACTGGACGCTCCGTTCGGCCACGCAGGCACCCGGCTGCTGGAGTGGGCCTTCGAGACGCGGACCTTCCGCGCGATGGGCATCCATGGGGAATCGGAAGGATCCTTCGGCATCGACGAGGCGTTCGCCAGCCAGTGGGGACCCGGGGTCGGCGTCGAAATTATGGGGCGCAACAAGTTCGGCCCTCAACGCGGTCCGTGGGAGAACGAGGACTGGAAGGGGTGGTGGGGCGATAACCCTGTATTCCACACCCCTGTGGTTGTCCTGACACACCATCCCCGGCCGGTCCTCGAGATGGAAGGCGGAACAACCTTCCATTTTGTTGACGCGGACCCCGTCTCCGCGCTGGAGAAGGCCCGCGCCCTGGCCGGGGGACTGGACGTCAGGATCGGCGGCGGCGCCAGCACTGTGCGGCAGTTCCTGGAGGCCGACCTGATCGACCACATGCATATTGTCCTCGTGCCGATCCTTTTGGGCCGGGGCGAACGGCTCTGGGACGGGCTCGAAGGACTCGAAGAACGCTTTGACATTGAAGCGACCCCTTCTACCCAAGGCGTGGTGCACCTGGTCTTTACCCGTCGCCCGGCCCGTTGACCCGTCACGCTGGGGAGGGCATGAGAACGCGTCCAGGATTCCCTCGGTCCCCCTCTCAGTCGCGGTAGTGCTATTGCAGGTGAACGAGGCGTTGTGCTCGTTCACCTTCAAAGGCCAGGTTGCGGCTCCGGCAGCGTTCAACGATGGCGCCCACGTTCGGTTCTCGGGCTATGCCATTACCCGTGTCAGGGGAGGCGGTCCGGCCGTGACGCCCGTAAGGTCGATTTAGGGGCACCAACCGAGACGGCGAGCTGGAAGGGCAAAGCTCGATCAACGAGCTGCTCGACAAGCCCATCGGCGACAAGCCAATCCAGCTGCCGTTGCCGTTCCATCTCCAGGTCCGGCCGGGGGAATTCCGCCGCGCGTCCTGAGGCGCGGCCAAGGTATGACGACGGCGGGGCTCGCCTTCCCGCCGTCGTCTCGGAACTTTGTGTTCAGAGGTCGTGCGGGCAAATTTCGGTGCCCGCCAACCCAGGCCTTCCCTGCCCGAATGAGGGTTCGTCGTCGCTTCCCGCCCAGATGACACCGCCTCCGGGGCAGGGCATCACGTCGAACGCGCGGCCATCAAGCTGCGCCCGCAGGTGGCTTCCGTCATCCTCGACCACTTCCCAGCCCGCCGCCGGCAGCGCTCCCCGATAGTGCTGCAACACGTCGGCGCCTCCTGAGAGCTTGAACCAGCGGGTACAGCCGCCGACGCCACTCATACCGCCACCCTTGAAGTGGCCGATGTGGCTGATGGAATCGAACGTCTGCTGGGCCTCACGATCTGCGCTGGCCATGGGTTCATCGGTACCCTCGGTCACGCATTGCGGAGCGGAAACAAACTGGTTTTCCATCTTCTGCCCCAGCGCCGCGGGGGTGACAGCGAACATCCCGAGCAGCATGAGGACCGGGATGGCCACGGCCATCAGCCGCATCCAACGTCGTGTCGAGACCATGAAACCGATCATGGCAACCACCGCGACCAGACCGAGCCCCAATCCGGAGGGTCCGGCCGTGAGCCCCCACGTGAGACCCTCCAGCGGGGTACCGCTCACATCACCGTAAATTCTCATGAATTCGTAGTGGACCATCACGGCCAAGACCGCCAGGCCTGCCCCAACGACGAGCAGCACTGCGGCAGAAACGGCTCGGCCGGTCACGGGCATGGCTCATTGTATTCCCGGCCGAGTCCTCGAGACAGGGGGGCGAAGTCCATGGCCTGCTCCGCCGGCGGTAGTGCGAGTGCGGGGGATGGGCGTGAAATCCGACAAGCTGGCGCTGGGATTTGTATCCTGCACGGACTGTTCAAGCGCTGGTCGGGGTTCCTCCGCGCACCCTTGTCTCTTGAGAGCCACAACCAAGAGAACGCGTCCCCCAAGTCAGATGTGTGACTGCGGAGCCCCTCCTCACTTGAACCGTTCCGTTGAGCTCTTTAGCCCGGGTTAGTCACTAGATGGGCGGCTGCTGTTCGTTGCGCTGCTCACTGTAAACCAGATGCGCCGGTGTCTGCGGTGGCGAGTAAGGCGCAACAGCGGAAACCTTCGCGTTCCCCGACGGCGCTCCGGGTGCCCCGGGTGCTGGCAGAGGCAACGCGTCGATTTTTACCAGACCCCTGTAAAGGCCGACCACGGTCATTATCGACCCAACCAGGGCTACCAAGAAACAAATGAAGGCCAATATGCCCGTCGCTACAGAAGAATCGCTGCTGTAGTAGGACGTGGCCGTGGACGCGGACACGATCGCGAAGATGGTACCCAGCACATAGCCAATAAGTGAGAGAACAAAGCCGGTCGCGAAAATGCCGGCAGAACGCTTGAATTCCAAAGAAACCCCATGAATAGAACGAATAACCTTCAAAGGTTACACGGCGCAATCGGACTAACTGCTGCCTTGCCTAGCACTGCTTTCGTGATGAAGCTCGCCGGTCTCGATCTCGACCTGTTCACGTTGTCTTCCTTCTCCGCCTTGCCTTCCAAGTAGGCCAAGAAGCGCCCATTGCTGACTGTCAAGACCCTCAAGCGCCTCGGCGCCGACTACAATGCCTTGTGCTCAATGAGAGCGGAACCTCTTCAGATATCGGGGAATAGAGAACTTATGCCGGATGAACAAGTAGAGTCTAGGCTTTTCTCTGTTGTTGCAGCTATTCCGGAGGAAATTGCCCTCAATCACCTCCAGGAGTATTACGGGTTTGGCGCGTGGGAGGGGCGAGCCTATACGGGATCCCACTTTGATGGCCTTCCTAATGGGGCGACTGGCAGACTAACAGCGGAGGACATCGTCGCCGTCGCTTGTCTATCGATACACCTGCCGGCGGCAGCGTCAGTTGAGATCCTCAGAACACAGGCCGACGAGATCGCGGCTCTCCTGTCAGACATTCCGAACTCGAACCTCGAGGACATTCCCGTCGAAGAGCACGAAATGTGGTTTGGCGAGGGTTCAGCGGCTCTTAACTTATGGCGGCTGCTTCGGAAGCACGATGGGATCGGTCCGACTACCGCAAGTAAGCTCATGGCTCGCAAACGGCCCGGACTTGTCCCAATATATGATTCCGTCGTCGCGCGCGTGACCGGGTTCCACACCTCTGCCGGTACATGGTGGGGTTGGCACTACGCGTTTTCTCATGACGAGACGCTGAAAAATTACTTGGAGCAATTACGGGAGTCAGTTGGGCTTAAGCGGATCTCCTTGCTGCGCATCCTGGATGTTGTTCTTTGGATGGACGGTAAGGGGTTTGAACAGCCCGAGCGCGTTGACGACGAGGTAGGCGCCTAACAATGCCTGGTGGAGCGGCTCCTGCGGTTCCCGGCGTGCCGCGGGTGAGGATGGGGTTCAACTTGAGGTTACCCCTGTCAGTTGGATAATCGACAAGGACATTTTGCTCTTCCACGACTCGCCGCTGAAGTCCACCTCGGGGATCAGAATGGGTTTTCCGTCAGGCACTTGGATCCGTACTGGTGGATTTCGGCTCCGTAGGCGAACGCGGTTATAGTCACCACGACGCCGCGGCTGCTAGCCGCACTCACGAGCGATTCGAGGTCGGACAGACCCATCAGGAAGCGGTTGTGGCCGGAGGCCAGCACCACGGAGCGGCTGTCTCCATGGCACGGCGCCGCGACGTAGCTGGCAGGGGAGAACGGAAGAAGTGGTCAAGCGCTAACCGCATGAGGCCAGGAAACCTGCTTGCATCAGCTGCCGTTGCTCGACCGCTCATTCAGTATCCACGGCAATTTGCTGATCATTCTGACGCTAAATTGGAGAATCCAAACGAAAAGCTTTGGTAACCTCCGTTAGCGTCAGCTCATGGCGGAGTTTGCACGCGCTATTTTGGTTGGCAAATAGGCCCTTGAGCCAAAAGGCGTCCGAAAGGCTAACCGTGTGTTCCCAAGACACTGGCACCACGTACTCGTTGGTATCAGGGCCATCCGCAGGCACCGTCTCCTGTAGCCCGTAATCACCTTCGAGGTTGAGTTGCCTGAAATAGACTTCGCTCCCATACTCCGTGAGTACTGCACTCAGCGCTGGGACCGCAGGTCCAGTCACCGTTCCGACCCCAACATAGCCATGGCCTGGAACGTACACGAAAATGCGTGCACCTATGGGCAGTTTCCGTAATGAACGGGAGTACCATTCCCCACCGCCCGCGGACACGAACCCATATATCTTTGCGTCGTTCCAACTCCGCGTTGAATTTTCTAAGCCGAATGCTACATACCCCTCAGAGCCATTCCAGGCAGCCTTGCTGGACCTTTGCTTTGTGCTACCAGATGGGCCGACCTGGCGTGTGGATGGAATAAGCCACGTCCGTGCGAGGTAGTCATTGCCTTGGTCTGAGAAGTAGCGAAAGAGCATGACGTTGATGGGTACTGCATAGGTTGAGCTAAGATACTCGACAATGCGCTCAGTGCTGTCGTCCAGGTCGCTGGCAACAACAGTAATCGAGTGGGCCTCATTGAGGTCGTCTGGTGTGGGGGTTCCACCGAAGCGTTCGGCAAAGGCGACATCGAAATCAGTGCCGGGATTGTGCCTGTTGAAAATGTCTCTTATGTCTTCGTTCGATAAACCTTGTACCCACGAGGCATAGTCCAGGGCTTGTGCGACGATTTCGCGCGGAGTCTTGTCCCGTTTAAGTTCAACGATGTGAACAGTGCCTTCAATGTCGATACCCAAGATGTCGATGAGTTTTCCATGGTCCGTCAGAACTTGATGGCCAATCAGGAGTAACTCTGTTTCGAGAATCGCCGGATCGTCGAGAATTAGCTGTTCTAAGCGAGACTCAAGCGGCATCTTGGCTGGCGTCAACTGAACGGCCTTGTCTGTTACGCGCCAGAGGCCGATTTCTAGAGGCAATGGGGTCCTTTCTTGAAGACTTGCAGCGTGCCGCGGTCCATCGGCAGTTCGTCATGCGAGATTAGCACTGTGTGACAATGTGCCTATGAAAGCAGAAGATACCGGGGAAATTGCGCTGCATGTGAACGGAGATTCGGCGATTGCCGTGGGAGATCCGGCGGCGTTGGCTCTGTTGTTTGAGCGCCTGGACGTTGACGCCACCGCATCTGTCCCAGTGGGGCAGGCTATCGCCGATACAGCAGCAGCAGTCAGTGGCCTGAGCGCCGTTGGAATGACGCTCACGGGCAACTGGTTCCAAATGACGCCGGAATCGCTAGGCAAATTCCACGAGCTCAGTGCCTTCAACTCTCCTGTCAATGGCGTTTTCAGCGCAGCCCTGCGCGGGGAAGAGGGCAGATTCGAGGCTGTGGCAAAGCTGGTCCATGCAGGCGGCATTAATCCAACGTCAGTGGCCAACGTTCACGCTCTTGCTGCTGCCATGGCCCTGCGCATGGCCGTGAAAAACCTCGAGGACCTGGTAAAAACGCTCGACGTCAAGCTTGACCGGGTGCTGCAGGACAGCCGTACCCGCGAGATGGGCAACGTGCAGGGCATTACCCATGTCCTCTCGAAGAGTTACGGGGTATTCGAAGAGACCGGCATTATTACGGCGACGTCCTGGGATCAAGTGACGACTCACTCGACGCAGTTGGCCCAATCGCACGCCGTGGCACTTGATCATATCGAGTCGCTGACCCGCGGCCTTTTGGTCGACAACTTCAAAAAGCAGGTCGAAAATGCCGAGTTTGCGAGTGGTGGGGAGCTCCAGCATTGGCTTGTACTCACCGCTGTCTGCCTCGCGAATATGGCTCGCATGGACGCGCTAGAAGTTGCGCATGCGAGAACCCATGACGCGGCATCCCTGGCGAGCCACGCCGCAGCCACCAAGGGGGCCAGCGAAGAACGTCTCGCGAAGACCAAAGATAGTATGCAGGCTCTGGCGGATGCTGCCGTAATTGCGGGCAACGTTAATGCTCTCAACCGAGTTACCAGTCCTTTTGCGGCAGCCAGAATTGAAAAATCTACGGCGAAGATCCGGAAGCTACTTAGCGCGTTCTCGAAAGCCTTCGGCATGCCGTCAATCTCCGAGCATGTCGAGCGTCGCGCGTGGCATGAATCGGTTCTCGACCTGGCCCAAGAAGTCGGCGATGGTGTGGTTGGCGCAGCGACGGTAGTCACGACCGGCATAGCATCGGCACCCAAAGCGATCGGTGCGGCTGTGGAAGATTCCGTCCTGGTGCTTGCAGAACAAATCCGGACTCGTCGGGAGTCTGAACCTAACGATGCCGTCCAGAAATCTGCTGCGCCGGTGGATGCCTCGCCGAGCAAAGAAACAGACGGTAGATAGCGTCTATGGACGCACGGCGGCTGCTTTCCACAGTTTGCCAACCTCGGATGTGTACCGCTGTTCCGGGGTCATTGAATCTTTGTTCATTGGTGCCCGGGATTCATTTCGCAGCACCTTTTCGACGCTATCCAAAGTTTCGTCATCATTAATAATCCTGAAACTCATAAGTAGATTGTTGGTCATCCACTCCGTCAGGAGAGCGTTATGCTCCTCTGCGATGCGAGGATGGGCAGATTTCCCTTGCCAGACACCGGGAAAACCCATTAGCGAAGCCAAGGTTCTACGCAATGTAGACCCGGCAGTCGGCAGCTTGTGGTGCTTGGCCCTGGTGCGAAGGTTGTTTGCCTTGCCCACGTAGATGAGATCTCCGCTTCTTAATGGTGAAAGGTTGCCTGGCCAGTTGAATGGTTGAGGCAATTCACCGCACAAAAACCACCTGTAGACACCGGGCTGATTTTTCGTACTTGCCCAAGCAGATTCGCATTCAGACGGACTAGACCAAGTTCCAGGCGAGCATGTGGTGGGTGTTGGAAACTGAAGTGGGGGAATGACTTCAGCAGGCTCGTTTTTTAGTCCGCGTCGGTTGCGGATGATCCACATGTCATTGTTGATAGTCGAGTAGTGGACTCCCAACTGGGCTGCAATGTTGGCACTGGACATCCCGGTGGCTGCTAAACGTTCCACTTTCAGTAGGCGCATGTCTCGGCGGCTTTGCATCGGGATTTTCAACTTTTGTTTCGGGAGGTCAAGCCTTCTCAGACTCAGCCTCGACTACAAGGTCCTCGACAATACTACGCAGGCAGCAGTCGCGTCCCCTTGGCTGAGTTACCCCGCCACAGTTGCCTTGGCCGCCCGGGACGCCTCCATCCACTCGCTCAGCCACGGGGCCCGGACGCTCGACGTGATCCGGCAGTCGGCCACGAAGGTTCCCTTGGCGCCGGCGTCGATCCAGTCCGTGAGCGCGGACAGATCCGCCAGTGAGCGGATGATGGCCGACTCGGCGCCGAGCGCGCGGGCGACGAGGCTGAAGTCCACCTCGGGGATCAGCATCGGCTTTTCGGTCAGGCCCTGGGAGCCGTACTGGTGGATTTCGGCCCCGTAGGCGGCGTCGTTGTAGATCACCACAACCGCGCTGCGGGCTGTGCCGATGAGCGATTCGAGGTCGGACAGGCCCATCAGGAAACCGCCGTCGCCCGACGCCAGCACCAGGGTCCGGCCGTCCTCCACTGCACGGGCCGCCCCGACGGCACTCGCGAGTCCCAGCCCGATGGACTGGAAGGCGGTCCCCACCATCACCAGGTCCTGCGGCCGGGGGATGTTCCAGTACATGGGTGCCCAGCCGATGAAGTGCCCGCCGTCCTGCACCACCGTGCGGCGCTCCGGCAGCACGGCATCAAGCGCCGTGGCAAGGGAGCGCGGATCCAGCCGGCCGTCCGGTGTCTCGTCGGTGCCGGGGTGGTGCCCCGGCCCGGAAGCCAGGCGCCGCCGGGCTTCCGCACGCCACCCTTCCGCCGCCGCCTCGCCATCCAGCAGCGACAGGAGACGTCCCGCCGCGGTCTTCGCATCAGCACTGACGAACACGTCCACGCGCGGGTTGGTCGCTTCCAGGCCGGCGTCGATCTGGATGACGGTGCTGTCCGGGCCGAGCAGGTGCCCGAACCGCATGGTGAAAGGACTCAGGCTCGCCCCGGCCACCAGGACAACATCGGCCTCGCCCATGAGTTCGGTCGCGGTGTCCGTGCCGAAGCCGCCCGCGACGCCGAGGTACCCCTCGCCCTGCAGGAGGTTGAGCGCCAGGGCGGTTCCGGCGGTCAGCGCGCCCAGGCGGTCGGCGAGCTCCCGGAGCTCGGGGCCGGCGCCGGCGAGGTGCGCACCGCGCCCGGCCAGGATCAGCGGCCGCTTGGCCCCGGCGAGCAGGCGGGCTACCTGCCCAAGGCCGCGGTCGACGTCGTCCGCCACCTTTGCTGCCGACTGCTCAGGCAAGTCCTCTTCCGGCGCCTCGAGTGCTGCGAGGTCGTAGGGAATGGCAAGGACGACGGCGGTGCGCCTGGTGAGTGCGTACTCCACCGCCTGCCGGGTGATGGCGCCGGCGGCGTCTCGGGTGACGGTGAAGGTGGCCGCGCCGAGGCCCGTGGCGATGGCCGCTTGGTCCACATCCCAGGGCCGGGCACCGCTGCTCGGTGTGTCGCCGGTGACCAGCACGACGGGGATCTGCGCCTGCACCGCCTCGGCGAGGGCCGTGAGTGCGTTGGTGTAGCCGGGGCCGTAGGTGGTGGTGCCCGCTGCAAGGCGGCCGGAGGTCCGGTAGTAGGCGTCGGCCGCGGCGATGGCGGCGCCCTCATGGCGGACGGGGGAGAATCGGATGCCCTGCTTCTCCGCGGCGTCCAGGAAGTAGACGTTCCCGTTGCCCATGACGCCGAAGACATCGCTGACATAACTGCTAAGAACCTGGGCCACACGGCCTGACACGGTAAGTGAAGTCATGCAGGAAGCCTGTGCGGCAGGCCCCGGATAAGCAATAGCACCGTTCCTGGTTGGGATATTTGGCAGTAAGGGAAGGATTGGACTGAAAATTTGCCCAGTTGTGGTGCGCATCACCCCCACCTAGTCTGCGGTACGGGATTCCTGCTCGGACAGCCGGCTGATGAGGCCGTCGTAGCGGGGCGGCATGAGCTCCAGGATGGAGATGGCCGTGCTGGTCCGTTCGATTCCGTCGATTTCCAGGATCTCGTTGGTGATGCGGTAGAGGTCGGCGGTGGACCTGGCCACTACCTTGGCCATGAGGTCCGCGTCGCCGGTGGTGGCGTGCACCTCGATGACCTCCGGGATGGCGGCGAGCCCGTTCTCCACCGATCCGGTGCGCGTCTGGCTGATGGACAGGGAGAGGAAGGCCATAAGTTCGTAGCCCAGCGCGGCGGGGTCCAGCCTCCGGCTGAAGGAGCGGAGGGCGCCGCTGTGCTCCAGCCGAGCCAGCCGGGCATGGACGGTGTTCCGGGCGACGCCGAGCGTCCGCGAGAGTGCCAGAGCGCTGGCTTCCGGGTCCTTGTCGAGGGCCAGAATGATCCGGCCGTCCAGGGAATCGAGGGTGCGAGAGGTCGCGATGGTCATATTTTCACCACATGCAGTAGAAGTTGAGCAGTTGTCCCAATGGCTAGAGCGTATCTTGCAATGTGGGCGGGATCACAACCATGATCGATTTTCATGACCCCTGATCAGCTCCTGACCAGACCGGGCACCGCGCTTCCCACCCTTAGAAGCGCTGTCACCGGACTTCCGTCCTACGTCCCGGGCCGGCGCAGCGCCGGCGTGGACGTCGCAGCCCTAGCCAGTAACGAGAGCCATTACGAGCCGCTGCCTGCAGCAATCACTGCGGTGGCCGAAGCTGCTGGCAAGATGAACCGCTACCCGGACAGTGCCGCCGTCGAACTCCGCGAACGGATCGCCCGCCACCTCGGCGTCACGGCCGGGGAGGTCGCGGTGGGGCCGGGCAGTGTTGGCGTCCTCCAGCAGATCATCACCGGACTGTGCGACGCCGGGGATGAGGTGATCTTCGCGTGGCGCTCCTTCGAGGCCTATCCCATCCTGGTTGAGCTGGCAGGCGCCCGGCCGGTCCGCATCCCGCTGGACCACCTTGAGGGCCACGACCTGGATGCGATGGCCGCGGCCGTCACCGAACGCACAAAGGTCATCCTGCTGTGCACCCCCAACAACCCGACTGGCGTGCCGATCAGCTACGAACGCATCGAGGCCTTCCTGCAATCCGTCCGCTCGGACATCCTCGTGGTGATCGACGAGGCCTACGTGGAATACGCCGAAGCCGGCAGCGGCCCCGATTCCCTGGCGCTCTACCGCGCCTACCCCAACGTCTGCATCCTGCGCACCTTCTCGAAGGCCTACGGACTCGCCGGACTGCGGGTGGGATACGCCGTGGCGGCGCCGGTCATCGCCGAGGGACTGCGCCGCACCGCCCTTCCATTCTCCGTGAGCGCGCTGGCCCAGACGGCGGCTATCGCTTCACTGGACGCGGGGGAGGAGATGGAAGCGCGCGTCGCCGTCGTGAAGCAGGAGCGCGCCCGGATGGCCG
This sequence comes from Pseudarthrobacter sp. TE3704, assembly GCF_056279405.1. Taxonomy (NCBI): domain Bacteria; kingdom Bacillati; phylum Actinomycetota; class Actinomycetes; order Micrococcales; family Micrococcaceae; genus Pseudarthrobacter; species Pseudarthrobacter sp. TE3704. The sequence goes on from NZ_JBWCCJ010000010.1 coordinate 64,080, forward strand.
CGCTGCTGGAAGCCCGGGGCTGGAAACTGCAGCCGAGCCAGGGCAACTTCCTGTGGATCCGCGCTGATGACGAGCTCCGGGCAAGGCTTGTGGAGGCGTTCGACGGCGCGGACATCCTGGTCCGGGCGTACCAGGGCGACGGCGTGCGGATCACAATTGCCGACCCTGCCTCTAACGACCGCGTGCTCCGGATCCTGGAAGCCCACGCGGCCTAAAACTCTTTTGACACCCAACCCCAATCCGTTCCACCTACTAACCAGAGGAATCCCCATGGAACAACAGACAAAGACGTCTGCGCGCCCACTCGGCGCCGCCCTCAAACCCCGGCAGCTCACCATGATGGGGCTCGGAAGCGCCATCGGTGCGGGCCTCTTCATCGGCTCCGGCGCGGGCATCCAGGCCGCTGGCCCTGCAGTGCTGATCTCCTACCTCGTTGCAGGCACCCTCATCATCCTGGTGATGTGGGCCCTCGGCGAGATGGCCGCCGCCAATCCTGACAGCGGCGCCTTCTCCGTCTACACCGCCAAGGCCTACGGCCCGGTGGCCGGTGCCACGGTCGGCTGGCTCTGGTGGCTGCAGCTCGTGGTGGTCATTGCAGCGGAAGCGCTCGGCGCGGCGGGCCTGCTGGCCACCATCTTCCCGGCCCTTCCGGTGTGGTTAATGGCCTTCGTATTCATCGTGGTCCTCACCGCCGTGAACCTGACCAGCGTGAAGAACTTCGGCGAATTCGAGTTCTGGTTCGCACTGCTTAAGGTGGCAGCAATCGTTGCGTTCCTGGCGGTGGGCGCTGCCCTGCTCTTCGGCTGGCTGCCGGGCGTCCAGTCGCCGGGCCTCGCCAACTTCATGGGCGACGGCTTCGCTCCCGGCGGTTTCGGCGGAATTGCCACGGCACTGTTTGTGGTGGCGTTCGCGTTCGGCGGCACCGAGATTGTGTCCGTGGCCGCAGCTGAGACCGCCGAGCCTGCCCGCAGTGTGAAGAAAGCCGTCAGGACGGTGCTGTGGCGCATCCTGGTGTTCTACATCGGTGCCATCTTCATCATCGCGGCTGTTGTTCCCGTGGGTTCCGAGGGGCTGAAGAGCCCGTTTGCCGCCGTGCTGGAGGCCGCTGGCATGCACGGTGCGGCCACCGCCATCACCCTGGTAGCCGTCGCAGCACTGCTGTCCGCCCTCAACGCCAACCTCTACGGCGCCTCCCGGATGGCGTACTCGCTGGCTGAGCGGGGCGAAGCACCGCGGCTGTTTGCCTCCGTCTCCAAAGCCCAGGTGCCTGTGCTCGCAGTCCTGGCCAGTGTCGCCTTCGGCGTTGTCACGGTTGTGCTGGAGCTGGCTTTCCCCGAGATGGTCCTTGGCGTCCTGCTCAATATTGTGGGTTCGACGTGCCTGTTGGTGTGGACGTCCGCGCTCCTGGCCCAGCTCGCGCTGCGCCTCCGCGCCGACCGCGAGGGAACGGAGCTTCCCCTGCGGATGCCCGGCTTCCCGTGGCTCACGGGCTTTGGCTTGCTTATCCTCGCGGCCATCTTCACTGTGGGCTTCATCGGCGAGGACTCCCGCCCACAGCTCCTGAGCACTTTCGCGCTCGTGGCGCTCCTGGCGGTGGCGAACTGGCTGAACCACCGTGGCCGGAAGGTTGCGGACCGCACGGAATCTTCCGACGGTGACAAGCAGCCGGTGCTCATCGACTGACTGAGGCGCTTTGAACCACTTGGAGGGCGCGTCCGGCTTCGGTTGGGCGCGCCCTTCACTGGTTTCCATCGGAAGCGTCCGGTCAGCGATGGGAAAAAGGACGACGCGCCGCCCATTTGCGGCCATACTTGGATCACCACACTCTGGGCAGCCCGGGCCGAGGGGAGCGGAGTGGCGAATTTGGCGAGGAAGGCGCTGTTGCACGCCTGTCTCGTTGGATCACAGGCTGCCGCTTGGCACATCACACGAAACGGTGCACGGTCTGATATGGATGCTGACGTCTTAGAGGCAATTAGGCTTTCCCACCTTCGTCAGGTTGCGCCCGAAAGCCTGGGTAAATTGCTCGCAGGGGCCCAGCGCAAAGATGTGCCGGCCCGAACGGTCACGCATCGCGAAGGCGACACGAACCGGCACTTGGAACTGATCGTCTCTGGTGTAGTCAGAGTCTTTGTTAGAGCTCCGGACGGACGCACCATGGCCATCCGCTACTGTCGGCCGGGATCTCTGCTCGGCGCAGGATCGCTGTTTGCCCCGGATTTCTCCCTACCGGCTTCCCTTCAGACGCTGACGGCCACAAAGTTGTTGAGCTTGTCGCCGGAAAACGTACACAGAAGTGTGAATGAGGATCCGAAGGTCGCGCTTGCGCTGCTCGAGGAACTCAGCGAGCGGGTCCTGACTTTCATTTACGAGATTCCCGACAGCGCCTTCGCTAGCGTCCGACAACGTATGGCCCGGCATTTGCTCGATTTGGCCTCCGAGCTGGCGCCTAAACAGGTCCCGGCTGGTCCGGAGCATGATACCGACCTCGTGGTCAAGGCATCGCAGGGTGAACTCGCGGAGGCAGTGGGGACGGCGCGGGAAGTTGTGGTGAGGATTCTGCGCGAGCTACGGCACGAAGGCATAGTTCACACCGGCCGGACCGGCATCGTTATTTTGGACCCGGCGCGGCTGGTCCAGGAGACGCGGTGGAACATAGGTTCCTGACAGGCTACGTAGGCCGGCTCACACTGGAGTTTCCAACAGATCGAGTAAGGCAGGCGCGTCATGGTCATTGATTGTGTGGTGGTTGGAGCTGGCCCAGCAGGGCTCGCCGCTAGCTCCTCGCTCTCGAAATACGGGGTCGAGCATGTTGTTCTGGAGCGGGCTCGGCCGGGTGAAACTTGGCGGACCCAGCGCTGGGATTCCCTTTACGTCAACAATCCCGCGTTCATGAATGCGATGTTAGGTGACCAGGAACCGGATACCTACCTGAGTCGACAGGAAGTGGTTCAGCGTCTCGAAGAGCTGGCTTCGAAAGCGCCGGTCTGCGCTGGCATGGACGTCGTCGGGCTGGCCCGGCACAACGGTCTGTGGCTTCTCCGCACAAGTGACGGCGAACTTCAAGCCCGCACCATCGTGGTTGCCAGCGGGGGTGAAAACGTACCACGTGTGCCTGCCTTTGCAGGCGGGCTGCCGGATCGAATCATCCAACGCCATGCCGCAACATATACGAAACCCAGCGATCTGCCCGAAGGTGCGGTACTGGTTGTGGGCAGCGCACAGTCCGGGACCCAGATCAGTGAAGACTTACTGGCGGCAGGCAGACGTGTCTGGCTGGCAACCTGTCCGGTCGGCCGCGCATCGGCAAAGTATCGCGGAAGAGACACTCTTCGGTGGTTAGACGAGGCGGGCTTCTTTGAGGACCGCACCGAGGACCTTTCTGACCCACAATTGGTCCGGGTTGTACCGGCTTTGCGGAGTCCCCTCGGGCACGACATCAGTCTGCAGTTGCTGGCCAAGGCGGGAGCAACACTCACCGGTCGACTTGTAGCAGTCCACGGTGAGACCCTCGCATTCGACGACAGCACTGCAGCCAACATCGCCTATGGGGATCGTTCCGCGGCGAACATTCGAAGCATGATCGACGCACATATTCAAGCTAACGGGCTTGACGCGCCAGCGGCCGAACCGGACCCAGCGGAACCGCCGACTGAGATCGAGCCGCCCGGACAACTTCGCCTTCATAGCGCGGGGATAGGCAGTGTCATTTGGTGCACTGGCTACACGGGCGCATTCCGGTGGCTTGGCGAGAGTCTTACAGATGCCGCGGGGGTGCCATTGCGCCAAGGACCGGCTTCGCTTGCTCCGGGTATCTGGTTTATCGGTTTACGGTGGCTCATACACCGCACTTCGGGAAACTTCATAGGTTTTCCCAGGGATGCCGAAGTCATCGCCAATTCTTTACGAAGCTTTCTCGCGGCCAGGGTTTCCTGAGCGCGGACGGAGGCCGTGGTCGTGGCCACCGCGATACGGGTAGTTTTCCGGATTAGGACCAGGCCCATTTTCACTCAGGACTCCGGTTCATCACTTGCTGGTGGACCCTGATGGGATTACGTGGAGGCTGATCTATAGGACGTCGGAATAGCTTGAGGAAGAACTCAGGAGTCATAGGGCAAGCCAGCCGTAAAAAGTCGCTAGGGTCAACTTGAGCGCGGTGAAACTGTGCCTGATCCTGATCAGGCCTGCCCCTCTTTCCCACAATCGTTTCTGTAATTGCGGGAAAGAGAAGTGGCGGTTAGCTGGGCCGGCCGACTCGTGAAGTACCTGCGGCTAGCTTCGACGTACAACCTTTAGAACGCCCATTCCCAGCCGCCAGCGTTGGACAGCATGTAGCTTTTGAACACCAGCGTCCCCGTCGTCTCGGGCACGTCCAGGGCAATTTTCCCAGTGACCTTCTCTGCGGGACCAACGCCGGCCCCGTTGGTACCGATTGTCTGCTCATCCGGCAGGCAGGAGTATGCACCCACAGTGCCCAGGTTGCCGTTGAATGTAGTGCCATTGGCACCGACGAACTTGAACATGCTCGCATTCATATCGAACGTGGAAATTCCGCCGTTAGCAGTGTTGCCCAGCTCCTCGGTCGTCTCAATGGTGACATCAAGGATGACAGTGTGGCCGTTCTCCAACGCTGACGGGTAAGGGCCGCTGCAGGGTGCGTCCGGGGTAATGGCGTTGATGACGAAGTTGACCATAGGCTTGCCGTCGGGAGTGGTGATGGCACCAGCCTCGCCGAGCTGCTTCACGATGTTGCCCCGCGGGGATTTTTTAGGCCCTTCAGTGGCCGGGGCAGCGGGGGTTGCACCTATGCTTTCCACGCTCGGGGACGTGGGAGCTGTAGTTGCGGGGGAGCTACCGCCACAAGCAGCGAGGCTGAGCCCCACTGCGGCGAGTAAAGCGAGGGAGGAAAGAGATCTCCGGGTGTTCATGCGGTACGGCCTTTCAGATGCGATTATGGGAGGATTCTTACAGGCGACAGGCAAAAGAGGAAATATTTCTTCGACGTCTTGGATTTCGATAGCAGGCGAACCACCCTGACCATGAGTTGCATTGCGGCTGAATAAAAGGCGCTTTGCCCCGGGGGCGAGCCGGGTATTAGAAATAAAGCCCATTATTGTTTTCCTCGACTTGGCGATCGCCTCCAGGGGAACGACTGCGGCCGGAGGTACCTCCAATAACCGCGCGTAAGCGTCGCGCGGCGACCAGCCTTGCTACAGATGCAGAATGTTTCCCGTTGGTTGAAGGCAGCAAAAGGCAAGCAGCGGGAGCATGAATTCGTTAGCTATTGCTGATCAGCCTGCGCCCTGCGCCAGACCCATAAACATCGTCCGGTGCAGAATGTCCACATGCTTCCGCGAAACCTCCACCGCTTCTTGGATGTCCCCGGCACGGAGGGCGACCACGAGCGCGATGTGGTCGTGGTTGGACTTGTGCAGCTTCTCGATGGGGTAGGGGATGAAGTAGTCGTAGAGCTCGGCTAGCGTCTCGTGATAAACCTCGACGGCAGTGCCCATCCCTGACGCCGTCCCCACGAGCTGATGAAACCGCTCGTCGGCCTGATGGTAAACGGACCAGTCCGTGGCCTCGGCCATATCCCGCGTAAGCCGCTCCAGCTCATCCAGCTGTCCAGACGTGGCATGGACCGCGGCATAGTGCGTCACTGCGCACTCGAACAGCAGCCGCCGGTCCACCAGCCGGTTCACCGCCTGGGACTCAGCTGGCGAAGCCGAAAGTGACGCCAAAACATCCGTAGGCGGCGAATCCGCCACGAACGTTCCGCCAGCCCGTCCGCGCCGGCGCACCACCACGCCCTGCTCAGCCAGGCTCGCCAAAGCGCGGCGGGCGGTGATCGGGCTGACCGAAAGACCAAGGGCAACATCCTCCTGGTCCGGCAGCCGCTCACCCGGCTTCAGCAGCCCCAGAGAAATCGCCATCCCGATCCGCATCCGCACAGCGTCCATCGCGCTGCGGCGCTCCATTCCGGGCATCCTGCCGGCACCAAGGCGGGCGGGCTCGGCGGTGTCCTCCAGTTGACGGGTCATATCCGCTACCTTACGGCCCACGCCGCCCCCTTTCCTTTATTGGTTCATTCTGATCTAATATAACCCGGATCACACCCCAACGCGGAGACGAACCCATGCAACGCATCCTTCCCCTCATCGCTGCCCAGGCCCGGCCGCGGCTCATTGGCGAACCCGTCTCGGCCTTCGCGGACGAGGTCAAAAAGGCCCTTGAAGCCCAGCCCCACACCAAGCTCGGTCTTCCCAGAGCTGCAGCCAACCTCTACGGTGCCTCACGGATGGCGTACTCCCTCGCCGAGCGGGGTGAAGTGCCGCGTCTGCTTGCTTCGGTGTCCAAGTCCCGGGTCCCGGTGGTCGCAGTCCTTGCCGTCCTGCTCAACATTGTGGGCTCAACGTGCCTGCTGGTGTGGACGTTCGCGCTCCTGGCCCAGCTCGCGCTGCGCCTCCGCGTCGACCGCGAGGGAGCGGAGCTTCCCCTGTGGATGCCCGGCTTCCCGTGGCTCACGGTGTTTGGTCTGGTCATCCTCACGGCGATCTTCACGGTGGGCTTCATCGGCGAGGATTCCCGTCCGCAGCTCCTGAGCACCTTCACCTTTGGACTCGTGGGCACTGCTGGCGGTAGCGAACTGGCTCCGCCACCGGGCGGGCAACGTTACGCCAGTTGTTGAAGCTTGGGACGGTGCCAAGGAGCCGGTGCTCATCGACTGAATCAGGTGCTTTGACCCACGTGGTGGGTTCAGTGCTCGCGAAGGGCGCATCCGGCTTGGCCGGGCGCGCCTTTGCCATGTGTGTCGGAGCAGCGTCCCGCGGGTGCAAGGCGTCTTGAGAAGTGGTGCCAAAACTGGCACCATGGTCCATGTGGCGAGCATCGATAAGATCGAAAAGCAAGCTAGAAACTCACCTGAGAACGTCTCCTACAGTGACATGCTCAAACTCTGTACACACTACTTTGGCGAACCTAGGTCAGGTTCCGGAAGCCACAACGCAATATTCAAGATGCCTTGGGCGGGGGGATCCGAGGATCAATCTGCAGAACAAGAATGGCAAGGCCAAGCGGTACCAGGCGAAGCAAGCCATCGCCGCCATCGATAGGAGCAAGGAGAAGTAGATGTCCATCCGAAAAGCGGCTGCCGTGCCGTCCCCGGTGGCGCAATATCGCTACTCGGTCCAGTGGTCGCCCGAGGATCTAGAGTTTGTAGCCACTGTTCTTGAGTTCCCCTCCCTCTCCTGGCTGGATGAGGATCAGTTCGAGGCGCTCCGCGGCATAGAGCGCTTGGTGTCCGACGTCATCGATGAACTCGCCAAGTCGGGCGAACCGGTGCCTCAGCCAATTGCAACCCAAACGTTTAGTGGCAGACTCAACCTTCGCGTACCCCCCGAACTTCACCGCAAGCTGGCTATCGAGGCTGCCAATCACGGAGTGCCCCTGAACAAGTACGCAACGGAGCGGCTGACGGCCTAATGCGCCCGCTGGTTGTGTGTCGTCGTTGGTGAGGGCTCCACGTGCCAATAAGCCGTAAAACCGAGGCGCCGTCGTTCTTCTAGTGGCAGCGCTGAAGTCCGAGTCGGTTGCGTGGATAAACGCCGGATGGTCCCAACCTTTGATGGTTTCCGGGGCTTGGCCCTGCAACCAGACGCGGAGGCTCTCGAGGACTGGCTGTGTCGCCTGGTCCACCATGTCCTCCATTACTGAGATCAGGTCCGAGAAGCTCTCGGCAATTGCCATAGGCATGGGATGAATGATCGAAATTCCGCTGACCTTGACTCCGCGTCCCTCGGCATCGAGGAAGGCAACGGGTAGCGGCAGGGTCAATTCTGACTGTGAGTACGCGACGGTGGTGTTTCGATACTTCCGTATCTTCTCGGGCACCCCAGCGAGGGTGGGCGGCAATGCCGGAATGTCCGGCATTTCGTCGAGGCGCGTGCGAACGTTCGAATCGATGAACGGGCGGATGTACGCCGTGACCGCATGCGAAGTCAGTGGTGGCCAGAGCTCGGAACCTTCACTAGCCTCGAACGCACTACGCAGGGTATGCGCGGCTTCCGAAAGGTCGGAGGCATGACTGGTAGTGCTACCAAAAGCCTCGTTTCGATCGCGTCTGGCAGCACTGCTATTCGCGGTTCAGGGGTGGTCATGTGGGTTGCTGCTCCTGTTTCCTTTGTAGTTGTCGGGGCTAAAACTTTTTGTAAGTCGGCAGAATGTCTGCGGCCGAGGCTACGTTTCTCAGATGGCAGAGAACGGAAACTCCAAACGAAAAACTGCGACAAGGAAGTGCCCCGTGTGCGGGCATGAAGCCTGGCGCGTCATGTACGGCATGATCATGCCCGACACCCGGGAGCAGTTTCCAAAGGCAGAGTTCGCCGGGTGCGTCATGATGGAGGACGTCAGGATCTATCCCGCCACCGGCAAAGTCGAAATGGGTGTGCCGAAGTGGGCATGCCAGAATCCCCAGTGCCGCCACCGCTGGTGGTAATGGGCGTCCACACCCTATAACCCGGCACCCGCCTTGCCGTGCGGTGCCTGTCGGAGGATTTCGGCGTCTCCGGTTCGGCAGAAGATCAGGACGAGCTCACTTACCGTCTGGCCGGTGATGCGTTCCACCATTCCGGCGTATGTGCTGAGCTGCCGCCAGTATGAGCCCAACCGCTCCTGCGGGACGTGGGTGTCCGTTTTGAAGTCGGCGATAACCAGCGTCCCGTCGTCCTCGCGGTACATCAGGTCGATGATGCCCTCGAGGGTCACTCCATCCGTGGATGTGACAACGGGCAGCTCGAGCCAGTGGTCCCGTTCCGCGGCGCGCCGGACGGGCGCGCTCCTGAGGGCAGAGCGGGCCCTTTCCGCGAGGCCCGCCGGATCCCCGAGGCCTGCTGCACCGGCGATCCTTTCGGCCAGCTCATCAAAGTTCGCGCCTTCCCGCAGGTCGCTGAGCTCCAGCAGCCGGTGAAGTGCTGTCCCGAACTCCGGGCCATGTTCACCGCCCGGGGCTGCGAAGGGCGGCAGTGCGCCGTCTTCCTCGATATTCACAAATCTCGGCGCACCATCGGATCCAAGGCTGGCCAGGTCCTCGCCTCCCTTGGCAATCGCGGTTACGGAGGTGGCGGATGCGATGGCGGAGTTCCTCTGCCACGCCTCGCGCCGACGCTTCCAGGCATCGATTTCCTCCACCGGGCGGACGGTGTGGGATGCTCTGGCTTGAGGGGGCATGTCCTTCGGAATGGTGAGATCCGGTGCCGGGACGGTCTCCGCTGCATTCTTCAGCGACTCGCCAAGACTGCCGGTGGCGTTCACATAGTGGGAGACAACCAAGTGGCTTTCCGCGCGCGTGCAGGCAACGTAAAGCAACCGGATCCGCTCGGCTTCGCTGAACTGGGCTTCGACTGCTGCTGCATTGTTGTACCCCGCGGACCGGATGTCGCCGATGAAGTACACCTGTACCTGGGAATCCTGATCCCACAGGGCTGGAGCTTTTTGGTTGTTGGGCCCCGAGCCCGTGCCTGCCAGGATCACCATGGGAAATTCCAGCCCCTTGGAGGCATGGATGGTCATGATCCGCACAGCCTGGACGTCGGTCTCCGGCACTACGGCTTCCTTGACCCGGGAGTTCTCCTCCTGCTGGGCGGCAGCCCAGACGAGGTAGTCCCGCAGGCTGCCGTGGGTGGCCTCGCTCCAGGCGCGGGCCTGGTCGACGACGAAGCGGAGCCGCCGCCATACGTCCCGGTAGCGCGGGGCGTCAATAGCCGCCTCCAGCATGCGCCGGTCGGTAACAATGCGTTCCATGATCTCGGCCGGCGTGAGCACCTCAATGTCGCGGCACAAGGCGGCAAGGTACTTGAGGGACTGCGCGACGGCGGAGTCTCTAAGGGCATCCGGTACATCCGAGAAAAGGCTCCACCACCCCCCGGCCTTCTTCCACTCGAACAGTTCATCGTCGCCGCAGCCGAACATCGCCGACCGTAGGGACAGCACCAGCGCGGCTTCATCCGCTGTGTTGGAGATGGCGTGCATTGCGAGCAGCAGGTCCGTGACTTCCTGGGTGGAGTAGACCAGCGATGATGCCTCGGCCCGGTACTCAATGCCGGCGTCGTCCAGCGCGTCTTCGAGGGCGGCAAGCGCCGTCCGGGTGGGGATCAGGATACAGATGTCCTTCAGTTCGATGGGTGAAGGCCGGAATTCCCCTTTCCGTTTGCTTTGCTTTTGCCAGCCCGGCAGCCCTGCCGTGCCGGTTGCGATCCTGATTGCTGCCGCGACGTCGGCCGCTTCCTGCCGGCGCGTGGCGTCAGCTGTGACTTTGCCCGATTCGCCGGCCTCGGCGCCAGCCCGGCCAATGACCGTCACAGCGGGGCCGTGTTCGTTGTTCCAGTCAGGGCGCTGGGGATCGGGTGTCAGCGGGCGGTATTCGGGCTGGATGGTGCCGCTCGGCATGATGAGGTGCCCGAAGGTGCCGTTGATCCAGTCGAGGAGTGTTCCGGTTGACCGGAAGTTGGTCTGGAGCGAGGCGATGCTCGAAGAGGGGTCGGTAGAGAAGCGCTGCTGGGCCGCGAGGTAGGTGGCGATGTCAGCCCGACGGAAGCGGTAGATGGACTGCTTCGGGTCCCCGACGGTGAACAGCCGGCCCGGCGGGACGTTCAGCTGTTCCCAGCCCTCGGGCCCACAGACCTCGTCCGCCGCAATCCGTGTGGCAAGTTCTGCCTGGACGGGGTCGGTGTCCTGGAATTCGTCCAGCATGATGCAGCGGTAACGATTGTGGAGTGCCTCATGGACGGCATGTTTGTCCTCGCCGACCAGAAGGTCCAGGGCATGGATCAGGAGGTCGTGATACTCAAGCTCGCCGCTGTGCTGGCGTTCACGTGCAGCTTCTAGGAGAACCTCAGCCATGGCGGCCGTGACGGTTTCGACGGCGGGCTGGACGAAGCTGTTGCGCAGGGCGATGGCTTGATCAGCCAGATCCTTGCAGGAGCTCCGCACTTCAGCGACGTTGACGGACCAGTTGCCCTTTTGGCCGCCGCCGAAGCCCTTCGTCGGGACAGCATGCAAGAGCTCGAGGACCAAGCCAAGTTCGCCGGTTTCGGCCTCGGCGAGCCGGCCGTGCCAGCTCTTGATGTGTTCGAAGGCGGTGAGCAGCTTGTCTGCCGGATCCGTGCAGTGGTCAGCATGCGCGAGGACCTCGGAGGTCTGGCGCAGAAGCGGGCCCAGCTCCACGGCCGGGATGTGCCGCCGCTGCGGAGGGTGGCTTTCCAGCCGGTCCCAGTTCGAGTCCAGGTCAGACGCCACGTTCTGCAGGTGGTCCAGTGAAACGCCCACCGCGAGGAGGATGCGGAGGGCGTCCTTGATGGACGGGTCGGTGAAGAGTTTTTGCCGCGCAGCCTCCCAGCGGCGGGTAAAGGCGATCCGGGACCGCAGCTCATCCACCACGGTGATCAGGGGCGGGACGCCGGCCTCGATGGGGTGTTCGCTGATGATGCGGGCAGCGAAGGAGTGGATGGTGCCGATGGGCGCGGTGTCCAGCTGGTCGAGGGCCCGCCGGCGCAGGTCTGTCGGGCCGGCGTCGTCCAGCTGCCCCCGGACCCGTTCCCGGAGCTCACCTGCTGCCTTTTCCGTAAAGGTGATGGCCGCCACGCTCCTAAGTTCCACGCCGGCGTCGACCATGGCGCAGATGCGCTCGACGAGTTCATGCGTCTTGCCGCTGCCGGCGCCGGCTTCGACGAAGATGTTTGCGTCGAGGTCCTTCTCGATAAGCGTGCGGTCAATCTGGTCTGCAAGGTCCAGGACTTCGGATTTCATTTCTCCGCCTTCAGGAGCTGGGCATACGGCTGAATTTCGGGGGCGTTTTGAAGCTTCAGCCACTGCTGGCCGAGCTCCGGGGCTCCCATCATCGTGGTGAAGTTGACATAGCGGTCGGACTCGGGCCGTGGGGGGAAGACCCCGTTCCGCAGTGCCGAAATGATGAGGCCTGCGTCCGTGCGGAGCTGTTCCAGGACTTCATCCGTCACGGTATAGCCGATCTTCTCAAAGTTGCCGGCCTTCGAGATGAACCAGTATTCCGCTGCTACAGGGGACGCGGAGGTTCGGAGGGTTTGCGCGAACAGGCCGTAGACGGGCAGCTGATAGCGGGTGCCTTCCGCGGTCGGATGTTTCCCGAGGGCCTTGTATTTGTCGCTTACCTTGCCGGTCTTGTAGTCGATGACCCGGACTCGGCCGTCGTTATGGCCGTCGATCCGGTCCACCTTCCCTCGGAACCGGACCACAGTGCCGTCCTCGAGGACCAGCTCAACCGGCGGATAGCTGTCCGTGTCCTCCGGACCGAAGCTTGCCTCTTCCGCGAGGTAGCTCCAGCCGTCCGCAAACCTTGAGTTGTCATCTTCGAGCACCCGCGCCAGATCCTGGCGGATCATGGCCTGGTTGCGCTCCCAGACGTGGCTGAGCCACGCCGGGTTGGCGAATTGCGCAAAGGCCGCGTCCGCCAGCTCCATGAGGCGGTCCGACGACGGCGGAAGGCCGTCCTTGGTGATGCTGCGGACATAGTCCTCCAGTATCTGATGGACAAGGGTGCCCCGCTCCTGCGGCGAAATCTGCACCTCCAGTGCGGCGTCCTCCAAAATGTTCACCTTCAGGACGTGCTTAAGGAAGTAGCTGAACGGGCTGGTCACCCAGTCTTCGAGGCGCGTGGGGGACAGCGCTTTTTCGGGGTCAACGATGGCCCCGGCATGGGCGCCGAGGTTGCCGTTGAACCTGGAGAAGATGCCATCGCGCCGGTCACGAGCAGCAGCCAGTGCGCGCTGCAGCGCAGTGTCGTCCCGAAGTGCGGCGGTGCGCTCCTCGGCAGTGAGGATGCGGCGCAGCCGCCATTCCTGGGCTGTCGGAGGAAGCGCAGCCACGGTGGGGGCGCAGTTCTCGATGCCGTGCGCAAATGACTGCAGTTCCTCCTCGGGCCTGGGCTTGGCGGTGATCCACCGGGAGATCTGGTAACTGCCGGAGCCGCGCAAATCGCCACGCGGGTATGTGATGGTCCGCTCGGACCCGGCAGCGAGGGCAGCAAAGAACTGTTCTTTGGTGGCTTCCGCACGCTGCTCCACACTGGGGAGTCCGCCACCCATCAAGGCACGCACGCTGTCCGGAAGGAGCGGGTTCTCCCGGATTCTTGCTGGCGCCAGACCTTCCGCCGCGCCGAGAAGGAACAGGACGTCCAGGTCCCTTGCCACGGCGTCGGCATAGCTGCCGATGACGACGCCGGTGCCGCTTTTGCCGGTCCAGCCGCCTTTTAAGGTTATGGCGTCCTCCATGGCACTTTGGATGAGCGAGGGGCGGGGCTTGGGGCCGACGCCGTCGAGGTGCCGGAGATCCAGGGCGGCCTCGACCAGGGCGTCCCGGGCAGCGGTCTTTTCCGGCCGTTCGGTGGCTGTTCTCGGGCCCATAAAGCCGTCCAGAAGCAGGACAAGCTCCTCTGACGCCTCGCTCCACGTTGCTGCCGTATGGATTCGTCCAATCCGCAAGGCAAGGGCTGCGACAAAGGAGCGGAGTATCCCGAAGTGTTCAAGGTGAAAGGCACGCCTGGCGGAGTCTTTCACCGCGGTGTCCTCTTCTGCCGGCGGATTGGCGTAAAGCCTTTCGCACACGGCGCTGCTAGGCAGTTTTTGTTCCTTCCAGAACAAGGTGCCTTCTGCATGGATGTTCAGGATGGTTCGCGTGTCCGGAAGCTGCGGGTCCAGTTTCAGCAACTGAAGCAGGCCGCGGGCGAGCGGTGAGTCCGTGAGCCGGTGGGATGCCGGACCGACGAAGGTGACTCCGGCTTGGTTAAGCCGCTGCGTCAACAGGACGGCGTAGGGCTGGGTGGCGGAGTGGAATATCCCGATGCGGTGGCCCGGAGTGCCTCCTGCCAGCTTCTCGACGACGAGCCGGACGACGGCCCGGACTTCGTCGTCGGCATCGGAAGCCGTCCTAATGGTGGTGCCGCCCTCCACGGACCCAGACGCCCTGATATGCTGCATCCCCGTCTCTTCGAGGCGCCCTCTGAAGGCGGCCTCTGCGGGTCGGGTTTCGGTGCCCAGCATAAAACCGATGACGGTGCCGAGGCGCCGCATCACCGTACTGGTTCCAAGTTTGCGGCCCGCGAGGGCAAAGGCCTCATGATCGGCGTACCACTTTGGTCTGAGCGACTGCTTGGCCGCACCATAGATTCGAAGCACCTCTTGCACGAGGCCGGGGAGTGCGGGACCGGCCGCGTTCGGTACCGCGTCCAGCAGTTCGGCCGTCTTGGCTATGGCGCGGGCGGTGGCGGGCTGGTCAGCGACATCCTTGAAGAGCCCGGGTTCTTCGGTTAGGACCTTTGTTACTGCTCCCAGCCGGAGTACCGGAAGAAGCGGACGTCTCCCGTTGATGACGGGCTCGTCGGCGATGAGATCGCTGGCCAGGTCTTTCAGCGTGAGTGCTTTGATGCCCGCACTTCCTGCACCAGCGTTGAGGGTCCTGCCTAGGAAATGGGCCACATCCCTCCCGGAAGCGTGGGACGGGACCAGGACGGTGACAGGAGTGAGCGGATCCTTGGCCTGAATGCGGCTGATAATTACTGCAAGTTCGGCCAGAGCATCGCCCACCGAAGCATAAATAGTGCTGGTTATGCTGTCCCCCTCATCCTGACATCCCACAAAACATAGCAACCGGCACTGACAAAACTGCTAAGGAACTTCATCGTCGCTGTTCCCGCTGGCGCCTGCAGCGGCGGTAAGTAGGCGGTCAAAGCTGGTAATTCCGTAGTCGGGCGGGGTCACCGTGATGACGACGCGTGTGGTCCTGACGACGTTGTCCGTCCGTTTCACCGCGGGATTCCGCCCCTGCGCCGGCGGTTGCTGCCTGACTACGCTTAGCTCGAGCCCGGGAACACCGGACAAGCAGGGGGAGGGGCTCGCCGTTTTCAATCAGAGCCCTGAACTGCTGGGCCGACAACCCTTGGGCAATATTTCCTGTCAGTCCCGCGACCGTTGACGTCAGGTCCTCCAGGAATTTGCGTTCGGCAGAAGCTTTCCCCCTAATTAAGACCACCGTGAAGACGATGGAAAAGGCAGCGGTGAAGAGAGTGACTGCTCCGCCACTCCTGAGGCCCGGCACGAAAATCATCAGGACCAGGCACAGCACTGCGCCGATCACAGCCAACCCAACGAATAGGCTTCCGCCGTCCTCAGCTGGCCGGCCACTCCACTGTTTGGAGGTAAAGCTGCTGATGACGCGTCGCTCCAGGTGGTGATTTGGCATCATTTCTCTCGTTTCGCTTCGAGCAGGGCCTCCGCCAGGATGATGTCGTGCCGTGCGTCCTGGAGATCGTTGCGCAAGCCCGGGTCCGGGTTTACCACGGCAGTTGCGTCCGCCGTCCCGCTAAGTTCGCCGATCGCCCTGCTGAGGTTCTCGCGCTCCTGCGAGAGCATCCAGGATGACGTCAGCTTGGTCTTGCTCTTCTCCAGCCCGTGGAGGGATTTGTTGATCTCGTCGCAACGCGCCCGGACGGCGGCTAATCGAACATCGACTCGCTGCACTCTGTTCCTGAACAGGGGCTCCATCTTGAGCGCAGACTCATGGAGCTCGACCAAGGCAGTTCTCCCTTTGGGCTTTCCGTCGGCACCTGCCAGCAGCTCCTCGCAAACGTGAAGCCGCTGCTCCCAGAGCTGAAGACCGGTAGTGTTCTGCCTCATCAGGAGTGACAGGATTTCAACAATTTCGTTCAGGGTGTTGCGCCGGACCTTGAGTTTGGCGCTGGCGGCATCAAGGCGGCCAATGAACTCTTCGTAGTTATCAACTGGCGGCGCACTTTTGGCCGGCCCGGGCAGCTTTCGTGGCTCCGCCATCATGCTGCACAGGCCCCCGTGCTAGTCGCCCCGGCGACGCCGCCAAAGTTGTACTCGCGGAGGGATTGGCATCGTTCGGGTTCGCGGAGCAGCGCCATGGTCTTCGACTCGATCTGGCGGATACGCTCGCGGGTGACGCCGTAGACCTTCCCGATCGCATCGAGGGTCTTTTCCTCGCCGTCGTCCAGACCGAAACGCATCGCAATGACTCCGGATTCCCGTTCCGTCAGCGTGTCGAGGACCGCATGAACCTGTGCCGTCAGCTGTTCCTTGGCGATCTGGTCAACGACATCCACGTGCGAGGGATCGAGGAGTTGGTCCGCGAGCGGCTCGAGGCCGCCCTTGCCGTCCCGAACAAGGGCGTCCAGCGAGCGTACTGGCTTGTCGAGGGTAAGCAACCGTTCCACTTTGGCCGCGGCCTGATCCGTGAGCTTGCCGAGTTCCTCAGGACTGTATTCGAGGCCCTTCCGGGCGGCTTCACGCTGAAGGGCCTGCAGCCTATGGATCTGCTCCACCATGTGGACCGGAAGCCGGATGGTTCGGCCCTGATCCGCCAAGCCACGAGTTACTGCCTGCCGGATCCACCACGTGGCATAAGTCGAAAACTTGAAACCCAGGGTGTAGTCGAACTTGCAGACTGCCCGGTGGAGGCCGATGTTCCCCTCCTGGATCAGGTCCAGCAGATCCAAGCCCTGGTACACGTACTTCTTGGCGATGGATACCACTAGCCGGAGGTTCGCCTCGAGCAAGGCGTCCGCCGCCCGCTCGCCCAGCTGTGCGATCATCCGGAGCTCCCGGGTTTCGCGGCGTCCGCGCGCAGGACCGTCCGCCAGCAGGTGCGACGCGTAAAGGCCGGCCTCGA
The DNA here is from genome assembly GCF_056279405.1 of Pseudarthrobacter sp. TE3704. Classification (NCBI taxonomy): domain Bacteria; kingdom Bacillati; phylum Actinomycetota; class Actinomycetes; order Micrococcales; family Micrococcaceae; genus Pseudarthrobacter; species Pseudarthrobacter sp. TE3704. The sequence goes on from NZ_JBWCCJ010000010.1 coordinate 80,796, forward strand.
TGTCCTTGGCGAGTTCCACTTCCTGTTCGGCTGTCAGTAGGTCTGCGCGACCTGCCCGCTGAAGGTAATCCGAAACCCCGTCGTCGCTGAAGCCCTCGAGCCCGCTGAGTTCCTCCATCCACTCCTGATCGTCAAGATCAAATGATGAGGGCTCGGACTCGTCAACCGGCGTTACCGGTGTGGGTTCGGAAACCTGCGGCTCGTCGACGGCCGCGCGGCGGAGGAATTCCTGCAACCTGTCGAGGTCCTTCTTGATGTCGAAGAACTCAACGTTTTGTGCGAACGGCAGGACCTTGCCTAGAAATTCCTCGCCCTGCACGTCCGGATCCTCTACCGTGCCCTTGGAGTAGAGGACAACCAGACGGCCGGGCCGCCCGTCGGCCTTCTTGCGGATGACACGGCCAAGCCGCTGCACCATCTGCCGCTGGCTGCGGTTGGCGGCAACGATGATACCGAGGTCGGCCTCCGGGACGTCGATGCCTTCATCAAGGAGCCGGGGCGCAGCCAAGATCTGCGATGCGCCGGAGCGGAAATCCTCCATGCCCTGCCGGCGGTCGTCCTTGGCCATGCCACTGAACACCGCCGAGGCTTTCGACCCCAAGGCGGTGTAAAGCTCCTGCGCCCGGCGAGCGGAGTCCTGGGTCTGGGTGAAGACCAGAGTCCCATGGGACCCATCAACAGTCTCCTTTAACGCTGCGAGCGCCAGGTACTTGGTCTTGGCTTCAGCCAGCAGCGTGAGCCGCGAGGACATTGCCCGCATGTACTTCCGGGCAATGGTTGCTTCCCGGCTGGGCGAATTGGAGGCGGCGAGAGTGGTCACAGCGGCAATGAACTGCGGGAAGGGCCGGCGGGGAATGCCCGCGTACGTCTCGAGGTTTCGTGCCGCCTCCACCATCACGGCGGAAGATTCGTCATAGTCCGCCTGTTCGGAAGGCAGGAGGTCAACGCCAACCAAGGCGATGTCGAAGGGGGCGATGACCTCGTCCTTCAGCGCCCGGTCGTACCAGAGGTTGTAGATGACGCCGCCGAAGTAGGGCGTCAGGAGGTTTTCATGCTCGCCATCCGCCCGTTCGAACGTGGCTGTCAGCCCAAGCCGCCACGCATACCCTTCCTGCAAGGCACCGGTAAACATGGGTGCCGCATAACGATGGCACTCATCAGCGATGATCAGTCCGGCCTTGTGGGAGCGGAGCGTCTCCCGGTTGGATGCCGAATGAACGATGGCCACGAGGATGTCCACGGCGTCCAAGGAATCGGAATGGCCGTCGCCGAGGGCACCACGCCTCGCAGCAGGCAGATCGCGCCGCAGGGACACCAGCCATTGACGTTGAAGCTCGGCCGTTGGCACCAGAATCAGGACTTTGATGCCCTGCCGGACGGCCTCAAAAGCGGCGGCAATGCCGACGCGAGTTTTACCGGAACCGGTAACGGCTTCCACGACACCGCGGCGGGCATTCGAGTGCCAGGCCTTCAGGGCTTCCTGCTGCCAGGGGTACAGAAAGGCGTAGTCGTAAGAGGCAGGCACCGCCGCGGGCGGGGCCGCGACGGGCACCCGTGGAAGTGTCGCGACCGGGTAGGACCCGGCGTCGGCTAGTTCTGGCATTTCATCCCCCATTGGACGATTCTGATCTGGTGCCTGAAGAGTATGGCAAGGCACTGACAATTCCGGTGAGCAGCACCACTATCCGTCTTCCAGCGCCGGCTCCCACGCCTGGCTGCGCGACAGCGCGAGCTTGAGTTCGCGGCCGCCTGCCTCCTCCAGCAGCCCGGAATCACCTACAACCACCAGCAGGCTCCGGGCCCGCGACAACCCGACGTACAGCTGTTCCCGGGCCCTGCCCATGTCCTTGAATCCGTTGACGCAGAGGACAACAACGGACCGTTCCAATCCCTTGAAGCCCAGCACATGGCCGTAGAACTCACCCTCGTTGGCGTGGAAGTCCCGCCAGTACTCCTCCGTGTCACCACGCTTGAAGTAGTCCAAATGGATGGGGTGGCGGTCCTTGGTGGCGAGGAGTGCGATCTGGTTGTTCGCCCAGCCTTCCTCGATCAGCGCGTCCACACAGTCGTCGGCGACCTGGAGTGCCTCCTCAGTCGGGCAGTCGACAAATCGTACGGGCAGGCCTGTGCTGCCCCGCGGCCTAAAAATTCGCCGGCGAAGGGCTTGAACGTCTCGGCGATCTTGCGGGTGTTGCGGAGGTTGTCGTCAATGTGGATGGGCACGAAAGTGGCCATCGGACCATTGGCGAGGTCTGCCGTCGCGCCTCCCCAGCGTTGGTAGACGTCCTGCCGGTCATCCATAAAGGCGTACACCTCGCCCGCGTCCGGGTCGCTGGTGCATGCGAGGAGCGCGTCCCACCACAGGGGTGCAAAGTCCTGCGCTTCATCGACGATCACAGCATCGAGCCGTTCGTGTGCCTCCATTCCCGCTGCCAGTTCCTTCAGGAGGCGGGGCATCTCGACGTCGAAATAGTCCTGCCCATGCCCGTCGGGAACTCCCAGCCCGCGCACGTATTCGTGGAACTCGCCCGTGAACACCGGTTTGGCCTGGCGCCGCCATGTTTCGACGCGGTCCTGAAGGTATTGCCCCAGGCCCTTGTTGTAGCAGAAAAGACCTACCCGTTTGCCCTCTTTGCTGAGCATGCGGGCCTTTTCGACGGCGAGCCACGTCTTTCCGCTGCCCGCGCCGCCGGTGAAGCGGATGCGGGGGAGTGAGCGGGTGGCCTGGAGCAGCACGGACTGGCGCTCGGTGAGGTGGTCCTGCGCTGCTTCATCCTCCTGCGAGGTGGTGGAAGGTACGACGGCGGTGTCCAGGTTTCCGCCCAGCTTGTGGACGATGCGTTCCAGGAAAGCCGGGGCAAGAGGGGCGGCGCCGCCGCCTTCGTTTTCAATGGCCTGGCGGACGAGTTCGGCCGGGGACTTGTTGTCGGTTTGGTCAAGGATGAGTGACCGCGGGGAGCCGGCCATGGTCCAGTCGCTCGCCACTTCGGTATACGGCAGGCTGACCATGTAGACGAAGCGGCTGCTTACGCGGGAACCCAGCTCGTTTTCGAGCCAGTTCTTGAGTGCGTGCAAGGAACTTTGGGACTGCGCCACAGGGCTTTGGATCTTGCGCTTCTGGCTGCGGTCAGACTGGTACCACTGCCCGTCATTGATGCTCACCTGGCCGCCTTTGACATCGATGGCGGCCATGCCGACGTTGGGCCAGAGGACCAGCAGGTCAATTTCGTATTCGTTCCGGCCGTCGCGGACGTGGACCGAGTGGGCCAGGACGCAGTCATCGGGGAGGCTGTTCCTGAGAGCTGTCCAGACGGCCTTTTCCGCATGGTGTCCTTCGCCGAACTCCGGTTCCTCCAGAATGCACCTCATTGCCGCCCCCACATTGATGAACCGGCTCCCCGGTTTTGCGCTGATCCAACGTTAGCCGGAGGCAGCCGGTTCAGGGTGGCGACACGAACAGAGCAAACTTCCCCGATATCAGGAGCGTGATCGGACCGTCTCTTTGAAGGCCGGAAGACCAAACTGGGCCCGGATATCAGCCAGGTCGCGCGTATTCCGTTCTATCTGCGCCATCTGGTCTTTTTCAATAAACCAGGAAAGGATGCGACTCGCGATCACAAGGCCTACCAGCAGTAGGAAAGCCCAGCCGGCGGCGATGATGAAGTCCGGCATGGTCAGGAATGCATTTTTCAGTGCAATGGCGTCATTCAGGCTTCCGGTCAGGCTGCCCAGGATGTCATTCAAAGTATCGGTGATTGGCTGAAAGATCGGTCCGGCAGAGAGCTGGGGACTCTCAAGTGTTGGATCTTTCCCGACAGACCAGCGCGGATCAGTGAGGTGGGCAAGAATATAGAACACCACGGCCAGATTGGCAGCAGCGAATGACATAGTTGCCGCAAGCAAAGCATTGACGGCCCTCGCTGTTATTTTCAGTAGAGAAGACACCGGGCGCCCAACGGCAAAGAATCCGCCGATAATAATGGCAGCGAGCCATACAAGAGTTTTGAATGTATCGACGCTGAAAGCGCTCAGCATTTCCATGGCACGTTCCATCTTCCTAATGCAGTGTAAGAACTGTGGCCGTTGGCCGCAGAGTTTGGATCCGCCCTGAAGGGGCCGATTCAATATGATTAAGTTGGGCGGACGGAGCTTTCTAAGAGGCGTCCGATGGTTCTGCTCAAGTTTGGGGCTTCCACGGGGACGCGGCCAAACCGTAGGGCGCGGAGGATCTCTGCTTTGGCTTTCCGCCGTGGGGCTCCGGCCTCATGGAGATGTCGAGGAGCGAGGACCAATCGCCGCCCATTGCAGAACATGGACGGAGTGGGCCAGGACGACTTCGTCCTGGGGGCTGTTTACGCAGCCAAGCCCAAATTTCGCTGTTCGACAACGCCTGCGGCCATTCGCAAGGTCTCGTGTGCCGGAAGCTCGGCTTCCTTGTGCCTTCGGGACATCACCGCCAGCCGGTCAGCGAGAACGTTCAGTTCATGATCGGCGTGGCCTTTGACCCACTGGAATTGAACGTCGGCAAATGCGGCCAGGACTTGGATCCGTTGAATCTCCTCGCGGCACGCTGCGGTTGATTGTCCGGGCTGGAGGCGGTTGTCGTTGAGCATCCTCACGGCTGTGAGGTTGTCGGAGGAAACGGTGACGGCGCAGCGTCCGTCCAATACGCCGGTGTAGGCGTTCTTGGCAGCACCGAGAGCCAGCCGGATCGCTCGAAGCTCGCTTTCCAGGATGCTTCCGCCGCCCACGGCCTTCAGGCCGGGGCGAAGCGGCAGGCCTTTTCCGAAATCCAATACCCAGCCGTGCCCTGCCCAAGGGGTGCGATGTCCGATGGAGGCGTCTGTGGCGATCTCCAGCCGGCAGAACAGTGCATCAAGCCTCTCGGCCACGGCTTTTTCTGTCACCACGACTCCTGCAGCGGGCGGGTAGGAAAGATCAACAGGAAGCCCAAGCCCCAGCAACTGTTCGCGCGCAGTATCCACAACGGAAAAGACGGGCTCGTTCCCGCCCGCAGACAGTTCCGAAACGGCGCGAGCGGCCTCCGCGTAGGCTTTGCCCCAATGCGCCCCTGCGGCGGCCTCGGTGATCCAGCCCGACCGCACCCCGAGAACGGCAGATTCGACCGTTCGTGCCACGGCCCACAGGATGAGGCCCCGTCGGGGCACGATCAGCACTGTGAGTCCGGAACGCTTTGCAACAGCTTCAGCGGCCGAAAGGACTCGGCGTGACGGCGGAGTAGGGACTGGCATGTGGGCCTCCTTGCAGCAGATCAACGGTTGCTGGGAAGGCTATAGGCGGCCACTGACATTCGTAGCGGTGTACTTCCCCGGCGATGCCGAATGTCAGCTCGCGCGCCGCAGGTTCCGGACTATTCCGCCAGGCTCGAAGTCAAGGATGACGCCGCCCTCTGGCCCCGGACCGCCAGGAAAATCACCGCTGTGCCAGCGGACCTTCTGCGGATCATGGCAGAACCTGCCGCGCGCCAGGCCCTCCAGTAGCTGGTGCCCGGCTTCAAGGGGCGGAACGCCCTGTTTGTGCCAGTTCGGGACTTCCTCGTCAGGGGCGCACCAGCCGTTTCTCAGGAGGTAGTCGGTCTCGATTGGCCACTCGTCTGCGGGTAGAAACTCTTCCGAGACGATCTCGCACCAGACGCCATCCGCGCTCGGGTTTGCCTGGGCGTATGGTCGGCGTGGCCCGTCGGACTCGTCACCGTAATCGATGCTCAGGAATGAGTTCCATGGCATATGGGCCAGCACGTCACTGACCCGCTCGCCCGCACGGGCCCAGTCGTATTCCTCATCGCTCTGGGTCCGGCACATCGCCACGAGCCCGGCGAACTCCTCCACGCCGACCTCCGGAGGCATTACCGCGCCGATCACCGACTCCCAGGCTCCGAAGAATCGCCTGATTTCGATCACCGAGGGATGATCGCGTCCCGCTGCTGCTTCAGCCGTCACCCAACTGTCATAGCTCGCCACATCCTTCGGGGACCCGAAGTCGTGATAGGCCTTCCTGAAAGAGCGGGCCGCCTTGTCATAATCCGCAGAAGCGAACCGCGCGCGGGTGGAAGGGATCGACAGTCCCGCGCGTTCGAGTGCACTTGACCAGAATCCGCCTCCCAGCCGACGACGTAGGACAGGCGCCGGAACTAGCCATTCGGGTCCGTGGTTGTCCGGCTCCTGTGAGGCTGCGACGATACGCGCGTAGTCCTCGTACGAAATTCCGGCAGTGTCTCCCGTCCTTATCGCCTCGGCGGTGGTTTCCGCAATGGCGATAATTTCGGCTACTTGACCTTGGAGGAGCTGCCCAACATGAAGTTCCCGAAATGCAGTCACACCGGGCATCGGGATCTTTCCAAGCGCGAATGGGTAGTCGGGCTTTATGCCCCGATGGCAGCCCGTGATGTACAGCAGACTCAAGGTATCGGTCGGCAGAGGGGGCTCCGCCTCCTGCCCACGCGAGATCCTGAGAAACAACTCCGGGCTTTTCAGAAGATCCGCGGCTATGTCTACGTCGACTGTTGACCCGAATGCGACCAGTACTTTGGGTATGTCCGAGCCATGGACGCCCGCTTCCACAAGTTGCCAGATGCGCTCATCGTCCCGGCGGAGAATTTGAACAGTCTCGGAACAGCGGGTCCGCAGCGATTTGGAACGCTGTTCCTCGCCGCGGTCGGCGATCCGCGTGCTAAGAGCGTTCAGAGCGTCCCAGCTTTGGGTGTTTGCGTCTTCGGTAATCGCATGCAACGGGTCTCCTGCGAGAAATGAGTTGCAGATGGCGCTCAGTTCGGCATCGGTTGAAGCGCTTGTATATGGTGTCATGCTGTGATCCCCCGCGTTAGGACTGCCAATTGTGGTGTTGTTTCGCTGGCTGACGGGCAGTTAGGACGCATTACGCAGTGTTTGTATCGCTCCGGCGAGGGTGTCCTCCACGGTTACACCACGGTCCGGCCCGGTTCCTTTAAAGTCCGGCCGCGTGCTCCATCTGAGCTGCCAGGGATCCTGACACAACCGTCCGAACCTCAGGCCGTTGAGAATCTGATGCCCTGCATCGTGAATCGGGACAGACTCCTTGCACCACTCTGGAACCACTGCATCCGGCGCGAGCCAGCCCTGTAATTCCATGTAGTCGGCATCGGCTGGCCAAACATGGGAGGGCAAAGTCTCTTCGGATACTATTTCGCACCAAACACCGCCAGGCCCGCGCGTGGCCTGAGCATACGGTCCAAGGGTCCCGGCCGCTTGGTCGCCGTATTGAATCTGAAGCGACTTGTTCTGGCCAATTCTTCCAAGGAGCTCACAAATGTACTCGCCGGCACGGACCCACGCCGCTTCATGAGCGGCATCCGCGTACTCAAACAGTGCGCCGTCAGGAAATTCAGCAGGAGGATCGGGGATTCGCTGGTGTTCGTTCAGACCCGGGACAGTCTCGAGTGCCTCCAGCCAGCCGCCGTGATGGGTCATCATTTCCACTGCCGAAGGCCGGTCACGGCCGCGAAATGCCTGCACCATGACCCAGCGGTCATAGTTTTCGAGAGTCAACGGATAATGAAATCTGGAACATTCTTCGGCGTAATCGCGGAGCGCCCGGTGGAAGCCGCGGTCGCCAAAACGGTCAGTGGCAGTACGTAGCGTCAAACCCACCGTGCCCAGCGCTCGTTCCCACCATCCATCACCGAGGCGCCGCACCAGCGTTCGCGCAGGGGCAGGCCAGAGGTCATCGATATCAGCCACATAGCCTCTGAGACTCTGACAAAGGAGCTCAGCAGTGGCGGTATATTCCGCAACGGACAAGGTGGTGACAACCCGGGCACGGATGGCCAGCTTTGTGGTCTCAACGACCGCCAGGACCTCGGCGAAGCGTCTCGGCGGACAGTCTGCCGTGGCCAGTAGCCGCAGTTGGGCGGCTTCATCCGATGGGACGTGACCCAGCGCCAGCTGATAATCGGGCTCGATCCCGTGATGTTTTCCAATGACGTACAACATGCTCAGCTTGTCGGTCAGGCGTGGTCTCTCAGGTGCGGGCATATCTGTGCAGATGCGCGGATCGACAGGCCCTGAATACTGAAGCAACTCGGCCATTATTTCCGAATCGATTGCAGCCCCTGTTGTTAGGGCGGAGAGGACCGTCGGAATATCCGCCAAAGTCATTCCGGACTGGGCCAAGCGCCAGATAAGGTGCGCTTGTTCATCGAGATTTGACCTCGTCGCAGCCGTCCTCGCACGGATACTGCGCATCCTGGCGAGCTCGTCATCATCACCGATGAGTTCACTGGTCAGGCGGGAGCAGATGTTTTCCGCCACCACAGCATGCTTGGCTGCAATCACCCGCAGTGGATCACCTTTGCGGTAGTCCGCAACCAAGGCTTTCACGTCCGTCATGTTGGCAGTTGCCCTTCTGATGCCGGCCGTGGTCGGCTGCCCTGCCATTGCATCCCCCAAGTCCGGCACCTACTCCTGCGCCGAACGGACTGCGTCCGCCCACGTGCCGTAGATGTTGCGCACTGACGCCCCGGACGGCCGTTCGTGACCGGCAGCGATCTCCTGCTTGACCCAAGCGTCGTACCCGGAAAAGGTGGCCTTCGTTGCCGCCGCCGACGCGTGGACGCAAAAGTCCCGCACGGCAGCGTCATAGTCTTCGCGGGTGAACTTCAGCAGGCCCTTGGGCCGGCCTTGTGTGGTGGTGCCGATTCCCATTGCTTCGAGTGCTTCATTCCAGCCTCCGAAGCGCTTCATCACTGTCTGCCTGGTGGGCGGCCACGGGAACGCTCCCTGTCGGGACACAAGACCCAGAGCCACCACGAGCTCTTCACGGAGCTCCTGGTAGCGTGCGCCGGTGATACTCGCCAACGGGTTTTCCGCGACAAGCTTCTGGGCGGCACCAATCACGCCCAGGATGGTCGCCACGTCGTCGGCCGACGCTTCGGCGGATTCCAGGGCTGCCCGCAGCTCGTTCATGAGGGACAGGTCCAGGTTGACTGCTGCCCACTCACGGTCAGGGGAAAGGTTGCGGTCCGAGCCGAGCAGGAACCAGATGCCGGCAGCCAGCGCCTCCCTGGAAAAGATGTCATCTATCTGCGCTTTGGAGAAGAGAATGGCCGACCCTCTCAGTGCATCCTCGGCCAGGTCGACGTCGATTGCCGGGTAGAGTGCCTGCAGCTTCAGCACAGCATCGGGCCGAGTTACGCCGCGCCTTGCCATCTGACGGGCAAGCTCACCGTACTCAGTTAGAAACGCGTCATGGTTGGCCTGCACAGCCGCTTCCCGAGCCGCGATCCGGTTCTTGCGGGATTCCTCGGCGTTGGTTCCGCCGACCTTAGCGATGATCTGCCGGACGCGCTCGCGGGTGATGCTGAAGCTCTGGCCGATGGCTTCGAGCGTCTCACCGTCGGCGTAGCGCTCAACCATGGCAGCGTCGCGCTGCTCCCGGCTGAGTTCAGGGGTTGTTGTCATGGTCATATTCCTATCAGCAGGCCCGGACATTATTCGCCAACGCTGGTCGTGCCCTGGCCGGAGACTGATTTTGGCTTGGTCTCGACATCTCCCAACACCTGCATGAACACGCGCCCCGGGCAGGACGCGCTGCACGTCCGCCAGTGCCTTCAAGGGAGAAATCCCGGCAACACGAGCGCCGTACAGAGCAGCAACAGTAGGCGTCCTTGACTCCGCCCGGACACAGTGCAGCAGCACGGTCTTGCCCTCCGCCCGGTAGCGCTCGACTGCGGCTGCCGCCTCATGCAGGACAAAGGCGGTGTGTGCGTTATCGCCCTCAACAGCGGAGTCAACCACCCAAAAAGTGGCGTGGTCCTCCGGCGCGACGCCCGGCACATCCAACGTGCCCAGCCGGCAAAGCGACACCACGGCGTCGATCCCCAACTCAGCCACGCGCTCAAGTGAGCCGACCCCACCGAGCCGCACACCGTCGTCGTGCGGGTGCCGGACCAGCGCGTCGGTGCGGCTCCACATGCTGTAGTCGTGCCGGTCGGCCCGCGGCCAGGACAGTTGCCGCCGGCCCTCGCCGCGGCCCAGCTCCATGCCCAGGACCATCAGGTCACGCGCCCGCATGCCTGGCCAGCCGTGCAGCCGCTGCCGCCACTCGAAAGGCACGGCCGTGTAACCATATGCAGCTCCCAGCAGGCCGCCGGCGATGGCGGCGACAGTGTCGGTGTCGCGGCCGCCGCGTACCGCCTCCTCCAAGGCAACCCGAAGATGGGCCGGACCGGCAGCCGAAAGGCCGGCGAAACGAATGGCGCTCCATGCCCCTTGGAACGCCTCAACCACCCAGCCGTTGCGGGTGAAGTCGCGGGGCCGGGACCGCTCGGCCGTCTCGATCCGCTGCAGCCACAGGGAAGCCCGTTCGGCGGACAGCAGCGGCAGCCCTGCCCGGACATTGAGCTGTCCCGTGAGAACTGCATGACGGATGGCCACGCACCACAAGCCACAAGCTTCCTGTGCGTCAGGACCGGCATGGGTCAGGGCGCTGAGCTGATCCGCGGCAGCCATCAGTTCAGAGGGCTCCCGGTCCAGGTATGCAAGCGCGAGGGGGGCAGTGCGCATCAGCGAACCGTTTCCGGCGCTGCGTCCGGTCCGGGCATGGAAGTCAGCGGCCGCGGCAGTGAAGTCAGCGGCCTCAACCTCGCGGCCAGCAGCGGCAGCCAGCCTCCGTGCAGCAGCGATGACGGCACTCGTCTGCGCCCCAACGTCTTTCGCTTCAGCCGCCCAAGCGGTCCATGCCCGGACCACCATGGTAAGGGCGGCAGGGGAGCAGGCGCTGCCGTCGGACACCTGCTCGAGCAGCGCCTCGGCGATCGGGATGGTCATGGAGGTGTCGTCGGTCCACTCGCCCGGCGCAAATCCGAACGGGCCGCCGCCCTTCATGGTGACGTCGGCGCCGTCCGGCAGCGGTGCGCCGAACTCGTAGCCTGCTCCGAGGGCGTCGCCGGCGGCCAGGGCAACGAGGACGCCCGCCGCGCGGTCATTCTGCAAGGAGTTCAGTTTCATGCCATCTCCATCAGGGGGTGTTGCGTGTTCCAGCCGGTCAGGTGGGCCAGCTGTGGGCGGCGCTGGGGGAGTGCGACGGCGATGCCGGCGGCGGTGACTGCTCCGGCGGCGCGGGAGACGTTCCGGCTCCGGAGGGAACCGTGGTTCCGAACCTCCACAGCGGCGGCGCCGCCGTCGAACGTTCCGAAGTCCATCGCCTGGACGCGGGCAGCGAAGTCGCGGGCGAGCTGGCCGGGCATCGGACCGGAACCCAGCGCCTCGGGCGGCAGGAGCTCAAGGTCCAAAAGCGCCGACTCGACCAGCTGCCGATAGTGGCGGCGGAAGAGCGTGTGGGTGCCGAAGACCTCCAGGAGCAGCGGCTGCCGGCCCAGGCCGATCACCACGCCCCGCTGGCCCTCCAGGGGAGCGGGCGCGTCCGTGGCGCTGAACCGGTTCCGTTCCTCCTTGTCGTCTTTGAACCAGTCCATGTGCTGGAGGAGGGAGCTGGTGGCGGAGGCGCCGCGGGCGGCGTCGAAGCGGCGGACCCGTTCCCAGATGCGGTCCTGCCGGTTTCCTCCCCGTTGCCCGTTCAGGCCGTTGGCCAGCTCTGACCATACGTTCAGCGGAGCGCGGCGTGCCTGCCGCCGGTGGCTGTTCTCTCCGGTTTCCCAGCGGCCGGCCTCGACGCAGAAGGTGTCGATGTCGCGGGTTTCGCCCGGGCCCAGGACGACGTCGCGGCCACAGGTCCGGTGCTGCTGCCCGCCTTCGAGCAGCTCGCCTTCCAGCAGCAGCGCCGGGTGCGGGCCGTTGTTGGTGACGGTGAGGCGGGACACCTGGGCGCCGCTGGCGAGTTCGGTGACGGCGACGTCTGCGTGGGTGCCGGTGCTGATGCCGAGGCTTCCCGGCGCGGCGGTCCAGACGGGGAAGATGCTGAGCGGGCCGAGGCTGCTGCCGGCGCCGACGTGAAGCTGCGGGACTTTCATGATGACCTCCAGTTGATTTATCGCATTTCTGCGCTAATTGGTTTCAGTATGCACCTGTTGCTTCTTTAGCGCAAGACTGCGATAAATGAAGCTGTGAAAGATTCCAAGAACACCCAAGGTCCGACCCTGCTCGATTACCCGCGGCCGTCGGTGGCGGTGGATACCGCGGTGCTGACCGTCGCGGACGGGAGTGTGTGCGTGCTGCTGGTGCGCCGCGCGGAGGACCACCAGCACGGAAAGTGGGCCCTGCCGGGAACGTTCCTGCGCGAGCGCGAGACCCTGGCCGACGCGGTGCTGCGGTGCCTGCGGGAGAAAGCGGGGATCTCCGGGCGGGTGCCGCGACAGCTGCAGGTGTTTGACGAGCCGGGCAGGGATGACCGCGGCTGGGTGCTGTCAGTGGCGCACGTGGACGTGGTGCCGCTGGCTGCTCTGGCGGGGGCGTTGAAGTCCGACGGCGTACGGCTGGCTTCCGTGAGCGGGGAACCGGAGCTGATCGCCGGGCTGCCTTACGGGCACGCGGACATCGTGGGCAAGGCGGTGGAGTGGCTGCGTCGCGCCTATGCCGAGGTGCCGGATCCAGGGGCGCTGCTAAATGAGCCGTTCACTTTGAAGGAACTGCGGGAGCTGCACGAGGTGGTGGCAGGTGCCCCGTTGATGCGCGACACGTTCCGGCGGTTCATGGAGCCGAAGCTTGCCGGGACGGGGCTGATGTCTGACGGGACGAGGGGAAGGCCTTCGCGGTTGTGGCGGCGGAGCTAGCCGAGTCGGACTTTGTTCTTGTCGAACCTCGCGGATGCCTGTGCCTCAGGCACTAGTGGAATATGGTCAAGCTATGCCCATTAGAGCCTGGACGCCGGTCCAATCAGTAGATGACGATCTTCTAACTCTGGAGTCAGCTGCGCTGCTGAGCTTGTTGGCGAAATACGGGACTGACGATCTTTCAGCCATTTGCGGGAGGTGGCATCGGTTAGAGGCTGACCTGAACGGAAGTAGGCGGGACCCGGCACGGGTGACCAGCGCCGCCCTCACCCTCAAGGGTCTCCTGGAAACGACCGGGCTGGTGCTTCCCAATACGCTAGAGAAAGCCTGGGGGGCGTTGCCTGACGCAGTGTTCGACGAAATGGCGGCGATCGTTAGAGGACCGATTGGGCACGAGAACGGTCCGCGGGCCGCGATCGCATTGCTGAACTTTCTGTCCGAAGAACCTTTCACTAGTAGACAGCTTGCTATGGGTCACATGGAGAGCGGGCTGGTCCTAAAAGCCTGGGAGCACATCCATCAGTTTGCTGTTGTGCTGCAATCCAACTTGAAGCAAAGCATAGGTCCGAGGCTTGCTAAACCACTAGACGACGACTGGATGGCTCACGACAAGGACTTGCTAGGCGACTACACCCCGTGGACGGTAGGCATCGGGCCCATGTTCCAGACCCTGGCGGGCTGGGATTCAACGTGGCTAATGGCCAAGGGGATGATGCAATCCGAACTTTGGAGCTCGATAAGTTACTGGGCGCCCCTTCCACATTTGGCTCTTGGGCCTCTAGGTTGGTCGGATCCGGCCATTGGCGTAGCGCGCTGGATCCTCATGGGCATGCCGACCGAAACGCCTGAGCTCTTGATCCTGTCTCGGGTGTGGGGTGCGGATGCCTTGATGTATTTCGCCCACCCTCAAATGGATTGGGTACCGCAAACCCATGAACATCAGCTTAAAATGTCAGGCGGGGCGATAAGCCGTCTCTACGAATCTCGGGAAAGCCGGAAGGTATTCTCCAGCTGCGGCGGGCTGCACATGCAAACTCACCTGGAGTGGCAGCTGTGCACAGGCTTCAATGAGGTCGTCGGAGAGGCACATGTCTACGGCCGCGAGGTGAATCCTAATAGTAGGTTCGTACTTGAACTGGAAAAGATGGCTGGATGGCACACTCAGCTGCATGCCGCGGGCGATAAATTGGCAGCCGAGTTTCCGAACCTTGAACTTGAGGTGACGGTCATTGCTCCACCCGTTGGGTCTTTGGGTACTTACAAGAGGTCTCGGGCCACGGGGGTCTGGTACTCCGGCTCGCACGAAGCGCATTTACTGGGACATAGTAATCTGAACGGTCCGCTCCGAAGGCTTCCTTCGAGTGTCGGGTTGGGCGCTACCCGTCCCGCTTTGAACAGGAGCCCCTTCACCGGCCACACGAGGGCCATCGCTTTTTGGTTGGCTAGTGAAATGGCGCGTCGTCATCCTCACTATGCACTTAACGGCAAGAATTCTGAAAGTCTGACGCTATTGAGTAGCGCCGGGCCGACGATCCAGATCTTGGGGAGTGGAGCTTTCAGTGTGGACGGGAATGAGCTTGCGGGCGCCTCAGAAGTCTTCGGAACGGAGGACAAGCGAGGGCTAGTGAACAAGCTAGAAGAGATGATCGGGTTGCCTCGGAGAAGGCACGCGGCACCCACGACCGAACGCACTCTGATATATCGAACTATGGCCCATATCGCGGCGCTTCTGATCAGTGACAAAGGTACCTGGAACTTTATCGCCGTAGACTCAAAAGGTCCTGCTGACGCTTGGCAGCTGAACCGTGACGGCGAACCTGTCGCCCTTCTGTTGCCTGACGGATACGTGCGCATCGCCGACAGAACCATCAATCTTCTTGAGCGCTACCACTTTCACGGACGCCGAATGGCCTCCATGGTTGGAGAGGTCTTCGGGGCTGTGCTCCCTTAGAATCCATCAGTGCCGGTTGTGGCTTAGCGGACCGCAGAACGAAACGCAGTTCGCTTCGCCTTGACGTACGAATAAGAAGGGTGCCCGGAGTTTCCATCGAGGTTGAGCGGGGGCATTAGTCTTTGAATGACTGCAGCCTCCACAGACTCGGGTTGACCGTGGACCAACCAGCTGACAGTCAGATGTTTGGCCATGAAGGAGCTCAGTTGTGCCTCGAATTCAGGCGCGAGTGCGGGACGCCCACTGACCATTGTTGCGTTCCATCCGTTCTGGTCCGCCAGCACAGCGGCCAACGAGAGCCGCTGGGTGGAACGGCGGCTGGTGCCTCCTATGTGGGTGGTGAGCCGCTTGCGAAGGTCACTGGTCGGCTTTGATGCAATACCCACATAAAGAAGCTGCAGATCTGGCCGTGTTGGATGAGCTTGGCCAGACAGCCCTGGAATGGAGCCAGGTGTCATCCACCAGCTGTAAAGACCTTTCTGCCGGGGCACTAGGTTCGGGGAGGCAAGGATCTGTTCAATGCCGAAGGCCTCGGCGGAGACCAGTGCGTCGGCAACTACTGTCGAATCGTTCGGTTCTGAGATCATTCGTTGTTTTTCCCCTTTTGATTCCCGCTCAATATCAGACAGATATGGCTTCTAGTAGTTGCTGACGGATGTCGACGGCTGATTTTCCTAAATCAACGGTCCGCACAGAGAAGCGATGACCTCCGGACTGGAAACTCTCCCGGACGCATTGACCAACAGACGGGTACACCAGCATGCCTTCCGCCGACAGCGAGACAGGGTCGTTTGCGGTTTCCTGCGACCGGACATAAGTGTAGATCTGATAAAGGTGGCTGCTCTTGAAGGTCTCTCCGCCGAATTGGCCTACAGCTAGCGCCGACGTGAATTTCGTGTCGATGAATATGCGCCGGTTCGCCGAGAAGTTTTCAAGTGAAATGTCTGTTTGCATCTTAGGAATCAATGCACCGGCGCCGGGGGTTTCGTTGTTGGAGTTCCATGAGATGAACTGTCCGGTCCTGGTCCGCCAGCCAGATTCGCTGGCCGTGGCCCGGTAAAAACCTCCCACGGCTCGTTCGAACAGGCACCGGAACTCGTGGTCAGTGAGGCTTGATCGTCGAAGCCTTCCGGTTCCTTCATCGCTTGGCAGTATGAGTTGCAGGGCCAGGCGAGCCGCGAGCAGTACCGCCCTGTCCTGCACATCGTTGCGTGAGAATCGAACTGTCGTGTCGCGGACAGTTGATCGTGTATCGGTGCCCCTGACGCCGAGATCAGACAACCGCCTAGCATCAGCCCGGCAGCGATGGCTCAGCGATTTAGAGACGACCAAGGGGGCCAAAAACGTCAAAGCGGCCTGAACCAGCCGATTTCTGGGAGTGTCGACGGTCAATTCCTCGTAGCGGCACGCCACTTGCCCCCGGCTCAGCAGCTGATGCGATTCTGTTCGCAGGACGTCAATTCGGCCGCGGACTCGCCGGAGGTCCCTTTCAGTAGGAGCAAATCCCGGTGTTAGTGGCTTCTTCAGGCGGTCCGCTACGCTCGCGACAAGTATCTCGCCTAGTAGGTCTGGTAGCCGCTCCGGGTACTCTTCAATGCCGCTTAGCGATGGGCTTCCAGTCTTATAGAAATCGGATGCATACAGAAGAAGCAGCCAGAGGTTTCTGACGGGAATACGGGTTTTTCCGGAAACAACCATTAAAGCATCCGGACCCATTTCTAATTCAGTCCCTCGACGAGCTTTGCCACTTCTGCCTCCGATGACGAGGGATCTTCAAACCAATACTCCTTGAGCGTCGGAGCAATTTCTGTTGTTACTACGGCTCGGAACCAACTCACGTAGGAATCCACACGCTCCTCTGCCGGTGGCGTCACGAAGCTGTGGCCGAGCATAAACTCTGCCCCCAGCGTCGAGTCGTCCCGGATGGATGCGTTCAAAGCGTCAAAGCGGTGGCGGACGGTCTCGAGGTGAGCCACTTCAACGTTGTGTTTGGCTTTCATCCACTGCAACCAGCTGTCGTTCAAGGCAGGTGCGAGCGAAACGAAGCCAAATCGGCGACGGAACGCCAGATCCATGATGGCAAGGGAACGGTCTGCGAGATTCATCGTGCCAATGATGTAGAGATTGCTGGGGACATGGATCGTCTCGTCAGATGAACGCGGATAGGCAAGATGGAGAGCTTCCCGGGGCGAGCGCTTCCCGGCCTCGATGAGCGTAAGCAGCTCGCCGAAAACCTGGACGGGGTTTCCGCGGTTGATTTCTTCTATGAGAACGACGTGAGGCACCTCGGGAGCTGCGTTTGCGCGCTCAACCATCTCAAGGAAAGGCCCGTTCACCAAGGTCAACTTGCCGTCAGAGCCGGGACGCCACCCTCGTACGAAGTCTTCGTACGACATGTTCGGATGGAACTGCACGGCCCGGATAGCCGACTTCAGGTCTTTACTGCCTATCAATGCGTATGCCAGTCGCCGCGCCAGCCAGGTCTTGCCCGTGCCGGGAGGGCCCTGGAGGATGATGTTCTTCTTCGACCGCCAACGCGCCAGGATGTCTGTCAGCTCCGTTTCAGACACGAAGCAACCGTCGAGGACAATGTCGGAGACCGAATATGGCTTTGTTGGGGACGCCGGTGCCAACTCCACCGGATTTTTGTCCGCCTCGTCACTCGGATCGGTCCGCCCGGCCGGGTCCAGGAATGCGGTCCACGAGAGCTCCGGGAAGGAATGCACCGGATATTCAGGATCATCGAACTTGGTTACCAGAGTGTCCAATATGTCCAGGTACCGGCTGCCGTCCGCCTGGAACAAGTTGCCGTCCAACATCAGTGCAGTCTTTAGGTAACTTCGCGATTGACCGTCGAGTGGCAAGAAGTTCCAAGGGCGGATCCAAAACAGGCCCATACTCAGTTTTCCGCCGACACCACGAATACTGCGGGCACGGTCATAAGCTTCGGCAAACCTGATTCGCGCCTGATCCTCGGAGGAGCTGGCCAGGGAGAGCGCTGCCTCAAAGGCGTCCCACAGCGCATCGATGTCGCCGGGCGCCCTTTCAGGCTTGTAGGAAAAGAACCACGAGTTCTGGTTGTTCAACAGTGGTATTGCATCGAAAGCAGTAGGCGGAGGCGTCGACACGCCCAAGGCTTTGGCCCAGTCTCCGGCCAAAGCCGTACGTTTCGCATGGGTAATTCCGCGATTGAAGGACCCGAAGACAGTGAACGGGCAGATATCCTCAAGCGGCATGGAAACGCCGTTCTCATCCTTGTCCGTCAGGTAGTTAAGATTCTCGTGACGCGTCTGTAGGTTCTGGAGAGCTGCCAGGAGCTCGCCTCGACGATCCTTGTACGAAAGCAAGGCAGTTGCCAGCTCTTCGTAAAACGGCGTCCACTGGAAATCCTCTTCGGGACTCGGGTCCTCATCGCCAAACCGTTTGGACCAGGCTGCATCGTTGCGGAACCTGCTGATGTCCTGCTGCTCATTGTTAAATGCGAAGCTGACGAGTGCTTCGCTCATCCAGCTCCCGGCGGCCACCTTCCAAATGGTTGCCCGTCCCGTGTAGAAGTACCATTCGCGGGGCTGCTCCAGCGGGTTCCAGTCAACGTCGACTCTGCGGCCATCGCCGTGGTTACGTGTGACACGTCCTGTTGCCTTGATGGCCATGGTTGAGACGAGGTGGCCGCGAGTGTCGAAAGGGACGCCGTGCTTCCGCACGTAGCTCGCCTTTATCGCGATGCGGTCGCCGGGCCGCATGGATTTTACGACGTCGAGGTGACGGTCCTCAAAGCCGTTCTCCCAGACTCCTTCGGCCACGAACCGGGCGGTTTGGTCCTGGGGGTCCCGATCCGAGAAAAACGCTCCGACGAACCAGTTCTGTTTCGGGGTATTTACCTCTTCTAACAACATGCCTCGAGAACTCCTGTGTTCATGTAACGGCCCGATCCGGCCAAGGATCATTAGACCACCACCCAGTGCAATCCTGAGTGCATGACGCTTGAATGGTCTTCCGCATCGATTACGGTTTTGCACGCTAACCTGGCGCAGTGACTAATTCCATTGGGGGAGTGGCAGCGGCGGGTCAGCTGCCCGAAGGCTTGTACGAACTATTGAATACGGACGTACTTGGCCAGCAATTGGGCCGCAATGCAGAACTTCAGCCCATGTTCGCGGACGTGGAAGACGAAGACGTCCCTGATATCCTCTCCCGTCATATCGCCGACGCCGTACGCCAGTCCCTAGCAGCAGCCAAGCCGGCTGACAGGGTCACCCTTGCAAACCGACTCCTCCAGGAGCTGCAGCACGGCGACCCCATCTCAGACGGCCCCACCCAGCTCCGCTCGTTACACCGCCCAGACACCCTTAAGCGCCGCCAGCTCCGCCGGCCTACAACAAGGCTTAGCGACTCAGCTCTGCTTACCAACAGCAAAGACGACCTCAACCTGGCGGCAGAACTACGCGCGGAAATCGAATCAGCCGACGCGGTCGACCTCCTCTGCGCCTTCGTCCGCTGGAGCGGCCTTAGACTCCTCGAGCCGGCACTCGAACAGCTCAGAGATCGGGGCGTGAAACTCCGCGTCATTACCACCACTTACATGGGCGCTACTGAACGCCGGGCCATCGACGAACTTGTCAACCGGTACGAAGCCGAGGTCAAGATCAGCTACGAAACCCACTCCACCCGGCTCCACGCGAAGGCGTGGATGTTCCGCCGCAACTCAGGCTTCCACACCGCCTACGTGGGCAGTTCGAACCTGAGCAGCGCGGCCCTCCTCGACGGACTGGAATGGAACGTCCGGCTCAGTTCGGTAGCCACGCCCGCGCTCCTGCAGAAATTCGAGGTTACGTTCGACAGCTACTGGGAGCAGCGGACCTTTCAGCCCTACGATCCGGAAAGGGACGGGGACAAGCTGGACGCGGCCCTGGCCCGTAATGGCGGGAGGGCCACCGGCGCGCCGGAGACAAACACCGGCTTGGAAGTCCAGCCCTTCCTCCACCAAATTGAGATGCTTGAAGATCTCGAGGCGGAGCGGGCAAAAGGCCACCACAGCAACCTGCTCGTCGCTGCCACGGGCACGGGCAAGACGGTCATCGCGGCCCTGGACTACAAGCGGCTTAGTGAAGCCGCCGGCCGGGACCTCAATCTGCTGTTCGTTGCCCATCGACAGGAAATCCTGAAGCAATCGCTACAGACTTACCGACGGGTGCTGCAGAAAGGCTCCTTCGGCGAATTGTTCGTCGGGGAACACAAACCGAAGGACTGGCAGCACGTCTTTGCCAGCGTCCAGTCCCTGGCCTCACTCGGACTGGACAAGATCGCGCCGGACGACTTCGACGTCGTTGTCATCGACGAGTTCCACCACGCCGAAGCACCCACCTACCGCAGGATCATCGACCACCTGCGCCCCCAGGAGCTCCTCGGCCTGACTGCTACTCCCGAACGCGGTGACGGCGTCGACGTCGCTAAGCAGTTCTTTGACGGCCGCCGGGCCAGCGAGCTGCGCCTCTGGGACGCGCTGGACGCGGATCTCCTGGTGCCGTTCCATTACTTCGGCGTTTCCGACGACGTCGACCTGAGCCGCCTGGAGTGGAAGCGCGGCAGTTACGACGTCGCTCAGCTGGACGCCCTCTATACCGGCAATGAGGCGCGTGCCGGCAAGGTGATCCGCGAGCTCCGCGACAAGGTCACCAGCGCAGCAGAGATGCGGGCCATCGGCTTCTGCGTCTCAGTACAGCATGCGCTCTACATGGCAGAGGTCTTCAACCGTGCTGGGATCCCATCCGTCGCCGTCTCCGGAAAGACCGACGACGGCGAACGCGCCCTCGCGCTGCAACAGCTGCGGGACAGGACCATCAACTGCATCTTCGCTGTCGACCTTTTCAACGAGGGCCTCGACCTGCCTGAAGTGGACACGATTCTGCTGCTCCGGCCTACCCAGAGCGCCACTATTTTCCTGCAGCAGCTGGGCCGCGGTTTGCGGCGAGCAAAAGATAAGTCCGTGCTGACGGTCCTGGACTTCATCGGCCAGCAGCGCCGTGAGTTCCGCTTTGATCTGCGCTACCGGGCTCTGACCGGGTACGGCCGCAAGGAGCTGGAGAAGGCTGTCGAGGACGAGTTCCCGTACCTGCCGTCCGGCTCCCAGATCGTACTCGACCGGGTGGCGCAGAAGGTGGTCCTGGACAACATCAAGGCACAGCTGCGGTTCAACCGGGCACAGCTGGTCCGGGACATTGCCTCGTACGCCGAGACCGAGCTGGAAGCCTATCTGGAGCGGTCGGGGAACGAGGTGAAGACGATCTACCGGTCCACCAGGGATTCGTGGACCGGCTACCTCCGCCAGGCAGGGCTCATCGAAGGGTACTCGCCCCTGGAGACCGTGCTTCGTGGGAAAATTGAGGAGCTGTCGGACGCGGAGGAAAAGAAGCTGCTGGGCCGCATGGCC
The DNA here is from genome assembly GCF_056279405.1 of Pseudarthrobacter sp. TE3704. Classification (NCBI taxonomy): domain Bacteria; kingdom Bacillati; phylum Actinomycetota; class Actinomycetes; order Micrococcales; family Micrococcaceae; genus Pseudarthrobacter; species Pseudarthrobacter sp. TE3704. Next base: position 101,901 of record NZ_JBWCCJ010000010.1, read on the forward strand.
GCGCTGATTCACGTGGACGATCCGGAACGCGCGGCTGCCTATTCCATGCTGGTTGCTCCACACGCACCTCGCTACGCAAATCTTGGCATGCGCGAGCAAGCTTTCGCGCGAATGCTTTTTTACACACTTTGGGATGACGGCGGCGGGTTTACAACGTACGACGGCGGACTGGACCATCTGCGCGGCTACCAGTTTGTGTGCCGCGAGATTCGCCAGGTCGTGAAGCTGGGGTCGGCGGCATCAAAGCATGCGGCTAAGAGCCTCGGTGCAGGGCTGCAGCATGTCCCGCTGCTCTCGCATGCTACCTACCGGCGCGAGGAGGTTCTCGCGGCGCTTCAGTACGGCTCGCTGGAACAGGGCAAGAACGTGCAGCACCGCGAGGGCGTTGCATGGTGTCCGGCAACGTCGACCGACGCTTTCTTTGTCACCCTCAACAAGGACGACAAGAAGCACTCCGCGACCACGATGTACAAGGACTACGCGATCAGCCCGGAGCTGTTCCATTGGGAATCGCAGAATGCAACGTCGCCGACGAGCCCGACGGGACGCCGCTATCTTGACAGGGCTTCGCATGGATCGCGGGTCCTGATCTTCACGAGGGCCACAGCCGACGACGAGACTGGGCTGACCGTTCCGTACACGTGCTTGGGGCAGGTGGACTACGCCCAACACGCGGGCGAGAAGCCGATTGCAATCACGTGGAAGTTGCACCGGCCCATGCCGGCAGATTTATTCGCTACTGCTGCGGCCGTGGCGCAGTGACGTTCTGGTAGCGGGAGGCCGTCGCATTCATACAAGTCATTAGAGCCCTCCATGGGCGAAGGGATTCTCCAGCCCTATTCGTTGGGCTTCTCGCGCGAGAGCTGTGGGAAGGGGACGACTGTGGACTACAACGAGCTCCAAGTTGGCCCTCGTGAGGGACGTATACAACCTTCCATCCGATCCGGAGTTAGCGCGGAAAGCAGACGGCTCGACGACTACCACTGCGTCAAACTCGAGGCCGCGGGCCTCTTCGGGAGTGAGGAATGAGTATCTGTGAAGATCTTTGTCCGCCCAGGTCCATCTATCTTCTGCGGACCATCCTGAAAGTCGGGCTTCCTGCAGCACCTTGGCAACATGAGGGGTGATGACCGCCACTGTGCCGTCTGGGTGGTCAGAAGCCAGCCTGTGGCATTGCTCGATAGCGATGGACTCGACGGTCCGCCCGATTGCCATGGCATCGATGATTCTCGGTGGAATGCCTCTACCGAGGGGAGAAGCCCTTCGGAGGCCAGCGGATTTTGGAAGTAGTGCCGCTGCGAAGTCAGCGATCGACTGAGAGGTGCGGTAGCCGTCATTGATCACGCGTTCATCCCATAGCGTGGCAGAGATACGGGCAGTAATGTCTGACCAAGACTTCACCTGCATCGAATGACGTTGCTGCATGTCGCCTACTAGGGTCCAGGTGCCGACGTTCATCTCCTCTAGCAGGCGCCATTCGAAAAGGCTGAGGTCCTGTGCCTCGTCCACGATGACGTGCTCAAAGACGTCCCCGGGCTCGAGAAGTATGCGCATGTAGGCGAGGAGCGGCCACATCAGCGGGTCCTTGCGGGCACCTCTAAACGTCGAGGGAAGCCCGCCGGCCCAGTCCATGACCTCCGAGGAGCTACCATCCAAGTGCAGCCGCGTGACGAACTCCTCGTAAAAGCGCGCAACCGCGTCCAGTCCTTTAGCGTCGCTCCTGCGCGATGCAAGCGCGGCAGTTCTGACGAGGGCGTCAGCTCCTTCTGGAATCCGAGCGGCATCTACTGGACGAGGACGCACGGCTTCGGGTTCGAACCCCAGAACTTCAAGGATCAAGCCGTGGACAGAGCCGACGAGGACCTTTCTCCCTCCCGTTCCGACATCGCCGATGGCAGTTGAAACGTGCGCCTCCCACGCGGGCGTCGGCCCAAGGAGCAGAATGGACCCTAAGGCCTCCTTACGATCCTCGTGCACAAGCCAAGCAGCGCGGTGGGTAGCAATGATGGTCTTTCCCGTCCCGGCGTGGCCTTGGACTACGAGCGACTTGTCTGCGGCGTACGTAACCAGGTCGTACTGTTCCGGTTGAAGCGTCGCCAGAACTGATGAGAGCCCCAACGAGCGGGGAGCGGCCAGCGTTTCGCGAAGAAGGTCTTCCATGGTGGTCGGTGGTGCGTCGGCCGTTGGCAACGCCGCTGGCTTCGGAGCAGGACTTGTCGGCCCTGTGGGAGCGGATTTTGATCCAACTTTGGCTTTCACGCCCGCCAGCCACTTCGAGCCTCCTGACGACCGCGGGGTAGGTGGCTTCTCTTCAGACCGATTCTGTGGGAAGGCTGGACCGTTAGGGCGGCAGACCCAGACGTCGGCATAATTTGTCAGCTTCCGTACCTTCTGGATAAACCGACGCTGGACTCGAACTTCCTTCGACTGCCATGTCTTCAAATTTTTGAAAAAGATTTCGGCGGCTGGCGCCGTCCAACTGATGACGTAGAGGTCGCCCTGATCGATATGCATAGGCCCGATGTAGTAGTTCTCTACTTGGCCCGGTTTGTTGCCTTCTATTGAAATGCGGCCGGTGAGGGGGCTAAAGTCGGTTCGCTTACGCTCGCGAGCTCCGACGACTCGAGGCTTTAGATGCTTCTCTACCTGTTCGAGGTAGAGGTCGTTCATGGAGTTCTCGAACGCGAGGACCTGCTTTTTGTTGTCCAACTCCTCAGATCACTTCCAGCTGCAAAAGTGCAAGATTTTCCATATCGAGACTCGAATGAGCGCTCTGACTGATGCGCGCCAGAGCATCATTGCGTCGCTCCCGGGCTCGCCGCAGTTGGCCTTCGAACATAGGGATCGTTTGAGCGGTGGCCTGAATCAATCGCTCGCGAATGGACTTCTGGTGATTTTTGAATACCTCTTCGGCCCGGACTCTTCGTTCGAGGATGAGTGCATCGTTTTCCGCCTGCCGGCGTTCTTGCTCTGCATGACGCCGCACTTCAAGATCGGTTAGCAGTTGCTCGCAGTAGAGGTCAGCGTTCGGATGAAGGGTCGCGGTGGATGATCCCTTCAACGTACCTCCGGCCACACTGGTCATAAGGAGGGCTCCGGCTTCGGCGCTGGCGCTTTCACCGGTCTCCAAATTAACAGCCTCCACCCATAGCTCGCTGGTCGGGCGCAAGCCGGACCACCCTGCCGCGGCTAGGGCGTGTCTCCTAAATGGGCGGTGTTCGGTTGATTAACTGGGCTGGTGTCGCGTTTCCAGATTTTTACCGATGAGCAGTGGGCCCGTG
>NZ_JBWCCJ010000011.1:0-101527 GCF_056279405.1 Pseudarthrobacter sp. TE3704
CCACTCGATACGACAAACTCGCCATCACCTATCGGGCAGGCGTCGCACTCTACGCTTCCCTGATCTGGCTACGACAATAAGGAGACACGCCCTAGTTCCAGAATGCCGGCGGCGGTGCTGGCAGCCCCGCTGTGCTGGACGATGTGCGGTTTTCCCGGGATTTCCAGGAAGCTTCCGTTGGGGGCGGCGACGGCCAGCTTTTCGCACCAGGTGCTGGGTGCGACCGGGTCCCGTGAGCCGCGGATGACCAGGACGGGTTGGGCCACGAGAGCTATCTGTGTTTGCAGGTCGTAGGCCATCATCACGGGAAGTTCGGTGAGGTACCAGCGCAGCCCGGAGCGGGCGTAGTCAGTGAAGACGATCGCATTTCCCAGAGGGCTTTCCCTCAGCCCGTCAAGACCCAGGGCCAGGGATTGCTGACGGACGGTGCGGCGTGCGGGGTCCACGACCGGGCCCAGGAGCGCGACGTGGGACACCAGTTCGGGGTGCTGGACCGCGAGTTCGGTGGCAAACTGTGTGCCCATTGAGTGTCCGATGACCACGGCGCGGCTCACACCCATTTTTTCGAGGGTTTCGGCGATGTGGTGTGCGTAGTTGGCCACGGAAAGCTGCCGGTCCGGTGTGGGTGTTCCCCCGAATCCTGGCAGGTCAATGGCGTGGGTATCCCCGTGCCGGGCCAGGAGGAGTTGGAGCCGCCGGTAGTAGCGGTGGGACATTCCGATCCCGTGCAGCAGCACGAAAATCGGGCCCGACGATCCGGGCGGGCAGGTCAAGGAGTGCACGTGTGAGGTCAAGGACCTGGTGGTGACGATCCTGGGTGTCAGCCGCGGGCCCGTCCCGGGCAGGAGCCCGCGGTACGGCGTTGATCCAGTGTCAGGCAGTTGTTTGGTTGCGGCGTGCAACGGTTTCCTTTTCAGTAAGGGTCTTCTCGTGAGGTCTATTAGCCCAAGGTGGCGAGGGCGGCTGGTGCACATTCGATGGTGACCAGCGTGTTCGCGTCAACGGATTTCACTTCTCCGTCGATCTGGTACGGGATAGGTTTGAGGGTGGTGAACGTGTAGTTGCTGACGCTGGGCTGGTCCCCCAGCCCTTGGGTGGTCGCCTTGAGTGCGGTGAGCAGCACGCGCACCTTTGATGTGTGGGGGAATGTAACGACTTCGAATTTGCCGTCCGACAGCTTGTCGTCGGCTTCGCTGAGTGTGGCGTACTTGGCCATTTGGGCGATGTTGGCGAAGACGAGACTGTCGAACTTGCGGCGCTTGCCCTCTGCTGGGCGAATTTCGAATGGCTTGAATTTCGAGAAGGTGCGCATCACGGAGAACATCTCTTTGAGCGCGCCTTTGCTGCCCTTTTCCAGGTCGATGGCCATGACCGGTGTCAGGCCGAAACCGATGTAGGAGTGGGCGTACTCGGCCGGGGCGTGCGGTCCTTCGCCCTTGGTGATGCGCAGGAGGTCAATGTGCCGGACGGCGCCGCCTGCGATGGCGTGCTCCAGCGGCTCAGTGCCGGTGGTGCGCCGGTGGTCGTTCGCGTTTCCCGCAGCCATCACGGCGCACACTGCATTCGGGTTCCCTGCTTGCATGACGCCATTGACGACCTCGTTGTAGCCCCCGTCCCCGCTGACCGAGACGACCAGCACGTCCCCGCCGGCCCCGGCAGCGTCCCGGGCCAGCTCTACGGCGTGGCCGGCGTGCTCTGTGGGTTGGAGCCTGATGTCCGCGGCATCGGGAAGAAGCTCGGCGAGCTTGGACCGCAGCTGCTCGGCGAGGTCCGGGGCATCACCTGTGCTGTTGGGGTTGAAAATGATGACGATTGATTCAAAGGTCCGCAGGGTTGTCTTCCCCGGGGCCGTTTCCTTGCCGCTTCGGGGACCGACGAGGCTGTCGCTGTGCTGCGGGGCCGTGCCGCCGGCGAGGCCGTCGGGTGCGAAGTCCAGGTCCTTGATGGCGGTACGGCTCGCCTGCCGGAGGACGGGAGCGGCAGGTGTTGGGCTGTTGTTGGTCATTCGGGTATTCCTTTGGTCTTGTAAGGGGCGCGGCCGGTGGGGGCTGGCGGGGAAATTCAATCTGGAACCCGCGGTGGCGCAGAGTTCTATTGGCGAGGTAGGCCGGCCGTGATTCCGCAGGGCATGGCCGAAGGCGCAGCTGGGAGGGCTGCGATGTATTCGGCTGTGGTCTCCAGCACCCGGGATTGGCGGCACAGGGCACAGTTGACGGCCACCGCGAGGATGCCTGCCTGCCGGCCGGGCACGGCTGGTGTTTCGACCGTCAGGTGCACTCCGGTGTCGCAGCAGGCACACCAGGGGCGTGTTCCACGCGGCTGATGGGTGTACCTGGGGACGTAACTGTTCGAGGGTGTGGTGACGGTGAGGGTCAAACCACTGCCCGGTAGCTGGACAAGATGTAGTCCGTGGCCGCCGGTCCCGTCATCCGCAGGCATTGGCCGGGATTGACGCGTTGTTTCATCGCGGTCCAGAAGGCATGCTCTGTGCGCGGGGTTTGGTGGGACACGAAGCACCAGCTGGTGTACAGGCCGTAGAAGGTGTCCTCGTCAAGAGTCCAGTCGGACTCCTGGTCCGGGTAGGTGGCTTCCTGCAGGAACTGGTCGAACTGTGAATGCGCCATGATGGCTCTTTTCAACAAGGTGCAATGGTCCGCCGTTCGGCTACAGCGGCCTCAAACCCACTACCCTGCACGGGGCACTGAGCGAACTGCCGGACGATCCATTCAGGTGCTCCGGCAGGTAAAACAAGGTAAAACAGGTACAGCAGGGCGGGTCAGGCGCCGCGCCCATCGAGGGGGCCGGGTCGGGCTCCGTCAGTTCGCGGCACGGGAGCCGGAAGCCTGCGGGTTAAGCGTTGTTGTTGTGAACACAGTTGCCGGCCTTGGCCAGGCCGCAGGCCACCATCAGGCCGACCATTGAAAAGTGTTGCGACCGGCGCTGGCGCGTTTGATGCTGGTGCACGTTGTCATGTGGTTCTCCTGAGACGGTGATGTGAGCGGGCCGTGACGGCCATGCAAACTCTGATCCCTTTGCTGAAACCATGTCGACAAGTTCTCTACACTGTAGACTTTAGGCGTAGACTACTTAATAAGCAAGCTTACGTATCTCCCAAGTGGGTGGGCCTGACACAACGACCAGGACGGACCCTCCATGGCCTCCCCCGAAAAATCCAACAACAAAATTGGTGCCCGAAAGGCGCGGTTAAGCAAGGACCTCGTCCTCACCACCGCGCTTGCGCTGGTCGACGCGGAAGGCCTGGAGGCCCTCACCATGCGGCGACTTGCACAGGAACTGCAACGGGATCCCATGAGCCTCTACCGCTACGCAGCGAACCGGGCAGCCCTGCTTGACGGAGTCGCCGAAACGGTGCTGAACGAACTGGCCATCTTTCCAAACGACCCGGACTGGCAGGCGCAGTTGCGCCGGATCGCACACGACCTCCGGCACCTGGCGCTGCGGCACCCCAACGTTGTGCCGTTGCTGGTCACCCGGCCCCTCTCCACGCCTCTGGGCATGCGCCCGCTAGGGACACTGCGGCCACTGGAACAGATCCTGGCGCTCCTGATAGAAGCAGGCTTTGCCCCCGCGGATGCCCTCCACGTCTACCGGGCCTACTACGGATTCCTCTACGGGCACATCCTCAATGAACTTCAGGAATACATCGTGGACCCCGAGGAAAACGAAGCCATCCTGCGACTGGGCCTGCACCGCCTCCCGCCAAAAGACTTCCCGCACCTCCGGACGCTGGGACCTGTCCTCGCAGAATACGACGGCGCCGCCGAACTCGACCAGGGACTGTCCATCCTGCTCAGCGGCCTTGCAAGCCAACTATCTCCACAACATCGGCGGGCACCCTCCTAATACCCTCACCACGCAAACCACAATTCCCGTATATTGACCGCGCGAGCGCCTGCAAAAGAGCCAGCGGTGGGCAAACCTGCACGGCGCTCTCCCAAGGACCAGGGCGTCACTGGTATCTGCATGCGAAGAAGGAGGGGGGACGTTTGAACGTCCCCCCTGCTACTTCTCGTCGATAAGGTCGGCAATGGCAAAGGCGAGAAGCTCTAAATCCAACGCGCTCGGTTCCTGCACCCCTTGCAGGAAAGCCTCAAACTCGAACGATGTTGCACAACCGCCATTGCCCATGTACTTCAGCCAAAGCTCCCAAAGCTCTACCTCGCCGTGCCCGAGCATGGCTCGCGCTGTCGGGCGCGGATCTTCCACCATGAATTCCTTCGTTGGATGCGGCTCAGTTATCGCATGCCGCCCCACTTGGTGTCCCTGCTGCCCGAGACATACTCAATGGTTCCAGAAAATAGCTGCCCAGTGACCAGCAACAGCCAGAATAGCTGCCCGAGCCAGCCGTCGAACGCGGCTAAACAATAGCTGCGCATCCGCCCGCATTCTCGATTACGTCCGCAACTCGTCCCGTGTTCTGGTCGACAAAGAGCCTCATCGGCCCTACTCGTTTAGATCCCAGGAAACCGGGACGTGCGCGGGTGGGACACTCCCCCGGATACGGCCCACAGCTACACCGGGCCATCGAATCAGCTTTCCCTTAGGGTGCTGGGCCGGTAGAAACAGCAGACAGGACGGTAAGCTTGCCCTATGTCGAGCCCAGCGGAAGACGAGCCCTTAGCGCAGCTTCACAACGTTCTGGTGGGCGCCGAAAATGTGGTGGAGTTCCTTTCCGGACTCTCCAAACTTGCAGCGACCGTGGTTTCTGAAGCTGCCGGCGACGAAGTCGAGTGTGCAGTCACCGTAAAAGCCAGCCGTAAACCCTCTACAGCTGCCGGCAGCAGCAAACGCGCCGTGGAACTGGATCAGCTGGAGCAGGCGATCGGTGACGGTCCATGCATCAAGGCCTTGCGCGAGATGTCCCCGGTCATCATCGAAGATGTCACCTTGGACTCCAGGTGGCCGGAGTTAAACCGGAAATTCGCGGAGAAGAACGTCTACAGCTCTTTGGGCGTGCCTCTGGGAATCACGAGCGAAGCCAGTGCCGCGCTCAACTTCTTCGCCTCCAAACCCGGCGCGTTCACCCCCGACGTCTACGACAAGGCCATGGGGTTTTCCTCATCCGCACGCAGCACACTCCTTCTGGCCGTGCGCATCGGCACAGCCCAGAGCCGGGCAGACGATCTGGAAGCAGCCCTGCAAAGCCGGACTGCCATCAACCTGGCGTGCGGGGTCATCATGGGGCAGAACAGGTGCTCACAGGCTGAAGCCATGGAAATTCTCGCCAAGGTCTCCAGCAACCGCAACCGTAAGTTGCGCGACGTCGCTACCGAACTGATCGAACAACTCTCCGGGACCAGCATCCAGACCCACTTCGACGCCTGATTCAGTCGGCCACGTCTATACCGGCCCCTGCTTAGGAGGGGGCTTGATGTGTCCGCCCACTCCTTGATGTCATCCAACGCAAAATCTAGAAGTTCCACATCCAGGTCGGAGGGTTCCTGTATCCCGTAAACAAATGCTTCGACAGTCATCACTAGTTGCGAGACGACGAGCGCTATGCGCCACATTCCATGGCCGCGTCCTGTTGCAGCACACCCCAAACTGGCACCGTCCGCTAGCTTGACGGAATCACAATTATCGGCGTTTCAAATCAGGTGGTTGAGGGCCATGGTCTCGGCCCATCTAGCATTTTTGCCAGAGGCGTTCAGGAGAGGCGTGCGATGCTTCGGCGTGATGCCCTGGGTGTTGTGCTCCTCGTCGCCTGGCTCAGGCATCGCCGTACAAGACGCTCGCTTAACCCTGCGCGCCGGGCTAGAACCGTATTCGTTGGGCGACGGCCCACAGCATTCTCCGCGGCAAGAACTGTATTGACCCGCTGGATAGCCCATATCGGCACGGCTTGGTTGGACATAGCTTCGGTTCACTTTCGTTCAGGCTGATCTAAGGTGTCTGTCGCAGTTATGGGCCGCCGAGGTCCCGCCAGATCAGAATCGGGGGGTTAGGGACGTCACGAAGGCGCCCGGCCGGGCAGTCCCGGCCGGGCGTCTTTTCCCCTATTGATTTGAGCGCTACGGGCTTTGCCATGTGGCAGTCAGCCGACTGGCATTAGCGTGCCGCGGTGGCGGGCTGTTCCTGGAAGGCGGGCACGACGTGCTCGATGAAGAGCTCGAGTGAGCGCTTTTTCTCTTCATGGGTGAGGCTGTTGTCAGCCCAGAAGCTGAACTCAGTGACGCCGAGTGCCTCGTAGCGGCGGAGCCGCTCGATGACCTCGCTGGGCGTCCCGATCATCGCCGTCTTGTGGAACGATTCGGGCGTGAACTCCGGACGCTCGGCGAACTTCTCTTCAGGGCTGGGCTCGAGGAAGCCGTTCTTCGGGGTGGTCTTGTTGCCGAACCAGGCATCGAAGGTCCGGTAGAACTTTTGGATGGCCTCGGCCGGGCGCCGCCATCCCTCGGGCTCGTCTTCCGAGTGGACATGGGTGTGGCGGAGCACCATGAGGTCCGGACGGGGGACGCCGGGGTTGTTCTCCACGGCGGTGTCGAACTTGTTGGCGAGGTCTTCGACTTCCTCGTCGCCCTTCATCAGCGGGGTCACCATAACGTTGCAGCCGTTGGCGACGGCGAACTCGTGCGAGGAGATGTCGCGGGCGGCGATCCACATGGGCGGGGTGGGCTTCTGGATGGGCTTGGGGACGCTGGTGGACGTCGGGAACTGCCAGACCTCGCCGTCGTGTGCGTAGTCACCTTCCCAGAGCTTGCGCACTGCCGGGACGAGTTCGCGCAGGTGCTTGCCGCCGTCGACCGCGGACATGCCGCCCATCAGGCGGTCGAACTCGAACTGGTACGCGCCGCGGGCAAGTCCCACTTCCATCCGGCCGTTGCTGATGACGTCCAGGAGCGCGGTCTCGCCGGCAACGCGGAGCGGGTTCCAGAACGGTGCGATGATGGTGCCCGCTCCAAGCCGGATCGTGGACGTGCGGGCGGCCAGGTAGGCGAGCTGGGGCATTGGGCTGGGAGAGATGGTGTACTCCATGGAGTGGTGCTCACCGATCCAGACGGTGCTGAATCCTCCGGCTTCGGCGATGAGCGTCAGTTCCGTCAGGTTCTCGAACAATTCCTGGTGCGAGACGGTTTCGTCCCAGCGTTCCATGTGGACGAAGAGTGAAAAGCGCATTATCGAATCCTTTGTTCTGCCGCGGCGTTCTGCGGTGCCTCGTTGAGTACAGCTGCCGGTGCCGCTGCATTGCGTTCGGCGATGGTCTGGTTGCCGCGGGACCAGTGTTCATGCTCGATCTCGCGGATGATGACAGTCGTGTTGTCCGGAACCGCACCCACGGCGTCCTCTGCCGCGCGGTGAAGCCCGGCGATGAGTGCGCGGAGCTGTTCAGGAGTCCGGCCGCGGGCTATGGAGACTTCAATGAGAGGCATGGGTGCTCCTTCAGCTGCGCAGGACGAAGGGATCGGACACGGGTCCTTCGTCGGTGTTGATCCAGATGCTCTTGAGCCGGGTGTATTCGTGCATGGATTCGAGTCCGTGCTCGATGCCTACGCCCGAGTTCTTGAAACCCTGCCGCGGCGACATGGGCGACATGGCGCGGTAGGTGTTGACCCACACGGTTCCTGCTTCAAGCCGGCGCGCCATGCGGTGGGCGCGTGCGAGGTTCTGGGTCCAGACGCCGGCGGCCAGGCCGTACTCGGTGTCGTTGGCCAGGCCCACCACCTCGTCCTCGGAGTCGAAGGGCATGATCGCGGCGACGGGGCCGAAGATTTCCTCCCTTACTACGCGCATGGAGTTGTCGACGTCGGTAAGGACAGTCGGTGCGAAGAAGTATCCCGGAAGGTCGATCTGAGGCCGGCGGCCTCCGGTCCGGACGGTTGCACCCTCGCTGACGCCGAGGTCGACGTAGGAGCTCACCTTGTCCAGCTGGGCGCCGAAGGCCAGGGGCCCGAGCTCGGTGTTGGCCAGGAGCGGGTCGCCGATGATGATGGAGGCGGCGCGTTCTGCGACGCGCTCAACGAGTTCGTCGTAGACGCTGCGGTGGGCAAAGACCCGGCTGCCCGCGATGCAGGTCTGGCCTGCCGCGGCGAAGATTCCGGCGATGACGCCCATGGCGGCGTTCGAGACATCTGCGTCGCCGAACACGATGTTGGGGCTCTTGCCGCCCAGCTCAAGGGTGGAGCCGATGAAGCGTGACGCGGTCTCCGCGGCGATGCGGGCTCCGGTCTGCGTGGAGCCCGTGAAGGAAATCTTTGCCAGGTCCGGGTGGCTGACCAGGGCAGCGCCTGCTTCCTGACCGAAGCCGGTGACGACGTTCACCACCCCGTCGGGGAACCCGGCCCGGGAGGCCAGTTCGGCGACGCGGAGGATGGTCCGCGAGGTGTACTCGCTGGGCTTGATGACCAGGGTGTTGCCTGCAGCCAGGGCAGGAGCGAGCTTGGAGGTGGTCAGCGTCAGCGGGGAGTTCCACGGCGTGATGGCCCCGACGACGCCGAGCGGCTCCCGCTGGGTGTAGTTGAGCATCGCGAGTGAATTCGTGGGGATCTGGCTGCCCTGGACCTTGTCCGCGAGCCCGGCGTAGTAGTACAGGTACTCCGGCAGGCCGGCGAGCTGGCCGCGCATCTCGCGCAGCAGCTTGCCGTTGTCCAGAGTCTCAAGCTCGGCGAGCTCCTCGGCATGCTCGCCAATGAGATCACCGAGGCGGCGCAGCAGGTGGCCGCGCTTGGTCGCCGTGAGGTCACGCCAGAGCGGTGACTGGAACGCGGTCTTCGCCGCTGCCACGGCCCGGCGCACGTCCTCCTCGGTTCCCCGGGCAGCCTCGTAGAGGACCTCGAGTGTTGCGGGGTTGGTGCTGGCGAAGTATTCCCCGCCGGCGGGAGCAGACCAGGTGCCCCCGATAAAGTGCTCGAGTCGAACAGTCATGCGCGTTCTCCTTCGGAATCTTTGATGAACTCGTTGATGGCCCGGGCCAGGACGTCAGCGTCCTGGACGGGGAGCATGTGCCGCGCACAAGGCACGACGACGGCCTTCGCACCGGGGATGGCTGCGGCGAGCCGCCTGGTCATCTCCGGCGTCGACCCCGGGTCATGCTCGCCGGTGATGGCCAGCGCCGGCACCTTGATGTGGCTGAGCTCCTTGCCGATCACCCCGTCCCCTAAGGCGAAGACGCGGTAGGCGTGGATAAAGGACTGGACGTCATTTGCCTCGAGGGTCCGGCGGGTCGCGTCCACGACGCTTTGGGGCACGGCCGTCCCTGAGTACCAGCGGTCGATCGACGCCTCAACCGTTGCCGGGAAGTCGGCTTCGGCCGATGCCAGCCGGGCGCTGACCGCACTGCGCTCGGCATCGGTACGTTGGCAGACCGAACTCACGCAGGTGAGGGTCTTGACCCGGCCGGGATGGAACCTCGCGATGTATTGCGCAACCAGCGCACCCAGTGAGAAGCCCACGAGGTGGGATCGTTCGGGGAGGCGCGTCATCACGTCGTCGGCCATTTCTTGAAGGGTGACCGGTTGCGTCAATGGCGGCTGCTGGCCGTGCCCCGGCAGGTCGACGGCTATCGACTCACGCCCGAGCGCTTCCTGGACGGGCACCCACATGGCTGCATCGAGGCCCACCCCGTGAAGGAGGGCAACGGGCGTTTCCTGCGTGTGTGTCATTGCTCTGTGGAGAGGGGCGCCAGGCGCTCCTGCGGCCGGCCCTGTGCGGAGGCCGCGAGGGCAATGAGGATCTCACCGGGGTGCGGAGCATCGGCGATCCTGACCTCGACGGTCTGGTGGTGGGAGCGAATGGTCGCATCCGTGATGTGCTTCATGGGGATGTCGAACACGGTGCCGGCCGGCGCGCGCTTCTCGACGGCGGGCAGCAGGGTGGTTGCGGAAGCGGCCTTGCGGTAGTGGTCACCGAACTTAAGTGTGTGGATCAGTGCCGAGCCGTGCTCCACCTCCCCTTCGATGCCCACAATGGCTGCTTTGCCGTAGGCCTCCACCGGGGCGCCAAGCGCCTCGATGACCTTGGGAGTAAGGAGTGCGCCAAGGTCGGAGGCTGTTGCATCGATGCCTTGGCTGAGGTCCTCGACGAAGCCCTGGCCTGCCCAGGGGTTTTCCACGACGGCGACGGCGACGGCGACACGGGCTCCGGGGGTGACGGGACGGCCGCCCTCGGTCAGGATTTCTTCGGACAAAGTAATGATCTTGCGGATATTCACGGCAGGATTCCCTCCAGTATTTCAGCGGTAACGGGGCGGTCAGTTGTTCGGTCGCCGATGCGGGGATGCGGACGCGACCCTGTCGAGGCGGCGGCGATCACGACGATTTCATCCGGGTGGGGCGCATCGCTCAGGCTCAGCGTCAGGGTTTGGTAGTGGCTTCGGGTGGAAGCGGCCTCTTTGTGCCACATTGGCACGGCAATGGAGGTGCCCGGTTCGGCGCGGTCGTCAGAGAAGGAGAGGATCGATGTGCCTTCGAGGAACTCGCGGACGAGGTTGCCGAAGAACGGTGTGTGGATCAGCGCCGCGGCGTGCTCAACCTCACCGTTCAGCCCAACTACGGCCGACTTGCCGAACGCCTCAATTTCGCCGGCCCCGCCAAGTGATGCGGTAAGGCGGTCAGTGAGGACCTTCGCGAGCACCGGAGCGATCCGTTCGGTCTCGGGTGCCAGATCGTTCGAGACCGGCGAGCCGGCCCAGGGGTTGCGGACAATGGCGGCTGCGGCCGCCCTGGTCACGCTGGTGGGCAGGGCACCCTGGCCGTCGCGGAGGAGCTCTTCCGTGAGCACGGTGATCTTCCGGACACCGACACTCCGGGCGAGCTCTTCCATGAGGGGCGCCTGGTGAGGATCGGTTCCGTCAGCGGAACGTGAAGTCAGGGCTGTATCAGACATGGTTCAGGTCCTTCCATGGGAAGGAAAGGGCAATCAGGGAGCACACAGTGCACGTCCTTTCGGTTTCTCCGCCGCAAGGCTGGCGGTTCGCTGGTATGGCGGTAATGCCACGCTGGCCACCCCTTTCGTGGGGGTGGATCCAGCAAAATTTCAGTTCCCGGCCGCGTCGGGTGCTTCGGGTGGTTCGATGCGGGCAGCGGCGAGGCTTGAGGCATTGACGTGGCCGCGCATTGCAAGTTCGGCACCGGTGGGATCCTTTTCCAGGATCGCTTCGAGAACCGACTGATGCTCACGGATGGAGGCCCGCATACGGGCCGGACGCTCAACGGTTTCCAGAACGATCCGGTGGTAGGCAAGCTGGTTCATGAGGCGCCCGTAGTGCTCGCGGAGCTTTGAGTTATCGGAGCCGTTCACGATGGTCCAGTGGAACTCGTGGACCAGTTCGGCATACTTTGCGCTGTCCCCCCTGCGCTCGGCGCCCTCTGACGCTTCAATATTGCGTTTGAGCCGGTCCAGCTCCGGCACGGGGCCGCGCCGGGCGAGCAGGCTGGCCGCCAGGCCCTCCAGGCTTTCCTTCAGCTGGAACAGTTCGACGATTTCGCGCCGGGTGGGTATCCGGACGAAGGTGCCAACCTTCGGGCGTATTTCAACGAGGCCCTCATTTTCCAGCTGCTTGAGCGCTTCCCGCACCGGCGTCCTGCTCACGTCGAACTCTTCAGCCAGGAACAGCTCAGGGAGGGGAGCGCCGGGAGGGTACTCGCCGCTGAGAACGAGCTTGCGGAGCTTATCCAGAAGGCTTCCCTGGTTCCCGTTCGCCTGCTCTTGTGTTTTGGTCTGAAGCGTCTCTTGCATGCATCAAACGTACGTTGCATACAAGCAGGGCGTCAAGGGGATCCTGCTACGCCGCGAGTTGTCGCCGTTTTTCAAAGAAGGTGTTGACGCAGATCACACTTAGATTTACGGTTGTGGCATGCAACAGACAATCAACCACACCTTGACCGCAGCTTGGACCGCAGCCTGGGACGAGGGTGACGTCAGTGCTTTCGACGCAATCGTCACCGCCGACTACCAGCGTGAGAGCGCCGGCACGAAAAAGATCACCGGTCTGAAGGAACTCCAGCAGGAAATCCTCGAAGTCCGGGCGGCATTCCCGGACCTCACCACCCGCATCGATAAGGTCATCGCGGACGGCGACGATGTAGCCATTTTCTGGACAACCACCGGCACCTTCACGCACCCGCTGGGTGGAGTCCCGCCCACAGGGCGCGTGGTGGAGACCCGCGGATCAAACGCCCTCACCCTGCGCGATGGCCGCATTGCGTACGAACGGGTTACCTGGGACGCCGCAGAACTCCTGGCCGACCTGGGTGTTCCGTCCCTTCACTCGGCATTCGAGGACGAAACCACGGACGTCGTGGTGGATGAACTGACCGGCAACCTTCCGCCGGACGTCATGAAGGGCTTCAACCGGCAGTTCATTACAGGTGTCACCGTGGTGACCACCGTCGACGAAGACGGCAAACCCCGGGGCCTTGCGGCCAACTCCTATGCTTCGATTTCGCTGGACCCGCCGCTCGTTCTGGTGTGCGTCCAGAAGACGTCGTCCACCTACCCGGCCCTGTTCCAGTCGGAGCATTTCGGGATCAATATCCTTAGCAACAATCAGCACGACACCGTTCGAACGTTCGCTTCCAAGGCTCCCGATAAATTCGCCAACCTGGAATGGCACGCAGGCCCCCACGGTGTGCCACTGATCGACGGCTCGGCCGCCTCGCTCGAGGCCGAGATCAAGGAACGGTTCCAGGCTAAGACCCACACCATCTTCGTCGGCCGGGTACGGCACGCTGAAGTCGCGGACGTAGACCCCATGATCTACAAGGCAGGCCACTTCTTTGACGGCGCACGCCTGGAAGAACTCTGAGCGCACCACCGAGCTGCTGCCCGGATCTGCCAGCCCCCCACGGACCGGTCCGGGCGCCTACCTCCTCCACCCGGAGGCCTCCCCAACCAAACCTATGCAGCCCACTGCAACCTGGAGCACTCATGACCCACATCAAAACTGCCGAGGATCTGATGGATGAAACATCCCCCGGCATGGGCGACAACAGCAAGGCATCGCACTCCCCGGCTGCCCCCGAGGAGGCAACCGAAACCCCGATGGCCAAAGCCGACCGTCTCCGGCACCGGCCAGGGGCAGTCTTCTGGACATCCGTTGGCCTCATCGGCGCGTTCACCGCCTGGGCTTCCTTGGCCCCCGAAAACCTGAGCGCGGTCATGACCGCGGCAATGAACTGGGTCGCCGAGAGCGTCGGCTGGAGCTACCTGCTTGTGACCCTCGGCTGCATCGGTCTGCTCATCTACATCGGCATCAGCAGGTTCGGAACCATTCGACTCGGCGCCGATGACGCAAAACCCGACTTCAGCACCTGGTCCTGGCTTGCGATGATCCTCTCCGCGGTCATGGGCATCGGCCTCATCAGCTACGGCGTCGCCGAGCCCATCTCGCACTTCGCTTCCCCGCCGCACGGCCTGGCCGAGGCCGGCACCATGGAAGCCGCGGTCCGCGCCATGCAGTTCTCCTACTTCGACTGGGGTCCGCACGCCTGGGCCGTGTTCGGGGTCTTCGGCCTCGCCATCGCCTACTCCACACACCGCCGCAACAACGCCGGACTGGTCTCGCCGATGCTGCGGCCCGTCTTCGGCAAACTGGTGGACGGCTGGTTCGGCAAGATGATCGACATCTTCGCCATCATCGCCACCCTCTTCGGAACAACCACGTCCCTGGGGCTCGGCGCCTCACAGATCGGCGAAGGGGTGGACCGGGTCTTCGGCATCCCCTCCAGCCTTGTGGGCCAGATCCTGATCATCGCCGTCATCACGGTGATCTTCACGCTCTCCGCGCTCTCCGGCGTGCACCGCGGCATCAAGTACCTGAGCCAGGGCACAATGGTCCTCTCTGCCGGGCTGGCCCTCTTCGTCTTGTTCACGGGACCCACCAACTTCATCTCAAACCTGTTCTTCCGTTCCCTCGGCGAATACCTCAGCGGCTTCTTCGCCGTCAGCCTGCTGACGCCGAGCACCCCCGACGACGTCCAGTGGATGCAGTGGTGGACCTACTTCATGATGGCCTGGTGGCTGAGCTGGGGCGCCTTCGTTGGGGTCTTCCTCGCCAAGATCTCCAGGGGACGCACGGTGCGCCAGTTCATCGCGGGCGTCATGATCGTTCCGAGCGTTGTGTTCTTCGCCTGGTTCACCATCTTCGGCGGCTCGGCAATCAAGTTCGACATGGATAACGGCGGCCAGATCGGTGCCGCGGCCCTGGACGACGTCAACTCGGCGTTCTTCGCCACCCTCGCTGAGCTCCCGTTGTCCGGCATCACCTCCGTGGTGGCGATCTTCCTGGTGGTGATGTACTTCGTCTCCGGCGCCGACGCGAACACCTTCGTGCTCAGTATGATGTCCTCCCGCGGGACCCTGAAGCCCACCAAGCCGGTTCTGACAACCTGGGGACTGCTGACCGGCCTGTGCGCCGTGGTGCTTCTGATCGTCGGAGGCCTGGGCGCACTCCAGCAGGCGGCCATGCTGTCGGCACTGCCGTTCACCGTGATCGTTGCCCTCCTCGGATATGGCTTGGTGGTGGAGCTCAGGAAAGATCCCCAGTTTGAGGGAACCCGCGCGCTGACGCAGCGCGATCTCAGCCGCATCCTCAAGCGTGAGGCCTAAACACTACTGACAGACAAGTGACGGCGGCGGGAGCACCCGCCGCCGTCACCGTGTTAACTTCCTGCCCTTGGAATTGTTTCTACAAAGGAGACCTTCAATGACCACTTCCCCCACACTATCCCCTGCCAACCTGTCCGAGCGCGAGGCCTCCCTCCTTGCTGCTGTCCCCACCGGCCTACTGATCGATGGGCAGTGGCGTGATGCGTCCGACGGCGGCACGTTTGACGTGCACGATCCCGCCACCGGCGAGGTCCTCGCCACCCTCGCCTCCGCTACGAGCGACGACGCTATTGCTGCTTTGGATGCGGCCGACGGCGCGCAGGCGTCCTGGGCGCGGACCGCGCCCCGGGTGCGGGCCGAGATCCTCCGCCGGGCCTTTGACCTGGTCACCGAACGGGCCGAAGACTTCGCCCTGCTGATGACCATGGAGATGGGCAAGCCACTGGCCGAGGCCCGCGGCGAGGTGACCTACGGGGCCGAGTTCCTGCGCTGGTTCTCCGAGGAAACCGTCCGCGACTACGGCCGCTACCTCACCACCCCCGAAGGCAAAAACAAGATCCTCGTCCAGCACAAACCCGTCGGGCCCTGCCTGCTCATCACGCCCTGGAACTTCCCCCTGGCGATGGCCACGCGCAAAGTCGCACCGGCTGTGGCGGCCGGCTGCACCATGGTCCTCAAACCCGCAAAACTCACCCCGCTCACGGCGCAGTACTTCGCGCAGACCATGCTCGACGCCGGCCTGCCCGCCGGCGTCCTCAACGTCGTCGCCTCATCCTCCGCATCGGGGATTTCCGGGCCGCTGTTGAAGGACTCCCGGCTCCGGAAGGTGAGCTTCACCGGCTCCACCCCCGTCGGCAAACGGCTTATGGCCGACGCCGCGCAGAACGTGCTGCGCACCTCGATGGAGCTCGGCGGGAACGCCCCGTTTATCGTCTTCGAGGACGCCGATCTCGACAAGGCCGTCGAAGGGGCCATGGCTGCGAAGATGCGGAACATGGGCGAAGCCTGCACCGCCGCCAACCGCTTCCTCGTTCACGAGTCAGTGGCACAGGAGTTCACCGCCAAGTTCGCCGCCGCGATGGGCGCCCTGTCCACCGGCCGCGGCACCGACCCCGCCACCCAGGTTGGCCCGCTCATTGACGCCGGCGCCCGCGACGACGTGCACGGCCTCGTAACCGCCGCCGTCGGGGCCGGAGCAGTGGCCGTCACCGGCGGCGGACCCGTGGACGGACCCGGCTACTTCTACCAGCCCACCGTCCTCGCCGGCGTACCGAATGATGCGGCGATCCTGGGCCAGGAAATTTTCGGACCCGTCGCCCCCGTCACCACCTTCACCACCGAGGAAGACGCCATCCGGCTGGCGAACGCCAGCGAATACGGGCTTGCCTCCTACCTCTACAGCAAGGATTTCAACCGTCTCCTGCGCGTCGCCGAGCAGATCGAGTTCGGCATGGTCGGGTTCAACGCCGGCGTCATCTCCAACGCCGCAGCACCCTTCGGCGGCGTCAAGCAATCCGGCCTCGGGCGCGAGGGCGGATCAGAAGGCATCGCCGAATACACCACTACCCAATACATCGGCATCGCCGAGCCCTACGCCGGCTAACTGTCCCCTTCCTGCCTAGGAAGGATGTATCACACCACCAGGGCCTCCCACCCTCGCAACTGGGAGGTCCTGGTTTCAGTGGCCACTCGCGACCCCAGGCGTAGACGGCTTTCAAGTCACAGAGCTCTGTAAAAGTAGGAGAGTCCATGTCAATTGAGCCAGTACATATACAGCCGACCCGGAAGCGGCAACTGTTGAACGTCAGGGCAGTGGTTGCCAGGATCAACCCGCGAAGACCCAAAAACTCGTGCCTGAGAAGATTGCACGAACCAACTTCCATCTGATCAATAAACTAATCTCGTTTTATGCCGCATTAATCCAGGATGGCCAATGAACACTGACAGTGAAGTCGTACATGCTGCTAATACCCTCACTGCATGGATAAGCGGCGTTTCCACCGAGACCAAGGAACTTGCGAGGAACGTTACCTCGCTCCTGGAGGAGAAAAATCTCGTCGGCAAGTCCACGATCAGTAAGACCGCACTGGTAGGACTGGACGGAGCCGCGCGGGAGTTCTTGGCGAAGAAACCTTATGCTGTCGGCGCTTGGATATGTCTCTCCGCAGAATCCGTTGAAGAGGGCTGCCGATCTTTCGAATGGTGGTTCCGCACCAACTCCGGTGGCATGGAGAGAGTTGATGCTGACCGGACCCCCGGCAGTAGTCGCTACTACGACTACGAGAAGCTGCCGTTCTTCTCGACTGCCGCTTCCACACGTGAGCAGACTCTATCCGGCCCGTATGTGGACTATCTCGGCTTCGAGGAATACATCCTCTCATTCACGGCCCCGTTTTCCGTCCATGGAAGTTTTATGGGGGTAGCGGGATGCGACATTCGGATCAAGGATCTGGAGCCCCTCATCATGCCAAATCTGCTTGCCGTCCCAAGAGACGCCGCCCTAATAAACGCCAGCAACCGCGTCGTTCTTGGCAACTCAGGTAGATACCTGGTTGGCGAGCGGATCAAGCCCGAAGCTCCAGACCAGCATCGGATAGCTTTGGGTATTCCACGCTTGGGTCTATCTCTGATCTACAGCGAGTAGCCTCAGCTTCCTAACAGCGCATGAAGTCGTTGGTAAGCTCATGCCACGCTCATGGTAGGTGAGGGTACGGCGCTTGCCTCCAGCAGCCGGACCTGACCTCATAGAGTTGGGCATATCCGAACGTGAACGACTGAAGGCTACACCCACAACTGACGTCAGGTACTCGCGGGAACGGCGTCAGAATAGGGTCGCCGTTCGCATTTCTGGGCACGCCAGTGCGAATAGCTAAGATCTCATCCTGACGGTTTACAGGCGGTGGAAGGCATCGATGTCCGTGTGACGCTTTAGCCGAAGACAATTGGGGGAACTCGCAGGGAGTAATTTGTCGACGCCCCCGCCCCAGGACACTTGCCCGCCCACCTGCTTCTCGAGCAGGATGGACGCGTCGACGGAACCTTGAAAGGCGGGATTATGCGTTTAGTTCAGGTGGCTCAGCACGCCACTGATCTGCAGCGGGCATCCCTGTTCTACAGCGAGTTGCTCTCGGCAAAACCCGTAGCCATGTTTGATCCGCCGGGGCTGCTGTTCTTCGATCTTGACGGGGTGCGGCTGTTGCTGGAGCCGGGCGCGCCGAGTTCACTTCTCTACCTCGGCGTTCCCGATGTGAGACGGGCCGTGGAGCAACTCAAAGACCGTGGAGTGGAGGTAGTGACCGAACCGCATGTGATCTTCAGCCACAAAGACGGCCTGCTGGGACCGGCCGGCACGGAGGAGTGGATGGGCCTTCATCCGCGACAGCGAGGGAAACACGCTGGGGCTGGTAAGCCAGGTTGCCCAGGCGCCGCCACCACCGTCTGGACGGCCCGCAACCTACTAGCCAAGCTTGCCGGAAGAGTTCTCCTGCCTAGGAGTCACGACGGATGCGCTCTTCGGCTCCCGCGACACGGAACCACTCCAACGCGGTCTCTCCGTGCTTGGGGTGCTTGCTGAGTTCAAGCTGTGCGTGGACAGGCTAGCTAACTAGCAATCGCAACGGGTGTCGGGTATCGAGAATCACGGCGTCGAGTACCCGGGTAGGGCACACCCAAACGTGACTTTTGAGAACCGGCCCCGCGAGGTACTCATAATGGGTTCGGATTCTTTTGTGCCCCGAAGGCTCTTGGACGAAACCCAGCACTGTTGGCACCATTGACGCTCCTGAGGGCAGGACCGGCAAAACCGCACAGCGGAGTGTCACAGGTTGCCGGGTGGCCCGTACGCCCTATCCCTGCCGTCTGTCCAAGCACCCCGACACGTCAGGGGCCGGGCCGTGACCGGCGCCCCTCTTTAGACGCTTATGAAACCCAGCAGCCACCTTGCTGTTCATCATTCCCCCCACCTTGTGCGCAGCGCCGCTCTCACGACTCTAGGACGGCACGTGCCGCACGCGGGGTTGAAGGCTCCGGCGATCCTTCCCCATCAAGCCATTCCAACAAAGCAGACGTAGGTGTGCACACTGTGCACACCCCCTTTGGCAGGACAAATCGATGCACATATGGCTCCGGCATCGGTTTTGAGGAGCCCCTCAAGAAGAATTTTCTACAAAAGTCGGCGACGTCATGTTGTGCCCGCAACGCCGGACCATGAATTGGTGTTGGCCACCCACGACCAACTCGACAGAACCGGAACGAGGACCGCGCAAACCCAGTCACAGCAGGCGGAAGGCCCACCAGCCAGGGTCCTGAACCCGCCACACCACACACCTGAATAGGCTCTGCGGCAGCCAGGCCACAGCCCGCAAACCTAGCGTTAGAGGGACGCCACCACAAGCCATGTCAACACGTTAAAGCAAAAGCCCTCTGACGAGGGGATAAGCTGTGCCCGAGGTGGGACTCGAACTGTCTTCCGGGCCTTGAAGGCACTGGGCTCCCGCGGAAACATGCGGAATTGGAAGCAGTCCGAGGGCAGTATTAACCGATCTGAAGCCAAGACTGTGGACAGTGTCCACACCCCGATTCCTATCCTTCGAGCAGAGCTTGGTGCAACGACGGGGCTGCAGCCAGGACGCCACTTAGGGTAACGCGAAACTGGATCGGGAAGGGATTCCGCCATGGAGTCGGCACTATGACTAGACAATAACGTCTGCCAACATTTGGGGGCTTTGCACAGCTCTGTATTGCGCAATATGTTCCGGAATGACCTTCGAAGATCCTTTCTTGACCAACGTTGACGAACCGAGTCGCGTGAGTGGAAGTCCCATTCCCCGCCCCCTAGGCTCGCCTAACAAGACCGACTGACAACAATGACGGCCAGCACCAGGGATCGAGACAACGGCCGTAACGCGGAGAGGCGAGAAAACGTGAGCAGTCCAAGGATCCACATTTTGCACGACAACGCCGACTGGCTGCCGCCGCTTCAGGCCGCGCTGGACGCCGCCGGGCTCCCCCATACAGCGTGGTCGCTCGCCGGCGGATCTATCGACTTGAAGGCCCAGCCACCGCAAGGGGTGTTTTGGTCCCGGCTCAGCGCTTCGTCGCACACCCGGGGCCATGCCTATGCCAAGGAATACGCCCGGGCGCTTTTCCGCTGGCTTGAAGCCTCCGGCCGCCGCGTGCTGAACGGCAGCAACGTGGTGGAATTCGAGGTCAGCAAGGCCGCCCAATATGCCGCACTGGCCGCAGCCGGCTTTGATGTGCCGCGCACCATTGTGGTGGTGGGACGTGACGATCTGAAGCGCCGGTCGCGGGAATTTCCGGCGCCGTTCATCACCAAGCACAATCAGGGCGGCAAAGGCTTGGGCGTGCGCCGGTTCGACTCGCATTCCGAGTTCGACGCGTATGTTGAGGGCCCCGAGTTCGAAGAGCCGGCCGACGGCATCACCCTCCTACAGGAGTATGTACAAACCGCCGCTCCCTTCATCACCCGCGCGGAGTTCGTGGGCGGGGAGTTCGTGTACGCGGTACGCGTCAACACCTCGGGCGGATCGTTTGAGCTTTGCCCAGCGGAGGCCTGCGCCATACCGGAACCATCAGCAGCCGAACAGCCAGCGCGCCAGGGGTTTGCTCCGGCAGCCTGCGAGATTCCGGTAACAGCAGGCGGAGACGCCGCAACGCTCCCGCTGTTCATCAAACGCGAGGACATCACAGCCGCCCACCCGCTGATAGTTCGCTTGCGCGAGTTCCTGGCGGACCAGGGCATCGAAGTGGCCGGTGTTGAATTCTTTGAAACCCTGGACGGCCGCCTGATCCCCTACGACATCAACACAAACACCAACTACAACCCGGATGTTGAAGCAGCCACGGGCAACGCCGCGACCACCGCCGTGGCCCAGTTCCTGGGCCGAGAACTGGCTTCCCGCTACAGCGCGGTTTCTGCGTGAGCGGACTGGTGCCAACTTGCACACCTAGTGCTGCCGAGCCTGCTGACCCCCACCCGCTCGTATCCAGGGTGGCCCGCTTCGCCCGTACAACACTGAAGTCCCGGATGCTTCTCACGGACACCGAGGGGGTTCCAGCCGGAATCATCGGCATGTTGCGGGAGGCCGGTGCCCTGAACCATTTGGCATCGCCACGTTATGGCGGGGCGGGCCTTTCAAAGGCGGAGGACCGGAGGTTGCACGAGCACCTCGCGGCGGGCTGCCTGAACACATGGCTGGTCTGGGCGCAGCATGCTTCCATTGCCGCCAGGGTCGAGGCGTCCCTGCAGGGCCGCGAACCGGGGCATGAACTTTTCGACGATCTGCTCCGCGGGCGTATTTTTGCCGGGGCGGCCCTCAGCGATGTGCGGCGCTATCCGGAACGCTTCATTTCTGCTGAGCGGATCCCGGGCGGCTGGCGGTTCCGCGGCACGGTGTCATGGGCCAGCGGCTGGGGCCTGAACGAGGTCCTCCTCATCGCCGGGGTGGACGCCGCCCGCGAACAGGTGGTCCTGGCGCTGGTTCCCATCGGTGAACGCGTCAAAGCAACACCATTGCACCTTACGGCCCTGGGCGGAAGCAGGACCGCGCGGGTGGACCTGGACGGTGTCACCGTCGAAGACGCGCTGGTCCTCAGCATTGACCCTCTGGCTGTGTGGCAGTCAAAAGACGAACAGACCGCGGTGGATGCCAAACCCCACCTGTTCGGCCTGGCAGCAGCAGTCCTCGGGGAGCTGCGGAACGAACCGCATGCCCTTGCCCGGGATGCGGCTGCAGCCTGGAAACCCAAAGTCGCAGAGCTCCGCACGATGGCATATTCCTTGGCGGACCATGAAGACGCGCCCAAACTTTATCAGGAACGGCTCCAGCTCCGCGTCCGGGCCGGAGAGGCCCTAAACACCATCTCCCAAGCACTTTTCATTGCACGTGCCGGCCGATCACTACAAGGCAACGATTCCGCGCAGTACTACTCGCGGTGCGCACATTTCCTGCTGGTGCAGGGACAGACCAATGCCGTGAGGAGTGCCCAGCTCGCTGCCCTAAGGTGACGCCGGCCGACCGCCGGCCGTCGTTATGTACGGCGCCCCGTCAGTCGGACGGGACCGAAGCATCATCTGACGAGGTCACGGATCCTGTCTGCCGGTACTTCGGTGCCGGCTCCCGCACCGATCCCCTCCCGCAGGGTGGGGGAACCGTACTCACGTTTGTGAATGCCCTTGCGTTGCAGCAGCGGCACCACGTGGTCGGCGAAGGTGTGCAGGCCGTCCGGGAACTGGTCGACCATCAGGTTGAAGCCATCGGCCGCGAAGGAGCGGAACCAGAGCTCCATGTCGTCCGCGATCTGGTCCGGCGTGCCGATAATAATCCGGGAGCCGTAGCCGCCAAAGTCGCGCAGGATTTCGCGGATCGTCTGGTGCCGTCGTTCCTGGATCCAGTCGAGGAACGTCAGCCGGTACCCAGTGGAGGTGGGGTGGGCGTCGGGATCCCACGGCTTATCGAGGATCTCGGCGGGGATCGGTTCGTCGAGGGCCAGGGTGGTGGCGTCATAGGCAATCACATTGCCCAGCGACCGCAGGGCGTAGCTGTCCGGGACCCGGGCTTCGAACTCGTCGTACCTGGCCCGGGCTTCCGCCACGGTGCTGCCGATCACGAGCGACAGACCGGGCGTGATCCGGGGGACGCCCGCGTGCAGGCCGGCAGCGGCGGCGCGGCGTTTGAGGTCGGCGTAGTTCTCGACGGCGCGGGGCAGGGTGAGTTCAACGGCGAACACGCCCTCCGCGTGCCGCGCCGCAAGGTCGCGGCCTTGTTCGCTGCCGCCGGCTTGAAAGATCACCGGACTTCCCTGAGCGGAAGGTTCGACGGCGGTGCTCCCCTCCAGCTGGAAGAACTCGCCGTGGTGGACGTACTTGCCGTCGCCTGCGGCCGCTGCCCACACGGCTTTGACGGCGTCGACGAAGTCCCCTGCCCGGCGGTAGCGCTCCAGCCGGCCCGGGGCCTCCGGCAGTCCAAAGTTCGCCGACACCGCCTTGTTGTAAGTAGTCACCACGTTCCAGCCCAGCCGTCCGCCGGAGATAGCATCGGTGCTCAGGAGCCGTTCGGCCAACTCCACGGGATCGTTGTAGGTGGTGGACGCTGAAGTAATGACCCCTATGTGTTGCGTGGCGCTGGTGATCAGGGACGCCAGAGCGATGGGTTCCAGCGGGTTCCCCGGGCGGGGGTTCGGATTGTGAAGGGCCGGCTGGTCTGCGAAGAAGACCGCGTCCAGCAGTCCGCGTTCGGCGGCACGGGCCGCTGCAATCCAGTGGTCCGGCTCAACGAGGGCAGTTGCGTTTCCAGGGCTGAACTGCCACGCCGCGGGACGCTGCCCGAAGGCCTGGAGGTTGACGTTGAGAGTGAGGTGGTCGTTGCGCTCAGTCACGGGAAGCTCCAAAGGCGAGGGGTTTGCTGGAAAGATCGAGGCGCCGCGGAGGTAGTCCAAGCAGCGCGCGGAGCGTGGGTGCCGCGGTCGGAAGCGCCGCCGTCGATAGTCCCGCAACGGCTTCCACAAGCTCCGCCGAAGTGCGGACCGGAACGAGTTCCGCGGCTGCATCGTCTCGGTGGGTGATGCCTGCGGTGACCAAACCAGGCCGCCCCTCCCCTTCGGACGCAGCCCAACGGTCAAGGAGACCGGGGTCGTCGACGATCACGAGGTCCACCAGGCCCCGCGCCGCGTCGAGTTCCTCGGCGGTGGAGGCCTGCCAGAAAGACACCGGTTCGCCCTGGATACTGGTAGGTGTGTTGAGGGCCCCGTACACCGTAAAGTCTGGGCCTTGATGGTCGATCGCCCGGATGCCGCCGGTGTGCGCGTACACGCCTGAATCAGGGTCTGCCACCAGGGAGTCGCGCGGCCAGCTGTTCCAGAGGGCCCGGATCACGCGGATCCGTTCGGCGGTGTGCTGTGCCCCCGCGCCGTCGCCCTGGAAAAGCACCCCGCTCCGGCCACCACTGAGATGGTCCACGGACAGGAACCGGCGGGCCGCGTTGTAGGGATGGTCTCCGCGGCCGTCCGAAAACGACACGACGGGCCAGCCCGGCAGCCGCACAGTGAGTGCCGTGGCCACCGCACCGGGGTCATGCCTGACGGGGCGGCCCTCTGCACCCACAACGAGTGCGGCACTTAAAGTGCCGGTAACCGCCGCAAGAGGATGGACGACGTCGGGATCCCCGGCTGCGAGCCGGGCCGGAAGGTCGCCGAGGAGGGCAAGGAGCTGGACGGGATCGGTCATGCCGCCGCATCCTTGAGGTGCGTTCCCGGGATGGCTTCGAGCAGTGTGCGGGTGTAGTGGTGCTGCGGGGCGTTCAGGACCCGGTCTGCGGGGCCGCTTTCCACCACGCGGCCGTCCCTCATCACCGTCACGTCGTCCGCGATGAGCCGGACCACGCCGAGGTCGTGGGTGACAAAGACATAGCTGAGCCCGAGCCTTGCCTGGAGGTCCACCAGCAGCTGGAGGATCTGGGCCTGGACGGACACATCGAGGGCGCTGACGGCTTCATCGAGGACAAGGACCTTCGGATTGAGGGCCAGGGCCCGCGCGATGGCAACCCGTTGCCGCTGCCCGCCCGAGAGCTGCGCGGGCAGCCGGTTGAGGTACGTCTCGTCCAGTGAAACGGCCTGCAGCAGTTCACTGACACGGGCCGCCAGCTCCTCCCGCGTGGCCGTAACCTTGAACGCGCGCAGGGGTTCGGCGATGATCCGCCCCACGGTGTAGCGCGGATCCAGTGACGTGTACGGGTTCTGGAAGACAAACTGCAGGTCACGGCGCAGCTCCCGGAGCCGGGAGTGGGTTGCCCCGGTGATTTCCTGGTCGCCGAGGAGGACGCTGCCAGCGTCGGCAGTGGTGAACCCGGCCAGGATGCCCGCGAGAGTTGATTTCCCGGCGCCGGACTCGCCCACGATGGCGTGCGTGGTGCCCGTCCGGACGGTAAGGTCCGCTCCTGCCAGCGCGGCGAACGGGGTGCTGGTGCGGCCCGTGCGGACCGTGTAGGTCTTGGCCAGTGACATGGCCCGCAGCACGGGGTCGGTTTCCTGCCCAGCGCCGGCTGCTGCCAGGTCGGCGTCCTCGGCTCCGCCCCGCAGGGCTGGGATGCCGGCGCTGGGCTGAAGCCGGCCGGAGTGCCGCGCGGGTGCCGCGTCCAGCAGCCGACGGGTGTAGTCGTTGCCCGGCGCCGCCAGCAGTTGGCGCACCGGCCCCTCCTCGACGATCCGGCCGCCCTGCATCACCAGGATCCGGTCCGAACGGTCCAGGGCAACCCCAAGATCGTGGGTGACCAGGAGGATCCC
Source organism: Pseudarthrobacter sp. TE3704 (assembly GCF_056279405.1). NCBI lineage: Bacteria > Bacillati > Actinomycetota > Actinomycetes > Micrococcales > Micrococcaceae > Pseudarthrobacter > Pseudarthrobacter sp. TE3704. Next base: position 24,865 of record NZ_JBWCCJ010000011.1, read on the forward strand.
GATGCCCAGCTGTTGTCGGAGGCCCTCAAGGTGGTCGAGGATCACCCGCTGCACGGTGACGTCCAGGGCGCTGGTGGGTTCGTCCGCCACGATGATTTTCGGTTGGCCGGCAAGGGCGATAGCGATCAGTGCCCGCTGCTTCATGCCGCCGCTGAGTTCGTGCGGGTATTGGTTGAAGACGCGTTCGGCGTCCTTGAGTCCTGCCGTGCGGAGGCTTTCCAGTGCGGCGGTGCGGTGCCGCTCCCGGTCGGTGGGCGCCGGTTCGTTGAAGCGGACCGCCTCCACCACCTGCTGGCCGATCCGCTTGACCGGGTTCAGGGACGTGTTGGGGTCCTGCGGGATGAACCCCACGTAGTTGCCGCGCACCCGGGCCAGGCGCTGGTCCGGCCAGCCGGTGACGTCAACGCCAGAGTACGCGATGGACCCGGCACTGACGCGGGCCGTGGGCGGCAGCAGTCCCAGCGCGCCCTGGATCAGGGTGGTTTTACCAGAGCCGGACTCACCCACCAGGGTGACCACTTCCCCTTGCTTGACCTCCACGCTGACGCGTTCGACGGCGGGAGTCCAGTTCCGCCGTCGGCCGCGGTAATCGATGGAAAGGTCAGTGATCCGCAGCAGCGGCTCGGCTTCGGCCTGCTCACGGACGATCTCTTCGGTGATGGTTGCGCTCATCGGCGTTGGTCCTTCCTAAGGGAGGTGCTGATCCGGTGGGTGGCAATGACAACAAGGGCCAACGCGATGCCCGGCAGGATGGAGATCCAGGGGTGCACGGCAAGGTAGTCACGGCCTTCGGCCACCAGCAGCCCCCATTCGGGTTCGGGCGGCGGCGCGCCGTAGCCGAGGAAGCCCAGGGAAGCCACGGCGAGGATGGAGGTGCCGACTTCCAGCGCGGCCAGGGCAAGCACTGAGTTCAGCGCGTTGGGCACCACGTGCCGGAGCACTACGGCGAAACGGCCGACGCCGAGCCCGTAGGCTGCGCGGACATAGTCCCGGGTCACCACGCTGATCACCTCGGACCGCATGACGCGGGCGAACGAGGCGATGGACGAAATGCCCACGGCAATGGCGATGTTGTGGGTGGAGTAGCCCAGGACCGAGACGATCACCATGGCCAGCAGCAGGCTGGGGATGGAGAGGAACACGTCGATCACGCGCATAAAGGCTGTGTCCACCCAGCGGCCGAAGTAGCCGGCCACCAGGCCGACGATGGAGCCGACGCCGAAGGCGATGAGCACCGCCACCAGCGTGGCCGTGAGGGTGGTGCCCGCACCGTAGATGGAGCGTGCCAGCAGGTCCCGGCCCAGCCGGTCGGTGCCGAAGGGATGCTCGGCGCTGGGCGGGGCGAAGCTCAGGGACGGATTGCCTTCGTAGGGGCTGTTCGAGGTGAACAGCCCGGGCGCGACGGCCCAGCCCAGGGCAATGAGCACCACGATCCAGGCGAGGACAAGAACAGGCTGGCGGGTGATGTCTGTCAGCCGTGAGCCCGCGGAGCGGGCCACGGCGCCGGGATTCGGCGGCGCGGGTGCGGCGGAGGTTTGGGGTCGGTCGAGCTGGATGGTCATGGCTGCCTCACGCTGTACGGACGGGCTGGGCGGTGAGGGTGGCCCTCAGCCGCGGATCGAGCAGTGGGTAGATCAGGTCAACCACCAGGTTGATGAGCGCGAAACTGGCCGCGACGAACACGATGATCCCCTGCACCAGGGGCACGTCCAGGGTGTTGATGGCCGACTGGGTGAGCCTGCCAACTCCGGAGCGGGCGAAGACAGTTTCGGTGATCACGGCGCCGGCAATGAGGTTGCCAAAGGTGATCCCGGCGATGGTGAGCGCGGGAAGGCTCGCGTTGCGGAACACGTCGCCAATGATGATGCCGCCCCGGGTGGCACCCTTGGCGTAGCTGGTGGTGACGTACCCTGCCTGGAACTCCTCGGCAAAGCTTCGGACCAGCAGCTGTGCGATGGGACCTGAGACGGGGACGGCCAGGGTGATGACGGGCAGCACCAGGCTTTGCCAGCCCTGGTCGCCGAATGCGGGAAACCAGCCGAGGGTGAAGGAGAAGACCTGGAGCAGCAGGATTGCAAACATAAACACCGGGATGGAGACCGAGGCCGAGGGCAACGATTCCACCAGGTTACGCAGCCAGGGCCGACGGGTTCCGGTGGCCAGCAGCGCGATGGCAAACCCGATCAGCACAGCCAGAATCAAGGAGCCGGCAGCCAGGATGAGCGTATTCGGCAGGACTTCCAGGAGGGACTCGGACACCAGGCGCCCGGACCCGACGGAGTTTCCGAAGTTTCCGGTGGCGGCCTGGCTAAGCCGTTCCAGGTATTGGACGAACACCGGCTGGTTGAAGCCGTACTGGGCGGCCACCTGGTCGCGGACTTCCTGCGGAATGGTGTTCAGTTCCGCGGGATCGAACAAGAGGTCCACGGGGTTGGCCGGGAACACGAACAGCAGGATGAACGTGATGGTGAACGCGGCCCAGACCACGAACAATGCGCGGCCCAGTTTGGACAGGACGTATCCGAGCATGGGGTTATCCCTCCTTGGCTTCGATGGTTGGGTGGGCGGCAGCGCGGCGGCGGTCGGCGCCGGGCACCAGTGGGGCGAGGCCAAGATTCTCGCGCAGCGTCGTTCCGGCATAGTCCTGCTGGAACAGGCCGCGCTGCTGCAGCAGGGGCACAACCTGGCGGGCGAACCGTTCGAAGTCCACAGCGGTGTCTGCGGGCATGATGGTAAAGCCGTCTGCTGCTCCGGCGCGGAACCACTGTTCAAGGTCGTCGGCGATCTGTTCCGGGGTGCCAGCAAGGAGCCGGTGCCCGGCGCCGCCGGCTGAGCGGATGACCAGGTCGCGGACGGTGCGGGGCCCGGCGGCGATAAGTGCGCGGGTGCTTCTGAAGAAACCGGCCGACGCCGGCGGGTGCGGTGCCCGGTCCAAGGCGTCGATGGTGACCAGGGAGTCCGGGCCCAGGGCGTCGGCGCACAGACCCAGCTGGACTGCGACCCCGGTGGCCGCGGCGTGGAGGTCCGTGGTGTCCACGAGTTGATCGATCCTGCGGTGCACGTCCTCCTCGGTGTCACCCACCAGGACGATCACGCCCAGCGAGGTGAGGATCTGGCCTGGGTCCCGTCCGGCGTCGGCGGCGCGCTGCTTGGTGTCTGCCCGGAACGCCACGGCCTCGTGAAGGTCCTGGCCGGCAGTGAACACCAGGTCTGTCCAGTTCGCGGCGAGCTCAAGGCCGCCCGCTGAACCGCCGGCCTGCACCAGCACGGGGCGGCGCTGCGGCGACGGCGGTACGGAGAGGGCGCCGTCGACGCGGAAGAATTCCCCCTCATGTTGCACCCGCTCGATCCGGTCCGGGTCCGCGAAGCGTCCGTTCACAGGATCCCCCACCACGGCCCCGTCGTCCCAGCCATCCCACAGGGACAGCACCACGCGGGCGAACTCGTCCGCCCTGCGGTAGCGGTCCGCCTTCTCCGGCGTTGCGGGATACCCGAACGCGGCCGCGGCGTGCGGGGCGAAGGTCGTTACCAGGTTGAACGCCGAGCGTCCGCCTGTCACGTGATCCAGGGCCAAATAGCGTCGGGCAAGGTTGTAGGGGCTGTTATAGGTGCTGCTGCTGGTGGCAATCGCGCCCAGGTGCTTAGTTCCGGCGAGCAGATCCGCAAACAGGATGGTGGGTTCCAGACCCGATTCGGGATGGGCGGCGATGGAGCTGCCCAGGCCGGGTGCATCTCCCAGGAAGACCGCGTGGATTTTCGCTTCCTCGGCAATGCGGGCCAGTTCGCGGTACCGGCCCACGTCCACCCACGCCAGCGGGTCCCGGCCAGGCAGGCGCCAGGCACCGCGGAAGTGGCCTGGCGTCATCAGGGAAAGGTTCAGGTGGAAGATGCTCATCGGGCACCCGCTGCAACGTATTCCAGTACCGGCACCCGGGACCCGCCCGCCGGCTGCCAGCCGAGTCGCGCAGCTACATCGTTTGCGGTGGCTTCGAGGAGGCGGCGGTGTTCGTCGAGCGTCGGTACTGCCGGCGGGAAACTGACCAGCAGCTCGGTGGCCGCAGCCACGCCGGCGTCGGCGGCGAGCCCGGCGGCGATTTCCCCAGGCTCACCGAAGCGGGTGTGGTCCCGCACCAGGTACACCTCAGGGGAAACATCCTTGACACCAGTGCGGCCGAGCGCCCCGAACCAGCTTTGCCAGCGGCGGGCGCCGTCCACGAGTTTGGACAACGCCTCCTTACGGTCCTGGTCCGGGTAGACGGCCCGGGACACCAGCACCCGGGGCTCAACTCCGGCCGGCAACGCGGACCGGTAGGCGTCTACCAGGACGGACTGGGCCTCCGGACTTTGTTGCCGGTTCCAGTCCGTGGCCCGGGACAGCTGCAGTCCGTCGCCCGCCGCACCTGCGGCCCGGGCCTGGGCGAGGGCATGCTCGGGAGCGCTGGACGTCGCCTGCCAGATCCTGCCGCGGACACCGGTTCCCGGCGGGTGCAGCACTTCGCCGAGGCTGTTGACCGGCTGGCCTTCAAGCGCCGCATGAAGGCGGTTCACACTGTGCTTCCAAACCTCGTGCCGGTTTTCCAGGTCCTGGCCGAAAGCCTCCCAGGCGCCGGGGAACGGGCCGGCGCCGATGCCAAGTTCCAGCCGCCCTCCGGAGAGGGCGTCCAGTGTGGCGGCATCCTCGGCAACCTTCAGCGGGTCCTCCAGGGGAAGCACCAGGACGCCGGTGCCGAGGCGGATGCGGCTGGTGTGCTGGGCGATGGCGGCCAGGAGCAGCAAGGGTGACGCCACGTGCTCATTGCCCTGGCGGAAGTGCCGCTGGATTACCCAGCCCGAGTCGTAGCCCAGCTCCTCCGCCCATGCGAACAGTTCAATGGCCTGCCGGTAGGATTCGGCGGGGCTGAGGTCGCTGTCCAGGTGGAGCAGGAACCCGAGCTTCTTGCCGGCCAGGACCTCTGGCCCGGTGCCGGTCCGTTCGCCATCGCCCAGCGTGCTCATTTGGTGCGCAGCCCGGTGCCGTGGACGCCGTGGGCGTCGATGAGCTCCAGCTCCTCATCGGTGAGCGCGGCAAACCCGGGAGCCTGCAGGTTGTGGTGCAGCTGCTCCACGGAGCTGGCGCCGATCAGGGCCGTGGTGACTTCCGGCCGGCGGAGCACCCACTGCAGCGCCAGCTGTGCCAGGGACTGGCCGCGCTCACGGGCGAGGTTGTTCAGCGCGCTGACCCTGGAGCGGTATTCGTCGGTGATGTCGTCCACGGACAGGAAATCGCTGTTCTCGGCGCGGGCACCTGGCGGGACGCCCCCGTCGAGGTATTTGTCCGTCAGGAGCCCCTGGGCGAGGGGTGAGTAGGTGATGAGGCCGACGCCGTCCGCGGCCGACTGCCCCAGGATGTCCTCGATCTCCACGCGGCGGTCGAAGATGGAGTACCGGGGCTGGTGCAGGACCAGCGGCACGCCGGCTTCCTTGAGCAGGACGGCGGCCTGGTGCGCCCGCTCCTTGGAGTAGTTGGAGATGCCCACGTAGAGCGCCTTGCCGGAGTGCACGGCGCTGATCAGCGCGCCCACCGTTTCTTCCAGCGGTACGGCGAGGTCCGGGCTGTGGGAGTAGAACACGTCCACGTAGTCCACGCCGAGGTCCTTGAGGCTGTGGTCCAGGCTCTGCAGGAGGTTCTTGCGTGAGCCGCCACGGTGGTACGGGCTGGCGCTGATGGGGTTGCCGGCCTTGGTGGAGATCACAATTTCCTCGCGCCAGGCTCCGAGGTCCTCGCGGAGGAGGCGGCCGAAGTTCTTCTCGGCGGCACGGGCCGGCGGGCCGTAGCGGTTGGCGATGTCGAAGTGGGTGATGCCTGCGTCGAACGCTGCCAGCAGGATTTCGCGTTGGGTCTCGTAGGGCGTGCGGTCGCCGAATTTCTGCCACAGGCCGAAGGAGAACTCTGGCAGGGTCAGGCCGCTGGTACCGGCGCGGCGCCAGTTCAGGTTGCCGTGGCGGGTGTCGGAGGGCTGGTAGGTCAAGGGAGTGCCTTTCTGAGGATTGGGAAGGAGTACGACGGCGTGGCTTACCGCTGCGGCCAGGTCTTACCGGCTGCGGCGCAGGCCGGCGGGGGTCAGTTCGACGGGGATGCGGCCGTTGTCGCGCTCAAGGAAGGTGGTGCCGGGAGCGACCGCCTGGTCGATCTGGTCCAGGACACCGTCGCTGAGGATCGTGGCCGCGGACTTAAGGTAGGCGTCCAGGTGTTCCCGGGTGCGTGGGCCGATGATCACCGAGGAGATGGCCGGGTGGTTGAGGGCAAAGGCCAGCGCCAGGTCCGGGACGCTGATCCCGGCGGCGTCCGCGATTTGCCCCAGCTGCTCCGCCGCGGCGAACTTCAGGGTGTTCTCCGGGGCGCCGACGTCGAACCGGCCCTCCCAGACCCGGGCGGCACGGATGGAACCGGGCTGCGGGCGCCCCGCGCGGTAGGCGCCGTTGAGCCAGCCGGCCGCGAGCGGTCCGTAGCTGAGGACGCCGAGTCCATATTTGCGGGCCACCGGCAGCGTGGTCCGCTCGGCCAGGCGGATCAGGGCCGAGTACGGGACCTGTTCGGTCAATGGCGGGGTGAGGTGGTGCTGTCGGGCCAGCAGCTGGGCCTCAACTACCTGGTCCACGCTGAAGGTGCTGGTGCCGTAGTAGCGGATTTTGCCCTGCCGGACCAGGTCATCGAGTGCGGTGATGGTTTCCAGCAGGTCGGTGTGCGGGTCAGGCCTGTGTGCCTGGTAGAGGTCGATGTAGTCGGTGCCGAGCCGCCGCAGGCTGCCTTCCACCGCTTCGAAGATCCACCGCCGGGAGTTGCCGGCGTTCAGCGGGTTGTCGCCGATCTGTCCGTGGAACTTGGTGGCCAGCACCACTTCGCTGCGCCGGCCGGCGATGGCCTCGCCCACGATCTCCTCGCTGCGGCCCTGGTTATAGGCATCAGCGGTGTCGATGGTGTTGATGCCGGCGTCCAGGGCGGCGCTGATGATCTCCAGTGATTCCGGTCGTTCGGTGGGGCCGCCGAAGTTCATGGTGCCCAGCGTGAGCCGGCTGACCCGGAGGCCGCTGCGGCCAAGGTAGCCGTAGTCGGTGGTTTGCGGGCTTGTTGTTTCGGTCATGGGTGTCTCCTCGAAGATGTGTGAAGGTGAGCGTCAGAACAGGCCGTTGGCGGGCGGCGGCTCGTCGGCCACCAGCCAGGCGCCCACAGCTGCGGACTTCCAGCCGCGGGGATTGTGGTTGGCCACGGTGCGGGCGTTGCGCCAGTGCCGGTCGAGGTTGTGTTCGCGGCGGGTGAGCGTTCCGCCCCCGACGTCGAACAGCAGTTCCCCGGCGGTGAGCGCCTGCTCGCCGGCGCCTACATATGCCTGGGCGACGGCGATGGTGGCGCGCAGGGCCTGCGCCTCCCCCGGCCCGGCCCAATATGCGTCGAGCTGCCCGGCGGCGCTGGCCACCTGCGCCCTGGCCGTGAACGCGGCCGTGGCGATCCTGCCCACCGCAAGGCGGATGTAGGGATCGTCGGCGCTGCGGGCGGCGGTGGAGTGTTTGATCGGGCGGGTGACCCCGCGGACCAGGCGGACGGCGTCGTGCTGTGCTGCCTCGGCGATCCCGGCGAGGGTGGCGGCCAGGATCAGGTGGGCCAGGGAGCCGTGCGGGTGGCTGGCCTGGACGGTGAACTCTTCCACGTCCTCGGGGTCCACCGGCACGCCGTCCAGGCGGGTGGTGCCGCTGGCTGTGAGTCGCTGCCCCACGGCGTCGAAATCGTCAATCAGTCCAACGCCTTCGCGGTCGGTGCGCACGGTGAAGGTCACCACGCCGCCGTCGTCGTCCACGGCGTTTCCGGAGAACCAGCGGGCGTGCAGGCCACCTGTGCTGTAGAACTTCTCGCCGGTGACCCGGAAACCGGAGCCGTCGCGGGTGAGGCGGGTGGAGATCGAGCCTGGTTTCCCCGTGGCTTCGTTGCGGGTGCCGGCGAACAGGTCTCCCGCCAACACGCGGGCCAGCGTGCGCTCCCGTTTCGCACCGGTCAGCGTGCCGGTGGCCAGCCCGTCCGCCACGAGGAAGCCGGGGCGGAGCGCCTGGGCCACGTTGGAGTCCGCGGCGGCGATATCCACGATCAGTTCGGCGAGTTCACGGACACTGGCTCCGGCACCACCGTCATCCCGCGGAACGCGGTAGCGCAGGATGCCGGCATCGGCGAGGGCGCGAATTTCCGCGAACGGGTGCGTCCGCTCGAGGTCACGCCGTGCGGAGGTGTCACGCAGCCTGGCGAGGATGGGCGCGATGGCTGCCCGGACTGACTCTGTGGTCACGGCGGATGCCGCGGGCACGGATTCCTGCCCCGGCGTCGTCCGCTCCGCCACGCTCACAGCCCGTCCGCCTGGGTTGGGGCGGCAGTTTCACCGCGGCCGCGAAGTGCCGGCGGATTTTCGCCGCGCAGTACCCGGAAGGCACGGTCGAGGTCAGCGATGAGGTCATCCGCCTCCTCGATGCCCACGGAGAGCCGGATCAGGCCAGGGTAGATCCCGGCCTCATCCCGTTCAGCTTGGCTGAGCTTCGAGTGCGTAGTGGTGGGCGGGTGCAGGATCAGGGACCGGACATCGCCCACGTGGGTCATCCGGGTGAACACCTCCACGGCGTTGTAGAAGGTGCGGGCGGCGTCCACACCTCCGGCGAGGGTGAAAGCGAACACCGAGCCTTGGCCGCGGGGCAGGTACTTCTGCGCCAGTGGGTAGTACGCGTTGGACTGCAGCCCTGGATAGTCCACGCTGGACACTTCCGGCTGCTGTTCCAGCCAAGTAGCCAGTGCCAAGGCGCTGCGTGAATGCCGGTCCACGCGGAGCGAGAGGGTCTCGATGCCCTGCTGCAGCAGGAAGGCGTTGAACGGGGACAGGCTGGGGCCGAGGCGGCCCGCGACCACCGCGCGGGTGAAGGCGAAGTTGGCCTTGGCGCCGAACTTGTCGATCCAGGTGGTCCGTTCCCCGGTTCCGGCGTGGATGGGTTCGTGCAGGTGCGGGTAACGGTCCGGGTGGGCGGCCCAGTCGAACCGGCCGGCGTCCACCACCACGCCGCCGATCGAGTTTCCGTGGCCGGCCAGGAACTTGCTGGTGGAGTGCAGGACAATGTCCGCGCCGTAGTCGATGGGCCGCAGCAGGTAGGGGGTCGCCAGGGTGCTGTCGATAGCGAACGGCACGTTGTTGGCGTGCGCGGCACCTGCGATTACTTCAATGTCGATCAGGTCGTTCTTCGGGTTGGGAATGGCCTCGCCGTAGAACAGCCTGGTGTTGGGGCGGACCCGGCGGTGCCAGTCTGCGGGGTCATTGGGACGTTCCACGAACTCCACGTCGATGCCGAACCGGCGGAAGTTGCCGCGGAACAGCGCCCGGGTGCCTTCGTAGATGCTGGGAGCGCTCAGGACGTGGTCTCCGGACTTGAGGACGCCGAGCAGTCCGGTGCTGACGGCCGCCTGCCCGCTGCCCACGAGGGTTGCACCGGCGCCGTGGTCCAGGGCGGCGAGGGCCTGCTCCACGGCGGCGTTGGTGGGGTTGTTGATCCGCGAGTACACGTAGCCCGGGTCTGAACCGGCGAAGCGGGCCTTGGCGTGGTCGAAGTCGTCGAAGACAAACCCGGCGCTGAGGTACAGCGGGGCGATGCTGGCACCGTGCCCAGGGTCTCCCCGATGGCCTGAGTGGACCTGCTCGGTGGTGAACCCGAAGGTGTGGTCGGTGTAGGTCAGGGTGTTATCGGGCATGGGCTTGCAGCTCCCTGCTTTCTTGGTGGGCGGGCAGCACCTCGAAGAGGGCGTTGAGCAACGTGGCCAGGTCGCTGGGCGCTGCGCGGACGCGGAGGAGCACGTGCTGGGGAGGACCATCGAGCAGGACCCTGGCGGCGTCATCGGCCGTTCCCTTCACCTGGATCCGCTCTGTGTCGGTGGTGATTGTGGCTGTCGCCTTGGTTGGGAGCCAGGTCACCGTCCGGTAGGCCGGCGCCGCTCCCCTGTTGCGGCCCGTGAGGCCGGAACCCGTGGAATCGGGAGTGGTGGAAGCCAGGCCGATAATGCCGTCGACGGCTCCTTCCGGGGCGGCGGCCGCCGCGTCGGTCAGCAGCAGGGTGCGGTGCGCGGACGGCAGGGGCACGTTCAGCGCACCGGCCACCGAATAGACCTCTCCGGCGAATGACGCCGGGACGAGACTTCGCTGGTCAGCGAACCTGCCCGCCGCCCGGTCGCCGATCAGCGCCTCCTCCGGGAAGCTCACCCAGAGCTTTCGGAGGACCTCGACGTACTCGGCCAGGAGGCGGGAGGGATCCTGCCCGGCCGCGACATTGCCCCCAGCCGTCAACGCGCCAGCGGTGACGGGGTCAAGACCGTCGGCGTGGAGGAACAGGCCCACCTGGCCGCAGGTGATCCGGTTCAGCGACTGGATGCGGCGGGCCAGGTTGTAGGGCGGATTCCGCGCCGTGCTGGCCGTGACGATCAGCCGCGGCGGAGCGCCGGCCGGCCTGGTGATGGTGCCCGCGGTGTTCGGGCCGAGAAGGTCTGCGGCGAGGACCCCGGCGAGGACGCTGGGGTCCAAACCCGGCCCGGTGTCGGCCGTTTCCGGCAGGAGGAGCGGCGCAGAGCGGCCCGCGGCGACGGCAGCGGCGTCGCGGGCTGCCGCCAGTACTGTCGTGGCCGCTGCGGCGTCCGGAACCGCGGTGCCGGGAAACTCAATGATGAGAGGCGGCGCGGTGGTCATGCTGCTCCTTGGGAAGGCTGGGCGCCGGCGAGTACCGGCAGTTCGCGGCGTGCGGCCGGCTGGGCGGGCAGGTTCAGGTGCTCGCGCAGCGTGGTTCCTTGGTACTCGGTGCGGAAAAGGCCGCGGCGCTGCAGTTCGGGGATGACGTGGTCGACGAACTGGTCGAAGCCGCTGGGCAGGGCGTCCGGCATGATGTTGAAGCCGTCGGCGGCGCCGGACCGGTACCAGCGTTCGATGTCGTCCGCGATCTGCCCGGGGGTGCCCACGACGATGCGGTGGCCAGCGCCGCCGCCCAGAGCGTGGAGCAGCTGGCGGTAGGTGGGTTGGTCGCGGTCGATGATGCCCAGCACCATCCTGTAGAACGTCTGCGATCCCGCGGCGGCCTCCGGTTCGGGGAGCCCTTCGCGGCGGACGGGTGCATCCAGGTCAAGGTTGTTCAGGTCGAAGTCGAGCTGCCCGCTGAGCCTGCCGATCGCGTACGGAAGGGGCACCAGCTCAGCCAGGACCCGGCGTCGTTCCTTGGCCTCGGCTTCGGTGCTGCCGATGACGGTGGACAGGCCCGGCAGGATGGCAATTTCCTTGGGGCGTCGGCCGAAGGTGGCGGCTGCGGCGTTGATGTCCCGCCGGAATGCCAGCGCCTCGCCGAGGGTCTGGGCGGCCGTGAAGATGACTTCCGCGTGTTCGCCGGCGAGCCGGATCCCTGCCTTGGAAGCGCCCGCTTGCACCACCACCGGGCGGCCCTGCGGAGACGCGGGCAAAGCGCCGGTTTTCGCGGCGCCTGCCCAGGCTGAAACGACGCTGGCCGTCACTTCACTGGCGCGGGCGTAGCGACCGGCGTGCTTGGGTTCGCCGTCGCGGCCGAAGTTGGCAGCGGCAGCCGCACCCGCGGTCGTCACAACGTTCCAACCGAACCGTCCGCCGCTGACGGCGTCCAGGGAGGCCAGCCTCGAAGCGAGTTCGCTGGCGTCGTTGTAGCTGGAGGAGAAGGTGCCGATCAGGCCGATGTTGCTGGTTTGCGCGGCGATCCGGGCCAGCAGGACACTGGGCTCGAAGCTGTTGCCCGGGCGGTACTCGAGGTCCTTTTCAATGACGGGACCGTCGGCGAGGAATACGGCGTCAAGCTTTGCTTCTTCGGCTTTCTTCGCGATGCCCACGTAGTGCTTCAGCCTGTAGGCGGAGAGCGGGTGGTTCTCAGGGACCCGCCATGAGCCCCCGAACACTCCGGCGTTGAGGATGTTGACGTTGATGTGGAGGCCGCGGCCCGGCTGCGGGCCTGTCACTTGTTTTTCCAGGTGTTCACGAAGTGGTTCCGGGACTGGGCGTCGAAGATGATGCCGTCGATGTATTTGGCGTGGGCGATCACCTGGGAGGGGTTGTATACGGGGTTGACCAGTGCGTACTTGTCCAGCAGTACGTCCTGGGCGTCTTTCGCTGCCTGGGTGCGCTTGGCCGGGTCCAGGGTGAGTTCAAGGGCGCCGAGCTTGGTGGTGACTTCGTCGTAGCCCGGGAAGTCCTTGGTCAGGTAGGCGCCGTTGCCCAGCGTAGGGCTGTACTGCAGGTTCAGGACGCCGGGATCGTTGCGTGACCGGTTGGCGGCTACCACGTTCCAGTCCGTCTGAGCTTTGGCGACATTGGCGGAGTAGTCCGGAATGGGAACCACGGTGAGCTGCAGGTCGATGCCGATCTTCTTCAGGTCCTGCTGGATCGACTCGTACGCGGGCTTGTTGACCACGAGGTTGTTGATGCCCAGCAGCTTGATGGCGAGGCGCTGGCCGTCCTTGGTTCGGATGCCGTCTGGTCCAGGGACCCAGCCGGCGTCGTCCAGGATCTTAGCGGCCTGTTGCTGGTCGAATTTCAGGACGGAGCCGCTGTAGTCCACATGGCCCTGCACGGAGGAGGCGAGCACCGACGTCGCGATCGAGTAGGAGTCCGTGAGCACGGTCTTCTCGATCGTCTCGCGGTTCCAGCCCAGCTGGATGGCCTTGCGCACGGCGATGTCGTTAGTGGGGAAGATCGAGGCGTTGAAGTTGAAGTAGATGGAGGTGCCGGAGACCTGCCGGGAGATGATTTCGAACCCGGCGTCCTTCAGTGGTTGCTCGTCGGTGGTGCCAACGTCGAGGGTGGCGTCGATGGTGCCGGACTTCAGGGAGCCGGTGCGGACGCTGGCTTCGGGGATGGTGTTGAAGACGATTTTGTCCAGGTATGCCTCGCCGTCGTGCTCGATGGCCGGCGGGGACCAGTTGTAGCCCTCGCGCTTGACCAGGACGGTTTTGGCCTGCGGCTGCCAGGACTCATACACGAACGGCCCTGTCCCCACCACGTTCTTCGGGTCGGTCCGCTCCTCGGCGCTCTTGGCCAAGGTGGCCAGCGAGAGGAAGCCCGGCTGCGCGTTGGCCGTGAAGGAGGAGGCCTGCAGGAAGCTCGCGATCGGCTTCTCAAAACGGACGACTGCGGTGAATTCGTCAGGCGTGAGCGTCTCGATGTAGCCGGGCAGCAGGGTGGCACCGTTGGGCGAGATGTTCAGGGCCTTGTCGCCGCGGACGTACTGGTCGAAGTTCGCCTTGACCACTGCTGCATTGAATGAAGAGCCGTCGCTGAAGGTGACGTCATCGCGGAGGTGGAAGGTGAATTCGGTGAGCTCGCCGTTGGTTTCCCAGGACTTGGCCAGCCAGGGGGTGATGTCTCCGGTTTTGGGGTCCTGCCAGGTCAGCTTGTCGGTGACGTTGTTGCCGATGATCGACTCGGCGTAGTTGGTGCCCCACTGGGTGTCGGGGCTGCGCTGGTAGTCCAGCAGGCCGAACTCCAGCGTGCCGCCGCGGACAGGCCCGCCACTTCCGGCGGCCGTGGTGGACTGAACGGCTGTCGCCGATACCCCCCACGTGATGCCCAACGCCACGACCGCTGCGGCACCGGCGGCAAGCCAAGGCCCCTTCTTGCGAGGCGGCCGTCCGCTCTCGATTGACGTACGAAGATCCGACATGACCCATACTCCCTGTGCCTCCAGCAGCCGGGACCGGATGTCCGGCTGTGATGAATACAGACAGTACAAATGCGCCTGACCGGACCGCACATTGCGTTTCCGCGTGCGAATCTGCGTAAACAACGGCGTCGTAGCGTGTCGGAATCAGTCGTTGTGGGACGAAATCCGGAGCAACAGGGGGAATCGGTTCGTCATCATGCGCAACTCCCCCTCCGCCTCCACATGCCCAGAAAGGTCAAGGGAAATGGCGGGTCGGGCGAAGCTGAGCCGAGGGATTCCGTTGAGTGAAGAACACGTCTCCTCAACGATCCAATCTTTTATGCGTTTTGAGAGGTGTCTTACGGGAGTAGCTGCTGCTGCTTCCCCAGCGGGTCTTGCCTGGGGGTGCCTTCCACCGCACTCTCACGGCTGCCACCGGCACGGGTGCGTCTGCCGTCGAAGCAGGAAGTTGTTCCCCACAGGTAGCTTGGGTCCTGGCACCCAAGGGACACGATCACGTCGTCGCCGTGCTCCGGGTGCAGAGGGACCCACTCGCGGTGGCCAGCGTCCAGCGACCTGGTCCAATCGAGCCGTCGAAACAGTCCTGCTTCCGCTGGATACGGCGCCCTTGCAAGCGCTATAGCTGTTAGCTGGACGGGCTAAAGCTGCGGGCGGCGGGGTCATTGGTGTCTTGCCGTCAATCTCCCGCGCATTCATTGACTTTCGAAAAAGCCACCCATCGTGTCTCGGCCGTGCCGCTCGCTTTGGAATTCCCTAATGAGGGCAGAAGGGATGGGCAGGAGACTCCGTACGTCGTGAAGTCCAGGCCATGCCTTCCACACGCCAAGCTCATTCGCCACAGCCACGATGAAATCCCTTCGCTGCTGGTCAGATTCGCCGGAGGGGTAAAGCTCCCAGCTCAGCTCATTGAGCGCTGCCAATTCACGAATGTGTGCCCGCATTCCCGGATGGGACCACGCTTCCTGGACTTTTCTGTACATGGAGGGGCCGGCTTCATCCCACCACTTGCTCGCTAAGGTGTCGGTCCATGCCGGTGAGCTTGGAGGCCATCCCCGCGCCAAGGCGAAGTACTGTATCAGGACCCAGGCCGCGTACTTCTGGATGTCCGACACGGGCCCGTGTTGGTGCCTCGCCCGTGCGATCACCTGTTGCGTGTACTCGTGCATAGACGCTCCTGGATAGCTCGTGGAGGTTCCCGGGGAACCAGCCGACGCATCTGCACGGAAGGTTGGACAGGACGCCGGTAACGATAGCGCTGCCTAGAATATAGCCTTGCGTTTAGATTTCGACCCCCAGTAAGGCCAGCAAGGTCAAAAAGCGCCTGCTTCCTCCGGCGCTTCGTGGGTTTGCTGAGTTTTTTCGAAAAGCGCGTAGTGGTAAATTTTGCCGTCGATAATGTCCAGTCCGCCCCGGGGTTCCATCGTGAACCATTCGTGGTTTGTGGCGGCTTGCGCCCAGGCGTCTGCTTCTTCCCAGTACACATCGGATGACCGGCGGTACGGGTGCACATGCATGGCGACCGAGAGCATGAAAGGCGCGTGCCCAGGTGCGGCGTGCTGGGCGAAACATACAACATCGACGCTGACACCGTGATTGATGCAGGACGCTTTTCGGGCCATCGCGGTGGCGGCGCCTTCTACCCCGCCTTCACCGATGTCCTGCCACGCCAACGAGTACATCTGTTGGTGAAACAGGGATAGCTCTTTGGCCCAGGTCGTTTGAATTCTGCGCGCGACTGCGGCGATCATGCGGTCATGCCTCCGCCACGAGTAGTTGGACGCCCTCCTGGTGGCCGTGCATCCGGCGGCCTGTACCGGCCAAGCCTACGGTCCAGAGAATCGCAGAGTCCGGCGTCTTTGCGTCAACACGTCCTCTGTACGTCGGCCCTGTCACCGGAATGACTTCAACTACTGATCCCACGGCGATTGAGGACCAGTCCTGTCTGGGGTGAATGTTGGGTAACCCGTCCGGGTGCTGGTCGACGTTGTCCGCGCGGGCCGGCCGCTGAAGCCGTCGGCGGGAGCCGGACCTGACCGGGGTCACGCGACGCTCTCCAACCGGCTGGTGCGGTCAGCTACTCCGTTGAAGTAGCTGCCCTTGAAGAAGAGGAGCGGCTCGGTGTCCTCCCGTGCCGCCAGGGCGCGGACAGCACCCACGACAATGGTGTGGTCGCCGCCGTCGTACTCCTTATGCAGTTCGCAGTCCACCCACGCCAGGGCGTGGTCCAGCACTGGGTTTCCCAAGGGGGACATTGAGTAGTCCACGCCGGCGTATTTATCTGTGCCGGAACGGGCAAATTGAACTGCGAGGTGCTGGTGTTCCGCGGGCAGGATGTTCACGGTGAACCTGCCCGCGTTGCGCAGATGCGGCCAGGTGCTGGAGCTGCGGGCGGGGCTGAAGGTGACCAGTGCCGGGTCGAGGGAGAGGGAGGAGAACGATTGGCACGTGAAGCCCGCGGGCCCGTTGTCCGTGGCTGCGGTGATGACGGTTAGTCCGGAGGCAAAGTGGCCCAGGACGTGGCGCAGGCGCTGCGGAGTGAGATCAAAGTGTTCCGTCATGTTCTGTCCTTTCAAGACCGGTGATTCCAACAAACCACCCGTAAGCGTGCTGTTCAATCACGAGTGAAACGCACTGACGCTCAGAGCAATATGGGTTCATGGCCCGAAGTATGGAGTAACGAAGAACGCCTTTGACCAGCGATGATTAGGCCTTGGGGGGCGGCCCTTGCGCGTGCTGCCGTTTACTAAAGGACTCGCTGAGCCTCATTGCCTCCGGGGACCGGCCGAAGAATATGTCTGGGCCACCGTCGTAAGCGCGAACGTCACTGACTACTTGCTTCGAAGCGGTAGAAATCGCCCTCCCACTCAAGCGCTCATAGCTGTCCCGAAGTCATGCCGCTGAATCGTTTGGAACCGATGGACAAGCAAAAGGCACATGGCTGCTTGTCATTCTGATATGTCCCATGATCGCTGGGCGGGACCTCAGCGCAACCAGGGCGCTACCGCGCCGACCCCGAACCGAAAACTTCTGCACTAGAACAGCGAAGCATTGCCTGCAGCTGAAGTTTTCGCCCCGTCGCCGGTTCCCCAAGTTGCACTCCGGCCCCTCAACCCAGCGAAGGGTCCCCTACCAGAACGACACACACAACCAACAACCGCAAAAAACACAGCAACAAAATGGGTGAAGGGAAACACGGGATCATGGAAAAGCTCACGATCACAACACCATCAGATGTCCTCAGCTTCGTCGGGCATACCCTGGGCTTCTGGCCCCAGGAAAGCCTCGTCTGCATCACCCTGAACGAGAACAGCATCGGCGCGACCCTGCGCATCGACCTCCCCCGCCAACCAGGCCAGGAACTCCCCTACGCACGCACCGTCGCCCACTACCTCACCAGCGACACCACCGCCACATCCATCCTCTTCGCCGTCTACACCAGCGAACCCACCCAGCCAGGGCAGGCCAAACCCTACGCCGGCACCATAGCCGCTCTCACCGGGGTCCTCGCCGAACAGGGCATCACGATCCGGGACGGACTGTTCGTCGGCGACGAAACCTTCGCCCCATACGACGGCGAACCCGGCACCAGCCTTGCCCTGCCCGTCAACTCCACCCAGACAAGCGCCATCAACGCCGAATTCATCTACCGCGGCAGCTTTATCGAACCCACCGACCGCATCACCCTCCCAACCACCGGTCAGGAAGCCGCCAAAGCGGCCGCCGTCGAACACCACATGGAAACCATCCGAACCCAACCAACCGGCGCCGCGCTCCAGCAAGGCCGGAAACTCTGGGCAGACATGCTCGACTCCGAAACCTTCCCCAGCGACGACGACTGCCACGCACTCGTCGCAAACCTGCAGTTCCCATCGATCCGCGACCGGCTCATCGCAGACATCCCAGGGGTGGACGAGCCCATGCAGCAGATCCTGTTCGCCCAAACCGAACAGGCCCCGAAGTGGTCACGTATCGAGTGGGCCCAGCAACTGCTCCTGCACGCCTACACCCGTACCAGCGCCGAGCACGCAGCCCCGGTCCTCACGACCATTGGCTACATCAACTGGTGGGAAGGCAGAGGCAGCAAAGCACACCAATTCCTCCAACTCGCACTCGACACCGACCCCGCCTACCGCCTCGCCCGCCTAAGTGACCAAATGATCGGCTCCGGCCTCGTCGCCGGCTGGAACATGAACAAAGACACCGCCTACAAAACACTGCCCTTCGACCTGCCGTGAAGCACTTGTATCCGAACCAGCAGGTTGACCGAATCCATTATCGGCGTTCGGTCAGGAGCTTCATTAGACGACAGGATCATGTGATGCGGAGAGCCAACCCAGCTACCTAAACTGCTAGTCCAGGACTCTAGGTGCCAAGACAGACCCGAGACATGGGTAGGAGCCGGCAAGTTCCTGCGGTTAGGGCACATGCCAACATCTCACCTTCTCCGGCAGCACCACCGGTTCCCGCGCATATTCTTGTAGAAGCAATACCCTGATCCGAAGGAGCTTCGTGCCCGAACCCACACGCCCCTTGCGCAAGCTTGGATTCCTCACTATCGGCCTGTTCGATCCGGCTGATCCCGCCGCGGGCCATCACTCCACCTTGGAAGTCATCGAACGAGGCGAGCGGCTTGGATTCGACAGTGCCTGGCTTCGCCACCGCCATCTGCAGTTCGGGATCTCCTCCCCCATCGCGGTGATGGCCGCAGCCAGCCAACGTACCTCCCGGATCGAGTTGGGAACCGCGGTGACCCCGCTGGGCTGGGAAAACCCCTTGCGTCTGGCCGAAGACTTGGCGACCGTGGACCTGCTCGCCGGGGGACGAATCAATCCCGGGCTGAGTGTGGGGGAACCGATGCACTACGACACAGTGAAGCACGAGCTGTACCCGGATACCTCAGAGCTGGAGGAATTCAGCTACGCCCGCGTGGACCGCCTTGCACGTCTGATCGCAGGGGAAAAGGTGCGGGACTTTTCGGGCAGGCAGGGTGTGGTCGAGGAATTCTCCAACCGCGTCGAGCCGCACTCCCCCGGCCTGCGGGACCGGCTTTGGTACGGGGCAGGCAGCACGAAGTCAGCTGTCTGGGCCGGAGCGAACGGTTTCAATCTGCTCTCCAGCAGTGTGGTCTTCCCCGAACCGGATCAGGAACCGGACTTTGCCCAGGTCCAGCAATCGCAGATCCGTGCCTTCCGTGAAGCCGCCGCAACATCGGCGCGGGCGCATGGACCGGCACGGGTGTCGCAGGGCTTGGTAGTGATCCCCACCGACTCAGCGTCCCCGGGACAGCGGGAGAAGTACCAGCGGTACGTCGATCAACGTACTCCCCGCACGCGGGCGCCGCAGGGACCCAAAGGCATGTTGTTCGCCCCGGACCTCATCGGCACCAGCGATGTCATCGCCGAGCAGCTGTACGCACACGCTGGATTCCAGGACGTCGACGAAGTGGCGTTCGCACTCCCCTTCAGCTTCGACCACGAGGACTACATCCAGATCCTCACCGACATCGCCGGCAAACTCGGTCCCGCCCTGGGATGGACTCCCGCCGAGGCTCGGCAAAACCCGCAGTAAACGGGCCCCGCTCAAAGGATCATGGCACCCGCCCGAAGAGGCGGAGTGGCTTTATGAGACTTGCCGCTCAGCATTCAGCCGGCTGGCCCCCAGGAGGGAAAATTGATTCTTTGGGGTCCATCCACAACGACGTTGACTCGCCCGCCGCGGGAGACGGTACAGATTCGGTCGATGCTGGCCTCTACGTCGAAGCAGCCGCTGAGCATCTGGCGACCGTCTGGTGACCACACTGCCTTGAAGAATTTCAGCCGGGTTGTTTCATGCTGAAGGATACGCAGGCCGCTCCCGTCCGGCCGTACGGCGAGAATTGAACCAGAACCTGTAGCTGCAATATGTCTGGGCCCCACCGTAGTAAGCGCGAACGTCACTCACGAGATGCTTCGAAGCGGTAGAAATCGCCCTCCCGCTCAAGCGCTGATAGCTGTCCCGAAGTCATGCCGCTGAATCGTTTGGAACCGATGGACAAGCAAAAGGCACATGGCTGCTTGTCATTCTGATATGTCCCATGATCGCTGGGCGGGGACCTCCGCGCAACCAGGGCGCTACCGCGCCGACCCCGAACCGAAAACTTCTGCACCAGAACAGCGAAGCATTGCCTGCAGCTGAAGTTTTCGCCCCGTAGCCGGTTCCCCAAGTTGCGCTCCGGCCCCTCAACCCAGCGAAGGCTCCCCTACCAGAACGACACACACAACCAACAACCGCAAAAAACACAGCAACAAAATGGGCGAAGGGACCAGCCGTGGACGGATCAGAGTTGCCTACCAGTCGGCCGGGTGATCCGCAGGCATCGGTCTGCCCCGCCGAGGCAGTTGACGGAATATCCATTGTCGGCCCTTTAAGAGGGCAAAGGAAGGAGTTGCGATAACTCCCGTTCAAGCACTGTCGCTGCTTTTCTGACTTGGGGGCTTGGAGCTTGGAAGGCAAAAGCGCGGGCTACAGTTTGCTGATGGAGGTCCTCAAGTAGTGGTTCTGGAGTTGGAGTTGTTCCTCCAACGAACAGATGTTTCTGAGGCGGGCTCTGGTCTGTTCCATGAGGACGAGGCCTAGGAAAACGGATACTGCAGCGCTTGTCAGGAAGTATCCGTAGCACCCGGGTAGCAGCGCAGCGGCGTAAACATTGCTCCCAGCGAAAATCAGTATGATTGCTGGAAGAGCAGTGAGTACTCTTTCCAGACCGCGCCGCCGCTCGACCAGTTCCGTTGTCCAGTCCCTGAAGAGACTGGCAAGGGGAAGCATCCCTGTCCTGACGGCATACCGAAAACAGCGCATTTGGTCTTCCGACAGCGCAGAGGCAGGCTTCACAATCGGTGAGGGAACCAGAACGAAAAAGACCAATCCGCAGAAGAGTGGCAGGTTCCCCCACATCAGATCCCAGTACGCAGTTCCGGGCCGCGCATCTGCCTGCCACGCCAGCCACAGGGGAACCAGGAAGACGAGAGCCGGCAACAACCGGCGTCGGCACTCCGGCCGCATACCGGTTGTCACTCGTCACCATCATGGTCTCGCGGCGCCGAACTAAGGCACACGCCTTCCCAGTCGCCGTACATTCTGCGATCATGCCCGGCATACGAGACTAACCAGACAATTATTGTGTCAGGCGACTTAGCGTCAATTTTGGTTTTCTCGACGTGCCCGTCGGGGTACTGGACGTCCACATCGTCTCCGACGCGAAGTTCCGACCAATTTTGGGTGGCATACTGCGTCTCAAGATGGGACTGGCTGCTTCTCGTGTGGCTCATTGTGCCCACTTCCTCGTCCGCCGGCAGGAACGCTTGGTGTCTTCCGGTCAGGGCGGAGAGGTAAGAGATTCGAGCGTGGCCCGTGCCCCGCCCTCGTGGAGTTTGTTCAGCGCTTCGGTGTAGGCCTGGACGAAGAGCTCGTTGTCGATCAGGTCTCCAAAGATTTGTCGGTTGGAGATGAACGCCAGGGGTTCCTTGCGCTGGCGGGCAGCCGCTGCCATCAGCGGTATTTTAAGCCGGTCGACGACGTCGATGGTGTTTCCCTGCTCGTCAACCCCTTCGGCGTAGCGGGCCCAGCTGGCCACTATCGCGGCCGAGCGGTGTATGTCCCCGCTCCGTTCCAGGTTTGTGTTGATCACAGGCAGCAGCCATTTTGGGATGCGATCGGAACTTTCGGCGCACAGACGGGCGAGGGTGTCCCGAATATGCTCATTGGAAAAACGGTCAATAAGGGTTTGCTTGTAGCTGTCGAGGTCTATTCCCGGCACGGGCTCCAGGGTCGGAGTTGCTTCCTTGTCCATGTAGTCCAGCAGGAAGCGGGCAAACAACGCCTCTTGGGCGGCCTCGTGGGCGAAGGTGTAGCCGGCAAGGTGGCCGAAGTAGCACATGCCTTGGTGGCTGGCGTTGAGCAGGCGGAGTTTCATGAGCTCGTAGGGTTCTACGTCGGCCACCAGTTGGACACCGGCATCCTCCAACGGGGGCCGGCCGAGACTGAAATGGTCCTCGAGAACCCATTGTTCAAACGGTTCACAGACGACCGGCCAGGCGTCCTCGACACCATATTCGAGTGATGCGGCCTGCCGGTCCTCGTCGGTGGTGGCGGGAGTGATGCGGTCAACCATGCTGTTGGGGAATGGGACATTCCGCTGTACCCACACGCCAAGTTCCGGGTCTTTGAGGGCAGCAAAGGCGGTAAACATCTCGCGGGCAACGTTGCCGTTGCCCTGGATGTTGTCGCAGGACATCACGGTGAAGGGGGCAAGTCCACGCTGCCTTCGGCGGGCGAGGGCTGCTGTGATGAGACCGAAGGTCGTCCGGGGCACGGCTCCCGGTTGAAGGTCATGGACCACGTCGGGGTTGTCCGCGTCGAATTCTCCTGTGACGTGGTGGAAGTTGTAGCCGCCTTCGGTCACGGTCAGCGAAACGATGCGGATGGCGGGCGAGGCCATCTTCTCAATCACTGCTTCCGGGTCGTCCGGGGCGAAGAGGTAGTCGATGATGGAACCAATAATCCTGCCATGTCTGATGCCGTCGGCATGCTTCACGGTGAGAGTGTAAAGGCAGTCCTGGCTGTCCATGACCTTCTTCATGTGAACATCGCCGGACAGGACCCCTACTCCACAAATGGCCCAGTCAAGAGCTTTTCCGGCATTCATGAGCCGGTCCAGGTACATGGCCTGATGCGCGCGGTGAAAACCGCCGACTCCGAAGTGGACAATGCCCTCTGTCAGTTTTGACCTGTCATATGCAGGTTGGCTGACCGGGCCGGGAACATCGTGCAGGGTGTAGTTTTTCAGGGGTTGCATGGGTGCCTACGCTTCGAGGAAGGACGACGGGATTGCCAGCGGCCCCAGCTCGGGCGGTCCCGGTGGGTTGGCGCCCGCCCGGGAGCAGGTAATGCCCGCTGCTTTGTTCGCGTAGCGGGCCAGGGCATGGAGCTGGTCCTGGCTCATCCTCTGGAGTCGCTCCCGGCCTGCTGCGCCGAGTGCGTCCAGCTGCGCCAGCCCGGAAATCAGCGCGGCCATGAAGGAGTCTCCTGCTCCGACGGTGTCTGCTACCGTGACCGTTTCGCCGGGGACGTCCACCCTTCCGGACCGGCTGAGGAGGACGGGTCCGTTGGCGCCGCGGGTCAATGCCACCAGGGCTGGCCCCAGAGCCAGCCATGCGTTCATCGATTCCTCCAGAGTCCTGTCGGGGTAAAGCCAGAGCAAGTCCTCGTCGCTGGCCTTGACGATGTCGCTGGCGGCAACAAAGTCCTCTGCCTGTTTCCTGGCGGCTGCTTTGTCCGGGCTGATTGCCGGCCTGCAGTTGGGGTCGAAGCTGATGGTGGCGTGATGGCGGGCACCGTCGATCAGGCCCATCACCGATTTGCTGCCCGGAGGCAGAACCGTGGCGATGGATCCGGTGTGCACGTGCAGGGAGCTTTCCGCGGCGGCCAAGGCTGGGATTGAGGCCCCGTTGATGTCCCAGCTGATGGCGAAGGTGTACCGGGCGGCTCCAGTGCTATCTAAGGTCGCCACGGCTGTTGAGGTGGGTTGGGATCCCCCGACGATGGTCTCGACACCGTTGTTCTCCAGGTGCCGGGCGATCAACTGGCCGTACGGATCCTCGGCGAAGTGAGTGACGAGTTTGGTGCGAAGGCCCAGCCGGGCGCAGCCGACGGCCACATTCAGGGGGCTGCCGCCCGGGTGCGTCTTTCGTCCTGTGCTCCCTTGGCGTGGGTCTTCGATGATGTCGACGAGTGCTTCCCCGATGACAGTGACCAGGGCTTTGCTGTCGGAGAGATTCGGTTCCGTGCCGGTCCCTTGTGATGACATGGCTGCTTCCTCGCAGGTCGGTGCTTGATGTGGCGGGGTACTGCTTTTGGGCTACCGGTTCAGCGGCCCGGGTAGACGACGGCTTTGAGCTGGCCGGGCTGCTTGCCGGCTTTGAGTGCCTCCTCGGACTCAGACAGTCTGAATCTGCCGGTGACCAGGATGTCGAGGTCCACTTTCCCGTCGGCGATGAGCTGGATGGCCAGGGGCCAGGTGTTGGTGTAGCGGAAGACGCCGGAGAGCCAGATCTCCCGGTTCTGGATGAACGAGACGGGAAGTTCGACGTCGTCGGCCCCCAACCCTACGAGGATGACCCTGCCGGCCGGGGCCACGGCCTTGATGCCCGAGCGGACTGCCTGGGGTGCGCCGGAGGCGTCGATGAACGCGTCGACGTCGAGCCCTTCCACCGTGTCGGTCCTGGCGTTGAGTGCGTGGGTGGCGCCGTGTTCGAGGGCGAAGGCGAGCCGGTCTTCGGCGATGTCGCTGATGTAGATTTCGGTGGCGCCGAAGGCACGTGCGGCCTGGGCGGCGATGATGCCGATGGGCCCGGCGCCGGCGATCAGGACCCGGCTGCCGGGCCTGATCTCCGCCCGCTCGCAGGCCCACAGGCCCACGGAGAGCGGTTCGATCAGGGCGGCGGCTTCGTCGCTGACGCTGTCCGGGATGTCGTAGGCGAAGTCGGACTGGATGGTGACGTATTCGGCGAAGGCGCCGTCGATCGGCGGGGTGGCGTAGAACTCGATGTCCGGGCAGAGGTTGTAGCGGCCGGCTTTGCACTGCTTGCACTTCCGGCAGGGGCGCTGGGGCTCGACGGCGACGCGCTTGCCGATGCGGGCGGGGTCCACGGCGCTGCCGACGGCGGCGATCCGGCCGGAGAGTTCATGGCCCAGGATCAGCGGGTGGTCCACCACGTACGGGCCGATCCGGCCGTGCTCGTAGTAGTGGACGTCGCTGCCGCAGACGCCGACGGCGGCAACCTGCACCAGGACCTGGTCGGCGTCGAGCTGCGGGAGGGGCAGGGTTTCCATGGCCATGTCGCCCTGGCTCTTGAGGATATTGGCGCGCATCGTGGCGGGCAGTCCGGAACCGGTGGCAGGTGATTGTGCGGTTGTTGTTGTCATCGAAGTTGTTCCTTGAACGAGTGTGATGGGGACCGGAGGGTTATTTCACGGCGCCGAGGGACAGACCCTGGACCAGCTTGTCCTGGGCGGCAAAACCCGCGAACAGCACCGGCAGGGAGATCACGACGGCGGCCGCGCAGACCTGGGCGAGGAAGAGGCCCTGGCCGGAGACGAAGCCGGTGAGGAACACCGGGGCGGTGCCTGCAACCACGCCGGTGAGGACGCGGGCCAAAAGCAGTTCGTTCCAGCTGAAGATGAAGCAGATCAGGGCGGTAGCGGCGATGCCGGGCATCGCCACGGGGGCGATGATCTTGCGCAGGATGAGCAGCAGGTTGGCGCCGTCGATTTGGGCGGCTTCCAGCATTTCCTCGGGCACTTCGGCGAGGAAGGAGCGCATCATCCACACGGCGATGGGCAGGTTCATGGACGTGTACATCAGGATCAGGAACCAGATGTTGTCCAGGGCACCGACGGTCCGGGCGAAGAGGTACAGCGGCAGGATCGCCGCGACCACGGGCATCATTTTGGTGGAGAGGAAGAAAAACATCACATCGGTCCACTTCTTCACCGGCCGGATGGACAGCGCGTACGCGGCCGGGAAGGCAAGGAGCAGCACCAGGACCGTGGACAGGATCGAGGCGGTGGCGGAGTTGACCAGCGATGGCCACGGGCTGACGCCGGAGGTTTCGCCGAAGAACTCCCGGTACGCGTCCAGGGTCAGGTTCGCGGCGATCGAGGGCGGGTTCGTTGCGGCGTCGGTCTCGGAGTGGAACGAGGTCAGGATCATCCACAGGACCGGGACGGCGAAGAGCAGCGCGAGCAGCCAGGCGGCGATGCCGGCGGCGGTGTTGTTGCGGGTGGGGTCCATGCGTGCCTTGCCGCGACGACGTGGAGTGCGGCCGGTGTTCAGCGCGGTGGGGCCGGGAGGTGTGTTCTGCGGTGCAGCGGGGGTGAGGGTGCTCATCGTGCTGCCTCCTTCTTGAAGAGTGAAAAGACGGTGCGGAGTGCGAAGGTAGCCACGATGATGGTGCCGATGACTACGACGACGCCGGCGGCCGATGCCAGGCCGTATTCGTTGGCGAAGTAGAACGTCTGGTAGATCGCGTAGGGCAGGTTGGCTGTGCCCAGTCCGCCTGCTGTCAGGGTGAAGACGGCGTCGAAGTTCTGCACGATGTAGATCGCGCCCAGGAGTCCGCCGAGCTCCAGGTACTGGCGCAGGTGGGGCAGCGTCAGGTGGCGGAAGATCCCCCAGGGGGTTGCGCCGTCCATCTGGGCGGCCTCGACGGTGTCCATGGGGCGGGACTGCAGGCCGGCCAGCAGGATGAGCATCATGAACGGCGTCCACTGCCACACCAGGGAGAGGATCACGGCCATCATGGGTGCCTGCGAGAGCAGGTCCAGTTGCGGCGCCGGGGCGCTGCCGAAGAGGGACCATACCCAGGTGAGGACGCCGTTGATCAGCCCGTAAGTGGGGTTGAGCAGGGCGTGCTTCCAGATCAGGGCCGCTGCCACGGGAACCACCAGGAACGGGGCGATCAGCAGGGTCCGGGCCAGGCCTCGGCCGATGAACTTCTTGTCCAGCAGCAGGGCCAGTCCCAGGCCGATGAGCAGGCTGATCAGCACCACGGACACGGTGAGGAGGATGGTGGTGAAGATCGCCTGCCGCAGGTCAGGGTCGGTAAGGACGGTGACGTAGTTTTCCAGGCCGGCGAAGGCGGTCTTGTCCGGGCTGAGGCTGTTCCAGTTCATGAACGAGATGACCAGCGTCACCACGAACGGAAGCTGGGTGACCAGGATGAGGAAGACCAGGGCCGGGAGCAGCGGTGCACGCCGTGCCCAGGCCAGGGCTCGTTCGCGCGACTTGGCGTCTCGTGAAGGTTTGGCTGCATT
Organism: Pseudarthrobacter sp. TE3704; assembly: GCF_056279405.1. Classification (NCBI taxonomy): domain Bacteria; kingdom Bacillati; phylum Actinomycetota; class Actinomycetes; order Micrococcales; family Micrococcaceae; genus Pseudarthrobacter; species Pseudarthrobacter sp. TE3704. The sequence continues at coordinate 51,433 of NZ_JBWCCJ010000011.1, forward strand.
GTGTCCCGTGCGGGAGATGCGCGCCGTTGCGGTAGTCATGATGTTCTCCTGCGTTTCGGTTAGGGCTGCTTGTACTTGTTGCCGACCTTTTGGGCGGCTTCCTGGCCCTTAGCCAGCGCGTCAGCCACACTGCCTTGGCCGGCGATGGCGGAACTGACGCCCTGGGAGACGTTGGTGCCCAGGGCAGCGAATTCGGGGATGCCGACAAACTGAATGCCGACGGCGGGGCGTTCCTGCGCACCGGGGTTCTTCGGGTCGGCGTTCTCGATGGCGAAGCGTTCAGCTTCAAAGAACGGTGCGGCCTTCTGGAACTCGGCGTTTTCGTAGGTGGAGATGCGCTTGCCGGAGGGGACCTTGGCCCAGCCAAGCTCGGAGGCGACGAGTTCCTCGTAGTCCTTGGAGCTGGCCCAGGTGATGAACTTCTCGGCAGCGTCCTGTTTCTTGGACGCGGCCTGCATGGCCCAGGACCAGGTCCACAGCCAGCCGGAAGAGGCGGTTTCCTTCACCGGTGCCTGGGCGTAGCCGATCTTGCCCTTCACCGGGGAATCTTCGGCTTCCAAGGCGCCGGCGGCGGAGGTCGCGTCGTACCACATGGCCACGTTGCCCTGGCTCATGTTGTTCAGGCACTCGGTGAATCCGGCTTGCGCGGCTCCTGCTTCGCCGTGTTCGCGGACCAGTTTGGTGTAAAACTCCACGGCTTCGGTGAACTCCGGGGAGTTGACCTGGGCGTTCCAGTCTTTGTCGAACCAGGTCCCGCCGAAGGTGTTCACGACGGTGGTCAGCGGTGCGAAGACCTGGCCCCAGCCGGGCTGGCCGCGGAGGCAAATGCCCTTCATGCCCGGTTCCGCGCCGTCGACCTTTGCGGCGATGTCAGCGACTTCGTCCCAGGTCGGCTTCGCCGGCAGGGTCAGGCCCTTGGCTTCCAGGATGTCCCTGCGGTACATCAGGAACGAAGACTCCCCGTAGAACGGTTCGCCGTAGAGCTTGCCGTCCTCGCCGGTGAGGGATGCCGTGTAGGCGGGCAGGATGTCGTTTTGGTCAAACTCCGGGTCCTGGGCAACGTCATCCAGCGGGGCGAGCCAGCCGTTGGCGGAATAGAACGGGATCTCGTAGTTGGACAGTGAAGCGACGTCGTACTGGCCGGCCTGGCTGGAGAACTCCTGGCTGATCTTGGCCCGCACGTCGTTCTCGGGCAGGATCGTGTAGTTGACCCTGATCCCGGTTTCCTGGGTGAAGTTCTCTGCCGTGAGCCGCTGCAGATCCTCCATCTGGGGGTTGTTAACCATCAGGACACTGATGCTGTTCGGGTCACCGGCGGAATTGCCACCGCCGGCTCCCGCACAGGCCGAGGCACTCAGCGCGACACACAAAGCGCCGGCGGCCAGGGTCGCAGCACGCATATTCGGGCGCATTAAGGACTCCTTTGTTCTTCAAGAGGTTGCATGGTCACCGCACCGCGACTGCCGTGTCGGGGTACCGGACCGGGGCGAGGGCTTGGACCGGAAATTCCGGTGTAGCTCGCTGCTGTTACTCAAGATTAGGCGGGGGCTGTGCGTCACAACTAGCGCCCTGGTTGCCAGTTTCTGATACTTATTTTCTCCTGGCCCCACGCTACGGGCCGCTATTCTGGGATCAGGACAAGGAAAGCAGTCCAGAGTTCATAAACCCCAATCCCATGGAGAAACCACAATGACTGCCGCCGACACTGCCGACGGAGCCACGGCGAGGCTGGCCGAACGCCTGCTGGGAATGCGGGCCAACCGGGAGGTCATCCCGCCTGACCCCAACCACTCTGTCCGGTGGCACCAGCACAGCTATCCCAGCCCCGTGGCGCGCTGGAACTACCACCCCGAGTACGAGATCCACCTCATCCGCAAGGGCACCGGAAGATTCATTGTCGGTGACCACATCGGCACCTTCGAGGCCGGCCACGTTGCCCTGGTAGGGTCGGGACTTCCACACGACTGGGTCAGTGACCTCGAGCCCGGTGAAGTGCTGGAAAACCGGGACGCGGTGATCCAGTTCGACGGGAAATGGCTGGAGCAGACTGCCGCCCTGGTGCCCGAGATGGTCGAGGTGCAGCCGTTGCTGGAGCAGTCGCAGCGGGGCATTGAGTTCCTGGGACGCTCAGCTGAGGCGGCAGCGGCAGCAATCGAGGCCATGGGCGCCACCACCGGGCTCGCCCGCCTCCAGCACCTGTTTGCGCTCTTCGGGATCCTGGCCCGCGCACCGGACGAGGAGCGACGCTACCTCGCCGAGGAATGGTTCAGGCCCCAGCTGGACAGCCAAGCCGCCGCCGTCGTCGATATCGTCCTGGAATATGTTTTCAGCAATCACGCCGGCAGCGTCAGGATGTCCGAGGCGGCCGCCCTGGTAGGCATGCCGGAACCTACCTTTTCCAAATACTTCAAGCGCGCCACCGGCCAGAATTTCAGCGACCTACTCCGCAAGCTGCGCCTGGCACACGCACGACGTTTACTCGAGCGCACAGAGAAGCCCATCTCGGAGATCTGCTACGAGGTCGGCTTTGCAAACCTCTCCAACTTCAACCGGCATTTCCTGCACGACGCCGGGGAAACCCCGCGGACCTACCGCCGGCGCGTCCAGAACCCCTAGTCAGCGCCGCCGTGCTTATGGCGGCGCCGCGTCCTTTCAGTTGAGCGCAGCCCCTGTGCGCTGTGCGTAGGCGTCCAGCAGAAGGTCCTGCGCTGTGGAACCCACGGCATCTGATGAGGTGCGGGCATTACGCTCCGCTAGTTCAGGCCGCTAGGGGTGCCCTGCCAGTCCCACCCCTAGATAGAGACTCCCTTGTTCTGCCACACCCGGTATCTACTGGATAAGACACACAACAACAAAGTCCCGGGAGGGAACCACAGCATGACAATGCAGCAAGACGGCTACACCTTTGTTCTCTCTGATGAGGTCAGCCGTACGCCCGTCCGCTACAAGAACCGCTACGGCATCGAGATCGCCGCTGACGTGTACAGGGCGAAAAACCTCGATGAATCCGTCGCGCATCCAGCCGTCGTCATCGGCCCGCCACACGGCGGGGTAAAGGAACAGGGACCCGGGGTCTACGCGCAGGAACTGGCCCGTCGCGGCTTCGTGGCGCTCGGTTTCGATCCGTCCTACAACGGTGAAAGCTCCGGTGAACCGCGCCACATCACTTCTCCGGAGCTTTTTGCGGAGGATTTCAGTGCAGGAGTCGACTATCTTGGCACTTTGCCCTACGTCAACCGCGAGCGAATCGGTGCCATCGGTATCTGTGGCAGCGGCGGCTTTGCCCTGAGCGCTGCCCAGGTGGACACCCGCATCCGGGCGGTAGCGACCTCGGCCATGTACGACATCAGCGGCGTACAACGCAACGGATGGCTCAATAGCAGCAGCCCCGAAGACCGCCAAAAAACGCTGGAATCCCTCGCCGCCCAGCGCTGGGCAGATGTGGACGCAGGCGAGCCCGCCCTGTCCCCGATTTTCCCTTCAGAGACGCCGTCCGAAGGCCTCGACCCCATTACCCGGGAGTTCTTCGAGTACTACGTCGAAGAACGCGGGCACCATCCGCGGTCCATTGGCGGGTTTACCATCACCAGTGGAGCGGCGCACATCAACTTCGGCGAACTCCGACATATCGCCGAGATCGCACCCCGGCCAATCCTGCTTATCACCGGCGAGAACGCGCACTCCCGTTGGTTCAGCGATGCCATCATCGAGAAGGCGACTGGCCCGAAGGAGCTCATCGTTGTTCCCGGAGCCCGGCACATCGACCTCTACGACCGCACCAACTTAATCCCCTTCGACAGGCTTGAGAAGTTCTTCAGCGAAAACCTCCGCGGCTAACAACCCCCAACCCGGGCATCCCCCTGCCATGACGAGGAACCCGGCGTCAATGCCGGGTTCCTCGTCGTTCAGGCCAATGCGCGGGTACTGTCGAATCAGAAAAGCAAGAAGGACTCCCCCATCCACCTGCCATGGAACAAGATCAAAACATTCCGCCTCGCCGCCCAAAGGTAGCGTTGCAGGCGGTCGGAAAGACTCCCCTTGCGGACGTCCGATGAGCCTCGACCCGTGGGCTGCCCGCCCAGCCGGGAGGGGAGTTCGCATTTACATCGAGGCATTGGCCCAAGCATGCTCCCTGAGGAGCCGTTGAAGACTTTGTCGATACCCAGCCGCAAGGTCACTCCCCAGTCAGCTCCACGCTGTGGATGCGGTCGTCGTCGGGACCGGGCGTACCTCGGCCGTCGGTGTTGTTCGTGACGAACCATAGCCTCCCGTCCGGAGCCTCCGTGACATCGCGGAGGCGTCCGAATTCGCGGCTGTGGTAGGTGGTCGAGGTGGAGGGGTCGGCAACGGGCACGGCCCGGAGGACCTGTCCGCGCAGGTTGGCGATGAACAGGGTCCCGTCAATGTGTGTCATGCCGCTGGGGCTGGCCTCGGAGGGCTCCCACTGCTGCACCGGGTCGGTGAATTCCCCTGTCGCCCCTATTCCTTCCACGGCCGGCCAGCCGTAGTTGGCCCCTGGGGTGATGATGTTCAGCTCGTCCCAGGTGTTCTGCCCGAACTCGGTGGCGAACATGGTGCCGTCCTCCGCCCAAGCCAGGCCCTGGGGGTTGCGGTGTCCGTAACTGTAGACGAGCGAATCCGGGAAGGGGTTGTCGGCGGGGACGCCGCCGTCGGGGGTCATCCTCAGGATCTTCCCGTTCAGGGAATCCAGGTCCTGGGCACTGCCGCGCCGGCCCGCATCACCGATCGTTACGTAGAGCATGCCGTCCGGCCCGAAGGCGATCCGGCCGCCGTCGTGATAGCTCGCCGACGCAATCCCGTCGAGGAGCGCTTCAGGCTCCCCCAGTGCCAAGGACCCTGGGTCTCCAGCGACGTCGAAGCGCTGGAGCCTGTTTCCGTCCGCCCCGGTGGAGTACGCGTACAGGCGGCCTTGGCTGTCAACAGCCAGGCCCAAAAGCCCGCCTTCCCCGACGCCGGCCACACCGGGAATGTCGCCAATGGTGCGTGTGGCGCCGTCAGGGCTGAGCTCGAGGATCCGCCCGCTGTCCCGCTCGCTGACCAGCGGGGTGCCGTTGCGGAACACCAAGGACCACGGAGCCTCCAGCCCGGCGGCCACTACCTGGGGCGTGCCGGCCGGGGTGGCGTTCCCCGGCGTCGTTGAGGTCCCCGCTGAGGGCGGGGCGGGGGACGGAACAGCCGACGCAACCGGCGGCGGGGATGCTGGCGGGGTGGTGGTCGGCGGGGTGGCTGCGCAGGCGGCCAACATCAGGCCCGCTCCCATAGTGACTGCCAACAGGGCTGGCGTGCGGATAACTTTCAAGGCTTACTCCCGATTAGTAGAGGATGTTTGCTGTGCTGCTGATGCAGGAGCTGCTTTGCTGGCTACGTGGGGAATGCTGTGCGGCGTCCAGCAACAGCGATAACAAGCGCGACGGCGGCCAGGCCCACCACGGCCGCTGGCAGGACCATCCCGCCAAGCCTGCTGATCACCACCGCACCCGCCACCCCCGCGGCGAAAATCGCGAGGTTGAACGCGACGCCGAGCATCGAGTTGGCAACGTCCGCGTTTTCACCGCTGGCAGCGCTGATGGCCGTTTGGAGTTGTGTTGCCGCGCCGCCGAAGGCGATGCCCCACAGGATAATCGCGACGAGGACTGCCAGCAGTGACGCCTGCCCCACGATGAAGATCGCGCCGGCCACAAGGAAGCTGCCGAGGCTGAGCAGGATCAGGCGCCGAAGGCCCTTGTCGATCACGGCGCCGGTGATGGCGATCCCCGCGATGGCGGCCGCGCCGAAGGTTACGAGCGCGACGTCCACGGAGAGATTAAGGTTTGCCCCGCGGAGGTAGGAGCCGATGTAGGTGTACATGATGTTGTGCCCGAGCATCCAGCTGACGATGACGCCGAGGACAACCGCGACGCCCGGGATGGCGAAGACCCGTACGAGGGGTACGCGTGTCCCGGCCTGTTGGCCGGGTGCGTCCGGGACCAGGAAGACGGCCAGCAGCAAGGTGACCGCCGTGAGGATTGCGAGCACGCCGAAGGACCAGCGCCAGTCGAATGCCGTGCCCAGCCAGGACCCGAAGGGAGTTCCCACTGCCAGGCCGACGGGGGTTCCAACTGACGCAACGGACAAGGCGCGGCCGGCCTGGTGCGGAGCTGTGATGCGCCGGGCGTAGCCGGCAGTCATTCCCCACAGCAGGCCGGATAATGCACCGGCCAGGAGCCGCGCTCCGAGGGAGAGGATGATGTCGGTGGAGAATGCCGTGATGAAGTTAGCGGCCAGGAACCCGAGGATCCCGGCAAGGAAGACGGGCTTTCGGGGCAGGCCCCGGGTTAAGGCGATGGCGGGCATTGCCGCTATGACTGTTCCCAGGGCGTAGGCGCTGACAAACTGTCCGGCGGTCCCCTCGGTGACGTGCAGGCCCGAAGCCATCTGCGGCAACAGGCCGGCGGGCATGGTTTCGGTGGCGATCAGAAGGAACCCCATCAGGGCCATGACCAGCAGGGCCGCCCATGGAAAGGACCCGGCTGGGACGGAAGGATCGCTTGCCGGGGCGGGAACCTTTGTTTCTTCGATGATGTTGATGTTTTCGTGGGGCTGGGTGTCGACGGGCGCTTGGCAGGCGCCATCCTCAAGGGTTGCTCGAGTCAAGACTGTTCCGTTCTTTTGTGGAGAATGTTCGGAGTGGCTGTGTCATTCCGCTCAGTTAGCGGGAGCCAGCCTGGCGGTAAAGCTGCTTGTTTGGTCCCGGATCGGCTCGAGGTTATCGAAGGATCCGATCCGCACAATTCCGCGGGAGTACCCGACGTGCTCGTCATAGAGGACGAGGGCTTGGTCGGGCGCGTAGTAGCCGATGGTCAGTGGTTCTGCGCTGTCGCCGGCGGGTACGCCGTCGAGCGAAAGCGGCTCCGGCAGCTCTGCGATCTTTTCCTGGCCGCCGTAGTCCCTGAAGGAGAGCGTCAAGGGAAGCTGCCCGATCAGGGAGCGTGCAGTTGCGTTGCTGGAAAGGGTGCCTGTCACGGTCGCGCCATCGATGTCGATGGTGATCGGGGTGCTGTCTGCCGCACCCGCGGAGGACGGGACAGGTGCAGGTTGCGACGTCGACCCATCGGCCGCCGTAGATGTTTCCGTCGGGGAGGACGTGGGCTCGGTGGTCGATGCCGGGCCGTTCGAGGAGGTGCTGCACCCGGCCAGGGGCAAGGCAAGCACGATGATCGCCGCCAGGGCCCGCTTTTTCAGGCGCATGGGAGGTGGTTCCCCTTCAGTTGGAAAAGTTGTCCATTCCAGCAAAGCAGTTGGTAAAGAAGAGGAGGAGCCCCTGCTGTTACGGGTACTGGGAGGGACCCCTAAATAAGGCAGCCGCCGCCGTCGCCGGGCTGGCGTCGGAGGCGGCAGGTACGGAAAGCAGCCCCGTGCCCTCAGTCGAGAGGCGCCACGAAGGAACGGAAGTCCTTCCCATCGCTGTAGATGCTCCAAAGAGTTTCGGACAGGGCCGCCGGTTCGTGCGCAGGGTCGCCTCCGCCGATGCCCAACGGAATAATGAGCTGCGCTACGTGGATTCCTTCCGGCGCCAGGGCGTCATGGAGCATCTGAGCGTATGCGGATTCGGCGGCGAACGCGGCGGAGGTGCCGGCGTAGTTGTGATTGGGACGGACGGCGCTGGAGCCGTTGATGAACAAGGCGGTTCCGCGGCCAAGTCCCCGCATTCCGGGAAGCACCGCATTGATGGCGGCGGCGGCTCCCAGAGCTGAGAACTCAAGCGCTGAGCGCAGTTCTTCGGGCGTTGTCTCAAGAACGGGCCGGAGATATTCCTTGGACGGCACGGGGCTGTACTGGAGAATCTCGACGGGCCCCAGGTCCTCGGCTGCCTGGGCAAGAGCGGCGGCGAGCCCTTCCTGGTCACGGACATCGGCGGCGTAACCCCGAGCGTTGATACCGGCACCGGCCAGTTCCGCAGCCAGTACATTGACATGTTCCTTGGTGCGGGAAAGAAGGGCAATATTAAAGCCTTCGGCTCCGAAGCGGCGGGCAGAGGCAAGCCCCAGGCCGGGTCCGGCACCAATGATCGCGACAGTAGTTTTCACAGTTTTTCTTTCTTTCGTAGACGTACATCGATTCGGTGCCCCCTTGATGGGGCCAGGGGCCCGGCAGTCAGACGGTGCTGCAGCCCGGCATACCCTGTGGCGCAGGCGTCGTAAATTCCCGTCGACGGCGGCCATCCCATCCGGCAGCGCCGGGGTCGGTCGGAAGTTTTTCAGCTGTCCGTCCGTGTCCTACCGGATGCACCCAGAACGGCATTTCCGTACTCGCTGGCAGCCCACGAGGCGAGCAGCTGCATGCGTTCAGCGGACGGTGACCCGGGCTCTGCGGTGTAGATCGTGAGCGTCAGTCCCGGCTCGGCGGCCATTTCGAGCCCCTCGAAGGCGAGGATCATTTCGCCCACGATGGAGTGGTTGAAGGTTTTGAAACCAGTGCCGTGGTGCCGGACGTTGTGTGCACCCCAGCGGCGGCGGAACTCCTCGCTGCGGGTTCCCAGCTCACCAATAAGGTCATGAAGTTCCTTATTGTGCGGGTCCCGGCCGGCTTCCGTACGCAGGATGGAAACGGTCACCTCCGCGAAGGCATCCCAGTCCGGGTAGAACTCATGGGCACGTTCATCCAGGAACGTGTACCTAGCGAGGTTGGGAGGTTGGCCGGGCATCTCGTAGCAGTCCTTGTAGAACGCCCGCATTAAGGGATTGCCCGCCAGCAGATCCATTCGGCCGTTACGAACGAACGCGGGACCGGCCGTGATCGCATCAAGCGCCCACTGCAGGCTCTGATGCGGCACATAGGACTTGGACGTGCGGCGCCGCGGCGGCCGGGCAGCCGGGCTGGCCGCGTTGGCGAGGTTGAACAAGTGGGCCCGTTCGGCGTCGTCCAGGCACAGGGCTCTGGCTATGCTCGCGAGCACCTGAGGAGAAGCGCCGCTGATCGCGCCGCGCTCCAGGCGCGTGTAATACTCCACGCTCAGACCGGCCAGGGTGGCGACTTCGCTCCGGCGTAGACCCTTCACACGCCGGTTCGCCCCGGCAGGCAAGCCAACCTGCTCCGGGGAAACCTGGGCGCGTCGCGAGATAAGGAAGTCGCGTACTTCCGCTCGGTTTTCCATGCCTTCCACGCTAGGCCACCCGCCGGGGAAGAGGGAGTCCCTCCCAGGGCCTCTATCCGGAGGGCCTCCAGCAGGAGCCGAGGGGTCAGCCCGCGATGATCGGCTCACCAGCGCAGGAACACGTCAACGCGGTAGCGTTCGCGGGCGAGCTCGTTCCGTCGGTGATGATCAGCGGGTTGATGCTGAGGAAGGCGTCCCAATGGCCGGTGCTTCGCATGTGCCTCGTGAGGAGGCCGAGCCAACATAGTTCGCCATGGGGCATGCCGAGCTCGGGGAGGAGTTCACTTCACCCACCGGCCCGGTTGAGGAAACCAGCGAAGCCCGCTAAAGGCCGGATGGTCGAACTCCGCCCCGCCGCCGGCAGGCTCTCCGAACTCCTTGAGGGGTCGGTCTACTAGTCGGGATTCCAGCGACGGTATGGACAGAACCGGGGCCCGCGGGTTCCGGCGGGTTGCGTCCGGAGCGGAGGCTGTCAGGATTCCTGTGCCGAGTACAGCGGTCGACAGGAGGAGTGTCCCTCTGGTGACGTCGGTCATGGTGGAGCTGCTGCTTTCGCTGAAGATGCAAGAGGGCGAAGCGAAAACAGGAATCCCGTCGGGTTTGGGTTCCTTAGATGTTCCGGCCCCTACAAACAGTGCCTGTTGGAACCCGTCACGGCAATCCCCCTCGTCTACGGCCTGCAGGGAGGCCCTGCCAATACCACCCCTAGATAGAGACTCCCTTGGTTCAGCCCCTCCGATATCTACTTGTATGACACAGCGGCAGATCTATGAAGAGATCAGAGCCGGTTCATCAATGCTCGGAACCATAAGCGGAAGCCAAAAACACGCACCGCCGAGCGGTCCCCACCAACCTTGAGAGAGCAAAACATGAATAAGAACAAGCTGCTGACCATCGCCCCCGCGCTGGCTTTGGCCTTGCTGCTCACCACAACAGCCTGCACCGCACCGTCCCCGCAGAGCACTTCCGCGACTGCTGAAACGCCCGCCCAGGCCGATCCGATCATCGGGGAATGGACTATGACAACCCTCGAATTCGGTACCGGTGGTGAAATGCAGGAGGTACCGTTCTCTGGGCAGATTATTTTCACTGACGCGGGAACGGTGTCCGTGCAGGCCATGAACCCAGACACAGCCGCAGCCGACACCCCCTACACCGTCCAGGGGTACGAGGCGTTTTACGGAGACGCCAGCGTCGACGCCGACGCCGGCACTTTCTCCGTCGTTGTCGAGTCCGCGGCAGCACGCGCCCTCATCGGCCAAACCCTCAGCCGCAACTTCGAGGTGACAGACGACACCCTCGTCCTTACCCCGGTCGACCCTTCCGAGGGCTGGCGAGTCACTTACGAACGCGCAGCCGCTGAGGAAACGCGATGACGACCTGGGACCCGGTAATTCTCCACGAAACCGACCCCGGGGGCTTGGCGCCCGACATTGAGGACCCGTTCGACTACAAGCCGTGGGGCAACTTCGGCTTCTTCGACAACACCGACGGGAACACCGCCTCGCACGATCTGACCAGGATCGGCGAGACCGAGGACATCGACCAGATCGAGCTGCTGGACGGGCAGCAGATCACCACAGCGGTCGCGACTGACCGCAAGAGAAACCACGGATGACACACGAGATGACGACCCTCACCCGACGCGGCCTTCTGCTGACCACCACCTCCTTCGGCGCAGTGGCCCTGGCCGCCTGCACCAGCACTCCCCCGCAGGACGCCTCGACGCCTGCGCCGACGGGAACCGCACGCGAGCGCACCGAGACCTCCGAAAACGTCGTCCACGCCCAAGGCGGCCTGTACGGCGTCGGCGTGTACAACACCGAACAGGTCGCCGACGAGATGGTGTGGATCGACGAGAACGTCCAACCACTCGACGGCGCCACGAAGCGCATCCTCATCACCGGCTCCGCCGCCGGTGCCGGGCAGCTCGCCGCTGCCCATCTCCTCAAGCGGGGGCACATTGTCGTCGCGCACGCCCGGAACGAGCAGCGCGCCGCCGACGTGCGCCGCGACCTGCCGGGCCTCGAGGACGTTGTGACCGGCGATCTGCTCGACCTCGACCAGACGAGAGCGCTGGCCGAGCAGATCAACGCCCTCGGCGAGTTCGACGTCATCGTTCACAACGCCGGCGAGTACGGGCTCCCCGCCGGCGACCTGCTCAACTCCAACTCTCTCTCGCCGTACCTCCTCACCGCGCTGGTGACCCCGCCGCGACAGCTGACCTACCTCTCTTCGGACCTGCACCTCGGCGGAGACCTAAGGCTCGACGAGGTGCGCTCGGGCGGCGGCATCGGCTACGGCGACAGCAAGCTGCACATGGCGATGATCGCCACCGCAGCGGCCCGCCTCTGGCCGGACCGGCAGGTGAACGCCGTCGCACCCGGCTGGATCCCCACCCTGATGGGCTTCCATAACGGAAACACCAGCACGCCCGACAGCCTTCGCGACGGCTACATGACTCAGGTCTGGCTGGCCGAGGGCGTCGAGCCGGGCAGTGACGTCACCGGCGAGTTCCTTTTCCACCAGCAGATCGAGACGCGCGTGAACGAGCTCGTGCACGACACCCAGGCGCAGGACCGGCTACTGGCCGCCTTCGCCGAGCAGACCGGCGTCGCGTTCCCCGCAGAAAGCTGAACCCCTACCCCAGGCTCGCCCTACGGGAGCCGCACCGCCCACAGAGAGGATCGACGACTTTGAGCGTCTCCACACACACCGATCGACCACTCCGCCGCGGCCTTCTGGCCGCCGCGGCTCTCCTCGCCGCTTCAGCGATCGCGCTGGTCCCGGCCTCACCGGCCGCTGCGCACCACGGCTGGGACGGCTTCGAGACCAACGACCTCGTCTACATCGCCGGCACCGTCTCATCCGAGGGGAGCTGGGGCGATCCGCATTCACTTTTCGATGTAGCACTGGATGCCCAGCTCCCGGCCAACACGCCCGATCTGCCGATCCCCGAGGAGCTGTCGGGCCCGGAGGACAGCCCCCGGGTCGAAGCGGCCCTCGCGTATGACGGCGCCCACGACGAACTCGAGGTCATCATCGCTCCGCCGTGGTGGTCGAGCAGCAACGGATTGGACCGCTCCCTGGAGGCCGGAGAGCGCTTCCAGGGCGTCGGATACATCAACAGCACCGACGACGGCCTCTTCCGTCCGGTCGCCTTCTGGTACGGCGACGACAATGCGCCCGTCAACCAGGTGATCGGCAACACGCTCCCGGTCAGGGCACCGCTACCGGGCGATACCCAGGCAAGTGTTGAGCCTGCCGCCGCGCCGTCCGCGGCAGAGGACCCCGTGGAGATGGACCCTCCGGCGGAGGATGCCGGCATCGCCGATGCCAGCGGCTCAGAGACGTGGGTCGTCTGGGCGGCGTTCGGTGCCGCCGTCGTCATGGCCGTCGTGGGCGGCGTCCTCTACGTGCGCCGCCGTACCCGCCAGGATGAACGGAGCCCGAATGCCTGAATGGCTCGAACCGATCCTGCGCTGGCTGCAAGATTCCCCGCTCGGTGATGCCGTGCGCTCCACTCCCTTCATGTACGCGACGCTCGAGAGCCTCCACATCCTCGGGATAGCCGTGCTCGTCGGCCCGGCCTTCGCCTTCGACCTCCGGCTGCTGGGCGTTGCGCGTTCACTGGTATCCGTCACGAGGGCCGCACGCTATCTCCTGCCCGTGTCCCACCTCGGACTGGCCATCGCCGTCGTCACCGGCATCCTGCTGTTCAGCGCGCAGGCCATCGGCGTCGCCGGCTCCGGTGCTGCACCGTGGAAGCTCGGACTCCTGCTCCTGGCCGGGCTGAACGTCCTCGTCTTCCACCGCGGCGTCCACCGTCGAGTCGACGAGTGGGCGGACGCCCACGCGACACCGATCGCAGCCCGCATCTCGGCGGTCGTTTCGATGACGACGTGGACGGGCGTGATCTTCGCAGGACGATTCCTGGCCTACGTCTGATGGTTCGTTCCATCCGGCAGTGCGGCGCATAGCAGACTGCCGGCCTGAACATCCCTGCTCCTCCCGCCGCACCCGGCGGGTAACGAACCCCATGCGGTACGAACAAGGAAATCGCCATGACGTCCACTGTGTAGGCTTACGGGGCCACCAGCGCGACCACACCTTGGAGCCGAAGACGATTGAGCGCCGCCGCGCCGGATCGCACGACGAGTTAATCGACATCGACTAGGTGAACCAGGATCCCCCTCCAAGGAGCGCCTCCAACGTCTTGCCACCTGGTCCGCTGCTAGGAGAAGGATCCAATAACCACCGGCGGATCCGAACGGAAAACACGCGCGGTTCAGCTCCTTTCGCGAAGTTTAGCCCTTTCCACCAGGTCGGCCGCCCGCGGTCGCGTTCCAATGTGTAATTGCATGCCCTTGGGCAGGCCAGTGACCGTCGTATTGGTACCAGAGATGTCGATGGTGATCCTGCTGTTCGCCATGGGGGCGTTGGTGATATGCAGGCCGCCGTAGGATTCCGGGAGCGCGGGATCCATCCAAAGGCCACCGCGTGCAACATCAGCGTAGTAGCCCATGAGGTTTTTGATCAGCATGATTGGAGTGGTCGCGGCCCAGGCTTGAGGCGAGCATGCCGTGGGATACGGTACTGGTTCGTCGAAGTGCTCACGGCTGAAGCCGCAAAACAGCTCAGGCAGTCGGCCTTCCGAATACTCAGCCGCCTCAAATAATGCTGTGGAAATACGCTGCACCTGCTCCACGAAACCATAGCGCAGGAGTCCGGCTGCAATGATGGCATTGTCGTGCGGCCACACAGACCCGTTGTGGTAGCTGGCGGGGTTGTAGGCACCCATGTTGCTGGCCAGTGTCCGCACGCCCCAGCCGCTGAACATCTCGGGGGACATGAGACGTTCTGCCACAAGCGGGGCCTTGTCATCATCGATGATGCCAAACACCAGGCACTGCCCCATGTTGGAAGCGCATGCATCCACAGGGCGCTTCTGTCCGTCGAGGGCGATGGCATAGTAACCGACGTCGGGCAACCAGAACTGCTCGTTAAACTGCTTCTTCAACTGTGCCGCGAGCTCCCGGTACCTGGTGGCAACGCCCATGTCACCGGCGTCGTAGGCTATCCAGGAGCGGGCCAAATACGCCCCATAGACATAAGCCTGCACTTCGCAGAGCGCGATGGGGGGTTCGGCCAGAGTGCCATCTGCAAAGTTGATGCCGTCGACGGAGTCCTTCCAGCCCTGGTTGATCAGCCCCCGGTCACTGAGGCGCTGATACTCCACGAACCCATCGCCGTCCTTGTCACCGTAGTCCCGGATCCAGTCGAGGGCCCGGTCAACATGGGGCATGAGGGCAGAGATCGCATCCGTGGAAAATCCCCAGCGGCTTACTTCCCCAAACAGGGCAACGAACAAAGGTGTCGCGTCTACGCTGCCGTAATAGGCGGACTTGCCGCCCAGCGCCAGCCCGCTTGAAACATCGAGCCTGACCTCGTGCAGTATCTTGCCCGGCTCTTCCTCGCTTCTTTCATCCACCACTTCGCCCTGCCGGTCAGCCAGGGTTTGGATGGTGCCGAATGCGAGGGATGGGTCTACCGGCAAGGCCATGAGTGATGCCCATAGCGAGTCCCGGCCGAACAGTGCCATAAACCACGGTGCTCCCGCAGCCACGACGACGCGCTCAGGGTGGCCTGGATCTTCAATGCGGAGTGCACCCAGATCGTCGTAACTCCGGCGAAGGGTCCGCTCTATGGCTCGGTTGCCCACGTGCACCACCGGGATTTTGGACACCCATTCCTGCCGACGCCGGTCCCGAGGAGACAATTGCCGCTCGTCGGGATGGACGAAGGGTATGGCCGTATCAGCTCCGTTGCCGGTGGGCGAGACGCTCACGGTGGCACTCCATTGTCCGTGCGGTGGAACAACGGCGAGATACGTCAAGGCTTCGGACGAGGCCTCGGCACCACTGCCCGCTATGACCACTCCCTTACGAACGTCCTGCCAGACAGCCTGGATGGTCAGCGCGCCGCGGTCCGCTTGGCGGGACTGTTTCCAGCGCCGCTGAAGGCGTGCTTCCTTCACCTCGAAGAGGTCAGCGAAGTCCGCCTCGACCCTAAGGCCGACTTCGCATTCGGTCGGAGCCGGCGAGTAGTTCCGGACGGTAATCCGCTCTACGATTCCAGTGCCAACTTCACGGAGGCGTTCGACAATGAGAGGACTATCCGCATCCCCGTCCAAGTGCGATACGCGGCCAACAAACAAGCCGCGATACGGTTCCTTGGTCTTGGCGGCCAGCGGTTCCAAGGACCTGCCATTGACGGTCAAGCTCCAGCCGGACAGGATGCGGGTGTCCTCGTGGAAAACCCCATGAGGATAGTCCGGA
Organism: Pseudarthrobacter sp. TE3704; assembly: GCF_056279405.1. Classification (NCBI taxonomy): domain Bacteria; kingdom Bacillati; phylum Actinomycetota; class Actinomycetes; order Micrococcales; family Micrococcaceae; genus Pseudarthrobacter; species Pseudarthrobacter sp. TE3704. The sequence continues at coordinate 66,925 of NZ_JBWCCJ010000011.1, forward strand.
TGGATATCGCCGTTTTCCGAGGAAATGCAAAAGGATGAGCCCTCCACCAGAGTGACCGACCCACGTCCTACGGGCCCGGCAGCGGTATCAACATTCCATCCAGCCATCACGACTCCCTCGAAGGAATGCATTTCAATGGTCCAAGGCCTGCGGTACCTGCAGATCCCCGTTGCTCGACGATTCCCTCGTCCTCCGACGCTACGCTTGTGCGCCGGAGGACGCCAGATGCTGAAAACCGCTGCCCGGCCAGTGGCAGATGAGGCATGTCCGGGCATAATCTCTGGTGAATGAACGGGCCATCCTCTTAACTGGCGATGCCGTCAGTCGACATCGTACGTGTTTGCGATATACACGTCACAAGGAGCGTTGTGCGCCACACTGTTGGCCACGCTGCCGAGGACGCGCCCGATGCCGCGCATCTTCCGGTTACCTACAACGATGATTTGGGCTTCCATACGGAGAGCTTCCTTGATGAGGGCGTCCGCCGGCCGGCCTCGGGCTGACGAGTAGGTGACCTTTATGTCCCGCCCCAATGATTCCGCCACACCGCGTGCCACATGCTCGGCACCATCCGCTGTGGAGACAACACGCTGGTCACTGCCGCTGCCGAGTACTTCGGTCCGGTCGCTGTCGAAGGCCGATACCACATGGAGGGACGCGCCCAGCGCTGAAGCAAGGTCCCTGGCTGACTCTGCCGCCCTATTCGCCGTTTTGCTGCCATCAACTCCCACAACGATTACGGGACTCATGTGTTTGCTCCTTTGTTATGTGTATGCGGACGAGTTCTAGCGCCTGCCGCTAGATCAGGATATCCTGCATTATGAGATTTGGCACAGAAAACGGTGCTAGGGGCGATTCGTCCGGAAGGGACGCCTGTTATGAGTGGACGTGACTCGTCAAGCCCACATGGGATCCTGCACATCCTGGAACTTTTAGGGGAGAGGCTGCCTGCGTGGTGGACGGCCCCATCGCTAAGGCGACGGGAGCAGCTATCATCGCGGGTTTCATCCGAGGAGCCCGCGTACTCGTGGCCTGTCGCTGATACATTCGGCATGCCCTGGTAGTGGACACATCTCGTTCGAACGTCCGGCTTATTATTCGCCCCCGGCATCCACATCCGAATTCAAGTAGCCGGCCAGTTCCATAGCCCGCTTCCTGCATTCACTTCCGCTCTTGCTGCAGACGGATATCTTCCGTGGCCGGCGACTCGGACAACGGCTGCGCATACTCCGAGAGAGTCCGCCCTCTCTGGATGAACCATAGCGCCAGGGCAAAGGCAACGACGACGGCTGAACCTCCCATGACAGCGGGCCACCGGCCGATATGCCAGAGTACGGCGGCAAGTGTTGATCCGATTGCACCGCCGATGAAGTTGCAAACTATATGGACTGTGTTAAGGCGGCTGCGGGCGGCAGGGTCGATCGAGACAATCATTGTCTGAAGGAGCACCAGCACGGTCTGGACACCGACAGAGAGCAACGCGACGGCGATTAGTACGGCGACAATGGAAGACCCGCCAAACCCGGAAACAGAGATCGACACCAACGTGATGGCAAGACCGATACCGATGGCCGGGACGGACCATCCGCGGCCATACACCCGGCCGATGAATTGGGCACCGATGACTCCCGCTACGCCGAGCAGGCTCACAAGGCCAATCTGGGAGGCCGTGAAGGAGAACGGGGCCGCCGCCAGCAAGAACGTGAGTCCGGTCCAGAACGCCATAAAAATACACATCAATGCCGCTCCGAAAACCACGATGATCCTGACCGGGCGATGCCGGACGACGGACTCCAGGACGGAACGCAGCAGAGCTCCATAGGGTATTCGGTCCCGAGGGGCCAGTGCCGGAACAGCAAAGCACATGAGGGCCGCAAGAAAAAGCATCGCTGCCGACGCGGCAACATAAACCATGCGCCACCCGAATATGTCCGCGACAATTCCGCTGACCAAACGGGACAATAGGATGCCAACCAAAAGTCCGGACGCTATCGTCGCAACTGCGCGTCCCCGTTGCTCGTCAGTGGCAAGATCGCCGGCCAGCGGCAGCAGCAATTGCCCGGCGACGTTTGCAAAACCCACCAAAGCCAGGGCGGTCAGCAGGACAGCGAAATTCGGCGCCAGTACACAGCCCCCCAAAGATAATGAACAAAGAAACATGATTATGGGGATCAGGCGCTTCCGGTTCACAGTGTCACCAAGGGGCACGACGAGGAATACCCCGAGCGCATATCCCACTTGGCTTAGCGTCACAAGTAGTCCAGCAGTACCCGGCGAGACGTCCAGCTCCCCGGCAATGTCCCCGAGCAACGGCTGTGCCCAATACAGGTTTCCCACACCGACGCCACCTACAAGGGCGAAAAGCAGGGTAAGTCCAGCACTGATTCCAGAGGCCCGGCCTGGGTTTTTCTCGCGGGGAGCCATGGGGGCGCCTTTCAGTGGATCAGGAGTAGGCGGATCAGAGCCGCCGGGACCACCTGCCCCCACCGGCAGTAGCACACACGATATCCTGCTATTTTGGACAAAGGCAAACATGCGCGGCCCCCTCTGGGCGACACATCGATGAGGCCTCTACAGCGGGAGATTACCGCTTGCCCCATTCGGAGCAACCAGATAGGTTTTATATATAAAACTTGAAACCCTTCGACTGCGGAGGGGAGGAAAAGCGGGGCGGGCGTGGAAACGGAAACAAGTGAGGGCAAGTATCGGGCGCCAGCCTTAGCCAAGGGACTCGACATCCTCGAACTCCTGGCCTCTGAGGATAGCGGCCTGGGCCAGGTCGATATTGGCAAAAAGCTCGGTCGAACCACATCGGAGATTTTCCGCGTGCTCATGGTGCTGCGCGAACGTGGCTATGTAGAGCTTGACGAGGGCGAGCGCTATCACTTGACCACAAAACTGTTTGAAGTCGCGCATCGCCAACCGATTATTCGTCGCCTGACAGCCATTGCCGGCGATGAGATGCAGAAGCTGGCCAATCGCATCAGCCAAAGCATTCACCTCTGCATCCTTAGTTCCGGAAAGCTGCTCGTTATCGCTCAAGTAGACAACCCGGACACCAACATCAACACGGTTCGCTTGGGCTCACAGATCCCCATTGACGATTCCGCCTCTGGCCGAGTACTTGCAGCATTCATGGGGGACAAGGAACTCGAGAATCTGCTAATGCTGGCAGGCAACGAGACCAGTGCGCGGCGGTCGCGGTTCCTCTCCGATCTGCCCGAGGTCCGCAAAGCCGGGTTCTGCCAGGGAAAATCGCTCACCATCGAAGGGGTCACGAACATCTCAGCGCCGGTCTTCGACTACACCGGGAAGGCGGTAGCTGCCATGACCACGCCCTTCATCCATCGCCTCAATGGCATGGGTAATGCCCCGGTGGATCAAGCCCGCGCGTTACTCGTGGAAGCGTGCAATGAATTGTCCCGGCGGATGGGTGCAGGTGCCTCGAAAGGCGACTGAGCATCCGAGAAAAACGCGGATCAGCCTGAGGCGTTAGCCCCAAAGGGCTGCCCCGGAAAGCCTGGTTCTCGCTGCTGCCTGGATCCGGCGAACGCGGGCCATAGCTCCCCATGCCCCCGGGCTCGGACTCGCGCCCAAGGGATAAGGTCTACAGGCGCCGCCGCTGGCGTAGCAGCTGCCCGAGCATTCCCGATCAAGTTCGAGGGATTCTGCCCGACTGTGCCCAGGAGCTTCAGCTAAGCCAAAAGCCACCTCCCCGTCCCTCGGCTAGAGCGACGGGAAATTTGTTACGCCCTCACCTCGATAGAAGGGCGTTGCTATTGACCACCTCACTCATATATGAAACTCTGACTCACATACGAAACCGTTGCGCGTCCCTCCGCGCTCAAGATGTCCAAAAGCTTGAGGGTGCGCAGAAATACAAGAGGAGTCTCGATGAAGCGATTCGAAGGGCGAACCGTGGTTGTAACCGGCGCCGGCAGCGGGATTGGCGCCGCCAGTGTTAAGAGGTTGCTTGCTGAGGGGGCGACAGTGGTGGCTGTCGACGTCACTCAAGCCGGCGTCGACGCCGCTCTGTCGATTGCAGCGGAGGAAGACCAAATCCATGGGGCCGTCCTCGATGTCTGTGATCACCTTGGGACGGTGGAACTTCTCGCCGAAATGCGTGAGAAGTTGGGCGGGCTCAACGGCCTCATTAACTGCGCTGGAATTACGGGCGAGGGCAGCATCGTCGACACCGATCCGGAAAAACACCGGAAGATCATGGCGGTGAATCTCGACGGAACAATCAATATGTGCCAAGCGTTCGTGCTGGCAGTTCAAGACGACAGCGGGCCGCGCGCTATCGTCAATATATCTTCGGGCGCCGGCGTCCTTGGTGTGCCGAACCGGCTGTCTTACGTCGCTTCGAAGTTCGGGATCTCCGGCATTACTAAATCGATGTCGCCGGAGCTTGGACCCCTTGGTATCCGGGTCAATGCGGTCGCTCCGGGCATGACCAGGACACCCCTGGTCGAGTACATGATGGAGGATCCCGCCGCTGTCGCCCGTATCAACGCGAAGCATCCGATCGGGCGGATTGGCTACCCGGAGGAAATTGCTGCGGTCATAGTTTTTCTCCTGACCGATGACGCAAGCTTCATGACCGGCTCGGTTGTTTCAGTAGACGGCGGCCAGACTGCATGCCTCTGACACGCATGCTTGACTGATCACCGGCCGGCAGAAGGAAGAAGTACATACAGGCGCCCGGGGCGCCATGAAAGTGACGGGTGGAGTTAATGACCGAAATTCAGCTTTTGGTCGACTGCAAGAACCATCTTGGCGAAAGCCCGCTTTGGGATGCCCGGCAGCAGCGACTCTACTGGATCGACAGCACGGCGTGTGAAATTTGGAGTTGCGACGAAGCCGGAAGCGACGTGCGCACCTACTATGTTCCGACCTACATCGGATCCATAGCGTTGCGCGAAAGCGGGGGCGCTGTTCTCGCCCTTGCAAACGGATTCAACTTCTATGATTTTGAAACGCAGGAAGTCACGCCCATCGCCAACCCCTTAGCGGATAGATCCGATTATCGATTCAATGACGGTAAAGTCGACCGCGCGGGTCGATTCTTTGCAGGGTCAATGGGCTACGACTTCGACCCGCTCAGCGTGGACATCCTGCGGAAACCGGCAGACAACGGATCTCTCTACCGGCTCGACCCCGACCTTTCAGTGTCGGAAATAGAGACCGGCATGATTTGTTCCAACGCCCCCTGCTGGAGCCCGGACAATAGGACTTTCTATTTCGGCGATTCCGAACACAAGGTCATTTGGGCCTACGACTACGACATCTCCACCGGCGAAATTTCGAACAAGCGCGTCCATGTTTCCGACCGAAATTACGCTCGAACTGTCGACGGTGCGACAGTCGATTCCGAGGGCTTCCTCTGGAATGCCAAAGTGCTGGGTGGCCGCATCATCCGCTACGCGCCAGATGGATCAATTGACCGTGAAATCAATGTTCCCGTTCGGAACGTCACCAGCCTCATGTTCGGGGGTCGCAATCTGGACGTTCTCTACTTCACAAGCATGTCGAAGGCGTCGCGTGGCGTGCCGACCACGCAAGCTGGCGCCGGTGGCCTGTTCGCAATCTACGGGCTCGGCGTGACGGGCCTTCCAGAAACCCGCTTTGCCGGATAAATCGGGCGTACTTATGCCTGCCCTAAATTTTCTGACAAAAAAAGAAAGACACGCTATGTCTACCAATATTGACCTTTCCCACCACCTAGCAAGATTCGCGTCAGATACCCGCTTCTCGGATTTGCCGCCGCAGGCGGTCGAGGCGGCCAAAAAGAGTCTTCTGGACACAATCGGCGTCATACTCGGAGCGAGCGGAATGGAACCGGCAGTTAGACCCCTTATCGAGCTCGTCTCGGAAGCCGGCGGGAAGGAAGAAGCACGCATTCTAGGGTTCGGCGGCCGCGTTCCAGCCGGTGCAGCCGCCCTCGCCAATGGCACTCTGGCCCATGGACTCGACTACGACAGCCAGACACCCTGGGGCGCGCATCCGGACAGTTCCCTCGTACCTGCCCTCCTAGCCTTGGCTGAGCGCAAAGGCGAAGTAACCGGCGAAGAGTTGATCGCAGCAGTTGCCATTGGCCAGGAACTCTTCATCCGGCTCCGCTGCAATGTGGGCTGGCATATGGACTGGAACTTGTCCGGGGCGGTCGGGGTGTACTCGGGCGTCGCGGCCTGCGGAGCGCTTTTGGGCCTGAGTTCACAGCAGATCGCGCACGCAATGGGGATCGTCAGCCTGACAGCGGGCGGGACGATGGAACAGATCTTCGGCATCGGCAGTGATCTACGCGGGCTTTATGCCGGTTTCATAGCGCAAAGCTGCGTCAACGCCGTTCTCCTTGCCCAGAAAGGGATGCTTGGAATGGAGAACCTGTTCGAAGGTGAGGCAGGCATTTTCAAGGTCTATTTCAACGGAGAATATAACCGCGAGAAGATGCTCGAGAACCTCGGGTCTGAATATCTCTGTGCGGGAATGACCTATAAGTACTGGCCTGCAGTGGGCAACGCCCATACTTACATCCACGCTGCCATTGAGCTGGCACGAGAAAATCCGATAGACGTCGAAGAAATAGAGACAGTGCGCGTATATGTTGGAGATTTCGCCCAGCGGATGACCGCACCGCTGGATCAACGAAAGACACCCAAAACGATGATGGATGCGAAATTCTCGTTGCCGTTTACGGTTGCGCTGGCCCTCGTCAAGGGAAACATGTCTATTTCGGATTTCTCAACAGATGCCCTCAAGGACGCGAGAATCCTTACGCTGGCCGATAAAGTCGAACCAGTATTCGATGAGGCCTTCAACTGGAATCTCAAGTTGCCCGACGGCAAAGTCGAGGTACTCATGCGTGACGGCCGACGGATCGAACGCCTGGGTTCAGAAGTTCCCGGCACGCCAGAACGTCCGATGACATGGGAAGAGCTCCGCCAGAAGTTTAGCGACTGCGCAGAGGCATCCGTTCACTCGGTTCCCTTCGAAAATGTTAAAAGGGTCCAAGACCTTATTCAGGACATCGAAAACTGCGATGAAGTCATTGAGGTTCTGGCACTGATCAGTTGATTGACACGTCCGAGCAATAGGACGTTTGCAAAAGTGGCGATCGTTTTGGACGCTTTCACCCCAGCACGATATAGAAGATGCTTGACCATATCCCACATAGCGGGATAAAATTGATCAAGAAGCTCTTTAGGGATTCGTCTCAACTCTTTGGACGAACCCAGGTCATCCATTCGGCCCTCAAGTGCCACAGTGTACTACCCATAACACTGCAGTTGCCGCAGGGACAGGACCTTTCAACCCATTGGAACATTCGAGTTACGAATGTCAGTGGCCCAAGACTGGCACCTCTGGGGTGCCGCATACCCAGCCCATATGGGCACACCTACGAGGAGGTAGCGTGGCTACGAATTCTTTACCGGCAAAGCCGGCCGTGGATCGTAAGACGGTCATAAGGAAAGTCAGACGAACAATTCTGCCCGTGGCCTTCCTGTTATACGGATTCAACTATATGGATCGTGCCTCCATCAGTTACGCGCAATTAACAATGGGCAAGGAACTCGGCATTGACGTTGCGACATACGGTGCCATCGCCGCAATCTTCTTCGTCGCATACGTTCTCCTGGAAGTGCCCAGCAACATGATTCTTGCAAGGGTTGGGGCACGACTCTGGCTGGCACGTATCGCGATTACATGGGGCCTGGTCACCATGGCCACTGGATTCGTGTACTCGGTTACCCAGTTGTACTTTGCCCGCGTCCTGCTGGGTATCGCTGAGGCCGGGCTTTTCCCAGGGCTTATTCTGTTCCTCACCTATTGGTTCCTGAACCATGACCGCGGACGGGCTATCGGTGCCATCGCACTGGCCATGCCTGCTGCTCTTATTGTTGGAAGCATAAGTGGCGGCTTGATCCTCGAGTACGTGGATTGGTTTGGGCTCAGTTCCTGGCGATGGATCTTCATCCTTCAAGGCCTGCCGCCAGTCCTGCTCGGCATCTGGATCCTCCTGACGCTGGCTGACCGCCCTAGCAAGGCAAAGTGGCTCAGTGCCGACGAAAAGAAGTGGTTGGAAGGTTCCATAGCTGAAGAGTATGCAGCCATGCCCGAAGACAAGCACGACAATGCGAGCGAACTGCGGGCCTTGCGGAACCCCAAGATCCTATACCTGGGCCTAATCAATGCCCTCGCGGGTGTGGCGTCTTACGGCATGACGTTCTTTCTCCCCCAGGTTGTGTCCCAACTCAATCCGACGTACTCTCCGACCAACATCGGCCTTTACGGCGCGATCCCGTACGTGTGTGGTGCCGTCGTGATGTTGCTGCTGGTCCGTTACGCAGACATCACGGGACGACGGAAGTTCATCGTGCTGTCCTGCTTCGCCACCGCGATCATTGGCCTGCTCATGACCGCAGTGTTCCGTGGCTCCCCGCTACTGGGCATGATTGGGCTCATCCTGCTTGCCTGCGGCGTAATCGGAAACATCCCTACCTACTGGGCCCTGATCAGTCAGATCCTTACCAAGCGGCAGGCCGTGGTCGGAATCGCAGTCATCAATTCCTTGGCTTCCGCTGGCGGTTTTTTCGGGCCGTTCCTCATTGGCAAGCTGGCCACCCCCGGCGACACCATCGTGGGGATGACTGTCCCGCTGGTTGCGCTCTCGCTCGCTTTCGTCTTGTTACTCTTCGTCAAAGTGCCACCCCGGACCCAGGTGGAAACCGCACCGCCTGAGAAGCTGGTCCCTCTCGAACCAGGCACAGCGATGCGCGACTAAGTCGACAGCAGTGCATCAGGTCCATGACGAACTCGCTCCATAGGACACCAGAAGTATGGCGGCACAAGCCTTGGCCCTAGAGGAGCGTCGCAATATCGGGGCTACTGGACCAATGGCCTATCAAATCAACCCCTGACTGAAGGAAGATCGCGAAGATGACAACGACAACATATGAAGACTTTGCTGGCACGCGAGAGGGAAGGCGCTTTCGTATCGGGGTCATCTCCGCTGAGGGGGTGACGGTCCCTACTGGCGGTCACGTGATGGAGATCCATAATCCTGCTACCGGCACGGTCATTGGTGTGCTTCATGAACCCGGCCCGGCAGAGATTGATGTGGTGGTCGCGGGAGCGAAGGCGGCGTATGAGAAGGTGTGGCGCGGGACGGCGCCTGAGGTGCGGGCGGGCATGCTTACGGCCTGGGCGGATTTGATTGTCCGGCACCGTGAGGAACTGGCCGACATCGAAGTTGCCGACGTCGGCCACCTGCGCCACGAAGCCCTCGCTGACATCGATAACAGCGCCCGGGTCCTGCGCTACTACGCCGGGATCGCCGACAAGCTCGAAGGCCGCACCTTCGCGCAGCTGCCGGACAGGCTCTCCTACGGGCTCGACGAACCCTTCGGCGTCGTCGCCGGCGTCAGCCCCTACAACGGCAACGCGAACTTCGTCGCCCTGAAAGCAGGACCGGCGCTCGTGGCAGGGAACTGCATCGTGATCAAGGCACCCGAAGTCGCACCCCTGCTGAACTACCGGATGGTCGAACTCGCACTGGAAGCCGGCCTCCCGGCCGGCGTCGTCAACGTCGTCACCGGCCGCGGTGAGAAAGTCGGGCCACTGCTCACCGAGCACCCCGACATCGGGATGATCGCCTTCACCGGCGGGCCGGGCTCAGGACGGGCCATCATCCACCAGTCTGCGACCAACATCGTTCCGACGTTCCTCGAGCTCGGTGGCAAGAGCCCGGCGATCCTGCTGCCGGACGCCGACCTGGACATCGCCATCCCGTCGCTGCTGCACTCAAACTTCGCCAAAAGCGGCCAAAGCTGCGTGACAGGATCACGGATCTTCGTCCCGGACACGATGTACGCCGAAGTCAGCGACCGGCTCGGGCAAAAAGCGAAAACCGTCCGCGTCGGACTGCCCACCAAGGAATCCTCACAAATGGGCACCCTCATCACCCAACAACACCGCGCCAGGGTTGATGCCCTGGTCAAACAGGCCATCGACGCCGGCGCGGTCGCCCTGGCCGGCGGCAAACCGGCAGAAGACGGCGAACTCGCCAACGGCGCCTTCTACCAACCCACCGTCCTGGCAGAGGTCACGGACGACAATCCCGCCGCCCTCAACGAAGCCTTCGGCCCGATGGCAAGCGTCCTGTCCTACTCCGACGTCGACGAAGTCATCACCCGCGCCAACTCCTCCGAATTCGGCCTCAGCGCCCAAGTATGGGGCAACGACGCACGCACCATCCAACACCTCACCAAACGCCTCGAAGCCGGAACCGTCTGGGTCAACACCTACCGCTCCTTCCACCCCACCGTCCCCTTCGGAGGCATGAAACAAAGCGGCTTCGGCAAAGAAAACGGCTTCGACTCCATCGCCATGTACACCCGCAGCAAAGCCATCGTCTGGGACCTCACAACCAAACGCGAACTCCCCTACACCGACAGCTGACCTTGTATAGATGAGTGGCCCGCTTTTGCCCCGGCGTCTACGGCGCCGGGGCACCCCTTTTTCCGATCAGGAGACAGCCTCAGGCAGCTTGGGGGCCACGCGGTACGAAAGCGGGCGGTGCGACGTGAGGTGCAGCAGGTGGTATTCACCGTCAAACAGGCGGCAACGAGTTATCGCAGCTCCTGCTCGAGAAGCAGCGTCCTTCCTCAGAACCGAGGTCCCGCCGGTCTGCGCCCCGGCCCGGGGCATACGCACTCCCCCACCGCACTGTTACCCGTCCTCAGCTCGCAGGAAGCAACGGGTCGGGTACGCCGGCAGTGGATGGAGGGAGACATTCACCCTACGACTTTCGAATAGATGAAGGGCTTTTGGTTCGTGATTGTTGGCCTTGCACAGGCCCGGCCAATCGTTCCCTCCCCCCGTAACGGGACGTCAATGCCATGCCTGAATGAATCTTTTCCGCCCAGCGCTTGCGAAGTCGCGTTGTCGGGGCGGCCTGCAGCCTCGGCGTACCTTCGTTCCTAATGGTCGGCGGCTACTGCCTCTTCGTCAGTGCACCTGCACCGAGGGGTTTGAGGCGCCCCGCGGAGCTTCTAGGCCGTTGCGGTTTAGAACAAGACACTTCGGCCGGCAGGCCCCCTTCGACCGTGGTGTGCACCCCGGAGCAGTACAGGGCCAGGGCCGTGCCCAAAGTGACGCTCGCGCGTCGAGTCCCATCCGAGGTCAGCGCGATCATACTGCAGCGCTCACCACCATCCTGGATCTTGACCGAGATGGGACGGAAATTTTTACGGCGGAGCTCGGCTGCTCCCAAGGGGTCGGGAACGGCGTCAATCGGGTAGTCGATGTATTCACCGGTGAACGCCTGAAGTTGCAGATGGGTGGTTCCTTGGCCGTACGACGCTCCGACGACCGCTGCTGACCCGATGAACTGCCCTTTAGAGCGTGCGTGCTTACGTTTGTCTTCCATGCATTCCTCCTGGCCTCCGGTCACGCAGACTACCTATCTGAGGTCCGTCTCTTCGATGCAGAATGGTGCGGGTTTGGATCAGCTGGATCTTCGGCAGGAGAGCACGGCTGGCCCTTCGGCACTTGCTGGCATGCCTGCATTGACGTCGTACCACATTTAGTATATCCCACAATGCGGGATACGGTCATTGACAATCCATGCCACTGCCACCCATCCCAGTACGTCCGTCAGAAAGATGCAGCCTGCCGCTGCCTGGATACGAGTAAGCCCAATGGTATGAAGCAGAGGCCGGCAATCGCCGTGCCAACAACGACAGGTCCTATTACGCCCAATTCCGACTCGAGTGCCACCCCTGCACCCCATGACCCGATTGCGGTTCCAAGGTTCAGGAAGGACGTGCATAGCGCTGAAGCAAGGGTCGGTGCAGCTGAAGCGAACCGAACCGCCATCGAAATTAGGAGGGGGTGCGTTGACACTCCGAACAGCCCCAGGAGCACTGTTAGGCATACCGTAGGGACCGGTTGCTGCGACGCAAAGCAGAGGGCACCGAGCACCAGGAAGGTGCCTGTCGTAGTGGCAAACAGCACGGAGTACGGGCGGCTGGCGCCAAGATGGCCGCCAGCATACGAGCCAATGAAAGCTCCCGCTCCGTAACCGAGCAACACGAAGGGGGTCACTACCTCGGGCAGGCCCGTATTGACCATCAGGAGCGGGACGAGAAAGCTGTACGCGGAGTACGAGGCCCCGTTTACGATCACGCAGCAAGCCAGGACTAGCCAGACGCGGACGTCCCGCAAGGCTTTGAACTCCGCCCAAACCGAGACGGCGCCTGTATCAGGCGAATCGTGCCCAAGTGTCCGGTAAACGGCCATAAGACCAAGTCCGGCGAGAGCAGCGAGGACCCAGAACGGTCCTCTCCAACCTATGAATTGACCGGCAAGGGCACCGACAGGAACCCCGATAACGTTGGCGAGCATTCCCCCGCTGATGACAATGCCAACCGCCCGCGAACTTCCTTCCGGCCCTGCTACACGTGACGCCACTACCGCCGCGACAGCCCAGAAGGCACCGGTGGCAAGGGCCGTAACAACGCGGGCAGTCAACACGAGGCCGAAGTCGGATGAGATGGCAACGATGACATGTCCAATGGCGAAGATCACCAGTGAGAGGCAGAGCGCAGTTCTCTGGGAGAGCTTCAGCATCAGAACCGCCATGAGAGGCGTCCCAACCACCATGCCAATCGCGAACACGGTGATCATCAGGCCCGCGTCAGCAACCGTGACCCCGAAATCGGCAGCGATTGTTGGGAGAAGGCCTGCAACAATAAACTCGGTCGTTCCCATGAGGAACGTGCCCCCTGCCAGGACAAAAGTGACAAAGGAATTTCGGGCCTTTAGTGTTACAGCCCCCATGGAGTCGGATGTCACGGGCTATGTCCTTTTCTGATGGGAACGGAGTCAGCCGGTCGTGTCCTGGGTTGCCGTGTGGGACTACAACGCGAAACGGTCCCTGCGCCGGATGTGTCGGGACATGCGCGCAGGGACCGTTCTGCTTCTGAGCCAGACGGCCTGTGAAGCGGCCAGCTAAACCGTCAAGCTACAGGCGTGGTTAGGGGTGGCTATGGTTCTACCGGCATGCGGGTAGAGACGGAGCGGTCCGTCGCTACGACTGGCGGGCCGCTACCGGTTCATCGAGCAGCGCGAAGAGGGGCGAATTGTCGACATAGATGCGCTGATCCGTGAACTTGCCTTCTTGCACCGTGAAGACCGAACACGCCTTGATGGACACGCTCCTCCCGTCGTGGAGGCGCCAGACCCCCAGGGACTCGAAGATCACGACGCCTTCATCTTCCTCCCACACATTGACCAAATCGTGGTGCAGTGATTGCACCCGGCCCAGCAGGCCCGACATCGCGGTGAGCGCCGCATCGCGACCGGTGATCGTCGGTGCGGGAGCGAAGGTCAAAGTTATGTCGTCTGCGAAGTACTTCCCGTACCGGTGGGGGTCGTTAGTCTCCATTTCGGCGTAGTACTCGGTCAGCAGGTCAACGATTTCCTGTCTTGCGCGCAAGATCGGACTCCTTCTGGTCAGCAGGTTTGTTGGAAGAGGTGGATCAAAATGAGCTGGCTCCGCTCGTTACCGACTCATTTACGGGCCCGTACCCGCTGGGCCACCGTGTAACCCGACACTGCAACGAGCAGGATAATGCCATAAATGACTTGCTCGGTCGCGTTCGGAATGTTCAGCAGCGGAGTGACATTGTCGAGCAGCGAGAGGAACACGGCACCCAGAAGGGCGCCGACGAAGGAGCCCCTGCCACCGGTCATAACTGCCCCTCCCAGGAACACTGCGGCGAACGCAGGGAGGGAGTAGGTAGCACCTACGGCGTTGGAGCCGATCCCTGTCTGCGATGCCAGGAGCACGCCTCCGACTACCGCCCCGAGAGCGCACACGAGAAGTCCGACGGCCCGAATGACGCCGACCTGCCGGCCGATCCTTCGGCTTGATTCGGGATTGAACCCGGCAGCTCGCACTGCCAGCCCTGTCCGGCTGCGGAAGAGCCAAAGCTCCAGTGCGATCGTCAGCACAATCAGGCCGATAAAGGGTGCCGGCAGGAAGGCAACTCCGAGGCTGACCGCTGTTCCGAGGTCAGGCGCAATGACACCGCCCGGGGCCGGCCGCAGGATGATCGCGATGCCCTGGACAATGCCCATAGTGGCAATAGTGGCAACGACTGCGTTGATCTTGAGCCAACCAATCAGTACCGCGTTGAATCCGCCGATGGCCGCCGCGACGAGGAGGAGCAATGGAATCGTTGCCGCCAGCGACGCGGGACTTAAGTCCGGTAGCGTCATAGAGACTAGGACTACGGTAAGACTTATTGTTGATCCGATAGAGAGGTCGAAGCCTCTCGAAAGCATGGTGAACTGCTGCCCGAGGGCGACGAAGGCCAAGGGCAGGGCAATGATCAGCATGTTCGCCAGGTTGGGCCAGGTCCAGAAGAAGGGCGACTGGCTGCCTGCGTACCCCGCCACAATCGCCGTCAGCAGCAACAGAACAACTATGGGGAAATTTGAAGTGGCGCGCGCGATGAGTCGGGACAAGAACCCCGCGTCGCTTGGCACTTGATCGACGTGGCTTTGGTCGACGTCAGCTGCACTGACAAAGCCACGGACGATGGCGGACTCCGTCATCGGACTGGCAATCTCCTGGACCACCTTGCCCCGTGACATAACGTAAACCCTGTCGCACAGCCCTGCCAGTTCAGCAGAGTCTGAGGAATTTACGAGTACGGCCATTCCTTCCTCGGCTGCACTGGACAGAACGCGGTAGATGTCCATGCGGGCCCGCGCGTCGACACCTTGAGTCGGTTCATCGACGATCAGGACCTTGGGGGGCCGCAGAGCAGGCCTGGCCAGGACTGCTTTCTGCTGATTACCCCCGGAAAGGCCGCTGATGGGCTGATAGGGCGATGCGGCCACGATGCCGAGCTGCTTCGAAACCTTACCGAAAGCCTCCCGCAAGCGGCCTGGCAAGGCGAGACCGAAGGGACCGCTTTCAGGACCCAGCTGGGCAGTAGCGTTTTCCATCACGGAGAGCTCGCTGTAGACCGACTCCACGGCGCGATCTCCGCTTTGGAAACTGATGCCGGCATCTAAAGCCGCCGATGGACCGCCCCGTCCAACGGGTTTGCCGTCCACCAGGATCTCTCCCGAGGTGCGCTTTTCGCCGATAAGGCCCCGCAGGAGGGCTCTCTGTCCGTTGCCCTCTGCGCCAGCGACGCCGACGATCTCGCCTGGACGAACGCTGATCGACACAGGACCGTATCCGTGCCCGGCCAGGTCTCGAACCTCGAGCCTGTTGCCCTGCGCCTTGGACGGCGTTCGCGTCGGGAACTCGAGGTCCGTCGGGGCGCCGACCATGACCTCGACTATCTCATCCACTTCCCAGCTCCTGCCACTCCAGGTGCCCTGGATTACGCCGTCGCGGAGGACGGTGAGCCTGTCGGCGAGGCGGCGAACCTCTTCAAGGCGGTGGCTGACATAGACAATCGCCACTCCTTCGTCACGGGACTGCCGAATCAGCTCCTCCAGATGCGCTGCGTACTGCATGTCGAGGGCTGCTGTCGGTTCGTCGAGCATCAGGACCCGTGGCTGGTGACTCATGGCCCTCGCGACTTCGAGGAGCTGACGGGCCCCCGGGCCCAGTGCGCCAACAAGGTCGGTGGGTTTGAACGGCAGGTCGTAACGGGCAAGAAGGCGGTCCAGATCCGCCGGGCGGGGCTCGCCGATCGCGTTGAATGAGAGCGCAATGTTCTCGGCGACGGTGAGTTCCTCAACCAGGGATGTGTCCTGGTAAGCGGTCATGAGCCCTAGCTTGCGGGCGCGCTTCACTGACCCCCCGGCCAGCGGCTCGCCGCCGATCGTGACTTCGCCGGTGTCGTGCGTCAGTACACCCGAGGCGATCTTGATGAGGGTGGACTTTCCGGAACCGTTTTCGCCCACAAGCGCGTGGACTTCCCCCGGCCGGCAGTCAAAATTGACGTCCGTCAGCGCCTTCACACCCGGATACGACTTGGACACCCCGGCCAGGACGACGGCTGGCTCCTTGGAGCCAGCCTCCCCGGGCACCGAGCCGGCTCGTGTAGCCCCAACGTCCACAATCTTCTCCACTACGTGTTCTCCTTTGGTCCTTCGCGACGGCGGCGGCGTGAGTTGACTCGTCATTTCAGTGGCCTTCCCAGCTGCAGCGCTGCGATTCGCCGAATTCCGGCGACGCCGTATTGGCTGATGGTTATTGCCGCCACTGCGACGACAAGGGTGAAGCCCTGGATCATGATTCGCGCGCCCGTGGGGAACCCGGCCACAACCAGCGCCTGATCGAGCAGCTGCAGGAAGACACAGGATACGAGCAGGCTCGCGAGACTGGTTGGGCCGCCACTGAAGGTGAGTCCGGCGATAGCCACGGCCGTCACCGTCGCCAGTTGGTAGGGCGCGCCGATGGAGATGTCCGGGGTTCCGATGAACCCGGCGACCAGTACCCCGGCGATACCGTAGAGGAGGCCGACGGCGGCGAACGTGCTCATCTGTACCAGGGTGACCCGGACCCCCAGGGCGTTCGCTGCCCGAGGATTCGATCCGACCTGAGCGACCCTGCGCCCGGCACGGGTGTAGGAGAGAACCGCCGCAAGGATCAAGCCGACGATAAGCGCGGCCATGAAGCACATGTTGATGTTTAGAAGGGACCACTGGGCTACTTGCTGCAGCTGCTCCGGTGCTTCCCCAGTCAGCGAGAAGGACACCCCGGTCCACAGAAGCATCCCTCCCGTGACAATTCCGTACGTAGCCAGTGTCACGATGATCGAGTTGAGTCGAAGAACGCAGATAAAGAAGCCGTTGACGATACCTATCACCATGGACAGCACAAGGGCTGCGGGAATAACGAGCCACAGGTTCGCTCCCGGCACACCGTAGTGAACTACTACCCCGGCCGAGGCAGCAACCACAGCAGAGACCGAGAGATCGATTGCGCCCAACATCACCACGAGCATCTGACCCATCGCTGCCAAAGCGAGGACACCCGCCAGGGCACTGACGACCCGTACTGAATTGCCGCCCAGGCTGGCGGGGGCAATTACCACTGCGAAAAGCAGCAGCAGGAGCAGCGCGCCCCAGCTGGCTAGATACCGGGCGGGAAAGCGATACTTCAAATCCGTCAGCCGGTTTTGGGAGGCAGCCGGCGGAATATAAGTCGGGCCGTTTCTTGTCACATCGGTAGTCATCGCGGATTCCTCCGCAGGGTTTTCAACACTTCTTTGAACCTCCGGGTCAGAAGCAACATTGCTTCACTGAAGTTTCGGCCAGAGCGACCGAAGGATTGGTTCGCGCAAATTGACTGCACTTTCCTCCACATAGCGCGAACGTGTTGTATGTCACAAGTGGTTTAACTCATGCTCAAGGCGGGAGTCTTCCCCGCCGATGAGCGGGCAAGGTACTCCCGCCTCTGAGCTATCCATCCGATCCCCAGCGAAACCAGGGATAACGGCTCCCGGCCCGTTCGCTTTATCCGCGCAGGAGCCGATCCCGATGATTGACACTATCCCACATTACGAGATATTGTTCAAGCGTGAGCAAGGACACAAACGAGTTCCTGTCGACAGGGAGATGACGCCAAAAGCTGACTTCTCGCCATTCCAGGGAGGCTCTTCATGCTTCGTCACCTTCGGCGGGGGTTCATGCTTTTGCCATATGTCCCAGCTGGCTATTTCTTGGGCGCCGGTATCAAAGGAGAGCCATGCGCGCCACTAAACATCCCAATGAGGAGTTACTTCCATGAGAATGGCATCCCGGGCCCGCACAGGGCCCAATAAGAACCGCCCGGTTCTTCAGCTGCTGGCAGCATTTCTGCTGGCGGCCTTGCTGGCTGGCTGCTCGACGACGACGGGCCCGTCAGGCGGCTCGGGTACCAGCGGGGCCGCGTCCGGCGACGACATCACCGCAGAGAGCGTGGACCAGCAGGCCCTCGCGGCCACGATCAAGAAGACCTTCCTCACGGACATCCCCGTTTCCGACCTGGACCCCGTTGTGGCCGATGCCATGGCCGCCGCTTCCCGGTCGTTTACCCAGGAGCAGAATGAATTGTTCAAGACCTGCCTCCAGCAGGGGTCCTGCGACACCGGCCGCGGGTCCCTCACCGTGGCCTTGGCGATGCAGAACGCCAATCCCTGGGTTAGCGTCTTCCGCGGTGAAGCCACGGCGCAGGCTTTGGCCTATCCGCAGGTCAAGAGGATCGTATACAACAACGCCAACGGTGACGTGGCGGCGGTGCTGGCGAACCTGCGGAGCCTGATCGCGCAGAGAGTTGACATCATCGTGACCGACCCGGTTTTCGGCGGCGCGATCGCGTCCGCGCTTCAGCAGGCCAAGCAGGCAGGAATCACGGTCGTCACGGTCAACAGCGAACTCCCGGACGACGCGGCGTCGTCCGTGTCCGCTCAGGTCCCGCTGTCGCTCTGTGACCTCTACACCGAGGGCGCCCAAGCCTTGGTAAAGGAACTGGGGAACGACAAATCGTACGCCCTGTACACCGGCATCCCCGGCAACAGCAGCGCTGCTGCATGGCAGCCGTGCGCAAAAAAGGTCCTTGACGGTGCCGGCTGGACCCAGGTCACCGAGGGTTTCACACAGTGGACCCCTCAGGGCGCAGCGCAAGCGGCGAACGCACTCCTGGCCTCCGGCCAGGAGCCAGCAGCGATCATCTATGACTACACCACCGACGACTTCGCGAAGCCCTACATCGACGAGGGCAGGACGCCTCCAGCGTTCTTGAGCGACGTCATGAACTACTCCTGGCTTTCACTTGTTCAGCAGGCCAAGCAAGCCGGTACCAATGTGACCTCCTGGCTCGCCAGCAGCCATGTCTGGTTCGGCCGCTTCGGAGTCACCGCCGGTGTCAAGATCAAGGAAGGCCAGCAAATTCCCGCCGAGGTCCCCGTGCGCGTGCCCACCGTCGAAACTGGCTCAGTGCTCGAGACGAACAGCGCGGACATCCCCTCAAATGTCCCCGTTTCCACCCTGCTCACACCCGAGCAAATGAAACTCGCGCTGGCAGCACCGTAAGCAGGACGGTCCTCACAAAGCCGCGGGTCCCATCATCCGGAATCCCCGGCTCTTGGGAAGCAGCGCATGGCGCTTCCTCCGCAGCAGACAAAACACGCCGCTGAGCTCGCACTACGCGGAATGCCCCAGAGGCTCTATCACTGCCTTGCCCAGGCTCTCCTGAGCCTGCCCGTATGTCACAGCTTGTCCACAGGTGCCCACATCAAAGAAGAGCCGTGGGCGCCCCAACCCATCCATGAGGAGTCACAACAATGAAAAAGGCATCCCCGGCCCGCACAAGGCCTTTCAAGAACCGACCGGTTCTACAGCTGCTGTCAGCGTTCGTGCTGGCAGGGTCCTTGGCAGCCTGCTCGACGACAGGGTCCTCTGGCGGTTCAAACGCGCCTGCGACCGCTTCCGGCGAGGACATCACCGCAGAGAGTGTCGACCAGCAGGCTCTTGCGGCCACGATCAAGAAGACCTTCCTAACCGACATCCCCGTTTCCGACCTGGACCCGGTAGTGGCCGACGCCATGGCAGCAGCCTCAAAGCCACTGACACCCGAGCAGAACGAACTGTTCAAAACCTGCCTGCAGCAGAGTTCCTGCGACACCGGACGCGGCTCCCTCACCGTTGCCATCGCACTCGAGAACAGCAACTCCTTCGCCAGCATCATGCGTGGCGAAGCCACCGCCCAGGCACTCGCGTACCCGCAAGTGAAAAAAATCGTGTACAACAACGCCAACGGCGACGTCGCGGCAGTGCTGGCGAACCTGAGAAGCCTGGTGGCACAGAAGGTCGACATCATCGTGACCGACCCGGTCTTCGGTGGAGCCATCGCATCCGCGCTGCAGCAGGCGAAGCAGGCAGGGGTGACCGTTGTCACATACAACACCCCTCTTCCCGGGGATGTAGCGTCTTCCGTGTCTGCGCAGGTCCCGCTGGCGCTCTGCGACCTGTACACCGAAGGCGCCCAGACCTTGGTAGATGAGCTTGGAAACGGCAAGACCTTCGCCCTCTACACCGGCATCCCGGGCAACAGCAACGCAGCAGCATGGCAGCCGTGCGCAAAGAAGGTCCTCGAAGACGCCGGCTGGACCCAAATCACGGAGGGCTTCACGCAATGGACAGCACAAGGCGCAGCGCAGGCCGCCAACGCCCTTCTCGCATCGGGTCAACAGCCTGACGCCATCATCTATGACGACACGACCGATGACTTCTTGAAGCCCTACATCGCCGACCGCAAGACACCCCCGGCCTTCCTGAGCGACGTGATGACCCACTCGTGGTTCACAACTGTTCAGCAGGCGAAGGACGCCGGAATCAATCCGAAGTCCTGGCTCGCAAGCAGCCATGTCTGGTTCCCCCGGTTCGGCGTAACGGCCGGAATCAAAATCAGGGAGGGCCATCAGGTTCCCGCTGAGGTGCCCGTCCGGGTACCGGTTGTCACAACCGATTCGGTCATGGACACCAACAGCCCGGAAATCCCCTCCCGTGTTCCTGCTTCCAGCCTGCTCACGCCCGAGCAGATGAACCTCGCACTGGCAGCACCGTAGACACGGGATCGCCCTCACAAGCCGCGGGTCTCACCTTCCGGGACCCGCGGCTCTTGGGAAGCAGCGCACTGCGCTTCCTGCACAGCAGAGAACGCACGCCGCTGAGCTCGCAGAAGCGGATTTGCACCAGGTGCTGAGTCACTACCTATTGCTTAGGCACTACCCGGCACTGCCCGTGTCCAGCTTGTTATGGCCGCCCACATCAAAGGAGAACGGTGTGCGCCGCTACCCCCATCCATTGAGGAGTCACACCAATGAAAATGGCATCCCCGGCCCGCTCAGGGCCACCCAAGAACCGGTCGGTTCTACAGCTACTGTCAGCGTTCGTGCTGGCAGCGTCGCTGGCAGCATGCTCCACGACCGGGTCCTCCGACGGTGCAAACGCGCCTGCGACGGCTTCCGGCGAGGACATCACTGCAGAGAGTGTGGACCAGCAGGCCCTCGCGGCCACGATCAAGAAGACCTTTCTGACCGACATCCCCGTTTCCGATCTGGATCCGGTAGTGGCCGACGCCATGGCAGCTGCCTCGAAGCCGCTGACACCCGAGCAGAATGAACTGTTCAAAACCTGCCTGCAACAGGGTTCCTGCGACACCGGGCGCGGCTCCCTGACTGTTGCCCTGGCAATGCAGAGCAGCAACGCGTGGGGCAACATTTTCCGTGGCGAAGCCACGGCACAGGCGTTGGCCTATCCGCAGGTCAAGAGGATCGTCTACAACAACGCCAACGGTGACGTGGCGGCGGTTCTGGCGAACCTGCGGAGCCTTATCGCCCAGAAGGTCGACATCATCGTGACCGACCCTGTCTTTGGCGGAGCCATCGCGTCCGCCCTGCAGCAGGCAAAGCAGGCAGGGATCACCGTTGTCACGGTAAACACACCTCTACCAGGTGACGCAGCGTCGTCCGTGTCTGCCCAGGTCCCGTTGGCCCTTTGCGAGCTCTACACGGAAGGCGCCCAGGCCTTGGTCGATGAGCTCGGGAATGACAAGTCCTACGCGCTGTATACCGGCATACCCGGCAACAGCAACGCCGCGGAATGGCAGCCCTGCTTGAAGAAGGTTCTCGACGGTGCCGGCTGGACCCAAACCACGGAGGGCTTTACGCAATGGACAGCTCAAGGCGCAGCGCAGGCTGCGAACGCCCTTCTGGCCTCGGGACAGGAGCCTGCGGCTATCATCTACGACTACACGACTGATGACTTCCTGAAGCCCTATATCGACGATCGCAAGACACCTCCAGCCTTCCTGAGCGACGTGATGAACCACTCCTGGCTCACCATGATTCAGCAGGCAAAGGACGCTGGAATCACGCCCAAGTCCTGGCTCGCGAGCAGCCACGTCTGGTTTGGTCGGTTTGGCGTCACCGCCGGGATCAAGATCAGGGAAGGCCGCGACGTTCCCGCCCAGGTGCCTGTGCGGGTTCCAACCGTTTCAAGCGATTCGGTGCTTGATACCAACAGCCCGGACATCCCCTCCAGCGTCCCTGTTTCAAGTCTGCTCACCCCTGAGCATATGAATATCGCGTTGGCAGCACCGTAAGCAGGTTCAGTTTAACAAAGCCGCGGGTCCCACCCTTCCGGACCCGCGGCTCGTGCAATCGCAAACTAAGCGGTGTCCACGGGACGGCTGGCCGTCCTTGAACCTGATCAAGAAAAAAGGCAGCACCCCGGGTCCATTGGACCCGGGGTGCTGCCTTTGGAAATAGAAAGGGCTAGCCACGGGGGGCCAGCGCGCGTACCAATTCAACGGCATCGGGAACAGTCTCAAGATTTCGCGCGATGCGTTCTGCGGCGGCGAGCTGATCGGCTGTCGGGCGCGTGACAGAGGCAGTTGCACAGTCTTTGAACTTCTTCGTAATGGCCTGCCAGTCCAACGGGGCTTCCGGGTTGCCGGGGACACCAGTCCCCACCTTGTGGAATTTCCTGCCGTCGGTCATTTCGAGCTCTACGCGACCTGGAGGCAGCTCAAGCTTCCAGTCAAGACTTGCGTCGTCGATGGGGACAATTTTCTGTGCCACGGCCAGGACTCTGGGATCTTTCAGCGCTTCTTCAGTGAAATGTGACACCTGCACGCCCCGATGAACGGCCGCTACGGCCACCAGGAAGGGAAGGCTGAACTTGGCGTCCACCAGCGTTGCCGGAGCGCGCCTCTCCCCCAGCGGCCGACACATCAGATCGTGATAGTCGCCGACGTAGAGACGGATTTCCCTAACGTCGTCGAGCAGAAGGTTGTTCTCGTTCAACAGCTCAATAGTGGCGTGGATGTGGCTATGGGCTGTGCCCACGGTAGGCCAGAGCTTATACAGGGTTCCGCTGCCTTTGAAGTCTTTCCCCAAGCCCTCGAGGATGGCTTCGCGATCGTATCGGCCGTCGAAGTAGGTGTTAAAGAATCCATATTGGCCCTCGAAGACGGTCGGGACACCGGTCACGCCTTTCTGGGCGAGCAGTACAGCGAGAACGGCACCTTTAGCTGAGAACCCCGCATACATTCCGCGGACATTACCGCCCGTTCCGGCGACAAGCTCCATAAGCCCGGACGACTGCATAGTAGCGATGCCAAAGGCATTGATCATCTCTTCCCGCGTCAGGTGCAGCAGGTGGCCCGCGGCAGCAACAGCGGCGAAGACTCCTATCACGGGTGAAAGATTCCAGTCCTTTTTCCATCCAACATTGCAGCGCAGGCGGGCGAAGATATCCTGTCCGGCGGCGACTGCGGCGATCATGTCCTCACCTGTTACACCCCCGATGCGTTCGGCAACGGCGAACGCCGCCGGGACGATGGAGCTGGACGAATGCTGGCCCCAGGGGGTTTGATCGTCGTAATCCAGGCAGTGCGCCATGGCGCCGTTCGCGAATGCAGCCATGATGGCCGGGGCCATGCCGCCGAAAGCGAGTATCGAGGATTCAGGCCGACCGGCGCTCTCTTGGACAATCTCCACCAACCCGCGAACGGCCGGTTCGGTTCCACTCGCGGCAAGGATGACCCCGAACGTGTCCAGGATGCTCTTCTTTGCCGCCTCAACTGCATCGGGAGGCGTTTTTGCGCAACTAGTCTCAGCGACGAAGTCCGCGAAGTGTTCAACCAAATCACTGGAAAGCAAGGGCATGGGACACCTTTCGTTTTGGAAGCTATAAAAACGCAGGAATGGGAAAGACAAGGTCGCAGCTGTGGTGGACAAGATGCCGGGAAGGCGCTCTTGTTACCGCCGACCGCGTCGACGATTTGGCTGGCCCGCGTCTTCCCTTTTCATCCTCGATGATGAATTAGGAGTAACAGCCAGTCATTGACCAAGTCCCACAATGCAGGATATCATCAAAACGCACAACGGGACCATGCACAACATTGCCAAAGCTGCGAACTAACGCCGCTAAAAAAGCCGCTTGCAACTTCAGATCGACACGATTTGTCCAGGTCGTGAGAAGCCAGTTGAGCTACGTTCCCCCAGTGTTCACGCCGCGCCCATCGAACAGCAAGCCGAAGGTAGTAAGACGCATGACCGAACAATGTCGATCGAACCAGTGCAAAACGTGCACTCTCGGCCCAGCCAGCCACGCGCGTATTTCAGGTGTCAACCCGGAACGGGCATTGCTGCCTGTCGCTCCCCCTGCCCGAGCCACGTCCGGCAGCGCCCCGTGCCCGACGCAACCGCGACGGGAGGGGCAGTAACTGTGAAAGCTGTTGTTTTCCAGGGCGAGGGCAGGCTCGAGATCCGCGATTATCCGGACCCGGTACCCGGACCGGATGAAGTGGTCATCCGTATGAAGGCCTCCGGTATGTGCGGGAGCGATCTTCATCACCTTCACGGTCCGCTGCGCACCGGAAGTGAGTTGGTGATTGAAGGGCATGAGCCCTGTGGAGTTGTCGAGCTTGTCGGCGACGCTGTACGGCCTACCGAGGCCGTGGTTGGGGACCGGGTCATGGTCCATCACTACGACGGGTGCCGTACCTGCCAGTACTGCCGTTCAGGCTGGACGCAGTACTGCCCGAATGCGCGCATCGTTTACGGCGGGCTGAACGGAGATGGCGGGCATGCGGACTTCATGAAGGTTCCTGCGCACACGCTCATCAAATTGCCCGGCAATCTCTCGTTCAAAACCGGAGCGGCCATCTCGTGTGGCACCGGAACGGCGTTCGCAGCGATCAAGAGGGTCGAACTTTCCGCCGACGAGACCGTAGCAGTCTTTGGTCAAGGACCGGTTGGACTAAGCGTCACTATGCTGGCAAAAGCCTTCGGCGCCAGGGTCATCGCCATCGACGTCGAGCCTTCACGGCTGGACATGGCCAAGCAACTCGGAGCGGACCACGTGGTCAACTCCCTGGAGCAGGACCCCGTTGCCGCTGTACGTGAGCTGACCCGGCGCAGTGAAGGGGCGGACAAATCAATAGAATGCAGTGCCATTCCCGCCGTACGCCGGCAAGCGATACAAGCAGTCCGGCCTTGGGGCACCGCGTGCATGGTCGGAGTCTTCGGCAAAATCGATCTGGACAGCGAAGAACTCATCCATTTGCATAAAACAGTGCTCGGCTCACTCACGTTCAGCAAGAACCAGCAGGAAGACTGCGCCCAGTTCATCGCCGAACGAGGCCTGGACGTTGAATCCCTGTTCACGAACGAGTTCCGCTTGGCCGAAGCAGAGCAGGCCTACGAGCTGTTCGATCAACGCAAGATCGGCAAAGGCGTCTTCATTTTTGATTGACGCAATGCCAAAGGTCATCTGAGAGGAAAGTCATGACCGCCACCGAGCAGAACTTCGCTTTGAGCGAGCAGGCGCAAGAGTTCCTGTCCCGCGATGTGCACCACCTCTTTATCGATGGACAGCGGGTCCCGGCGGCGTCGGGGAAGACACTGACCACCACCACCCCGTCCACCGGCGAGATCCTGGCACGGTTTGCTGCCGGCGGTGAGGCCGACGTCGACCGTGCGGTCCTCGCTGCACGAAAGGCGTTCAAGGGCCCATGGAGCACCTGGACACCCTATGAGCGCCAGGGGTTGCTGACGCGCATCGCCCAGGTCCTTGACGAAAGATTCGAGGAACTGATCCAGATCGAGGCACTGGACATGGGCGCGCCGATCTCAAGGCTGCGCAACTCCAAACCCGCCCTGATGAAGATGCTGGCATTCTTCGCCGGACAGGCCACCAACATCTCCGGCGAAACGCTGATGAACGGCATCCCCGGCAACGTCGCGACAATGACGTTGAAGGCACCCGTTGGGGTGGTTGGCGGCATCATCCCCTGGAACGGCCCGCTCGGCGGCCAGTTTTGGATCATTGGCGCTGTTCTGGCCAGCGGCTGCACCACCGTGCTCAAGCCGTCGGAGGAGGCCTTTCTGTCGGTTTTGCGGGTTGCCGAGATCCTGCACGAGGCCGGCGTCCCGGCAGGCGTTATCAATGTCGTCACTGGGTTGGGCAGGGATGCCGGCAGCGCGCTGGCGGCCCACCCCGACGTGGACCGCATCGCTTTCACCGGTTCGACTGAAACCGGCCGGCGCATCATCGAGGCGTCCACAACGAATATCAAAAAGCTGCAGCTGGAACTGGGCGGCAAGTCCGCAGACATCATCTGCGCCGACGCGGACCTGGACAAAGCCGTTCCCGGCGCCGCGATGGGCGTTTTCGGCAACTCAGGGCAGGTTTGCTATGCCGGGACCAGGGTGCTGGTTCAGCGGTCCATCGTTGATGAGTTCGCCAAGCGGCTGCTGGCCTTCATGAAAACCCAGCGGGTCGGGCACAGCCTGGACGACGCGGCCACGATGGGCCCGGTCATCTCCCAGCGCCAGTTGGACACTGTCCTGTCCTACATCGATATCGGCAAGAACGAAGGGGCCGAACTGCTTCACGGCGGCCAACGGCTCGGGGACGAACTCGGAAACGGATACTACGTGCAGCCCACCGTCTTCGGTGGCGTGACCAACCAAATGCGGATCGCCCGCGAAGAGATCTTCGGCCCGGTCCTGTCGATCCTGCCCTTCGACGACATCGACGAGGCCATCGCCATCGCCAACGACAGCGACTTCGGCCTCGGCGGAGCAGTATGGTCACAAAGCCTCTCCACCGCCCTTCGGGTGGTCCACGGCGTGCACACAGGAACCATGTGGGTGAACTGCTACGGCTACATCGACCCCCTGGTCGGATTCAGCGGCACCAAAATGAGCGGCTACGGATACAAAGGCACCACCGCACACATGGACAACTACCTCTACACCAAAAGCGTCTACATGCAGCTCTAACCACGCCAAGCCGGGCTACTACGAAAAGGGGAATAGGACGCAGTCATGGCAGGAAGCGTTTTGCTGACCAGTACCGACGAGTTGGCAGAAAGCCAGGACAACACTGGCAGTCTGGCGAGGATGGTCAATGTTTTGGAGCTGTTTACCGACACAAAGCCCGTCTGGTCTGCAGCTGCCCTCATTGAGGCTCTCGAGACCTCCCGCTCGACGGGATACCGATATATCAAGATCCTGCATGACGCCGGCCTGCTCACTGCCGTGCGCAACGGCTACTACAGCCTCGGCCCGCGGATCATCGAGATGGACCTGCGGATTCGCCAGACCGACCCACTTCTCCTGGCAAGCCAAGGCGTGCTTGAGGATCTAGTGGACAAGATCGGACACTCCGCTCTTCTGCTTACAGCGTTCCGTGACTCGGTCCTGTGCATCGGAGAGTACCGCGCCCCACTTAGTCCTGCCAACCGCTTCAACCGCGGACAGCGGCGCTCATTGTTTCAAGGAGCAGGGTCGAAGGTAATCCTGGCCCATCTCCCCCACCACAGACTGAAAGCCATCTACACCCGCCACAGGACCGAAATCGAAGACGCCGGACTGGGTGGCACATGGAGCGTCTTCCGCAAGACCTTGGGCGTGATCAAAAAAGACGGCTACCTCCTGACCCGAGGAGAGTTCAACCCCGGCGTCTGCGGCGTCGCAGCACCAATTCTCACCGGCCAGAAAACAGCCCTGGGCAGTGTGGGTGTCGCGTGGAATGAAAAGGAGCGGCGCGACGTCGACGTCCAGCAGGCAGTGCTTGCTGTTGAACAGGCAGCAACGACCATATCCAAACGCCTCCTGGAGAACAGCACTCATCTTGAGCCGGAAGGGCCGCCGGTGGTCAGTGCCCTTCCATCGCCGCAGACCATCTCAAGGTAGCCGGCGATAATACGGGCAAAGACCCGTTCCCCCAAGGCGTCCAGTTGGCTTGGGGGAACGGGCGGCCCCTATGTGCGGCCAGGAATCTATACCTCAGGGGTGCTTCAACTCGCCCTCAGCAAGAGGGAAAGAAGTGTAGACGAACGTGGCAGGTCGGGGCTGCAGGTTTCGCAGGTCATGCATACTGCCACGCAGAACGATCGAGTCCCCGAAGCCCAGCGTCACCTCGCCGTCCTCAAGTATGAAGTCGAGTTCACCGTCGAGCATCGTTATCACGTGCAAAGAGGGGTCGGTATGCAGGTCCGGTCGTGCCGGCTCCTTGCCGTCCGCTGCCGGTACGGTGAGGATCCGAACAACCGCTCCTTCCGTCGGCGCCGCCGGCCCCAAGGTCCACCCCGGCTCCGGTCGATCGTTCGGCTTGGCGGGGATACTCCGCTGCTGCCACAACTCCTGCAGCACAATTCCGTTGGGGAGACGGGTGGAGGGGAGGTTACGGTCGTCAGAGGTAACCGTTGACGTTGAGCTGTCGTTGAGGCCGACGATTACTCGACGGGCCATAAGCAGGTCAAAACTCTCGTGTTGCATAAGATCTTCCTCTCTGTTTGCCGCACGTAGAGTGTCAGCGAATCACGCTGACGTGAACCGCTGAGACCACACAGGGCTTATCAGTCCGGTTCCGCCACGCGTGTTTGGTGCCCCGTTGAACGATGGTGTCACCCTGCCTCATGGTCGTCTCGCCCGTGTCGAGCAATACAATCGCCTCCCCGGAGATGATGGTGACGATATCGACCGTGTCCGTTGTGTGCATGCCAGGGGCGTCCGTGGGGTCAACTGCGTCGCCGGCACCCGACTCGGCCAGAATCCGCGCGTAGCCCCCTTCGTAGTCCCATTCGCTGTCGGGAGCAAAGGCAGTGATTACGTAGTTGTACCCCGCTGGAGGTGGCGGGATGATGGAGGCGTCACCGGGGCCGTTCGGTGCCATCACCGGCGTCGGCACCTCCGTCGCCTGCCACAGGTGGTTCCGGGTATAACCGTCGGCGACGAGGCGGTCAGTCGTCGGACTGTCGCTGACAAACGTCGACCGGCCATCGGAATCGAGCCCGGTAACGATGAGGCGGGACTGAAATTCTCGATGTTCTCCAACCATGATGATGGTCCTTTCCAGAGGTGTTCTCGTTCTTTTAACGCAAGGAGGGCTTTGCGAACCTTCCGGCAAAGGGCCCACCTTGCCCTATTGGGGGTTGAGGTCCCCCTGCTGAGTGGCCTGGCATGGTCACGCGCACCTTCCGGAATTGACTATGTCCCAGATTACAGGATATCGTCAATTCTTACATGGAGCTGTGTGCACCGTCACAGCCCACCTGTCCGGCTCATTGAGCTGGCGGGCACTAGCAGCCCACACCGCTGATCTTGATCGAAACGGTCGACCCGGGTCGAGAAGGACCAGTTCAACACACCGTCGTGTTCGCGCCGCTGCGCATGGAACACCCAAACCTAAGGTAATAAGGCATGAACGAACAATGTCGATCGAACCCGCGTGGAACGCGGGCACTTAGCCCGGCTAGCCGCTAGGAGATCTTGTGTCTAACAGCTCACTCTCCGCAAAGGGTCTAACCGCAAAGGGCGGCCAGGAGGACCCGAGGACGTTCCTGTTCCGGCTAACCATGATCGCCAGCTTGGGCGGTCTGCTATTTGGCTTCGACACGGGGGTGATCGCAGGAGCATTGGTGTATCTGCAAGAGGACTTCCAACTGACCCCCGTTACCGAGGGACTGGTCGTTACTTCACTGCTGTTCCCCGGTGCAACCTCAGGTGCACTCCTGGGTGGGCCCATTGCTGACCGGATTGGACGAAAGAAATCGCTGGTTATTGCCGGTGCAATCTTCGTAATCGGCACGGTCGTATGTGCTCTGGCGCCGAACATCGCCATCCTTGTCGTCGGGCGCATCGCACTCGGCTATGCCGTCGGAGTCGCATCCGTCGTCGTTCCGCTGTATCTCGCCGAGATGGCACCGGCCTCGCAGCGCGGTCGCATTGTCACGGTGAACCAGCTCATGCTGGTCATCGGCCTGTTCCTGGCCTTCGTTATTAACGCAGTACTTGCCAACCTGATCAACGACACCGTCGTGTGGCGCTACATGCTTGGTATTGCTCTTATTCCGGCCATCGGGCTCCTCCTCGGCATGCTTGCCCTGCCGGATACGCCCCGGTGGTACGCGAGCAAGCAGATGTGGGCTGAAGCAAAGCGCACCCTGCAGCGGGCACACCTCGCAGACAGGGTCGAAGACGAATACAGGCAGATCACGGACATCGTCAAAGCCGACCACCTCGAGGGCAAAGTCTCCATCCTCTCAACCCTCCGCAGTGAACCCTGGATGAAGCGCTTGATCCTTGTCGGGATCATCCTGGCAATCGCCCAGCAGACCACAGGCATCAACGTCGTCATGTATTACGCGCCGACGGTGCTAGAGGACTCCGGCCTAACGCGCTCCGCCTCGCTGCTCGCCTCAGTGACCGTCGGAATCGCGATGATTGTCTTCACCGTAATCGGCATGTGGATTCTCGGGCTCATGGGACGTCGCAAAATGATGCTGCTCGGGTTCGGTGGCGTTGCAGCCTCGCACCTTGGACTTCTCTTCACCTACCTGCTGCCCGAGTCGAACCTGCGTTCGTACCTGATCCTGCTGTTCATGCTCTTGGTGACGGCGTTCATGGTGACCTTCTTGGGAACCACGGGCTTCCTCGTGCTCTCGGAACTGTTCCCCTTGCCAATCCGCGGGTTCGCCATGGGCGCTGCCCTCGGTGGGCTATGGATCGCCAACTCTCTCATCTCGTTCCTTTTCCCTATTCTCGCTGAGCAGTTCGGCTCTGTCGCCGTGTTCTCCGGATTCCTGGTGCTCAACGTGCTGGCGGCGCTCTTCGCGTTCCGCTATATCCCGGAGACCAAAGGACGCACTCTGGAAGAGCTGGAGGTGGAGCTGCGTGACCGATACAGCGGCGCGGCTACTAACAGCCGTGAGGTAGCAACGCCTTAACCACCCCTTTCGCTCCTGTCGATCCCGCCGTCGAATCAGCCGGCGCCCGAGCTCACCCACGTCACCAACAGAAAGTGATTCTTAAAATGACTGAACCCAGGTTCGCCGGAAAAGTTGCCTTCGTGACTGGCGCCGGCAGCGGCATCGGCCGTGCCACAGCGCTGGCCTTCGCGACCGAAGGCGCTAACGTAGTGCTGGCCGACATCGATACGGCCGGCAATGACGAGACCGCTCGACTCGCCGCCGAGCATGGCGGGAAAGTACTGGCCGTGAAATGCGACGTTACTTCTTCCAGTGACATCCAGGCCGCCATCAACCAAACCGTTGAACAGTTTGGTCGCCTCGATGTTGCATTCAACAACGCCGGTATCGAACAACCCGCAGCACCCCTCGTTGACATCTCCGAGCACGAGTGGTCGAGAATCATCAACATCGACCTGAGCAGCGCCTTCCTCTGCATGAAGTACCAGATCCCCGCGATGCTTGAACACGGCGGTGGCTCCATCGTCAACACCTCATCAGGTGCCGGCGTCATCGGAATCCGGGGACAGGCTGCCTACGTCGCCGCAAAGCATGGCCTGATCGGCCTGACGAAATCAACGGCTCTCGACTACGCCGCGCAGGGCATCAGGGTCAATGCTATTTGCCCGGGCATCATCGAAACACCGATGATGGACAGATTTTCCGGCGGCACCCCGGAAGGCCGGGCCCACGTAATCGGTCAGGAACCTGTCGGCAGGATGGGCAGCCCTGAGGAAATCGCTTCGGCCGTACTCTGGCTCTCTTCTGATCTCGGTTCATTTGCAACAGGTCATGCAATGGTCATCGACGGTGGCCAAACAGCAGGAATCTGACATGCCCTCCGGCCGGCGGCCGGAACCCATCACCACGGCGTTTTCATTTTGTTTGACGGAATGCCAAAGGGTCATCTGAGAGGAAAATCATGACCGTAACCGAGCAGAACTTCGCTTTGAGCGAGCAGGCGCAAGAGTTCCTGTCCCGCGATGTGCACCACCTCTTTATCGATGGACAGCGGGTCCCGGCGGCGTCGGGGAAGACACTGACCACCACCACCCCGTCCACCGGCGAGATCCTGGCACGGTTTGCTGCCGGCGGTGAGGCCGACGTCGACCGTGCGGTCCTCGCTGCACGAAAGGCGTTCAAGGGCCCATGGAGCACCTGGACACCCTATGAGCGCCAGGGGTTGCTGACGCGCATCGCCCAGGTCCTTGACGAAAGATTCGAGGAACTGATCCAGATCGAGGCGCTGGACATGGGCGCGCCGATCTCAAGGCTGCGCAACTCCAAACCCGCCCTGATGAAGATGCTGGCATTCTTCGCCGGACAGGCCACCAACATCTCCGGCGAAACGCTGATGAACGGCATCCCCGGCAACGTCGCGACAATGACGTTGAAGGCACCCGTTGGGGTGGTTGGCGGCATCATCCCCTGGAACGGCCCGCTCGGCGGCCAGTTTTGGATCATTGGCGCTGTTCTGGCCAGCGGCTGCACCACCGTGCTCAAGCCGGCTTCGGAAGCTTCCCTGTCAGTGCTGCGGGTTGCCGAGATCCTCCACGAAGCCGGCGTTCCGGCAGGCGTCGTCAACGTCGTCACCGGCCCGGGCAGGGATGCCGGCAACGCGCTGGCCGCCCACCCCGACGTGGACCGCATCGCTTTCACCGGTTCGACCGAGACTGGCCGGCGCATCATCGAGGCGTCCACAACGAACATCAAAAAGCTGCAGCTGGAACTGGGCGGCAAGTCCGCGGACATCATCTGCGCCGACGCGGACTTGGACAAAGCCGTGCCCGGCGCCGCGATGGGCGTTTTCGCCAACTCCGGGCAAATCTGTTTCGCCGGGACCAGGGTGCTGGTTCAGCGATCCATCGTCGATGAGTTCACCACGCGGCTGCTGGACTTCATGAAAACCCAACGGGTCGGCCACAGCCTCGACGACACCGCCACCATGGGCCCGGTCATCTCCCAACAGCAACTGGACACTGTCCTGTCCTACATCGATATCGGCAAGAACGAAGGGGCCGAACTGCTCCACGGCGGCCAACGGCTCGGGGACGAACTCGGAAACGGATACTACGTGCAGCCCACCGTCTTCGGTGGCGTGACCAACCAAATGCGGATCGCCCGCGAAGAGATCTTCGGCCCGGTCCTGTCGATCCTGCCCTTCGACGACATCGACGAGGCCATCGCCATCGCCAACGACAGCGACTTCGGCCTCGGCGGAGCAGTATGGTCACAAAGCCTCTCCACCGCCCTTCGGGTGGTCCACGGCGTGCACACAGGAACCATGTGGGTGAACTGCTACGGCTACATCGACCCCCTGGTCGGATTCAGCGGCACCAAAATGAGCGGCTACGGATACAAAGGCACCACCGCGCACATGGACAACTACCTCTACACCAAAAGCGTCTACATGCAGCTGTAGGCACCGGGCGGACCTACCGATGCAGGTTCATGCATAGGGCTTGCGGATACAAGCGGGCCTACCGATGCCTGCTGCCTCAATTCGCTTGCGGCAGCAGGCATCGCCCGTCCCCGTGTCCGCGGGCATCACGCAGCTACGCAGTATAATGGTCAGCACTACCGGTACCCGTCGTATAAGCCGCCGATCGTCTAAGAGCTCTTAGAACAATAGTTAGCTGGCGCGTCGGCTTGCTTGGTAGCCCGCCAACGTGGACTCTGATCGCCCGTTGTCCGGGTGACACAAGGAAAGGGATGGGAGTCACGTCATGGGAGGACGCGGTTCATTGGATGGCGTTGCGGAGGCTACTGCGGCTCCAGACAGCGCTGGCAGTCTGGCCAGGATGCTGAACGTCCTGGAGCTGTTCAGCGAAGCCGAGCCTGTTTGGTCAACAGCGGACATTATCGAGGCTCTGGAGACTTCCAGATCAACGGGGTACCGGTACATCAAGACCCTTCATGATGCAGGGCTGCTCACCACGGTGCGCAACGGGTACTACAGTCTCGGCCCTCGGATCATCGAGATGGACCTGCAGATCCGCCAGACGGACCCCCTGCTCCTGGCCAGCCACGGCGTCCTCGAGGACCTGGTGGACAAGATCGGGCACTCGGCCCTTCTGTGTACAGCGTTCCGTGACTCCGTCCTGTGCATCGGAGAAGCACGCGCCCCGCAGAGCCCGGCCAACCGGTTTAGCCGCGGCCAGCGGCGCCCCTTGTTCCAAGGGGCAGTATCGAAAGTCATCCTCGCCCATCTCCCCCACCACCGGCTCAAAGCCATCTACGCCCGCCACAGCACCGAAATCGAGGAGGCCGGACTGGGTGGCACATGGAGCGTCTTCCGCAAGACCTTGGGCGAGATCAAGAAAGACGGCCACCTGCTGACCATGGGAGAATTCAACCCAGGCGTTTACGGCCTCGCAGCACCCATCTTCAACGAACAAAAGACAGCCCTGGGCAGCGTCGGTGTCGCATGGGATGAAAAAGCTCGGCGCGACGTCGAGGTCCCGCAAGCTGTCCTCGCGGTCAAGCAGGCGGCAGCGATCATATCCGAACGCCTGGTGGAGAACCAGCAGAGTTCGTAAACCGGAAGCATCAACGCCCCACGCCGCCGCCGGCTCCGCTCGGTCATGGCATTTTGATGCCTGCCGTACGCGTTGACGGACCCTGAACCAGCATGCGACTGAAGCGCTCATTCGATTCTGCACGTGGTGCAGAATCGAATGAGAACGAGATATGTACAAGAACAGCCAAATTCAGCACCCTGAAGATGATTGGGGTTCTCCTGTGAGTGGCGTGTGGGGTGGGGTTAGCTGCTGTGGGTGTAGCCGCCGTCGCAGGCGATGGTTTGGCCGGTGATGAATG
>NZ_JBWCCJ010000012.1:0-71767 GCF_056279405.1 Pseudarthrobacter sp. TE3704
GACGCAGCCCTCGACCTCAACCTCGGCGGCACCACCACCAACGGCAACACCAACGGACTCGACACCGCCGTAGACGCAGCCCTCGACCTCAACCTCGGCGGCACCACCACCAACGGCAACACCAACGGACTCGACACCGCCGTAGACGCAGCCCTCGACCTCAACCTGGGCGGCACCACCACCAACGGCACCACTGGTGGCACCGATGGCAGCACCGGCGGCAATGGAGGTCTTGATCTCGGCCTGGACCTGGGGATTGACCTTGGCCTCGGCCTGATCGGCGGAGACAACGGCACCGGGACGGAAACCCCGGGAACCGACAACCCCGGCACTGAAACCCCGGGTACCGACCCGGTCGACGGCAACACCGGAGGCGTGGGCGCCGTTGATCCCGGCACCAGCAACCCGGGCACCGGGACCGGAAACGGGACCGACACCAGCGGCATCGACAACGGAAACAGCGCCGGTAACGGCGCCGGCACCGCGGGTACCGGCAGCATTTCGCTAGCATCCGCCGGGTCCACCGCAGTTGGTGGCGTCATTGCTGCCGACGCT
Organism: Pseudarthrobacter sp. TE3704; assembly: GCF_056279405.1. NCBI lineage: Bacteria > Bacillati > Actinomycetota > Actinomycetes > Micrococcales > Micrococcaceae > Pseudarthrobacter > Pseudarthrobacter sp. TE3704. The sequence goes on from NZ_JBWCCJ010000012.1 coordinate 556, forward strand.
GCCCCCCGCAGCACTCCGGCCCAGGGCGCCACAGCACTGGCCAACACGGGCGTGGACACCTCGCTCATCCCGCTCGCCCTGCTGATCCTGGTGGCCGGACTCCTGATGCTGCGCAAGCGCAAGGTGTCCTAGCCATCTGAAAGGCATCTGCCAGCGCCTGCATCATGCGCCTGAGGCGGCTGCAGCCCGCAGGCTGAGGGAAGGAGGTCCGCCCGAAGAAGCGCGATATTACACGCAAAACATGTCCTCAGCACACATGTCCTTGTGACCGGTGGTCCGGTGGCGAAATGATTCAAACTCGCCGCCGGACCGCTGGCGTGCCATCCCCCATCCAGCCGCCGCCAATCGCGAGTAGTGCCACCCCGCCGGTATAATTTGAGTACGACAGTGCCGCAGGGCACCGGGAGGAACGGGTCATGGTGGCGGAATCGCCGAGCTCCATCACGAATGAAGTTGTTGGCGGACGTTACCGGCTGGGTGAGGTCATCGGGCGTGGAGGGATGTCCTCGGTCTACTGCGCCAGGGACGAAAACCTGGGCCGTGATGTAGCCCTCAAACTCTTCGCACCGCAGGCCCCTGATGCGGAGGAATTGAAGCGCCAGGAAGCAGAAATTCAGCTTCTGGCCACGCTGAACCATCCGGGCCTGGTTACCCTTTTCGACGCAGGCATCGACACACGCATCCCGGACGAGCCACGGCCGTTTCTCACCATGGAACTGGTGGAGGGGCAGGACCTTCGGACCCGGATCCGGCACAGCACTGTCCCCCTTGAGGAGCTTGCTGTCATCGGCGCCGGCATCGCCGATGCACTGGCCTATGTCCACGGACTGGGCATCATCCACCGTGACATCAAGCCCGCCAACATTTTGCTGGTCCAGATCCGCCCCGGAGAGCCGCTGCGCCCAAAGCTGACAGACTTCGGCATAGCCCGCATCGTGGATGCAACCCGGCTCACGGCCACGGGAACCATGGTGGGCACCGCTGCCTACCTCAGCCCCGAGCAGGCGATGGGCCAGCCCCTCTCCCCCGCAACCGACATCTACTCATTGGGGCTCGTGCTCCTGGAGTGCATCAAGGGCGTGGTGGAATACCCGGGAGGCGCGGTGGAGTCCGCCGTGGCCCGGCTGCACCGCGCGCCCGAGATACCGGATGAGGTCCCCGCCGAATGGGCCGATCTGCTCCGCTCCATGACTGCCATCGAACCGATGGAGCGTCCTGCCGCCGCAGACATAGAGACCGCGCTGCGGCAGGCCCTGGTGTCGCCCGCGTCGACTCCCGGGGAACTGGCACCTGAGACCACCCGGGTGCTTCCCGCTATGCCGTTCCATCCTCCCTCCATCACGGCGGAGGAATCGGTAGACGAGCTTCGTGAAGCAGCAGCATCCTCAAGTGAACCGGCCCCGGCCGGGAACGTGCAGGAGGCGGCGACGACTCCGGCTGCCGCACAGCCACACCCGCAAACCCGGACCAAACGCTTCTGGCTTGCTGTGGTCCTCGGCCTCGTGGCGGTTGCGGCGGCGGTGGCAGCGGTGATGATGACAATATCCGCGCAGTCTCCCGCCGACGTCGTGCCTTACCCAACGGTGACCGGGGTCCTGGGCGAACATCTGGAGGAACTCCAGAAGAGTGTGGAGCCGTGAGGCTGAAGCAGGGAGGCGCCGGCCGCTTGGTCCTCTGCTCGGCCACCTTGCTGGCAGCAGGTCTGCTGAGCGGCTGCGGCACCACTGATTCAGGCCTCCAGCGTGACGCCGCCAGGCAGCTCCAGGCCCGAGTACTCGAGGTGACCCAGGCGTCCTCGCAAAATGATCCCGCCAGCGCGCTGAAAGCCCTTGAAGGACTTGAGGCAGAGCTTCAGGCTGCCCAGGCGAAGGGCCAGATTTCCGACGACCGGCGCCGCAGCATCACCACCATTGCCACAGCCGTGCGTGCAGACCTGGACGATGCGGTTGCCGCCGCGCAGGCAGCGGTTGACAAGGCCGCAGCTGACAAAGCAGTGGCCGCTCAGGCTGCGGCGGCCGCCGGAAGAGACGCCGCTCCGGTTGAAACACCGGCCCCTTCACCCGAACCGGAACCCGCACCGGAACCTGAGCCGGCACCTGGTCCGGACAGGGATGACGACAAAAAGGGCGGCAAGGGCAAGGGCAGCGACTAAGCCCGCGGAATCAGAACGCACGACGACGGCCCCGCCTTCCGCGGCAGGCTTCACCCGGGCAGGTTCCCCGCCTTCCGTTCGATGTGGTTGAGGACTGCGGCGAGGGCCGGCCATCTGTTGTTGCCCCGCCGTGTACGGGCATAGGCGCGCACCACCACGTCAGGTTCGGCCAACGGTACGAGGGTGACACCGCTGCGCGGCTTCCAGTCCGCCGGCAGGAGTCCGATTCCCATCCCGGCGAGGATCAGGTCCTCAACCAGGTCCAGGCTGTCTGCCTGATGCCGCATCCGGGGTTCAAAACCGGCCATCGATGAGATGAGCCGCAGAACCTGCTCGTCCGCCTGGTTGCGAGAGTTGCCGATCCAGTCCCAGTCCTGGAAGCCGCGGAAAATGTCAGTTGCACTGCCACCTTGCAGTGGCGCGCCTTCAGGAACACCGAGGCTCCACGGCGTGCTCCACAAAGAGAGCGAGTCAAAGGCTTTACCGCTGCCATCCGGCGCCAGGTTGTAGTCGTATGTCAGGGCGAGGTCCACGGCGTCGGAGCCAAGCAGGGCAAGGGCTTCGGCAGGCTCGTGTTCCCGAACTTCGATCTTCACGTCCGGATGGCTCCCCGCAAGCTCCCGCACAACCGGCATGAGGACCAACCGGATTGCGGTGGCGAAACCGGCCACCCGGACGGTGCCTGCGGGCTCGGCTCCAGGGTCCAGCTCCGCCGTGGCGGCGTCCACGGCGGCGAGGATGGTCGCCGCATGATCAGCCAGGCGCCGGCCGGCCGGCGTCAGGCGGACTCCGCGTCCAACCGGTTCCAGGAGGGGCGTGCCGGTCTCCCGGGCAAGGGCCGCGATCTGCTGGGACACGGTGGACGTGGTGGTCTGGAGGACATCCGCGACGTTCCGCATCGAGCCTTGGCGGGCGAGTTCCAGCAGGACTTCCAAACGGCGGGTTTCCATCCGTCCATTGTCCATATTTCACGAACAATTTGTGAACGAATATCACGTGGACGAGGACAGTAGCGGGACGGTCTACTGAACGCATGGAATTTTCTCAACACCACGGCAACCGTGTACGGAGCGGGACAGCAATGGCAGGCGCTGCCATGTGCTGCGTCCAGCTTGGCCTTGCCGCGTCAGTGGGTCTCACGGACAAACTTGGTCCCGAAGGCGTCTCCTGGCTGCGCCTTGCCTGGGCCGCCGTCATTTTGGTCGCCTTCACCCGTCCCTGGCGGTCGCGGATCAGCCGGACCGGCCTGGCCACCTGCATCCTGCTGGGCCTCGCCACCGCGGCCATGACACTGATGTTCATGGCCGCTGCGATGCGAATCCCCCTGGGCACGGCAGCAGCCTTGGAATTCCTGGGTCCCCTGTCAGTGGCCGTCATCCGGGGGCGCCGCGCAGGACGGTGGTGGGCCCTGGCGGCAGCAGCCGGAGTGGCAGCCCTGACCGAGCCGTGGCATGGCGGCATCGATCCTGTCGGGGTTCTCCTGGCATTGGGTGCGGCGGCCTGCTGGGCCGCCTACATACTGCTGACGCAGCGTGCCGGTGACGAGGTGAACGGGCTGCAGGCACTGGCGGTGTCCATACCTGTGGCCGCGGCTGCCACAACGGTGGTGGCGGGACCGGCGGTCTTCGCACACCTCGACTGGCAGCTGCTGCTTGCCGGAGCAGGCCTGGCCCTGCTGATGCCGGTGATCCCCTTCAGCCTCGAGTTGCTGGCGCTGCGCCGCCTGAAGGCCTCGGCCTTCGGGACGCTGATGAGCCTGGAACCGGCCATCGCAGTGGTGATCGGCTTCGCCGTCCTGGGCCAGGTTCCCGGTCTCAGTGCCGTCCTGGGCATCGTATTAGTTGTGGCGGCAGGCATTGGCGTCACGCTTCAGAGCGGCCGGGAACAACAGGAAGGCATTCAACATCAGGACGACGGCGGCCCGCTGGCAGCAGAGGCACCCGCTGCCCGTTCCTGAAAATACGACAAAAGAGGCGGTGTGCCGGCTATACCGGCGCACCGCCTCTTCTAATGCTCAACTGCCGAAGCAGCGGATCACCTAGCTGAGGGTCGCAATAACCTTGTTCAGCGTGGCCGAAGGGCGCATCACGGCCGAAGCCTTGGCGTCGTCCGGGTGGTAGTAGCCTCCGATGTCCACCGGGGAGCCCTGGACCTCAGCCAGCTCGCCCACGATGGTTTCCTCCTTGGAGGAAAGCTCGTCGGCGACGGAGCTGAACGCGGCGGCCAGGTCGGCGTCGTCCGTCTGCTTGGCCAGTTCCTCTGCCCAGTAACGGGCCAGGAAGTAGTGGCTGCCGCGGTTGTCCAGCTCGCCGGCACGGCGGCTCGGGGACTTGTTTTCCAGCAGGAAGGTGCCGGTGGCGCGGTCCAGGGTGTCGGCCAGGACCTGGGCGCGGGCGTTGCCTGCCGTGGTGGCCAGGTGCTCGAAGCTGACGGCCAGTGCCAGGAACTCGCCCAGGCTGTCCCAGCGCAGGTGGTTTTCCTTGAGCAGCTGCTGGACGTGCTTCGGGGCGGAGCCGCCGGCGCCGGTTTCGAAGAGTCCGCCGCCGTTCATCAGCGGGACAACCGAGAGCATCTTGGCGCTGGTGCCCAGTTCCAGGATGGGGAACAGGTCCGTGAGGTAGTCGCGGAGGACGTTGCCGGACACGGAGATGGTGTCCTCGCCCTTGCGGATCCGCTCGAGGGTGAACGCGATGGCCTTCACCGGGGACATGATCTGGATGTCCAGGCCCTCGGTGTCGTGCTCCTTCAGGTACTCGTTGACCTTGGCGATGAGGTTGGCGTCGTGGGCGCGCTCCTCATCCAGCCAGAACACGGCGGGGGTCTGGGAAGCGCGGGCGCGGGTGACGGCCAGCTTGACCCAGTCGCGGATGGGAAGGTCCTTGGTCTGGCAGGCACGCCAGATGTCGCCGACGGAGACCTGGTGTTCGATCAGCACGTTGCCTTCGCCGTCCACGATCTGCACCGTGCCCGGTTCCTGGATCTCGAAGGTCTTGTCGTGGCTGCCGTACTCTTCGGCGGCCTGCGCCATCAGGCCGACGTTCGGGACGGTGCCCATGGTGGTGGGGTCGTAGGCGCCGTTGGCGCGGCAGTCATCGATGACCACCTGGTAGATACCGGCGTAGGAGCTGTCCGGCAGGACCGCCAGGGTGTCTGCTTCCTTGCCGTCCGGGCCCCACATGTGGCCGGAGGAGCGGATCATCGCGGGCATGGAGGCGTCCACGATGACGTCGGAGGGGACGTTCAGGGTGGTGATGCCCTTGTCCGAGTCCACCATGGCCAGGGCGGGGCCTTCTTCGAGGCCCTTCTTGATGAGGTTCTGCACGCCTTCGCGGACGTCCTCGGGAAGGTCCTCCAGGCTGCTGAGGATGGCGGTCAGGCCGTTGTTGGGGCTGATACCGGCGGCGGTGAGCTGCTTGCCGTAGGTCTCGAAGAGCTCGGAGAAGTAGGCCTTGACCACGTGGCCGAAGATGATGGGGTCCGAAACCTTCATCATGGTGGCCTTCAGGTGTGCGGAGAACAGCACGCCCTCTTCCTTGGCACGGGCCACCTGTGCCTGCAGGAACTCATCCAGGGCGGCGGCGCGCATAACGGTGCCGTCGATGACCTCGCCGGCCAGGACGGGGAACGCCTTCTTCAGGACCTTCACGGAGCCGTCCTCGCGGACCAGCTGGATGGCGATGGTGCCCTCGGACTCAATGACCACGGACTTCTCGTTGGAGCGGAAGTCGTCCTTGCCCATGGTGGCCACGTTGGTCTTGGAGTCCGCGGTCCAGGCACCCATGGAGTGCGGGTTCTGGCGTGCGTAGTTCTTGACGGACAGCGGTGCGCGGCGGTCCGAGTTGCCCTCGCGCAGGACCGGGTTCACGGCGGAGCCCTTGATCTTGTCGTAGCGGGAGCGGATGGCCGTTTCCTCGTCCGAGGAAGGGTTGTCCGGGTAGTCCGGCAGCGCGTAGCCCTGGCCCTGCAGCTCTGCAATGGCGGCCTTCAGCTGCGGGATGGAGGCGCTGATGTTGGGCAGCTTGATGATGTTGGCTTCCGGCGTCTTCGCCAGTTCACCCAGTTCAGCAAGGGCGTCACCGATCTGCTGCTCCGGGGTGAGGTAGTCACCGAACACGGCGATGATGCGGCCGGCGAGCGAGATGTCGCGGGTCTCCACCTCCACACCTGCTGTCGAAGCGAACGCCTCGATGATGGGCAGGAACGAATAGGTAGCCAGCATCGGCGCTTCGTCGGTGTGGGTGTAGATAATCTTGGACATGCGCGGGCGTCTCCCTGAAGGTCGGCTTGGTTATGAAATCCGGTCTATTTCACCATCTACAACTTACCCGAGGACGCCGCGTTGAACCCTACCGGCGCCCTTGGATTACCCTGCCGGTGAGCAGGATTACAGCGCTGGAGAACGGACGACGGCGGCACGCACCCGGCTGCGCCGCCGCCGTCGCGCGTTCCTGGTCAAGAGCCGAGGGACACTCGCAGGAGGCCCTACATGATACGTCACTACTATTTACATAGTTGTCAAATGACGATAAATTCGCTACGGCATATTCCGGCCCACCCCGGGGCCGACACCCCGTTCAAGACAGGACAACAATGACACGCACCAGGTCCTTGGCCACCGGCCTTTTGAGCCTCTCAGCAGCGGCCGCTCTGGTACTTGGCGCAGCCGGCGGAGCCACCGCCGCGCCGGCCGCCTCGGAAGACAAAAAGGATCCGTCGGTCGCCAGCATCGCGGTCGAAGGCCGCGGGGCAGCCGACTATTGGACCGCCGACAAAATGAAAAGTGCCATTCCCGGTGACGTCCTGGCCGGCAAGGCTCTGGAACGTGGCAACCGCTCCAACGCCGCAGCGGTGGAGAAGGGCAAACCCGCCGCCACTAAGGGCAGCGGCAAGGGTGAACCACAGATAGTGAGCCACGTAGGCAAGATCTTCTTCACGATGGGAACCTCCAATTACGTCTGCTCCGGCAATGCCGTCCAGTCATTCAACAAGAGCACGGTCGCGACCGCAGGCCACTGCGCCGTTGGCGGGCCCGGCCAGGAAGCCGAGAACTTCGCGTTTGTCCCTGCCTACGACAACGGCGCGACTCCTTATGGCACGTGGACGGCGCGTAACCTCTACACACCCATCGAGTGGAGCGCCAACGGCAACATCTCCTTCGACACGGCATTTGCGGTGATGAACCCGGACGAAACCGGCAGATTCCTCACCGACGTAGTAGGCGGTTCCCCGGTTGCGTTCAACCAGCCCCGGGGCCTCTTCTACACGTCCTACGGCTACCCGGCAGATAAACAGTTCAACGGCCTGACGCTGCAGAGCTGCGCAGGCACAGCCACCGCAGACACCACCAATAACTTCAATACGCAGGGCATTCCCTGCAACATGAACGGCGGCGCGTCCGGCGGCCCGTGGCTGACCGGCAGCGGCACCGAGCAGGTGCAGAACTCCGTCAACAGCTACGGCTATAGCGGCTCCAAGGTCATGTACGGCCCCTACTGGGGCGACGTCATCAAGTCGACGTACCACATTGCAGAACTCTCCCAATAAGCCGTCGGGCGAGGATTCCGTCAGCCGTATCGATGTTCCCCAGACGCACGAGGAGATCCTCGAGTACTGGACGGAGCAGCGGATGGCGGAAGCTAAGCCCCGGGAGATCCGTCTGCCGCCGGAGGGTCCGAACCCGAAGCAGAGTGGCGGGGACGCAGCCCCCTCCGGCTCGGATATCACCGAGGTTGAACCCTAGGCACGCACCCGGCCAGGGCTAACCCTCCATACGACGACGGCGCCTGTCCCCTTCGCGGGGACAGGCGCCGTCGTCGTATGTTCCCATCGACTGCTCCGTAACGGTCCTTCTCAGAAGCGAAAACGACCGTTAGGGAGCAATCGATGGGGCCAGATCGTTGTGGGATTAGTGGAAGAAGTGGCGGGAGCCCGTGAAGTACATCGTCACGCCGGCGGCGTTCGCTGCCGCTATCACTTCCTCGTCCCGCACGGAACCGCCGGGCTGCACCACGGCGCGGACCCCGGCGTCGATGAGGATCTGCAGGCCGTCAGCGAACGGGAAGAAGGCGTCGGAGGCAGCAACGGCGCCGCGGGCCCGCTGCGGCGCGCCGCTCGCATCGGTGTTGGAGGCACCGCCTGCCCCTTCGACGTCGGACTCCACCTTCACGCCGAGCGTGTTGGCCCGCTCCACGGCAAGGCGGCAGGAATCCAGGCGGTTGACCTGGCCCATGCCGATGCCGACGGCGGCACCGTCAGCGGCGAGGAGGATGGCGTTGGACTTTGCTGCCCGGCAGGCGGTCCAGGCGAAGGCCAGGTCCGCGAGGGTCTTTTCGTCAGCGGCTTCACCTGCGGCGAGGGTCCAGTTAGCGGGGTTGTCGCCGTCGGCGTCCACCTTGTCGCTGACCTGGACCAGCATGCCGCCGGAGACCTGGCGCATTTCGGCCGGGTAGCGGCCATAGCCCTCGGGGAGCGCGAGCAGGCGGATGTTCTTCTTCTTCGAGAGGATCTCCACGGCTTCCGGCTCGAAGCCGGGCGCGATAACCACTTCGGTGAAGATGTCCTTGACAGTGTTCGCCATCCCGGCGGTCACGGTACGGTTGGCTGCGATGACGCCGCCGAAGGCAGAGACAGGATCGCACGCGTGCGCCTTGGCGTGTGCGTCGGCGATGGGGTCGGCGGCGTCCGCGGACCCTACCGCTACGCCGCAGGGGTTGGCGTGCTTGATGATGGCCACTGCAGGTTCGCTGAAATCGTAGGCCGCCCGCAGCGCGGCGTCGGCGTCCACGAAGTTGTTGTAGCTCATGGCCTTGCCGTGCAGCTGGTCAGCCTGGGCGATGCCCACCGGCGCAGCCTTGTCCACGTACAGTGCGGCCTGCTGGTGCGGGTTCTCGCCGTAGCGCAGGACCTCTGAGCGCTCCAAAGAAACGCCGGCGTAAGCAGGCCAGTCGATGACGCCGTCGCCGTCCTCATCAAGGAACTGGCTGGCCGTCCAGGTGGCCACGGCATTGTCATAGGACGCCGTATGCGCGAAGGCTTTTGCCGCCAGGCGGCGGCGGGTCTTCAGGTCGAAGCCGCCTGCTGCGGCCGCTTCCACTACCTGGGCGTAGAAGGAGGGGTCCACCACAATGGCGACGGCGGCGTGGTTCTTCGCGGCCGACCGCACCATGGCGGGGCCTCCGATGTCGATCTGTTCCACCACGTCGTCCTGCGCCGCGCCGGACTTCACAGTCTCAACGAACGGGTAGAGGTTCACCACCACCAGGTCGAAGGGTTCAATCTCCATGCTGGTGAGCGTTTCCATGTGCGCCGCCACGCGACGGTCGGCCAGGATGCCGCCGTGGACCCGCGGATGTAGGGTCTTGACGCGCCCGTCCAGCATCTCCGGCGAACCGGTGACTTCCTCGACCTCCTGGACGGGGATGCCGGCGGCGGCGATCTTCTTGGCCGTGGAGCCGGTGGACACCAGCTTGACCCCAGCTGAGTGCAGGCCCTGGGCGAGCTCCTCCAGACCGGTCTTGTCGTAAACCGAGATCAGCGCCCGGCGGATGGGAACACGGTCAATGGATACGCGCTCATGCTGCGTGAAGCTCACAAATGTCTCCGTCTTATCTCGCGGAACAGTGCCGCGGTTGGTGGGGATAGGCCCAGTTTATCGCGAAGCGCAGGTTGCCCCGCGTGTCAGCCGGAGTGTGAACGCCGTTGGGCGGGGCTAGAGTTTTTCACAGGAGGCTGCGATGAATACTTACACCACTGTGCCGAGCGGCGAACAGGTGGTCCAGGAACTGCCCTGGCGATGGAAAGTCCAGGGCCGGATCTTTCTGATCGGCGGCCTGGGCTTTATGTTCGATGCCTGGGATGTGACGCTGAACGGCATCCTCATCCCGCTGCTCTCCACCCACTGGGCGTTGACTCCGGGCGAGGTGGCGTGGGTGGGCACCTCCAACCTCATCGGGATGGCCCTCGGCGCCTTCGTGTGGGGAACCATCGCCGACACCATCGGACGTAAAAAAGCGTTCACCGCCACGCTGCTGATATTTTCCCTCTTCACCGTCTTCGGGGCCTTCTCCCCCGATTTCATGTGGTTCTGCGTGTTCCGGTTCATGGCCGGTTTCGGCCTGGGCGGATGCATCCCGGTGGACTATGCGCTGGTGGGTGAATTCACGCCTCGGAAGCAACGCGGCAAGGTTCTCACTGCCATGGACGGCTGGTGGCCCATTGGCGCGGCGCTGGCAGGTTTCGTCTCCGCAGGCCTGATGGCCCTGTACGGCGACTGGCGGCTGACCATGCTGGTGATGGTGCTGCCCGCACTGCTGGTGTTCTGGGTCCGGCGCAGCGTGCCGGAGTCTCCACTGTTCCTGATCCGCAAGGGCCGGCGCGAGGAAGCGGCCAAGGTGATTGACGGCCTGGTGGCCGCCACCGGCGCGGAAGCCCGCGCGTACAGCCTGCCGGACGCCCAGGACGTGCCGCGGCTCTCGGCCGGCAGCGCCTGGACCCAGTTGCGTTCCGTGTGGCAGTTCAACTGGAAGATCACGGCCGCGGCCTGGGCCCTGTTCTTCAGCATCCTGCTGGTCTACTACCTGTCACTGACCTGGATGCCGCGCATCCTGATCGGTGCCGGGTTCGCTGAGTACAAGGCGTTCGTCACCACCGCGTCCATGGCCGCCGTCGGACTGCTCGGTGTGATCGTTGCCGCCCTCCTGGTGGAACGGGTGGGCCGCAAGTGGATCCTGGCCGTCACCGGTCCCCTGTCCGCGCTGACCCTGGTGATCGTCGCCTTTGTGGTGGACATTCCCACGGCCGCGGTGTTCTGGCTGCTGGTGTTCGGCTTCGTGGTCCAGGTGGCCATCCCGGTGCTCTACGCCTACGTGTCCGAGCTCTACCCCACCGAACTGCGGGGCACCGGCTTCGGCTGGGCATCCACCTTCTCGCGGCTGGGTGCAGGATTCGGCCCGCTCATCTTCGCGAACTACTTCTGGCCGGAACTGGGCCTGGCCACGTCGTTCGCCCTGGCCGGCGGACTGGTCCTGCTGGCGGTCCTGTGGATGGCGTTCTTCTCCCCCGAAACCAAACAGCGCCGCCTCGAGTAGCCCCCGCCCCTTCCCGACTAGGTAGCGCAAACTGTCGTTTTGGAGCCCCATTACGACACTTCGCGCTACCTAGTTGGGAACCAGCCCCGGGAAAGCAGGGCCTGCCGCACCTTGCCCACGGCCGTCCGCGCATCGTTTTCCATATGCAGCTTTGAGATGCGGACCAGCAACCAGCCTGCGCGGCAGTAGTCCTCCTCACGGGTTATGTCCCGCACGATTCGGCCGGGGTCCGAGTGCACCTCACCGTCGTACTCCACAGCCACCTTCTGTTGCGGGTAGCTCATGTCAGGTTGGCGTACGACGCCGGGCCTCAAGGCGGTAGGTACGTTCAGTTCCGGTTCGGGCAGTCCGCTGTCCCCTATGGCAAGCCGCAGACGCGTTTCGGGCGCAGAGTCCGAGCCGACTTTCGCCTGCTCCAGAGCGAGCCGGGCTTTCCTGATGCCCGGCGTGCCTTTGTGCCGGTCCAGCATGTCTTCCAGAACCTCAAGGGTTGCGAAGGGGTCCGAGCGGCCCTCCAAGTCCCGTCGCGGGATACGCAGGAGGTGGTCAGCCACAACTGTCAGCTCATTGATGCTCATCAACCGGGAGCAGTCGAGCCATGTCCTGGCCCGTGTGGTGATCAGCAGCCCATGCAGCGTGGTGATTTCATCCGCAAAGAACTGGCCGCGATGCCCCTTCACGCCGGGCCGGCGCATGATCGCCACGGAGTCAGGGCGGGAGACGTGGAGCAGCGGGACGTCTGTTCCCGGCATGTATCCAGGAAACTCCCACAACAGGAATGCGGAGGCGTGGGAGGCGGCCGCGAACTCCGTCACCAGGGTGTACGGGCGGATTTGCGGCCCAAGGTCGGGGCTATCGGTGGCCTCCGGCACCCGGACTCCGCGGCTGGGACGCTGCAGCCCTTGGTGACGGAGCCTCCGCTGGCTGATGCCGGCGTCGGCCGCTTCCTGCAAAGTGAATGGAAGCGAAGCCAAGGGTTCGGGAAGAGGGGCTGGAACCTTCATGAGCCCATCGTTACAGCCGAGAGCCAACGCTCCGGCGGTTATCCACAGGTAGGCCCCCGTCTGCCCAACTAGGTAGCGCTAACTGCCGTTTTGAGGGGTCAAAACGGCAGTTAGCGCTACCTAGTTGGGAGACTAGTTGGGCGGGGCGGCGGCGAGGCTTGCCAGGGTGGATACCAGCAGCCGGCGTTCCGCCACCTTGATGCGCTCGTGAAGGGTTTCCTCGGTGTCGCCGTGTTCGATGGTGACGGCTTCCTGGGCGATGATTGGCCCGGTGTCCACACCGGCGTCGGCCCAGTGCACCGTGCAGCCGGTGACCTTCACCCCATACGCCATGGCGTCCCGCACGCCGTGGGCTCCCGGGAAGGCGGGGAGCAACGCCGGATGGGTGTTGAGGTAGCGGCCGTGGAAGGTGTCGATGAAGTCTGCGCTGACGATCCGCATAAACCCCGAGGAGACCACCACGTCCGGGGCGTAGGAGGCCACCCGCGCGGTAAGCGCGGCATCCCATTCGTCGCGGGTGGGGAACGAGTTGAAGTTGACCACGAACGTCTCCAGCCCGGCTTCCGAGGAACGCTCGACGCCGTACGTCCCCTCGCGGTCCGCGCCCACGGCAGCGATCTCGACGTCGAGCTCCCCCGCCTTGACCGCGTCGATGACTGCCTGGAGGTTGGACCCGGTTCCGGAAACGAGGACTACGATGCGCATTGGTCTAGCTTATGGGCACGCTCGCGTAGGCTGGAAAACATGAACAGCACCCCGGAACCGGCCCAGCAGCAGCGGACCAAACCTCCGCTCAGCGATGCGGCGAAAGCCTCGCTCGCCCGGACCCACACCCTGTTCCGGATGTTCGTCGTTTCGGTGCTTGGCGCGTTCTTCGTCTACCAGCTCGACGTCAACTACCTCTGGCTGACAACCATCCTCACCGTCGCCAGCCTGGTCTTGGGAGCACTCCTGCTGGTCCGCTCGGCACGCTTGAAGGAGTCCAGGCTGGTCCTCATCGGCACCATCTCGGGCATGGTGGTCTCCGCGATCCTGGTGCTGCTGATTGTGGTGACAGCGGTGTTCTTCGACGAAGTGCGCACCTACCAGGAATGTGTGGGCCGGGCCCTCACGGACCAGGCCCAGTCCGCATGCCGGGTGCAGCTGGAACGCTCACTGCCCACCCAGCTCCCGTAGGACAGCAGGGAAAAGCCCAGCAATTTAGCGGACCAGGTCCGCCGCGTCCTCCACGTTGACAGCCCGCTCGCGCTCCAGCCATGGGCCGGCCGCGTAACCGATAACGACGCCGGCACCCACCTCCGCCGCCACCCAGACTCCCGTCCAGAAGGGGTCAGGACCAATGGCCGTCAGGCGTCCAATACCGGCCGAGCCCCCGGCCAGCCAAGCGAGCGCTACGGTGAGCAGTCCCGCGGCCAGTCCAGTCAGCACCCCCAGCACCACGGTGGATGCAGCCGCCGTGAACCACCGTGCCCGGATCTTGATGGACAGCCATTCGTCGAAGTGGTTCTCGCCTTCGCGCAGGAACCACCAGCCGGCCAAAACACCGGCCAGCACGGGGACCACCAGGGCAACGAAGGCGTAGTCCAGCGGCCCGCTGGGGATCGCCGCCAGCACGGGAATGGAGGGCAGCGGCCCGACGGCGGTGCCCAGCGGACCCACCTGGGAACCGACGCCGGCGGCAAAGCCCGAGCCCGATATCCAGGCGAGGGCGAAGACCACCAGGTTGGGCAGGTAGCCGAGCTGTGCAACGGTGAGGGCGGCACCTCCGACAGCGCCGGCGTCGAGCGCTTCGTAGACGGCAACCACAAGGTTCCAGTGGATGAACAGGTCCACCGCCAGCAGCGCCGAGGCAAGTGCCAGGGCAGACACGATGGCCACAAAACCTGCCTTCGCCGCCGACGCCAGGTAGGAGCCCGCCCAGCGTGAGTGCTGGCTGGTGCGCGAAATCCAGTCCACGGCGTCGACGCCGATGAGCCTGCTCCACGACCCGGCTTCGCGGCGGGCGCCGACGACCATTCCCAGGGCGTAGGGAATCAGGGGAACCAGCAGGGCGTATCCCAGGTTGATCGCGACGTCGGTGGTGCGGCAGACGAAACCGGTGGCCGCGCCAAAGGCTGCATACACCACCCACGATCCCAGCAGGGCTTGCCAGAGCTGGTCAGTATACGAGGCGCGCGCCAGGCGTCGTCCGGCGCGCCAGGCCAGGAGGAACGGGATCAAAGTCAGGCCCAGCGGTATGAGCGTCAGGAATTTACTGTCCGCCTGGTTGGCTGCGCCGGATCCTGCGGCGGTGAGCTCCAGCGGTACCCCGTGAACCAGCAGCCAGGACTGGCCGGCCAGCCGCGCAAGAACGTCGAACTGCGCGTTCTGGAAGCCGGCGGTGGCCCAGACGGCAATGATCGGAACCATCACCACCAGCGCGGAAATGAACGCTGCCTGGGCCGTTTCGAGGGCACCCTGCAGCCACAGGGGCATGGGAAGGCCACGGTCTCCGGTCTGATCAGCGCGCAGTTTCATCGTGTTCCATGGTGTCACGCCCGGACCGGCCTGCCCGGAAGCGACAGGCTCCGCACTTGCCTTGAAACTCACTTAGGGCCAACTGTCACGGAGCTTTTTTGAACGGTCCGCCGTAAAATTGGACTTACTGTAAGCGCCGGCACCTGCAAAGGGTGCATCGGGAGTGTGGCTGGCCGCTCAGCGGAGAGCAGGGCCAGCGAGGGGCCCGGAATCCGTAAGCCGGGAAACAGGAGCCGCGAATGAAAGATGAACAATAAGTTCTGAAGATATTCGTCCTACTGGCTGGTGCAGTCGCCGCTTCGGCACGGCTGCACCAGCGTTTTCAATGACCGCAAGCACAGCGACGCCGGGAGCCTCCAAGTAGCTCCCGGCGTCGTCTGCTCTGGGCGGCGATTCGCCACCGTCCATCTGCGGCTTCCGTTGTCAGCGCATCAGGACACCATTCAGTACTGCGTCAGATCCGGCGGTCATCATCGGTGCCGCGCCGCCGGTCATCGTCGATGCCGTCTGCCTCAATGCGTTCCTTGCGGACTTCCTCGTTGACCGTGACGTCGTCCTGGACCACGTCCTTGTCGAGGCGGACCCGCTCCACCGGAACGGTTTCCTTCTGCACCACGGGGCGCTCCTCGTGAAGGGTCACCTCGTGCTCCTCTTCGCTGATGTCCGGTCCGGACAGCGCTGCGCCGCGGTTGGCGTCGGTGATGGGTTCGCGCTCCAGGCGGACCTCTTCGCGCTGCACGGGCACGGTCTTGGTGACGTTCTCCGTGGTGACGTACTTGCGCAGCCGGACCCGGCCGGTGGCCTCGCGTTCGGTGCCGACGTGCAGCCGTTCCTCGGAACGGGTCATCGCATCGTCAGTGGTGGGCCCGGACGTGTCGTGTCCGACGGTGCCGCGGTCCGTGTCGTAGTCCCTGTCGCGGCCCAGGCCGGCGGTGGGGGTGCCGGCATTCAGGTCGGCGTCGCCCTGGTAGTCAACGTCCCGGGTCTCGGAGTACGTGCGGGCTCCGCGGTCGTAGTAGGTGTAGAGGCGGTCCTCTTCCTCGGGTGTGAGGTGGCCGTCCACGTCTACCCGCGGCGCGTCCTTGACGTGTTCCTTGGTGTAAGGCACCACCAGGTCATCGCCCTGGCTGTGCGCGCCTTCGACGGGGACGAAGGACTGGGAGGTGCCGAAAAGTCCCGTCTTGACGGTCACCCAAGTGGGCTCACCGGTGTCGTCGTCCGCGTAGAGCTGACCGATCGAGCCGATCTTCTCGCCGTCTGAACCGATGACGTTGCCGTTCCTGTTGAGCAGGTCTTCAATGTTTTCCCTGTTGAGCATGACGTCTCCTTGGATGTGTCGTTGCGCTGGGTCGGCAGCAATGGTGTTGACCGGCGCCGGGGGTTCCCGGCACACGGCCTCTGCCCCGGCTGCTTGAGGCTTCGTGTTCGCTGCTCCTCTACACTAAGCATGCTTAGCATCAAAAGGAAAGCCTACTTAGTAAATTTTCTCCTATTTCAGGGAGACATGCCTGTGCTCAACGCCCAGAAGCGAGGCGGCGGCGCCGAAATCGGCGGCCCGGTGGCCCAGGCAGAGGGCCCAGTGATGGCCTATGCCGGTCTGGCTCCAGCGGTCAACCCAAAGTCCCGGGTCGCCGCCGAAATGTACCCGGGAGGTGGTGTTTCCGATTTCCAGGAGCGGTCCCGGGACCACTTGGCCTTCCGACGTGACGAAGACGTAGGTGCCGTCCGGGTCCTGGCCGAGGCCAAAGGTGGTGACCGGGCCCTGCCGGACGTCGAATTCGACCGAAACTCCCCAACCTCGCTTGCCGTGGTAGGTGCCCAGCCCGCGCAGGAGGGGCTCCCTGGCGGAGACGGCCAGGTGTGCCGGGCCGTCGTGCCCCATCTCCACCACCCCGTCAAAGAAGTTGAGTGCCTGGATCTCGGTGAACGAACCGCCGGCTCCGATGGCTTGCGCTGCCAGCATGGCGATCGAGGTCCGCAGCTCGTACTCCCCCGCCATCGGGATTCCGCGGGCCGTGAGGATGGAGGAACCCAGGATCATGCCCGCCCCAAGCCGCTCGTGCTGCTCCCCGGCCAGCCCGCGGTGGTAGTAGGCCACGGAGTCCAGGTCAAAGTCCTCCACCAGCCGGTCCAGCCCCACAGAAACCCTGGCACCCCAGGCAAAGTCGTCGTCGTTGACGGACTCATCGAGCACAAACAGGCTCCGGGCCAGGTCAAGGCGCTCCGAGACTTCCGCGTCGGTCACCGCGTTCACGCGTTCGCGCAGGTCATCAAATTCGAGGACTTCCACGTGTGAACCGAAGGTGGTTGAAACCCTCGTCAGGTCTGTGGAGACGTCCAGCATGCCCGGGTAGAGGTGCCCCATCAGGCCGTGCCGGGCATTCCGAAGCCGCGCGCGGACCCCGGCGGCGTGCACCCACTGGTTGATCCGGTCCCAGGCTGCTTCCTGTTTCAGGTACCCCGAGACGGAGCGGAATTCGATCCCCGCGCGGCGGAACACGTTGGCAACCTCGGGCACCGGGCACTGTCCGCAATAGGCAAGCCATTGTCCGGTGCCGAAATTCGCGTGGTCCATTGCCTCCGTGGGCTGGAGATCGATGACCAGCACCGGGGTGCCTGAGCGCTGGGCGATCGGAAGGACCATGGAGGAGGTGAGGTAGGTGGCCAGGAAGATGACAATCAGGTCGCAGTCGGCCACCCTCAGCTTCTCCCCTGCCCTGGAGGCTTCGGGCGCGTCCGAAATGAAGCCGGCGTCGACCACTTCGGCGTCCAGTTCCCGCAGCCGGCCGGTGACGTACCGGGCCGATTCCTGCAGTTGCGGCAGGAGCCCGGGGAACTGCGGCCAGTAGGCGCCCAGTCCCCCTGAGACCAGCCCGATCCGGGTGGGCCGGCGCCGGTGGGGCTTCAATAACTCTGCTGAGCGGTTCGTAGCTGCCAACGTGCACGGCCTTCCGTCTCGGAATTTTCAGCGGAAATACAGTCGACGCAACAACAGGGGTCCACACCGGGCAATCCCGCCCGGAATGGACCCCGTGTGGCGCTAGAAGTCGTACTGGTCGATGTTGTCCTTGTTGAAGACGGTGGGCGGGCCCACGATGACCAGTCCGCCTTCTTCAACCGTGCGGTCTCCCAGTTCGCCTGCCGTGAAGGTGTCCCCTGCGGCTCCGGTGATTTTTCCTTCCACCAGGGCCTTGCCGGCAAACGCAGCCACATAGCCGAGCTGGGCCGGATCCCACAGCGCGAATTCCGATACGGTTCCGTCCTTGACGAACGGCCGCATTTCATTGGGCAGCCCCAGGCCCGTCAGTGCCACCTTGCCCTTGTAGGCCGACGTGGAGAGGTAGCGGGCCGTGGCGGCAATGCCCACGGTGGTGGGCGAGATGATGCCCTTCAGGTTCGGGTGGGCCTGCAGCAGGCCCTGGGCTTCCTGGAAGGACTTGGTGTCGTCGTCATCGCCGTAGACCTTGGCCACCAGCTTGATGTCCTTGTAGGCCGGGTTGGTGTTGAGGTCCTCCTCCATGAACTTGATCCACTCGTTCTGGTTGGTGGCGTTGGCGGTGGCGGACAGGATGGCGATTTCGCCGGATCCGCCGATCTGCTCCGCGATCAGCTTGGTCTGGATGAGTGCCACCTCCTTGGCCACAACCTGGCTGATGAAGACGTCGCGGCAGTCGGGGTTCGCGTCAGAGTCGAACGCCACAATCTTGGCACCCGCGGACCGTGCCTCGCCGAGGGCGGTGCACACGGCGTCGGGATCGTTGGCGGCGATGACGATGACGTTCGTCCCCGCCTGGGTTTCGGCGTTGATGAAGGACACCTGGCTGGAGGCAGAGGCCTCAAGCGGGCCCACCACCTGCGAGGACGCGAATCCTGCTTCCTCCGATCCCTTCTTGCCGCCGCCGAGGACAACGTCCGTATACGGGTTGTTCAACTGCTTGGGGATGAACGTGATCTTCTGCTCCTCGACGGGGGCGGAGGTCTCCCCCTGGGTCCCCCCGCCGCCGGCGCACCCTGTCAGGGCCAGCGCTGCCGCAGCAGTCAGGGTGACCAGCGGGACCATGCGCCCGCCGAGTCCGGTGTTTTTGCGGTTAAACATCATTGTTTTCCTTCTCCTTGGTGCGGTCGGATTTCTGGACGCGGTGAGGGGCTGTGCCGCCTCCGGCGGTATCCCGGGAAAAGCTGCGGCGGACCCGCCGGGTGTGCCGCCACTCCTTGATGCCCGACCCAATGCTGGGAGCCACCACGGAAGCGATGAGCAGCAGTCCGGTCACGGTGATCAGGACGACGTCGGACACGCGTCCCAGGCGCAGGGCGTAGTTGAGGGTGCCGATCAGCAGGACGCCGGCGATGACGCCGGGAATGGTCCCCTTGCCCCCGAAGATGGACACGCCGCCCAGGAGGACGGCGGCGATCACGGCGAGTTCCAGGCCGGAGGCGTTGTCGCTGCGGGCGCTCGTGTACCGCAGCGTCCAGTAGATCCCGGCCAGGGATGCAACCACGCCCGAGGCCACGTACAGCCAGAACTTGCTGCGTGCCACCTTGATGCCCACGAACGTGGCGGCTTCCTTGCTGTAACCCATCGCGTAAAGACCACGTCCGAAGGGCGTGAAGTGCAGCAGGATCCCGAAAAACAGCATGACAAGCACGACGCCGATCATCACCGTCGGGATGCCCGTCCCGCCCAGCTTGGAGGTGAAGAAGGCGGTCAGTTCCTTCGGGAAGTTGGCCACGGCATTGTCGCCAATCACCACCAGGGCGAGTCCACGGAACAGCGCCAGGGTTCCGATGGTGACTGCCAGTGACGGCAGGCCCAGGACGGCGATCAGGAAGCCATTGAACATGCCTGCTGCCGTTCCTGCGAGCAGGCAGATGGCGAGCACCAGCCAGATGTCCATTCCGCCCGCCCACAGGACACCCATCAGGGCGCTGGTCAGCCCGGCGGTACTGGCCACCGAAAGGTCGATCTCGCCCGTAATGATGATCAGCGTCATGGGCATAGCGATGAGCAGCACCGGTATGACATCCAGGAGCAGGAAGCCGGTGGTGACCGGGGAGGCGAACCGTGGGATGGCGATGGCTGCGTAGATCAGGAACGCCAGGAGGGCGTAGATGGTGATGGCGTCGCGGCTGGCCAGGATCCGGGCTGCGCCTGTCCTGCCTTTCGGCTCGTCCGCAAGCGGCTTGGTGCTGTCCGCGACCGCCTCGGCCGGCGCCGGCTTGCTCCTGGGGGTGGTGGTTTCAGACATTGCGTGCCTCGCTTATCCGCAGTTTCTTCGCTGTCCGAAGGCTGGCCAGGCGGTCGATGATGATGGCGGTGAGGATGAGGATGCCCACAATCGCCTGCTGCCAGAACTTGTCCACCCGCAAGGCGGTGAGGGAGCTGGTGATGGTGGTCAGGAGCAGTGCACCCAGTGCGGCGCCGGCAACGGTTCCGCTGCCGCCGAAGATGGCGACGCCGCCCACCACCGCCGCCGCAACGACGTCCAGTTCCATGCCGGTTCCGGTGGTTGCCCCCACCGAGTTGAAGCGGCTGGCGTAGAGCACCCCGGCGAGGCCTGCGAGCGCGCCGTTGGCCAGGAATGCCAGGAACACCCGCTTGGATACCTTGATGCCGAAGACCGTGGCAGCGTCGGGGTCCGAGCCGATGGCGTACAGGTCCCGGCCGGGGCGCGTCCCGGCCATGTAGACCGCCACGGCAACCACCACCGCGATAGCCAGCAGGGTGATGATGGGGAATCCGAGCACGGTGTCCACGGACAGGGCACCGAAGGCTTCCGGCCGGTCTCCGGCGAAGTACTGTTTGCCTCCGGCCCACGCGTTGTTGAGGCCCCGGAACACGTAGAGCGTGCCGAGGGTGATGACCAGCGCCGGTACCTTGGCCAGGGTCACCAGCAGCCCGTTGACCGATCCGAGCAACGCACCGAAGGCCATCCCGGCGACGAGGACGGCGAGGATGGGCAGGTCCGGCATCGCCGCGAAGATGGACCCCGTGCCGAACGCGACCAGCCCCAGCATGGAGCCCACCGAGAGGTCGATGTTCCGCGTGATGATGAGCAGGGTTTGTCCGGCCGCGAGGATCATGATGATGGTCGCGTTCAACAGGAGGTCCTTGACCCCCTGCGGCGACAGGAACAGCGGGTTGTTCAGGTACGTGATCAGCACCAGCAGGGCCAGCGCAACCAGGACGGGAAGCTCACGCAGCCGCAGCACGGAGCCAAGCGCACCTCCGCCGGCGCGCACCGCCGTCGTGCCTGGTTCCCGGTGGTCGATGGTGGAGCTCATTCCGTCACTCCCGTGGATGATGTTGCGGCGTGCATAACGGATTCGGGATCGGCGGCAGCACGGTCCAGTTGGGCTGTGATGCGGCCCTCGCGCATGACGAGGACCCGGTCCGCCATGCCCAGGACCTCAGGCAGTTCGGACGAGATCATCAGGATGGCGATTCCCCGCACCGCGAGGTCTGAGATGAGCCGGTGGACTTCGCTCTTGGTGCCGACGTCGATGCCACGCGTAGGTTCGTCGATGATCAGCAGCCGGGGGTCCGTGGCCAGCCATTTGGCGAGCACCACTTTTTGCTGGTTCCCGCCGGAGAGGGTGGAGACGGCGTGCTCCTGGGAACCGGCTTTGACCTGCAGGCGCTTGCTCCATTCCTGGGCGGCGCGGCGCTCTTTGGCACCATTGATGAGTCCCGCCGTCAGGAATTTTTCCCGCAGCGTCAGGGTGACGTTGCGGGCCACCGACAGGTTCATCACCAGCCCCTGCTTGCGGCGGTCCTCCGGGACAAACCCGAGGCCGGCCGCGATGGCGGCCTGCGGATCGCGGCCCTTCAACGGTTTGCCCTCCACTTCGATCCGCCCCGAATCGTAGGAATCGATCCCGAACACGGCGCGGGCAACTTCGGTGCGGCCTGCCCCCACCAGTCCGGCAAGGGCAACAATTTCGCCGGCGCGGACCTCGAAGCTGATGTCACGGAAAACCCCGGCACTGCTAAGTCCCTCGACCTTAAGCACCGTGTGGCCGATCTCCGCCTCCGCCTTGGGAAACAGCGTGGCGATGTCCCGGCCCACCATCTCGCGGACAATCCGTTCAACCGTGACGTCGGCGGTGCGGTGGGTGGCGATGTACCGCCCGTCCCGCATAACGGTGATCCGGTCGCAGAGGTCAAACACCTCATCGAAGCGGTGCGAGATGAACAGGATGCCGGTTCCCTTGTCCCGCAGGGCGCGGGCCACGGCGAAGAGCCTGTCCACTTCCACTCCACTGAGCGCGGCGGTGGGCTCGTCCATCACCAGGACTTTCGCATCGAGGGAAATGGCTTTTGCGATTTCAATGATCTGCTGGTCGGCAATGGAGAGTCCCTCTGCCACCCGGGACGGATCGATGGGGACCCCCAGCCGCCTGAACAGTTCCGCCGCCTGGCGCCTCATCTCGCTGCGGCTGATGAGGCGCGACCGCCCTTTCGGCTGCCGGCCGATGAAGATGTTTTCCGCGACCGTCAGGTCCGGGAACAGCGTGGGCTCCTGGTAGATGACCGAAATTCCGGCTGCCTTGCTCTCGGCCACATTCCGGAAATGGACCGGCTCCCCGCCGAGCCGGAAGTCCCCGGAGTCCGGGTGGTGGAGGCCGGCGAGGATCTTCACCAGGGTGGATTTGCCGGCACCGTTTTCGCCCACAAGGGCGTGGATTTCCCCGGCCCGGATTTCAATGGTGCCGTCCGCCAGCGCGACCACCGGGCCGAATGTCTTGGCGGCGTGGGTCAGCGAAAGCACTGCCTCCTGCGGCCGTTCCTGAGAACCGGGAACCGCATGTGCATCCGGAGTTTGCTGCATATAGTAACCGCGCCTTCGAGGTTTACGAGCTTGGAATGAATCGTTTCAGAACTCCTGCGTGACTTGAATCATAAGACCGCGCACCAGCGCCGTCAATAGAATCAGGGGCCTGCGCAGGCATTCGTAATCGATCTGTGCTGGGACGGCATCGGCGGCAGTTTCGCCCGGGCCCCTTGGCCCGCACGGCGCGCCACCCGGCGACCTTCCTGTTCACCCAACCTTTCCCTCGGGGTAACGCCTTCTCCCCCGCCGTGTCAGGCCGGGCGCCCAGCGTGGAGGGGTGAGGATCGCAATTGTTGCTGAATCATTCCTGCCACTGATGAACGGGGTGACACATTCCATCCTGCGGGTGCTTGACCACCTGCAGGAACGGGGCGACGACGTCCTGGTCATTGCACCGTCCACGCAGGACGGTGAGGCACCGGACCAGGTCAAGGGCGCACACATCCACCGGCTTCCGGCCGTCCCGCTGGCGGGATACACGAACGTTCGCGTTGCGATGGGCGGTGTGTACCGGGTCAAGCGAATCCTTGCCGACTACGCACCGGACGTGGTCCATCTGGCATCGCCGTTCGTCCTCGGCTGGCGGGCGGCCCAGGCGGCCCACCAGCTGAGTATCCCCACGGTGGCCATCTACCAGACAGAGGTACCCAGCTATGCCGCCCGGTACGGGGTCCCGTTCCTGGAGAATTGGGCCTGGAACCGGGTGGAAAACATCCATCTGCTTGCCTCCCGCACCCTGGTGCCCTCAACGTTCGCGCTGAACCAGTTGCGCGGCCGCGGCATTCCCCGGGTGCAGATGTGGCGCCGCGGCGTGGACACCGCCCGGTTCTCACCTGAAAAGCGCGACGACGGGTGGCGCGCTGCGGTGGCGCCCGGCGGTCAGCGGATCATCGGCTATGTGGGCAGGCTTGCCGTGGAAAAGCAGGTTGAGGACCTGGCGGCCCTGGCCGGGGTGCCGAACACAAGGCTGGTGATCGTGGGAGACGGGCCCCAGCGTGCAGCGTTGGAAGATGCGCTGCCGGATGCCGTTTTCACCGGTTTCCTAGGCGGTGACGAGCTGGCACGCGCCGTTGCGTCCTTCGACCTGTTCGTCCACCCGGGCGAGTTCGAAACGTTCTGCCAGACCATCCAGGAGGCCATGGCATCGGGTGTGCCCGTGGTGGCCACCGGCCGCGGTGGTCCCCTGGACCTGGTGGAAAACTCGCGGACGGGCTGGCTCTACGAACCCGGCGACCTGGCAGGCATGCGCGCCCAGGTGCTGGACCTCATGGGCGATGACGCCAAGCGCCGGGCCTTCGCGGCCGCTGCCCATGCGTCGGTTCAAAACAGGACCTGGCCGGCGCTGTGCACCGAGTTGGTGGGGCACTATACGGACGTGGTGGCGGACAGGCCGGCAACACAGGAATCGGGTTCACGGGCAGGGGCAATCCAATGAAAATTTCCGTCATCGGCTGTGGCTACCTGGGCGCCGTCCACGCCGCCACCCTGGCATCCATGGGCCACAGCGTGGTGGGCATCGACGTCGATCCGGCCAAGGTCGGCCAGTTGGGCGGCGGTGTAGCCCCGTTCCACGAACCGGGCCTGGACGAACTCCTCCAGGACGGGCGGGCCAGCGGAAGGCTGCGGTTCTCCACCGACATGGCGGAGGCCAAGGGCGCACAGGTCCACTTCCTCTGCGTAGGCACCCCGCAGGACAAAATGTCCGACGCCGCCGACCTCACCTTCCTGGTCTCCGCCACGGAATCGCTGCTCCCGCACCTGGCCACGGGCGCCGTCGTTGTCGGCAAATCGACTGTGCCCGTCGGCACGGTGGCGATGCTCAACGCTGTGCTGTCTCCGCGCCCGGACGTGCGGCTGGGATGGAACCCGGAATTCCTCCGGCAGGGTACAGCTGTGAAGGATTCCCTGGTGCCGGACCGCCTGGTCTATGGCGTGGAGGGCGGGCGCGCCGCTGCCTTCGGCCCGTCGTCGGGAGCGCCGCTTGGGGTCACGGCCGCGCTGGACGCCGTGTACGAGCCCCTGCTCCGGGCAGGGATCCCGCGCCTTGTCTGCAACTTTGCCACGGCGGAGCTCATCAAGTCGGCGGCGAATGCGTACCTGGCCACCAAGGTCAGCTTCATTAACGCCGTGGCCGAATTATGCGAGGCCTCCGGCGCGGACGTTGCGGAACTCAGCGAGGCGATGGGCCTGGACCCGCGGATCGGGAGCCGGTACCTGCACGCCGGGCTAGGTTTCGGCGGCGGCTGCCTGCCCAAGGACATCCGCAGTTTCCGGAGCCAGGCCGCAGACCATGGCGTTGCAGCGGTGGAGGACTGGATGCGGCTGGTGGATTCGGTGAACCTGGGACAGCGCACCCGGACGGTCGGACTGGCCGCAGAGCTCTGCGGCGGCAGCCTCGCCGGCCGCTCCATCACCGTGCTCGGCGCGTCCTTCAAGCCGGACACCGACGACATCCGTGACTCCCCCGCCCTGGACGTGGCAGACCGGCTCGCGGCGGCCGGCGCGCATGTGACGGTGACCGATCCCAAGGCCGTAAACCACGCCTGGCGGCGCTACCCGCGGATGCGCTTCGAAGCCTCCACCGAGCGCGCCCTCGAGGGCGCCGAACTGGTGCTGCTCCTCACCGAGTGGGAAGACTATCGCCGCTTCTCCCCCGCAGTGGCCGCTTCACTGGTCCGACGGCGGGTGGTGCTGGATGCGCGCAACGCGCTGGACGCCGCTGCCTGGCAGGCGGAAGGCTGGCTGGTGCGCGGGCTGGGCACATCGGCTGGCGCACCTATGGTGCAACCGGCCGCCTCCCGCTGACCCTGGCGCATCAGTCCAGGAGTCCCAGTTCGGCAAAGGCCAGTGCCACACCATTGCCGGCGGGGCCGGGGGTGAACCTGTCAGCGACGGCCAGGACGTCGGGATGTCCGCCTTCAACGGCAATCCCGATTCCCGCGTACTCCAGCATTTCGATGTCATTGGCGCTGTCGCCGATGGCCACGATGTCCGCCCGGTCCAGCCCGAGGCGGGCTTCCACAACCTGGATGCCCACCGCCTTGTGGGTCCCGGCCATATAGATCTCGCCCGCGCGGTCACCCAGCGCCGACAGGGAACTCGGGATCAGGCCCACCTCCGGGCCGAAGGTGCCCAGGAGTTCTGCCAGCGGCACCGGCGAGTCAAAGCAGGAAATTTTGGCGAACGAGGCGGAACGCAGGTCGTCGCTGTACTGCATGGGCCCCAGGATGTCCTCGAGGGGATCGACGTCGGTACTGAGGACTCCGTCATGCCGCGGCCGGCCGGCGAAGACAGGACCAAGCACTTGCCTCAGCCGCTGGTCGACCCCCGTGCGGCCATGCAGCGCCTCCGGTGCTTCCAATATGTAGGCGGCGTTATTGGCGTCCAGCGTTTCCACCAGGCGGGCGGCGAGGTCCGGCGCAAAGCGGGTGTCCTTCAGGATCTCGCCGTTGAGCTCCACGCGGGCACCGGCCCCGGTGATGACGCCGTCGAATCCCGTTTCGAGGATGTGGCCGGGAACCATGGACAGCGGCCGCCCGGTGCAGACAAAAACCAGGTGGCCGAGCGCGCGTGCTGTTCGGACAGCCTCAACGTGCGCTGCAGGTGCCAGCCCGTGGTCCGCGTACGTGCCGTCGATGTCGAGGAAGATGGCACGTGGCCGGACGGTTTGCTGGCTGGACATGCCGGGCTCCTTGGTCTGCTGCGGGGACACCCAATCCTATCGAAGGCGCACATTTATGCGGGTTCGCACGATAAATGAGCGGCATTCCTTGAGACGAAGTGACAGTCATCCTGTAATAAACAAAGCCTTGCAGAGAAGTAAGCACGCTGATTGAATTAGGACACCGGAAATGGGGGCCCGGCACAACTTACTGATTAAGGAGTGACAACATGGGCATTCTCGGATTTCTCATTTTGGGCCTGATCGCCGGAGCCATCGCGAAGGCAATCCTGCCGGGTCGCCAGGGCGGAGGCTGGGTGGTAACCATGGTCCTTGGCGTTGTCGGCGCCATTCTGGGCGGCTGGATCGGTTCGCTGATCTTTGGCGGCGGACTGGCGGAATTCTTCGATATCCGTACGTGGCTGCTGGCCATTCTCGGCTCCATCGTCGTACTGCTGGTCTACGGCGCAATCACCAACCGCAGCCACCGCAGGGTGTAACAGCACCTCATATTTCATCAACCTCCAACGCCGTCCTCCCACCGGGAGGACGGCGTTTCTGCGTACCACTGGCAACGGCGGGGCACTGTCCCGGGCAATTCCCTGGAAACCGACTCCTTCCCGCACCGCTAAATTTCCGCGTTCGCGTTTATGATGTGCGAGGGGGGTGGTGTAATGGCTGATTCCAGCCACGGCAATAAGGTGGCGGTCCGAACATTCGGGGCGGTCCTGGACGCCAACCCCGACGCCCTCCTGGCCGTGGCAGCGGACGGCACCATCACGGTTGCCAACGCCGCGGCAGCGAGGCTCTTCGGGTTACCGCGGGAAGAACTGGCAGGCCGCAACTACCGGACGCTCCTGGCTCCCGGCTTCGAGGACGAAGTGGACCAGCTCATCCGCCAACTCGTGGCCAGCCCCGGCGAATATCCGCCGCCCCGGGAGATTAACGGTTTAAACAGCGACGGCACCGAATTCTCCGCGGAAGTGGCAGGCTCGCTCCTGCCGCCCGATGGGGCGCAGGACGCAGTGCATGGTTCAGTCCCGCCGCGATCGCCGCGAGGACAGACACGCCACCACGACGGCGTTCCGGCCGGCGCGCGGATGCTCCTGTCCGTCCGGGGTACTTCACACCGCCAGGCCGCGGACGCCGACCTGCGGGAGGCCATGTCCCTGCTGACGGCCACGCTGGAATCCACGGCGGACGGCATCCTGGTGATGAGCACAGACGGACACGTTGCAGGTTTCAACGACCAGTTCCTCACCATGTGGAACATCCCGCCGGAGTTATTGGACGGCGACAGCGAAGAACCCGTGATGAGGCTCATCCTCGCCCAGGTGGCGGACCCCGTGGCGTTCATAGCCCGGCTCACCGAAGTGGAGGACGATCCTGCGGCAGAGAGCCACGACGTCCTGGAATTCAAGGACGGACGCACCTTCGAGCGCTACTCGCGGCCGCAGCGGGTGGGAGACAACATCGTGGGCCGGGTCTGGAGCTTCCGGGACGTGACTCCGCGCCGTAAAGCCCAGGAGCAGGCCCATCAGGCAATGCTTGACCTGGCTGCCCAGGCAGAGAAACTCCGGGCCATGGCGTTCCAGGATCCGCTGACCGGGCTGGCCAACAGGGCCGTGTTTAATGACGGGCTGGCCGAGGCCCTGCAGGAGCCGCGGCTGAAGGCGGTGGACGTGCTGCTGCTGGACCTGGACGACTTCAAGGAGGTCAATGACATCCTTGGCCACCAGGCCGGCGACGACATGCTGATCGAGGTTGCCCGCCGGCTTCGGGGCTGCGTCCCCACGGCAGATGTTGTGGCCAGGCTCGGCGGTGACGAATTTGTGGTCCTGCTGACGGCCTGCCCCGACGCCGACGAGATCGCCGCCTGCATTGTCCGCTGCCTCCACGTTCCCGTGACCATCAGCGGCACCGTGCTGCGGCCCAGCCTGAGCCTGGGGCTCGCGTCGCTCGGCCAGGACAGCGTGGGCCCGTCCGAACTCCTGCGCCAGGCGGACATCGCCATGTATGCGGCAAAGGCGGCGGGCAAGAACCGCTTCCTCCGGTTCCACCCCGACATGATGACAGCTTTGGTGAAAAGGACCGATATGGAAAGCGGGCTGCAGCAGGCTGTGGCGAATGGCGAGATCACCGTGGACTATCAGCCCATCGTTTCGCACCGCATGGGCCAGGTGGTCATGTTCGAGGCGCTGGCACGGTGGGACCGCGGCGGCGAGCGGGTGCCGCCGTCGGTCTTCATCCCGCTCGCTGAGCGGACCGGCCTGATCAGCGAAATCGGGTCGGAAGTCATGGCAGCCGGCATGGTCCAGCTGGCAGGCTGGCTGAGCGAGGATCCGTCGCGGTCCCTCGCCGTGAACGTCTCCGGTGTGCAGCTGCAGGAGCGGGACTTTGCAGACACTGTCCTGCGCCTGGCGGAAGCGGCCGGGGTGGCGCCCTTCCAGCTGGTCCTGGAAGTCACCGAGAGCGTATTTTTTGATGCCGACTGCAGCCTGATCAAGCAGCTCAGCACGTTGCGGGACGCCGGAGCCCGGGTAGCCCTGGATGACTTCGGCACCGGCTATTCCTCGCTGGGCAGGCTGCAGGACCTGCCCGTGGATACCGTAAAAATCGACAAAACCTTCGTTTCCATGGTGCGTACCGGCACCGAGCGGCTGCCCATCCTCAGCTCCATGATCAACATGGCCCAGAGCCTGGGCCTTGCAGTCATCGCAGAAGGCATCGAAACGGCCGCCCAGGCGGACTACCTCACGGCACTGGATTGCGATTCCCTGCAGGGATACCTTTTCTCCCTTCCCGAGCCGGGCGAAAGGCTGGAACACGCCCTGCACCATGCCGAGGAAGCCCTGAACGCCCTCAAGGCGCGGTAGCGGGGCATACGGGCGCCTGCCGGCCACCCCCGCCGAGGGGTGTGAGGGATATCATGGGGGGTGCGTCTCCGCCCAGGTCTCGGGCGGGCTCCGGTCTCAGGTTTGGGGGTTCTGGGCGCAGCTGGAGGGAAGGGGACCTTCGTGTCTCGCACCGGTCTTTTCGAGCACCGGCCTGCCATCGGTAACAGGGGGGTCCGGCTGGGGTTGCCGGCTTTGCTGACTGCCGTGGCGCTGGCCGCGCTTGTCCTGTATTTCGCAGCCAACAGCGGCACTCCCCCAGCACTGGTGACGGGGGATGTCCTCATCCTCGCGGCTTCCCTGCTGGCCGGGACAAGTTGTGCCCGTGCTGCCGCGCGTGGCGGAGTCAACGCCAGGGCCTGGATGTTCATGTCCGTGGCTGCCTTCGTGTGGGCCGCGGGCATGGCCCTTTATACCTACTATGGCCTCGCCTACAGCCACGTCTATCCCTTCCCGTCGCTTGCGGACGCCGGGTTCATCGCGTACTCGGTGCCCGCCGTCGCCGCGCTCTTTTCCTTCAAGAGGCGCGCCGGAAGCCCGGTGGCGCTGTACCGGGCGGTGATGGACGCAGCGGTCATCGCCGGCTCGGTGCTGGTGGTCAGCTGGTACACGGCGCTGGGGCCCGCGTTCAGTTCAGTGGGTGACCCGCTGGCCCGCCTCACCGGGATGGCCTACCCGGTGGTGGACGCGATCATCACGTCCCTGGTGCTGGTCCTTGCCATGCGGCGCCAGCCGGGTGAGCGACTTCCGTGGCTGTGTTTCGGCGGCGGCCTGCTGGTCCTCGCCGTCACGGACAGCATCTACGTGAGGATGACGTTCGACGGCGTCACGGGCGCCACGGGTTCGCCGCTCGCCCTCGGTTGGATCATCGCCTTCCTCCTCATCGCCTTGTCGCCCCTGGCACCGTCCGTGGAGAGCGCCGGGCCGGACCGGCAGGGTTACACGCTGGCGCTGGAGCTGCTGCCCTACGCGCCGCTGCTGGTTGCGGTGATCATGTTCGCCGGGCCGCATCTTGAGGAGCTGGAACCGTTCCTGCTGGGTGTGGGGGCCGCGGTACTGGTGTGCGTATTGATCCGGCAGGTACTGATCGTCTTCGAGAACATCCGGCTCACCAGCGGCCTCGAGGAGGAAGTGGCGGTCCGCACCCGGGAGTTGGAGGCCGCCCGGGAAGCGGCCCTGGAGGCAAGCCGGCTCAAGTCCGAGTTCCTGGCCACCATGAGCCACGAGATCCGCACTCCCATGAACGGCGTGGTGGGCCTGACGGCCCTGCTGCTGGAAACCCCTCTGAATGAGACGCAGAAGCAGTACGCCCAGGGCGTCAAGGGCGCGGGCGAGGCGCTGCTGGCACTCATCAACGACATCCTGGACTTCTCCAAGCTGGAGGCCGGCAAGGTGGACCTGGATATCCGCCCCTTCGATCCGCGCGTCCTGGTGGAGGAAGTGGCGGGGCTGCTTGCCGAACCGGCGCTGGCAAAGAACCTGGAGCTGATCGCCTACTGCGAGCCGGAGGTCCCGGCGCGGCTGCAGGGCGACTCCGGCCGGATCCGGCAGATCCTGCTGAACCTTGCCTCCAACGCGGTGAAGTTCACCGCATCCGGCGAAGTTGCCATCCGGGTGACGACGGAGAACCCCGGCGCGGGTCCCGGCAGCACCGCCGCTGTGTACTTCGAGGTGCGGGATACCGGCATCGGCATCGACCCCGCCCACCACCCGAAGCTTTTTCAGTCCTTCTCCCAGGCGGATGCCTCCACCACGCGCCGCTACGGCGGGACCGGCCTGGGCCTGGCTATCTCGCGCCGGCTGACGGAAGCGATGGACGGCGAGGTGGGCCTGCAGAGCGTGCCGGGAGAGGGCAGCACGTTCTGGTTCCGGCTGCCGCTGCCGGTGGCTCCGCCGTCCACGGACCCCGTGCCCGCCGCGGGTTTCCTCAACGGCCTGCGGGTGCTGGTGGTGGACGATAACGCCACCAACCGGCTGGTGCTCGAATCCCAGCTGCGGGGCTGGCGGATGCAGCCCGAAGCCGTGCCGGATGCCGGTTCGGCGCTGGCCAGGGCGCGGGAGGCGAACGCGGCCGGAAAACCGTTCCACCTGGCCGTGCTGGACTTCTGCATGCCGGACACCGACGGTCTGGAGCTGGCCCGGCAGATGAAGGCCGACGGCGGGCTGGCGGGGATCGAGCTCATCATGCTGACCTCCACGATGCAGGTGGACCCGGCGGAGATAGCGGGTGCAGGGGTGCGCGAGTGGCTGATGAAGCCGGTCCGCAGTTCCGAGTTCTACAACCGCCTGGTCCGCCTGATGTCCACCCGGGACCCTGCGCTCCCGGCAGGCGGGGCCAGCCACCTTGCCCGGGTCGCCGACCCGATGAACGGACCCGCCCGTGGACGCATCCTGGTGGTGGAGGACAACGAAGTGAACCAGCTGGTGGCCAAGGCAACGGTCAGCAAGTTCGGGTATGCGGTGGACGTGGTGGCCAACGGCGCCGAAGCCGTTGCCGCCACCGATGCCACCCGTTATGCCGCCGTCCTGATGGACTGCCACATGCCCGTGATGGACGGCTTTGAGGCCACCCGGGTGATCCGGGGCCGGGAGCTGGGTTACCGGCTGCCGATCATCGCCATGACCGCAGGCGCACTTGACGGGGACAGGGAACGCTGCCTGGCAGCAGGCATGGACGATTACCTGGCCAAACCGGTGGATGCCGCAGCGCTGCAGGCGGCACTGACGCGCTGGGTTCCGGAGCAGGTCCCCCAGCCGCTGGCCGTGACGGGCGGGCGCCCGGCAACCGCGGGGAGCAGCCGCCCGGCGCTCGACCAGGACCGGCTCGCCATGCTGCGGGAGCTTGGGCCCGGCGACGGGCTGCTGCGGGCGGCGGCGGAAGCATTCCGCAAGGACGCGCCGGGACGCATCGCGGCGATCCGCAGAGCGGTTGACGACGGCGGCGGCGGGCCGGCACTGGTGCAGGCCGCCCACGCCCTGAAAGGATCCGCAGCCAACATCGGCGCCAGCGCCGTCGCCGCCACCTGTGCGGAGCTGGAAGGCGTGGGCCGCAGCGGAACAAGCGGCGGCGCCACGGATCTTCTCGCCCGGCTGGAAGCGGAACTGCTGCAGGTGGACACCGAACTGGAGATCACGCTGGAGGTGCCGAAGTGAAAGTGCTGGTGGCCGATGACGACCCGGGCTCGCTGCTGGTGGCCAGAGCCGCCGTCGAACGCTCGGGACACGACTGCCTGGCGGCCGCGGACGGTGACGAGGCTTGGGCCCTGTTCCTGGAACACCAGCCGGACGTGGTGGTCACCGACTGGATGATGCCCGGCATGGACGGGTTGGCGCTGTGCCGGGCCATCCGGGCGCGGGAGACGGACCTTTACACTTACATTGTGCTGCTGACCTCGCAGGGGTCCCGGGACGATGTGCTGGCGGGCCTCGAGGCCGGCGCGGACGACTACGTGACCAAGCCGCTTGACCCGTTCGTGCTGCGGGCCCGGCTCCTGGTGGCCCTGCGGATCACCACCCTGCACGCGGACCTGGCCCACTACCGGAAGGTGCTCTCGCAGCAGGCGCGGACTGATCCCCTGACCGGGCTGCACAACCGGCTGAAACTCGCCGAGGACCTGGAGCAGCTGCACGCCCGCAGCGCCCGCTACGGCGAGGAATACAGCCTGGCCATGTGCGACGTGGACAACTTCAAGGCCTACAACGACATTTATGGCCACCAGGCGGGGGACCTTGCATTGCGGGCCGTGGCAGCCGCGCTGGCACGCCACGCACGGAAGAGCGACGGCGTTTACCGGTACGGGGGCGAGGAGTTCCTGCTGGTGCTGCCCAAACAAGGCCTGCCCGGGGCGAAGGCTTTGATGGAACGGACGCTGGCTGCCGTGCGGGAGCTGGGAATCCCCCATGTGGGCGACCCGTCCGGCCAGCTGCGGCTCAGCGCGGGAATCTCCACTTTCTCGGCACAGCACCCCGCCGACGCCGACACGCTGCTGGGTGAGGCAGACGCCGCCCTCTATGCGGCGAAGGCGGCCGGCCGGAACCGGGTTGAGGTGGCCGGGTAGCCGCAGGTCCGCAGGCCGGGTTGGCGGCGGGTCAGGCGGCCTTTTTGCCTTGCTTCTTCTGGATGGGCTTCTTCGGGGCCGGCTTATTCTGAACCGGCGACTGCTGCGCGGGCTTATTCTGAACCGGCGGCTGCCGCGCGGGCTGCTCTGCGACGGGCTGCTGCTGGGCGTGCGGCCCGGCCGCCTCGGCAGGGACCTGCGCTTCCGCCCGCTGGCTGCCGACCAGGATGGCCTCCGTGCTGGCGGTTGAAGCTGCCGGACTTGTTTCGGCCGCGGCGTTTTCGGCCGCAGCGCTTTCGGCTGCGGCGCGGTTGCGGCGCCAGCGACGGTAAAGGTCGACGGCGGCCATCAGGCCCGCGATCGGGGTGAGGACGGCGGCCATGTAAACGAACAACATCCAGGTCAGAGTGGTCAGTGGCGGCTGGTTGTTGTGCAGGAGGGACAGCCCTCCCAGCATTCCCACGGCCCAAAAAAGGATCACCGCCGTGAGGACGGCGCCGGCGGGAAAATACTGGTTGCTCACGATCTTTTTCAGGGTTTCCATGCACTTCCTCCTGCCTGGCGCAAAATGGCCGAACACCGGCGGCTGCCGAAAGTGGCCGCATCAACACCAGTATGAAGCCGGTTATCACGAAAACTCTGCAAGACGCCACCGCGAGTGATGAAGCTAACTGAACGCGCCGCCGTCGTGCATTTTTCGGCGCGTCTTCCGCCCGTCCGGACGCCCCGTTACGGTTGGTTTTGTCCACTCGATTTCTGGAGGTTTTTGAATGCGCAAAGTGACCGCAGGCCTGTTCCATTCCGTTGACGGCGTGGTGTCGGACCCCTACAAGTTCCAGTTCGACAGCTTCGACGACGAACTGGGCGAAGGCCTCACCAAGATGATGGAAACAGTGGACACCGTGGTGCTGGGGCGCGTGAGCTACCAGGAGTGGGCAGGCTACTGGCCGAACGCGTCCGTGGACGAGGACTTCGCCGCCTTCATCAACCCGGTGGAAAAGTATGTGGCCTCCCGGACGCTCACCGGGCCGCTGGACTGGCAGAACTCGCGCCTGATGGACGCCCCGCTGGAGGAGTTCGTGGCGAAGCTGAAGGAGCGCGACGGCGGCGAGATCGCCGTGTGCGGCAGCATCTCCGTGACCCGCCAGCTGCTGTTCGCCGGGCTCCTGGACTCGCTCACCCTGATGACCCACCCCGTGGTGGCCGGCACCGGGCGCCGCCTGTTCGAGGACGGTGACCCGACCACCCGGCTGGTGCTTCAGGACCAGCGGAGCACCAGCAAGGGCAACGTCATCAGCACCTACAGTCGGCTGGAAGGCTAGGACCGCCCGGCCGCGACTACGCCTGGCGGGCTGAGGTAAGAACGCGTTCGACGGCGGAGATGTCGCCGGGGGTGGTCCGGCAGCAGCCGCCGATGATGCGGGCGCCAAGGGCCTGCCAGGTTGCGGCGCCCTCGGCGAGGGTGGCCGGATTCCCCTCCCAGGCCGCGCTCCCGGACGGTGTGGCAGGGCTCCAGGTCTTGGTACCGGCGTCGTAGGTTTCGCCGGAGTTCGGGTAGGCGACAAGGGGTTTGTCGGTTGCCCCGCGCAGCGCTGTGAGTGCAGGGGTGACCAGGTGGAGCGGCACGCAGTTCACGCCGACCGCCGCAACCTGCGGCTGCGCGTCAAAGAGTTCAGCCACGGCCGCCAGGGGCGTTCCGTCGCTGATGTGTGCGCCATCCCGCAGCGAGAAGGAGAACCAGGATTCGACGTCGTATTCCTGCGTCAGTGCCAGCAGCGCCTGGGCTTCGGCGTAGGACGGGAGTGTTTCACACGCGAGGAAGTCCGCACCGGCTTCCACGAGCGCCGCGATCCGGGGGCGGTGGAAGTCCCGGAACTCCGCCGGCGTCAGGACGTAGTCGCCCCTGTATTCAGAGCCGTCCGCCAGGTATGCGCCGTAGGGGCCAACAGATCCGGCCACCAGCAAGGGCCCGGCGTCAGGATTGACCGCCAGGTGTTCGCGGCGGGCCTCGTCTGCCAGCCGTACGGACAACGCCACGAGCTCCAAGGCCTCTTGGTCTCCCAGCCCCCGCTGTGCAAACCCCTGGGGCGTGGCCTGGTAGCTGGCGGTGGTGGCAATCCTGGCGCCCGCCGCGAAGTAGTCGCGGTGGACGTCCTTGATTAGGTGGGGCTGTTCCAGCAGGACCTTCGCTGACCACAAGGGATCGTCCAAACTGCAGCCGCGAGACTCAAGTTCGGTGGCCAGGGCGCCATCGGCGGGAAGGTGCTCCCCGGATTGCAGCAAGGAGGACAACGGCGCGGTTGAAGGCATAGTAGTCATAATACGCATTTTCATATGCTTGTAATGATTATTTCTTTCTGTCACGATGGCAGGCATCCGTCAGCCCGGCGGGAGGAAAGAGGACAGGTTCTTGGACGTTCAACTGCATCCGGTACGCAAGCTGCGCGTGCACTGGCCCATCAGCGGCACCACCTTTGCGCAGCTGGCCAAGGGGAAAGCGAGTGCCTTCCGGGATGATCCGGGCATCGCCCATCTGCTCCAGGCCCTGACGCAGTTCCGGGAGCTGGGCGACTTCGGCAACTACAAGCACGTGTTTGAGTCGGGACTTGGCTTCGAGGGCTTCACCACCGCGGAGGGCGCCAACCCCACCCTGGGACGTGTCGGCGAGCAGACCCTGTCCCCCACCTTCGTTTTCACCACGTACTTTGACGCTTCCCTGGAAGACGCCGCCGTCGAGCGCTTTATGCGTCAGATTGTGGACATCCACCCGTGGGAGGTCCCGGTGATTGAACTCACCGGACCCATTAGCGTCTCCAGCACGGCACTGGCACCGACCACCGAAGGAAGTGCAGCATCATGACGGAAACCACCATCACCGCATCCTTGTGGGAAGGCCTGCAGTCCGTCCTCGCAGGCAGGCGGTTCGTGGACCTGACGCATGCTTTCCACCCGGGCCAGCCCCGTTTC
Source organism: Pseudarthrobacter sp. TE3704 (assembly GCF_056279405.1). Lineage (NCBI taxonomy): Bacteria > Bacillati > Actinomycetota > Actinomycetes > Micrococcales > Micrococcaceae > Pseudarthrobacter > Pseudarthrobacter sp. TE3704. Next base: position 36,727 of record NZ_JBWCCJ010000012.1, read on the forward strand.
GCCGCGTTCCCTGATGAGGAGCGGGAAGCCCTCTTCGACATGGAGCGGGGCGACGGGTTCACCGTCCACCGCTATTCGATTGTGGGCCAGTGGGGAACCCACGTGGACCCGCCGTCGCATTTCATTCGCGGCGGCAGGACCCTCGACGAGATCCCGGTGAAGGAAATGATCCTTCCGCTGGTGGTCCTGGACATCACCTCACGGGTGGCCGGCAATCCTGATGCCACCCCCACACTGCAGGACGTGCGGGACTGGGAAAGCCGCAACGGCGCCATCCCCTCGGGCGCCTTCGTAGCCTTGCGCACCGGATGGAGCCGCCGCTGGCCTGACGCCGCGGCCATGGCCAACCGGGACAGCGACGGGTTGAGCCACACGCCCGGCTGGTCCCTCGAGGTACTGTCCTTCCTGATCAACGAGCGGTCCGTTGCGGCAGTGGGCCACGAGCAAACCGACACGGACCCGGGCCTCGCCACCTCCCGCCAGGATTTCAGCCTGGAAACCTACGTCCTGGAGCAGGACTGCTGGCAAATTGAGCTGCTGGCCAACCTCGACGGGCTGCCCGAGGCGGGCGCCGCCGTCGTCGCCACATGGGCCAAACCGCAGGGCGGCAGCGGCTTTCCGGCGCGGGTATTCGCCATCTGCTGAACGTGGCTGCCGGGCCGTCCCGTTTCCGCTCCACCGAAGCCGCATCACCGCGCCGAAGTCGCCGGAACACTGCGAGGTCGCCGGAACATTCCGGCGTCCTGGCAGCATTCCGGCGATTCCGACGCTCCACGGAAATCTGGACCGGGAAGCCGGCTCCACTAGACTCAACCCCATGTCAAAAACCTCCAGCATGGGCCGCGGAATCATGGCCGTCCTGGCTGTTGGTTCCCGCCATGAGGCCGGACATGCCGGCGGAACGGTGGCTGACATCGCCGCCGGCCTGGGCAAGGACCGCAGCCAGGTGTCGCGTTATCTGCGTGGCGCGGAGCTGGAGGGGTTCCTCACCCGCACCAACCAGCGCACCTACAGCCTGGACTGGTCCGTCCTCACCGATGCGCAACTGCTGACTGAGCGCCGCTTAGAGACCGACGGCGGCACCGCCCTGGACGCGCTGGCCCGCGAAACCGATGAGGCCTGCTTCCTTGGGGTGCTCGACGCAGACAGCACGGTGACCATCGGCGAAAGCGTCCCGGCCAGCAGCAACCTGGTGGGCTCCTGGCTGGGCAGGCCGTACCCCGCCTACTGCAGCGACGCCGGGCAGGCAGTCCTGTGGGAGGCGTCGGAGGCAGAGGTGCGCACCGTGTTCGCGGATGTCGCCTTCGTGCAGCACGGCCCGAACACGCCGGGCGACGTGGACGACTTCCTGGCACGGCGCGAGGCAGCCCGCGCGAGGGGTTACTCGATCGTGGATGAGGAGGCCGAACCGGGCCTCTACTCGCTGGCCGTTCCCATCCACGATTTCAAGGGCGATGTGGTGGCGGCGCTCCAGATCGTGGGCATCAAGGACCGGATGGAGCCGCGCCGGGAAGAATGCGCGGCCGCGCTTGTGGCCCAGGGTGAGTGGCTCGAGCAGAGGCTCGGGTACCAGCCGCAGGATTAAGCCCGATGGGCTCCGATCCGGTCGGCGGCCTGGTGAAGCACTGCCGCGGCAGCTTCGGCACCGGGCCCGATCTCGGCCCGGCGTCCCAGCACACTGAGCGACGCGAGGATGGTGCCGCCGGAGTCCCGGACGGGCACGGCGAGTTCCACTACCTCGTGCTCGAATTCTTCGTCGGCGGCAATGAACCCGCCGGCACGGTCCCGGACCATCAGGTCCCAGACTTCACTTGTTGAGTGGGCAGCACCCGGGCCGCCGATGCCGATGTAGTTTACGTCGGCCAGCAGGGACTCGAGGGCGGGACGGTCAAGGTCCCACAGCAACGCCCGGCCGGCGCCGGTGCACCAGACCGGAGTCACCATGCCCGGCTTCACGAAGCTTCCGGGAACCGCGTCATTGCTTGAACTCCGGACGAGGATAACGCGGTATCCGTCGCGGACGGAGAGCCGTGCGCGGAGACCCAGGGCGGCCACCAGCGCCTCTAGTTCGCTCTTGGCTTCCCGTACCCAGCCGGTGTTCAGTGACGCGGCGAGGCTGAAAAAGCGCTGCCCGGTCCGGAAGGGCCCGCGGTCCACGCGCTCCAGCATCCCAAGATCGCACAGTTCCTGGGTCAGCCGGGAGACCCGGCTTTGCTCCATGTCCAGCTCGGCGGCCAGCTGCGAAACGCCCAGCAGTTGACGGCCCCGTTTCTCCCGGTCGGCCACCAACCGGACGATGCGGAGCCCCTGCGCCATCGACGACGCCTCAGCGGACGAATCCACGCTTATCTGCCCCTCCCGGCCGGTAACCTCGCCCCATTCTTCCACGGCGCCACTCCCCAAACGGCGAGCCGGGAACCGGCCAGGAAGGAACGACGGCGGCCGTCCGGGAAGGTGCGCAACGCACCTGCCGGACTGCCGCCGTCGTCCACTTCCGTTACTTGGCGCGCGGTTACTTCGCCGGCAGTGCCTTGCGGCCGTGCCGGAAGTGGAACCAGATGTAGCAGGCGGCCACGAAGGGGATGCCGAAGTAGAGCGCGGCGGCTTGGGTGGGATCGAGGGCGATGCCGATCAGGGAGACGACGCAGAGCGAGAACGCCAGGATGGGCACCAGCGGGAACAGCGGGGCCTTGTAGGCCAGGGCGGAGACGTCGCCGCCATTGCGGACGAAGGCGCGGCGGTGGAAGAAGTGCGATGCGGTGATGGACATCCACACGCCCACCACGGCGAAGCCGGCCACGGAGACCAGGACCAGGTAGACCGTTTCCGGGGCAACCACGCTGCTGATCAGGGAAGCGAGGCCGCCCACCATACTCACCGAGAGCGCGATCAGAGGGATGCCGCGGCGGGTCAGCTTTTTGAACGCCCGCGGCGCGTGGCCTTCATCGGCGAGCGAGTAGAGCATGCGGGCGCAGGAGAAGAGACCGCTGTTGCCGGCGGACAGGAGGGCGGTGATGATGACGAAGTTCATGATGTCGGCGGCGAACGGCAGGCCGATGGCGGAGAAGACCGTCACGAACGGGCTCTCGTCCAGGCCCACCTCGCTGTACGGGATGGTGGCGGCGATGACCGCGATGGCGCCGACGAAGAAGATGAGCAGCCGGAGCACGGTGGTGCGCATGGCCTTGGGGATGCTGGTGGCGGGGTCCTTGGTTTCGCCTGCCGCGACGCCGATGAGTTCGGAGCCGGAGAAGGCGTAGAAAACGGCGAGCACGGTGACCAGGACGCCGGTGAAGCCGTTGGGGAACAGGCCGGCCTCGGTGGCGAAGTTTTCGAAGAGGAACGGGTGCTCTCCCCCGCCGCTGAGCGGCCGGAATCCGAAGAGGGCCGCGCCGCCCAGGACGATGAGGACGATGATCGCGGCAACTTTCACGATGGCGAACCAGAACTCGGACTCGCCGAAGAACCTGGAGGACACGGCGTTGAAGCCGAAGAGCAATGCAGCAAAAATGAGGCACCAGACCCAGACATCGACGTCCGGGAACCATCGCTGCATGAGCAGGCCGGAGGCGGTGAATTCCGAGCCGATGGCCACCGCCCAGCACAGCCAGTACAGCCAGGCGGTGGCGAAGCCGGTGGCGGGGCCGATGGAGCGGGCAGCGTAGATGTGGAACGCGCCGGAGACCGGGTAGGCGATGGCGAGTTCACCCAGGCAGGCCATTACCAGGTACACCACGAAGGCGCCTACCAGGTAGGCGATCACGGCGCCGAGCGGGCCGGCCTGGGAGGTGGTGTACCCGGAGCTGAGGAACAACCCGGAGCCGATGACGCCGCCCATGGCGATCATCACCAGGTGGCGCGGCCCCATGGACCGGCGGAGCCCTGATTCTGCCTGTTGTTGCGTTGCCGGCTGTGATCCGGCGGACTGCTCATCCAGCGTGAGCGGTGCTGAGGGTTCCACGGGCTTCTCCAAGGTGGGGGTCGGTGCGATGGGGCGCGCACAGTCCTTTGGTTCCGCCCCCGGGAAACGAAGAAGTGCACGTCGACAGTGCTGAAAGTAGCACGTCTGCCGAATTTTCAGTCACTAAAGACATAAGGGCATGCTTATGTTGCACGCTATGACGTTCGGTGACCCACCCATGCTGAAGTACGACGGCGCCACCTGCCCATCGCGTGGAGGCGGGCGGCGCCGTCGTGCGTCCCTCCCGGCAGGTCAGCCGCGCACGCGCTCGACCGCGGCGGCGCTGGCTTCCTGCCCGCTGGCCCGAAGTCCCTGGACTACCCCTGCGGCGTCCGCGGCGGAGCGGTTTTGGCTGAGCTTTTCCTTGGCCTCGATCCGTGTGATCAGCAGCTCGACGCCCACAATGGCGCGCAGTTGCCCGGTGATGAACCGCTCTGGGGCGTCGTCAACGGCCCAGGGCTGCTCCCGGCCGCCCTCGTGCAGCCCCGTCAGGCGGCGGACGTGCCGTCCCAGCCAGTCGGCGTCGTCATGGATGATCAATTCGCCGTAGACGTGCGCGGTTGAGTAGTTCCAGGTGGGCACCACGCGGCCGTGCTCGGCTTTGGAGGGGTACCAGGAAGGCGAGATGTAGGCGTCCGGGCCCTCGATGATGGCGAGCGCTTCACCGTGGGGCAGGGCGGAAAACTGTGGGTTGTTCCGTGCGGCGTGGGCGTGCAGTGCCCCACGCTCCCCCACTGTGGGCTCGTAGACGAAGGGGAGCAGGGTGGCCAGCAGGCCCTGGTCCGTCATGGTGACCAGGTTGGCGGCGCCGGGGCTTGTGAGGAGATGGCGGACGGCGTCGGCGTCTGCTGCGAAGTGGGCGGGAATGTACATGGTGTGGTCCTTTTGGGTTACGAGATGGGGGCGGGCCGGCTGAGCCGGACACGGACCGCGGCGCCGGCGCACGCGATCACGGCCAGGCCGCCGATGATGGTGGTCCAGGTCAGCGCCTCGCCCAGCAGGAGCGCGGCCCAGCAGATGCTGAGGACGGGCTGGAGGAGCTGGATCTGGCTGACCTGCGCGATGGGTCCAATGGCGAGTCCGCGGTACCAGGCGAAGAAGCCGAGGAACATGCTGACCACGGCGAGGTAGGCGAAGGCGGCCCATTCGGCCGGAGTGGCTGACGGCGGCTGGGCTGCAACCGAGATAACGGCGAGGACCAGCATCAGCGGCAGGGCGAGGACGAGCGCCCAGGCAATGGTCTGCCACGACCCGACTTCCCTCGCCAGCAGGCCGCCCTCGGCGTACCCGACGGCGGCGCAAATGACAGCACCCAGCAGCAACAAGTCGGCCCAGTGCAGATGCCCGAACCCGCCGGACTGCAGGAAAGCGAAGCTGATGGCGGCCAGTGAGCCAAGCACCATGACGGCCCAGAAGGCTGCGGGCGGACGCTCACGGGTGCGGAGCACAGCGGCCGTCGCCGTCGCGGCGGGCAGGAGGGCGATGACCACGGCGCCATGTCCGGCGGGAACAGCGGTGAGGGCATACGAAGTGAGTAGCGGAAAGCCGACGACGACGCCCCCGGCCACGAGTGACAGCCTCGCCCAGGTGCGGGCGGACGGGAGTCGCTGCTTGGCCAGCAGGAGGGCTGCGGCGGCGAGGGTCGCTGCGATGACGGCCCGGCCGGATCCGATGAACAGCGGAGACAGGCCGGCTACCGCCACACGGGTGAAGGGTACCGTGAATGAAAAGGCCGCCACGCCCAGGAGCCCCCACCAGATCCCCGTCGGGGTGTCGGGCAGTATCACTGGCCGTTCGGCGACAGTAGCGCTACTATATTCTTTCATGAACAACGATAGCAGTTCCCGCATCGTTTTGGCACTAAGGCAGTGGATTTCTGCAGCTGCCCCTGGGGCCAAGCTGCCGTCCACGCGGTCATTGGTGGCCGAGTACCAGGCGAGCCCCGTGACAGTGCAGAAGGCGCTACAGACCCTGACCTCTCAGGGGCTGATCGAGAGCCGGCCCGGAGTGGGGACGTTCGTGCGGGCGGTCCGTACTGCGCGGCCGGCCGACTACGGCTGGCAGACTGCGGCGCTGGGGGCACCGCCGTCGGCCCTTCCCTCCGCGTCCGGCACCATGCGGGACGTTCCCAACAGCGTCATGGCGTTCCACTCCGGCTACCCGGACCGGGAACTGTTGCCGGAGCGCCTTGTCAGGGCGGCCCTGACCCGTGCGGCCCGGGGTGATGCTGCCCTGTCTCGCCCGCCAGCAGCCGGCATGCCGGAGCTTCAGCAGTGGTTTGCGCAGGAGCTCGGGTCCGCCACGCCGGCCGGGGTCTCTCCCCCGACGCCGAGCGATGTGATTGTGCTGCCGGGAAGCCAGAGTGGGCTGAGCTCGATTTTCCGGGCGCTGGTCGGCGCGGGCCAGCCGCTGCTGATGGAGTCGCCCACATACTGGGGTGCGATTCTGGCGGCGGCGCAGACGGGGGTCCGGGTAGTTCCGGTGCCCAGCGGGCCTGATGGTCCTGATCCTGTGGCTTTGGACCGTGCTTTTGAGGAGACCGGCGCCCGGGCTTTTTACGCGCAACCCAACTATGCGAATCCCACGGGAGCGCAGTGGGCCCCGGGACGTGGCGAGGAGGTCCTGGAGGTGATGCGCCGGCACGGGGCGTTCCTGGTGGAGGACGATTGGGCGCATGATTTTGGGATCACCTCCAACCCGGTGCCGGTGGCCACACGGGACGACTCCGGGCATGTCATTTACGTCCGTTCCCTGACTAAGAGCGTCTCCACGGCCATCCGCGTCGCGGCGGTGATAGCGCGCGGTCCCGCCCGCGAGCGCATCCTTGCCCACCGGGCAGCGGAGTCGATGTATGTGAGCGGGCTGCTGCAGGCCGCGGCGCTGGATGTGGTGACGCAGCCGGGGTGGCAGACACACCTGCGAAGCCTGCGGCAGCAGCTGCAGTCGCGGCGGGATCTGCTGGTGACCAGTGTGCGGGAGCATGTTCCGCAGGCGCATATCGAGCTGCTGCCGAAGGGCGGACTGAACCTGTGGCTGCGGATGCCGGACGGGACGGACCTGCCGCGGCTGACGCGGGACTGTGAGGACGCCGGCGTGATGATTGCCGCCGGTACCGAATGGTTCCCGGCCGAGCCTGCCGGCCCGTTCGTGCGGCTCAACTACTCCGGCCCGAACCCCGGCGCGTACCCGGAAGGTGCACGGATTATCGGGGAGGCGTTAGCCAGGCAGTCCTAAGGCGTGACCAGCTCTTCGCTCTTCTCCCACAGGCCGCGCGCCAGCTCGGCGTCGTACGCCTGCGGGTTGGCCTTGGCCAGAGCGCGCTTGGCGTAGTAGGCCCCCGAGATCCAGTCGGTGCCCGGGGTGCCGTTGATCAGCCAGAGCATGGTGTCGGCGCCCTGGTCCGGGGTGAGCATAAAGCGGTTCAGCAGCGTCTTGTACGCGTGCCGGAACGGGCTGGTGGACTCGGCCGCGAAGTTGGTGCGGACCACGCCCGGGTGGAAGGCCGCCGTCGTAATTCCCTGCTCGCTGAAGCGGCGGTGCAGCTCCGAGGTGAAGAGGATGTTGGCCAGCTTGCCCGTGCCGTAGGCGCGGTTGGTGGAGTAGCTGTGCTCGGAGTTGAGGTCGAACAGGTCCAGCTTGCCGATGCCGTTGGCGCCGCTGGCGGTGTTGATGACCTTGGCGTTGCTGGCGGTGAGGGTTTCCATCAGCAGCGTGGTGAGCAGGAACGGCGCCAGGTGGTTGATCTGGAACGTGGACTCGTTGCCGTCCACCGTGAGTTGGCGCTTGCCCATGATGCCACCGGCATTGTTGGCCAGGACGTCGATGCGCGGATAGTCGGAGGTCAACTGCGCGGCGAGGGTGCGGACCTGGCCCAGTTCTGCGAAGTCAGCCACGAAGTAGTCGGCGTTGATCTCCTTGGCAACGGCTCGGGTCTTTTCCTCGGAACGGCCGACGACGACCACCTGCTCCCCTGCCTCGCTCAGCGTCCGCGCGGCTGCTGCGCCGATGCCGTCGCTGGCGCCGGTGATCACGATGGTGCGTTGGGTCAAGGGGTGTCCTTTGGTCGGTTCAATCCCGGTAGGGGTGACTCTGGCACAACGACGCCGGGCCGGCCGGCGTTCCCCTGGCCCCACATGCAAGTAGCGCCAAGTGTCGTTCTGAGGGGTCAAAACGGCACTTGGCGCTACCTAGTTGGGGATGGGAGGCTAGCCCACTGCCCCGGCCACCAGGAAGATGACTGCGGCGATGGCGAAGCCCATCACACCGATCAGCGTTTCCATCACGGTCCAGGTCTTCAGCGTGGTCTTAACGTCCATGCCGAAGAAGCGGCCCACCAGCCAGAAGCCGGAGTCGTTGACGTGGGAGACCACCACGGAGCCGGCCGCCACGGCAATGACCATCGCGGCCACCTGCATGCCGTTCAGTCCAGCGGAGGCCACGGCCGGTGCGATCAGGCCGGCGGTGGTGGTGAGTGCAACGGTGGCGGAGCCCTGGGCGATGCGGAGGATGGCGGAGATCAGGAAGCCGGCCAGGAGGAGCGGAATGCCCAGGTTTCCGAGCACGTCGGCCAGGGCCTGGCCGATGCCCGAGGTGCGGAGCACGCCACCGAACATGCCGCCGGCGCCGGTGATCAGGATGACGGAGCAGACCGGGCCCAGGGAGGACTCGAGCAGCTTCTCCAGCGCGCCGGCGTCCTTGCCGCGCTTGGCGCCCAGGACGAACATGGCCACGAGCACGGCGATCAGCAGGGCCACCGGGGTTTCACCGATGGTGCGCAGGATCTGGAACCACTGTTCGTTCTTGACCTCGTCGGACAGGACACCGGAGGAGGCCAGGGTGTTCAGGCCGGTGTTGATGAAGATCAGGACCAGCGGCAGGAGCAGCAGGCCAACGATGGTGCGGAAGCGCGGCGGGTGGGATTCGGCTTCGGCGGTGGCGTGGCCCAGGATTTCCGGCACGGGCAGGACCAGCTTCTTGCCGGTGTAGAGGCCGTAGAGGTAGGCGGTGACGTACCAGGTGGGGATGGCGACGATGAGGCCGGCGATGGTCACCAGGCCAACGTTGGCTTCGAAGAACGCGGACGCGGAGACCGGGCCCGGGTGCGGCGGCAGGAAGATGTGCATCACGGAGAATGCGCCGGCGGCGGGCAGGCCGTAGCGGAGCACTCCCCCGCCCAGCCGGTGGGCGACGGCGAAGACGACGGGCAGCATGACCACCAGGCCGGCGTCGAAGAAGATGGGGAAGCCGAAGATCAGGGAGGCCAGGCCCAATGCGAACGGGGCGCGCTTTTCACCGAAGACGCCGATGAGGTAGTCGGCCAGCACCTTCGCGCCGCCGCTCGTCTCCACAACACGGCCGAGCATTGCGCCCAGGCCCACCAGGAGTGCCACGGTGCCAAGGGTTGTGCCGAAGCCGTTGATCAGCACCGGGACCACCTGGTTGGCGGGGATGCCGGTGGCGAAGGCGGTGGCGAGGCTGACCAGGATCAGGGCGAGCAGGGCGTGCACGCGCAGCTTGATGATCAGGAACAGCAGGGCGACGATCGCGGCTGCGGCGATGAGCAGCAGGGGGCCTGCTCCCAGCGTCTGGGTCCATCCTTCGATGGTCATGGTTCTCCTTTGAAACAGAACTGTTGTTGGGGGATCTAGGGGGGTACTTAGGGGGTGCAGGGCGCCTGGCCGTGAGGAAGCTTCAAAGCCTCCACGACGGCGGCGACCAGCTCCTCGGGTGAGCGCGAGATATCCAGGCGGAGGCTGCCGGCGTCGAGCTCTTCCTGGCTGAGCGCCTCGAGCGTGGCCAGCTGGCTGGGCAGCAGGGTGGGCGGCATGAAGTGGCCTTCGCGATTCTGCATGCGCTGGCTGATCAGGTCAGCGCCGCCGTCGAGGTGGAGGAAGAGGACACGGCCTTCGGCTTCGGACAGGAGCTGGCGGTAGCTCTTCTTGAGCGCGGAGCAGGTGAGAACGGTACTGCAGCCGGCTTGGGCCTGGGCGGTCATCCAGTCGCGGATTTCCCGGAGCCAGGGCCAGCGGTCCTCGTCCTGCAGCGGAATGCCTTGAGACATCTTGGCGATGTTGCTCTCCGGGTGGAACTCGTCAGCCTCGGCGCAGGTCCAGCCCAGCTGCTTGGACAGGGCCGCCGCCAGGGTGGATTTGCCGGACCCGGCAACGCCCATGACCACAAGATGCGTGGGTGGATACTGCATGTTCATACCTCCGGAGAAGACGTCTTTGGCTTTCGAAGAAGCTCGCTGCGTGCCCGTGGTGAAGTGGGCTACGCCATAAGGTATCACCTTTTGGATCTAAAGATACTATCTTTCCGTGTCACAAGTCATACCTTTCGTGATTTTCGCTATCCTGTAAGGGCGCTGCGGCGCGGAGAGAGGCGGCGAAAACGATGTCGACGGCGACAGCAGGGGACGCGGATAACGCGTACGAGGGCGGGGCCTCCCCCGCAATGCATGAACGGGTCCTGGAGGCGGTTGGCATCGCCGTCGCGTCCGGGAGCCTCCCGCCCGGGAGCAGGCTGACGCTCGAGGGGCTGCAGCAGGAGTACGGAATTTCCCGCACGGTGGCGCGGGACACCATGAAAGTCCTGGAATCGATGAACCTGGTCTATTCGCGCCGGCGGGTGGGCATCGTGGTGCAGGAGCCCGAACAGTGGAACGTCTTTGATCCCAAGCTGGTGCGCTGGCGCCTGGCGTCGGACCGGCGAGAGATCCAGTACAGCAGCCTGACGGAGCTGCGCATCGCCGTCGAACCCATCGCCGCGGCCGGGGCGGCGCGTAGGGCCAGCGCCGCCGAACGCGCACAACTGGTGGCCCTGGGAGCAGAGCTCCGACGGCTGGGCGAGGCCGGTGATCTTCAGGCCTTCCTGGCGGCGGACATCGAGTTCCACCAGCTGCTGCTCCGGAGCTGCGGCAACGAGATGTTCCGGGCGCTGGAGGGCATGGTGGCCGAGGTGCTCACCAGCCGCACCCAGCAGGGGCTGATGCCGTTCAAGCCGCGGAACGAAGCACTGCAGGCGCATGAGGATGTGGCTGCGGCGGTGGCCCGCGGCGATACGGTGGTGGCCGAACGGGCCATGCACCACATCCTGGACGAGGTCCGGAACGCCATGGGGCTGGGGTAGCCCGACTGAACTGTGGTTGAGCCTGTTGAAACCACGAACGGCCCTGAACCGCATGAACGGTGCTGCCCAGCGCCGCTTGTGCGGTTTGGGGCCGCTGATGCCATTTGCCTTTCGGCACACCCGGGTTAACAAAAGCAGGGCCTGCCCGGAGGCAGACCCTGCTTGAAGAAACCTAACGGTCCCGGAACTCTAGGAAATTAGAGAGCCTGGATGTTGGTTGCCTGGGGACCCTTGGGGCCCTGCTCGGTGTCGAAGGAAACCTTCTGGTTCTCTTCGAGGGAGCGGAAACCGTTGGAGTTGATCGCAGAGTAGTGTGCGAAAACATCCTGTGAGGAGTCATCGGGGGAAATGAAGCCGAAGCCCTTTTCAGCGTTAAACCATTTGACGGTACCAGTAGCCATTATTTTTGTCCTTCGTGAAGGTGGAGGGAAAATCCCGACTTTCGGGCCCTCCGGCGTGGGGTGTTCAAAAACCGCTACTTCAGAAGAACGCGGACTTTCGACCGCGCGTACTGCCTGAACTACCAACTGCATAAACACAACAACAGGAACCACACTACAGGAGATTCCACCGGCGTCGAGCCAACTACGTCACAGGGCGCCCTCCCGCCATCAGGATTGTTGTCCCCATCGCCATATCCGCGGCAGCTGTGAAAGCATTTCCTGGGGGCCGTTCAGCAGGTCCAGGAATCGGCTCGGTGGCCCAGATGCTGGAGCGGGAAGGCAAACTTGATGAGTTCCTCGCCGAACACCTGAAACCTGTCGGAGATGCACCCACGCACTGGGTGGTGACCCTCTACGAGGACGGCGAGCCCGTGGAGGTCACCGTCGAGGCCAAATCCACCGAGGGCGGCGTCCGGGGTGCGGACGGCCAGCCGAACTGGCTGTCCATCTACGAACGCGCGGCGGCGGAACACCGGGGCGGTTCCTACGACGACATCGACGGCGGCTTCAGCCACGAGGCAATGGAGCTCATGACGGGAAGGTCCGCCGACAGGGACGGCGAGCTGGACCTGGATGAGATCGAGGACAGGCTTGGTAATGGCCAGGCCGTGTCCGTGGGGACCGAAGACACCAAGGATGACGACTTCGACTGGGTCTGGGAATCCGATGAGGTCAACCGGACCGACGTTGTCCCCAACCACGCCTACGTTGTAGTCGACGTGAAAACCAACGACGACGGCGAGAAGGTCATCGTCCTGGCCAACCCATGGGCCCCTCCGGCGGATACATGGGCGGCGACGACGACCACAAGTCCGGAACGCTGGAACTGACCGAGGATGAGTACAAGGAAAACTTCGACTCCGTGTACTCCGTGGACACGAAGTAAGGATGGCCGTGGAACAGCTCGTCACAGTGAAACAGGGCATGCAGCCCAGGTTCGGCGATGTCCTGGTGGGGATCGTGAAGATCGGCGTGGCCGACGGCGCCCCGGCCATCCAGGTCTGGATCCGGACTGAGGAGCAGGAACGCAAGCAGGCGTTCCGCGAAGGCCAGTCCGTGGCCCTGCCCGGCGCCGGGACCCTGCGTTTTGCTTCGATTAGCCCTGCCGGGGCCGGCACCGCAGCATCGGCCGTCCTGGCCTACGACGCCGTCGCGTCCGCCTGACCTGCGGCAGGAGGCCCAAGCCTCTGTACCCCGGCGGCGGTGCAGGCATATCCTGCAAACCAGACTGCCCAGCTGACGGGAGAAATAACCATGGAGATGCCCAAGGCGTCCGACGCCGACAAACAACGCTTCCGCTCGATTGTCCCCGACCATCCGGACGTGGTGGTGAAGCCGATGTTCGGCAACCTGGGCGCGTTCGTGAACGGCAACATGTTCGCCGGCCTCTTCGGATCCACCGTCGGCGTCAAACTGTCCGAGGACGACCGGGTGCTGCTGGAGTCCTCCGAGAGGACCCTGCCGTTCGGCCCTGCGGAGCGTCCCATGGCCGGTTACTCCGGCCTGCCTGAGATGTGGAATGAAGAGGGCGACGGCGACGACGCCCGGGCAAAGGCATGGGTCACGAAGGCTTATGAGTACGCTGCCACGCTGCCGCCCAAGGAGCCGAAGGCACCAAAGGCCAAGTCTGCCAAGACGAGCTCCGGTGGTTGAGCCTGTCGAAACCCCGGCGACGCCGTGCCGCCGGGCGGGGACTAAACCACGTCCAGCGTTTCAGTCCCTGTCGGCATAGCGGCCGCGACCGCTTCGACGGCGGAGCGCGGGCTTGTGAGGACAGGGACCGTGAGTCCGCTGAGCAGGGCGGCAGCGGGTTCCATGCTCGCCTGGGCCAGGACGACGACGTCGCAGCGGCCTGCGAGCGCACACGCCGCCTGGGCAACAAGCGAGTGGTAAGCGTCCGCATCGCCGGCCAGGAACGCGTCCCACGCACCATCGACGACACTGACTTCAACCGAGATATCTGATTCTGCGTCTGCGGCTTCCTCAGCGAGGACGCGGGTAGTTGGCTCGACGGTGCTCGTCAGCGCGACAAGGACACCCACGCGTGGACCGAGACCTACCGCCCGGCGAAGCATCGGCCGATCGATACGGATTACCGGCATCCCATTGCCCGACAGTTCCTCCGCCACCTCGCCGAGCGTGGAGCAGGTGCACAGGACCACCTCGCATCCAGCATCCCGAAGCTCCACGAGATGGGCGGCTACGATAGCCCCAACGCTTTTCGCCGTCCCCTCCTGCCGCGCAAGCTCCAAAGCCCCGGGATCCACGCGGTGGACCGTGGCGGCATTGGGCAGGTGTTCCCGGGACAGGTCTTCGAATGTCGCCACGTGGACCTGCGCCGTGTGGAGAAAGCCAACCGTGCCGGCAGCATCGGCGCGAAGTTCGGTCATGGAGCCTGACTGTATCAGGGCATGGACGGGCGCCGACTACGGGTGCACCAGAACCTTCACCGCCGTGTCCTTGTGGTTGATGAGGGTGTCGAAGCCCTGCTCCACCAGGTCCTCCAAGGCGATCCGGCCCGTGATGAACGGCTTGAGGTCCACCCTGCCTTCCTGCACCATCCTGATCACGGCGGGGTGGTCCCGGACATAGGCGATGGTGCCGCGCAGGTCGATCTCCTTGAGCACCAGCTTCTGCATGTCCACGGTGGCCGGCGCGCCCCAGATTGCCACGTTGACCACCACTCCCCCGGGCCGGACGGCGTCCAGCATGGTGTCGAGAACGGCGTTAACTCCGGCGCATTCGAACGCGACGTCGGCCCCGGTGCCGCCGGTCAGCTCCAGCACCCGCGCCGGCACGTCCTCCCGGCTGGGGTCCAGCACATGGTCCGCCACCCCGCTGGACGTGGCCTTCTCCTTCCGGGCCTGGGTCAGTTCGCTGACGATCGTGGTCACGCCCATGCCCTTCAGCACTGCTGCGGTCAGCAGCCCGATCGGCCCCGATCCGCCCACCAGCGCCGTGTCGCCCGCCTTCACGCCGCTGCGCTCCACCGCATGGTGCGCCACGGACAGCGGCTCGATCAGGGCTGCCTCGTCGAGGGGAATGCTGCCGATGGGATGCACCCACCTCCTGTCAACCACGATCTTCTCGCTCAGGCCCCCGCCGCCGCCGGAGAGCCCGATGAAGCCCATCTGCCGGCACAGGTGGTAGCTGCCCGCCTGGCACATGTCGCATTCGTCATCCACGAAGTACGGCTCGACGACGACGTTGTCACCCACCGCGAACCCCTCCACCCCTTCGCCGACTTCAGATACGGTCCCGGAGAATTCGTGCCCCATGGTTACAGGCGCATCCTCGTGGGAAAGCGGGTGCGGGTGCCCCGGGGCGGGGACGAAGATGGGCCCTTCCAGGTACTCGTGCAGGTCGCTGCCGCAGATGCCGCACCACGCGACGTCGATCTTCACCGCCCCGGCGCGGAGTTCCGGTTCCGGAATGTCCTCGATCCGGACGTCCTCGCGGCCATGGAAACGTGCTGCCTTCATGATGGTCCTTCCTTTCAGCGGGTGTGGTGGCTGGGCTGCAGTTCATACACAGGCGTCTCCAGTCCTTCCATCCGCGCCTTGAGCTGCAGAGCCAGGTAGGAGGAGTAATGGCGGCTCTGGTGCAGGTTGCCGCCGTGGATCCAAAGGTTGGGCACATTGGTGGGCTTCCACATGTTGCGCAGCTCCCCCTCCCACGGGCCGGGGTCCTTCGGGGTGTCCGAGCCGTAGCCCCAGCACTTGCCCACCCGGTCCGCCACCTCGGGAGAGACCAGATCCGCCAGCCAGCCGTTCATGGAGCCGTAGCCGGTGGCGTAGACGATCAGGTCCGCTTCGAGCTCAGTCCCGTCATCCATAACCACCGCATTGCCCGTGATCTTGGAGACCTGCCCGGATTTCAGCTTGACCCGGCCATCGATGATCAGCTGGGATGCGCCAACGTCGATGTAGTAGCCGGAGCCGCGCCGCAGGTACTTCACGAACAATCCGGACCCGTCCACCCCGAAGTCCAGGTCGAACCCGGCGGCCTCCAGTTGCGAGTAAAAGTCGGCATCCCGTTTAGCCATCGCCTGGTACACGGGCACCTGCGCCACGGGCAGGATCCGCATGGGCAGCGACGCGAACAGCAGGTCTGCCTTCTCCGTGGTCACTCCGGCAGCCAGCGCCTTCTCCGAATACAGGTCGCCGAGTGCCAGGTCCATCAGTGACTCGCTCCGGGCGATGTGGGTGGACGAGCGCTGCACCATGGTGACGTCGGCACCGTGCTCCCACAGGTCAGCACAGATATCGTGCGCGGAGTTGTTCGAACCGATCACCACCGCCTTCTTCCCGGTCCAGTCCCCGCCGCCCGGATGCTGCGAGGAATGCCGCTGCTCCCCCAGGAAGGACTCCGCGCCGTCGAAGGTTGGGATATTCGGGTAGCCGGACACGCCCAGGGCGAACACCAGCTGCCTGGGCCGCAGCGTCACAGGCTCCCCGTCGCGAAGGACTCTGACCACCCATTCCTGCGTGCCGTCGTCGTACTCTGCGCCCACGCACTCTGTGCCGCCCCAGTAGCTCAGCTCCATGATCCGGGTGTAGTGCTCCAGCCAGTCGCCGATCTTGTCCTTAGCCGCGAAGACGGGCCAGTCGTCCGGGAACTTCATATAGGGCAGGTGGTCGTACCAGACGGGGTCGTGCAGGTGCAGGGACTTGTAGCGGTTGCGCCAGGAGTCGCCCGGCTTCTCGTTTTTCTCGATGACCAGGGTGGGGACGCCGAGGCGCCGCAGCCTCGCGGCGAGGCCGATGCCGCCCTGCCCGCCGCCCACAATCACGCAGTACGGCTGTTCGTCGTAGCCGAGCCGGGCCTCCCGTTCCTCCTTGAGCTCCAGCCAGGAACGGCGGCCTTTGATGATTTCGTGCGCCACACCCTGGTCGCGGCGCGGCCCCTTTTTCTCTTCGAAGCCTTTCAGCTCCTGCATGGTGGTGAGCAGGGTCCAGCATTTGCCATTCCGGATTCGGAGGTGGCCGTAGCCGCGGGCAGCACCGGTTTCGAACGTGATCCAGGCTTCCACAGTGCCGTTAGCGCCGTCGCTTCCGGTTGCGTCCTCAGACAGGGTCCAACCAGAAGGCTGCACGTGGTCCAGCGTGGCCTCGAGCATCCGCCGGATGTCGGCCTTTCCTTCAAGGGTTTTGAGGTTCCAGGTGAACGCCACGAAGTCCCGCCAGAAGCACTCGTCCTCGAAGAGCTCCAGCGCGGCGTCCACGTCGCCCCGCTGCAGGGCGGCGTCCAAACCCGCCAGCCAGGCCTGCGCGGCTGCCGTGGGTGTTTCGGTCATGTCCACTCCTTTGTGTTGGTCCGTGTAGCTCCGTCCGTGGAATCCCCTGCGATATGCTGGACCGGGCGTGAGCTGCATCACCATTGGAACTCCGCGGGGGTTTCAACCGCGTTACACACTGCAGGCAACGGCGCTGGCAGGAGGAAGCTGTGGACTACGGCCTGAGGTTTTCGGATCCGGCAAAGTATGCACGTGCGCTGCGCCGTGCCCACGAGCTGGTGATCTCCGGCGTCCCGCGCCCGGAAATCCCGGACGTCCTGGCCGATTCGTGGCGCCGTTCCATGGCCCTGGGCATCAGCCCGGACCAGCACAGTCCGCGGCACCTGCATGACGCAGCCGAGGTGCTTGAGCTCCGCCGGGAGCACCGGCTGCAGCAGGTCATGCCGGCCCTTGACGAGCTGCTGGCGGATTCCTCGAGTTCCGGCAGGCACCTGCTGGTGCTTACGGATGCCAGTGGCGAGATCCTGTGGCGTGTTGGCAGCCCTGAAGTGTTGCGGCGGGCTGACCGGCTGGAGTTTTTCGAAGGGGCGGACTGGTCCGAGGCCGGCATCGGCACCAACGCCATCAGCGAGGCGCTGGTGACCGGGCGGCCCGTGCAGTTGTTCTCCGCCGAGCACCTGGTCCGGACCCACCATGAGTGGGCCTGCACGGCGGCGCCCATCACGGACCCGGCCACCGGCCGCCTGCTCGGCGTACTTGACGTCTCCGGCCCTCTGGACACCCTCACCGCGGACACGCTGCGGATGGTGCGGTGCGCGGTCCGGGTTGCCGAGTCGCTGCTGGTGGCGCCCGACGGCGGGAAGCCGGCAGGTGCCCCTTCTCCGGTCCGCGCGTCCCGGCAGTCCCCGCGCCGGCAGTCCCTGCGGCCAGCGGCCGCCGTCGAGTCGCTGGAGCTGCTGGGCGACCGGCCTGCCGCCCTGTTCCGGGACGGCAGCCGGGTGCCGCTGACGCTGCGCCGCGCGGAGATCCTGGCGTTGCTGGATTCCCGGCACCAGGGCTGGAGCGCGGAGGAACTTGCCTACGAGCTTCACGGCGACGCGGGCACGCCGGTGGCGATCCGCACGGAGATGTTCCGGGTCCGCTCCCTGCTGGGTGAGGCCGTGGAGTCGAACCCTTACCGGCTGGCTGCCGGCCTGGCCGGCAGTTCGGACTCGGGGCGGGTGCTTCGGCTGCTGCATGAAGGGCGGGTCTCCGACGCGCTGCAGGCCTACCGCGCTCCCCTGCTCAGCCGGTCCGGTGTTCTGTCGGTGCAGCTGCTCCGCGACCAGCTGGATCTCGCGGTGGGCTCGGCCGTGCGGTCCAGCGGTGACGCCGGGCTCCTGGTCCACTGGCTGTCCACGGACATGGGCGCCAATGATTTTGCCGCTGTTGAGGCGCTCGGACAACTGGTGGGACGCGGCGATCCGCGGTACCTGGCGTTCCTGGCCTCCTGCGGTGGCTAACCCGCAGAAGCGCACATCAACAGCCCTTGTCACGCCGTTAACCGTTCATTCATATCCTCCTCAGGACCTGTCCAACCCGCCTTCCTACGGTCGAAGCCATGGACAACATCTCACGCAGATCCCTGATCTCCGCTGGCCTCGGGGCCGGCCTTGTCGCCGCCCTGCCCACTGCCGCCGTAGCTGTTTCAACAGCCGACGACGCCGGCCTCCACACCGATCCCTTCCTGCTCGGCATCGCCTCCGGCGAACCATGGCCGGACGGCTTCGTGATCTGGACCCGGCTCGCCCTGGACCCGCTGGCCGAAGACGGCCTGGGCGGCATGCCCTCCCGCAACGTCGCGGTCGCCTGGGAAGTGGCAGAGGACGCCGGCATGCGCACCATCGTTGCCCGCGGCGTCGAACACGCCCGGATCGAAACCGCCCACTCCGTTCACGTGGAGCTCCGCGGCCTGCGCCCGGGCCGCGAGTACTTCTACCGGTTCCGCACCGGCCGCCACGTCAGCGCCGTGGGCCGCACCCTCACCAGCCCGGCACTGCACGAGACGCCCGCCGCGCTGGCCATGGCCTTCGCCAGCTGCTCGCAGTACGAGCACGGCTACTTCACCGCCTACACCCGCCTGGCCGAAGACCGCCCGGACCTGGTGCTGCATCTGGGCGACTACCTGTACGAATACAAGAAGGACAGCTACGTGATCGGCGGCGGCAACCCGCGCGACCACCAGGGCCCGGAGACCAGCACCCTGCAGGGCTACCGGCAGCGGCACGCGCAGTACAAGTCCGACGCCGACCTGCAGGCCGCGCACGCGATCGCACCATGGCTGGTGGTGTGGGATGACCACGAGGTGGACAACAACTGGGCGGACGAGGTCCCGGAGAACACCGACGCCGGGCAGCTGAACGACACAACGGAGCGGTTCCGGCAGCGCCGTGCCGCCGCGTTCCAGGCGTACTACGAGAACATGCCGCTGCGGGCGTCGTCCGTGCCGGCCGGGTTCGACATGAAGATCTACCGCACCATCCAGTGGGGCCAGCTGGCCAACTTCCACATGATGGATACCCGGCAGTACCGCGACGACCAGCTCGCCGGGGACGGCTGGAAGAAGAACGTGGCCGAACGCCTAGCCGAGGACCGCACCATCACCGGCGCCGAGCAGGAGAAGTGGCTGCTGGACGGGTTCAGGAATTCCACGCAGCGCTGGGACATCCTGGGCCAGCAGGTGTTCTTCGCCGAACGTGACCGGGCGCAGGCCACTGCGGTGGACGACGTGTCGATGGACGGCTGGGACGGGTATGCAGCCTCCCGCCGCCGCATCACGCAGGGCTGGCTGGACGCGAAGGTGCGCAACGCCGTCGTCCTCACCGGCGACGTGCACCGCAACTGGGCCAACGACCTCAAGGTGGACTACAAGGATCCCGCCTCCCCGGTGGTCGGCTCGGAGCTGGTGTGCACCTCCATCACCTCCACGGGCAACGGCACCGGCTCCACCACGGATCCGGTGATGGCATGGAACCCGCACCTGAAGTTCTACAACGACAACCGCGGCTACGTGAACACGAAGATCACCAAGGACGCGATGACTGCTGACTTCCGGACGCTGGATTACGTCACGACGCCGGGCGCTCCGGTTTCGACCAAGGCCTCGTTCCGGATCCAGGACGGCGTGCCGGGGCTGCAGTAGCTGCGGCCGAAAGGCTGTGGGGCGGTCAGCAATCTTCGTTGGCCGCCCTACCCGTGTCTGACGTGCCGAGATACCCACAAAGCCCAAGCAAGGAGGCGTGGTAGTCGGCAATCGCTTATCCCTTGACGGAACTGAACGCGCCCTGTAACAGTTAGGCGTGGGCGGATCGATGGAGAACCCCGGACGGACGGGCGAGGCGTCAATCCCCGGCGGGCGCCCCCAAGATTCCGCAGAGCCGCCGCCACTCCTGGAAGTCCGTGGACTGACCAAAAGTTTCTTCGGGATTCCCGTTCTGGAAGACGCCCACCTTACCCTTCGCCGTGGCCAGGTCCACGGGCTCGTGGGCGAAAACGGCGCGGGGAAATCCACCCTGATGAAAGTGCTCGCCGGCGTCTACCAGCCGGACGCGGGAACAGTCCTTCTGGACGGCCGGGAAGTCAGTTTCAGCCACCCTACGAAAGCCCACGAAGCCGGTCTGTCGTCGGTATTCCAGGAGTTTAATCTCCTTCCCGACCGGACGGTGGCCGAGAACATCTACCTGGGCCGGGAGCCCCGCCGCGGAGTCCTGGTGAACAAGGCACTGATGAACGCGAAAACGGCGGAACTGCTTGAGTCGCTCGGGATCACCGCCATCCGGCCCACCGCGCAGGTGCGGACCCTGACCGTTGCTGAGCAGCAGGTAGTGGAGATTGCGAAAGCTGTCAGCTACGACGCCCGGATCGTTTCCATGGACGAGCCCACCGCCGCACTGGCCGGCGCTGAAGTTGAGCTGCTCTACCAGATCGTGTCCCGCCTCCGGGAACGTGGAACGGCCATCCTCTATGTCTCCCACCGGCTTCGGGAGCTCTTCGACCTGTGCGACGTCATCACCGTCCTGAAGGACGGCCGCGTGGTCAGCACCGGCCCCGCCTCCGAACTCGACGACACAAGGCTGGTCCGGCTGATGGTGGGCCGGCCCATTTCAGCCTTCTTCCCGGACAAACTGGCCCCTGAGGACAGCGGCGCTGAGGTCGCCGCAAGTCCGATCCTCGAACTGCACGATGCCGGAAACGGCCAGCTGGACGGGATCAGCTTCAGCGTCCAGCCGGGTGAGATTGTGGGGCTGGCCGGTCTCCAGGGCTCCGGCCGGACCGAGCTGCTGCACGCCATTTTCGGTGCCGCCCCCTTTACCCGCGGCACCATGAAGGTGGAAGGCCGTGAAGTGGCACCCAAGTCACCGCGGGAGGGGGTCCGGGCGCGGATGGCCCTCATCACGGAAGACCGCAAGGCTGAGGGCCTGAGCCTGAACCAGTCCATCCTGAACAACGCGCTGACCGTCATCAGATCGGTTTTCCCGCGCCGCACCGGGACGGCCCGGACCGAGATCCCCGGCGTGTTTTCCTCCCTGGAAGTCGTGGCCCGGGACCTGGACCAGGAGGTGCAGTACCTCTCCGGCGGGAACCAGCAGAAAGTGGTCCTTGCCAAGTGGCTGGCCATCCGCCCCCGCCTGGTCCTGCTGGATGAACCGACCCGCGGCATCGACGTGGGAGCCAAAGTGGCGGTGTACCGGCTGATGCGCAAGCTGGCAGCAGAGGGCAAAGCCATCCTGATGGTCTCCAGCGAGTTGCCTGAGGTCATCGGCATGTCGGACCGGATCCTGGTGATGCGCGACGGGCGCCTGGCTGGCGAGCTTCCGGCCGGAACGTCCGAGGAAGCCGTCCTGCAGCTGGGAACGGGCGCCAGGACCGCATCTGGAGGAGGAGCATGAAACAACGGGGCAGCTTCTTCGACCGCCTGTCCTCCACGCAGATCGTCTACCTGGTGGCCCTGCTGACCCTGATCGTGGGCGCCGTTCTCGTCAGCACTGTCGGGAGGAACTTCTTCAGCCAGGGCAACATCTCCAGCATCCTGACCGGAACCAGCGTCCTCGGTTTCATCGCGATCGGACAGACGCTGGTCATCCTGGCAGGCAGCCTGGACCTCTCGGTTCCCTACGTCGCCAGCCTCGCCAGCCTTATTGCCGCGGGGGTAATGGCCAACAACCCGGGCAACGTCCTGCCCGGGGTCCTGCTCACGTTGGGTGCCGCGGCCATCATCGGCCTGGCGAACGGGCTGATCGTGGCCCGCCTCAACGTGCACGGGTTCATCGCGACGCTGGGCATGGGCCTGATCATCAGCGGCTACCTTGCGACCAATTTCAAGGGCAGCTTCGGGCAGACCCCGCTCTCGTTCCGGCTGATCGGGGCGACCGGCCTGGGACCAGTTCCCATCTCGACCATCATTATGCTGGCCTGCGCGGGCCTGGCCATGCTGCTGCTCCACCGCACCCGGATGGGCCACCACCTCTATGCGGTGGGTGGTGACATTTCCGTGGCCCGCACCTCGGGAATCCGCATCGACTTGCCGGTGATCACGGCCCATGTGATCTGCTCGCTGCTGGCAGGAATGGCGGGGCTGCTCCTCGCCAGCCGGCTGGGGGTGGGCAGCCCGACGGTGGGTTCCCAGGGCGGGTACGACCTGCTTTCCATCGCCGCTGTGGTCCTCGGCGGCACCTTGCTGGCCGGCGGCAAAGGGACCATCACCGGCACCCTGGGCGGCGTCCTCATTTTCGCCATGCTGGACAACATCATGTCCGTCATGCAGATCAACCCCTTCCTCAAGGACGTGGTCAGGGGCGTGGTGATCGTCGTCGCCGTCGCCGTGTACGCCCGCCGCAGGATCGTTAACAGACCTGAGCGGTTCAATTCGAAGGGCCCGGCGGAAGCGCCTGCCGCACAGTCTGCACCGGCGGAGGCGCCATGAGCACGGTACTGCCCTCCGACCGCAGTGCGGTCCTGCGGCAAAACCGCGCCGGCAGGTCCCAGCGGCTCCTGCGGGCTCTGCGCACCCCCGGCGGCGCCGTTTTCATCCTGTTGATCGGGCTCCTGGCGGCCATCATCGCGCTGAACCCCTCCTTCGGGGAGCCCGGCTCCTTCATCCGGTTCATCGGCAGGACAGCGCCAATTGCCATCGCCGCCATCGGCCAGTACTTCGTCATTGTGGGCGGCGAATTCGACTTGTCCATGGGATCAGTGGTGACCATGCAGGTCATCGTTGCCGGCAACCTCATCCGGCAGGACGACTCCAGGGTGATCCCGGTCCTGATCCTGATGTTTGTGCTCGGCGCCTTCATCGGGCTGGTGAACGGACTGATCACAACGCTCCTGAAGGTGCCCAGCTTCATTGTGACGCTGGGCATGATGCTGGCCCTGCTCGGGCTGGTCCTCTACTGGACCGGTGGCGCGGCCCAGGGAAACCCGGCGGACAGCTTCCGCCAGATCGGGCGTGGCGGGATCCAGGACGTCCCTGTCCTGGACATCATTCCCTACCCGGTCATCATCCTGGCGGCGGTGGCCATCCTGGCGGTCGTCCTCATGCGCCGCCCCTTTGGCCGCATGCTCATCGCCGTCGGAGACAACCCGAGGGCTGCTGAACTGTCCGGTTCCCGCGTCTGGTGGGTGCGGACGCGGGCGTTCATCATCTCGTCCCTGTCGGCCACCGTGGCCGGCATCCTGCTCGTGGGCTATGCCGGAGTCCACCCGTCCGTGGGGCGGGGCTACGAGTTCACGGCGATTACCGCCGTCGTGCTCGGTGGCGTGGTGCTGGGAGGCGGACGCGGCTGGGTGCTGTCCGCGGCAGCCGGCGCGTTCGCCCTTGAGGCGCTGTTCACCCTCCTGAACTTCATGGGGGTCCAGGCCACGTGGCGGGACACCGTCCAGGGGGCCATCATCATTATCGCTGTGGCAGCAGCGTCCAAGTCATGGCAGCGAAAACGCAAGGGAGCCACATCCGCTGCCCATGACGAACGGCACCAGCTAAGCGCAGCACCCATGCCCCGCGAGGGCACCGAACAAGGAGGAGATCGAGTCTGATGCGCAAACACTCTATCCGCGCTGTCGCGCTTGGGGCGGCGTTGCCGCTGGTGGTGCTGACTGCCTGTACCACCACGGATCCGTCGGTTACCGAAACGACCGCACCGGGCACCGGCTCACCGGCGGCAACCACTCCGGCCAGCCAGGACTGGTTTGACCAGAAGCTGTACGATGACCAGTTTGAGCAACGCTCGGCGTCCTTTGAAGGGAACGCGGAGCAGCCTTACCTGCAGTACATTGCCGGTGACATGACGGACACGGCGAAGTTCGCCTCCTCCGGGGCGAAGAAGGTCTGCTTCGCCAATGCCTCCATCTCGAACCCGTGGCGCCAGACCGGCTGGATCACCATGAACCAGCAGCTCAAGGTCCTGCAGGACTCGGGGGCCATTTCGGAGATGGAAACCCGGGATGCCAAGGACAACGACAACACTCAGATCGCGGACATCGACTACTTCATCGATGAGGGAAACTGCGATGCGTTCGTCATCTCACCCAACTCGACGGCGGCCCTGACCCAAGCCGTGGAACGCGCCTGCGAGACGGGCAAGCCGGTGGTTGTCTTTGACCGCGGGGTGGAAACCGACTGCGCCACCACGTTCATCCACCCGATCGGCGGCTTTGCCTGGGGCATCGACACCGCCACGTTCCTGACCGACAAGCTGCAGTCCGGCGACAAGGTGGTGGCCCTCCGCATCCTTCCAGGCGTGGACGTGCTGGAACACCGCTGGGCGGCAGCAAAGAAGATCTTTGAGGAGAAGGGCATCGAGGCCAAGGACTACTTCACCGGGGCTGACCCCACCGAGATCAAGAAAATCATCTCCGATGAACTGGCCACGGGCGACGTCAAGGGTGTGTGGATGGACGCCGGCGACGGTGCGGTGGCTGCCCTTGAGGCTTTCGAGGATGCCGGCAAGGACCTTCCGGTGATGACCGGCGAGGATGAGATGAGCTTCCTGACCAAGTGGAAGGAAACCGGCATCGATGCCATGGCCCCTGTCTACTCCAACTTCCAGTGGCGGACCCCGCTGCTGGCCGTGGAAAAGATCTTCAAGGGTGAGCAGGTCCCGGCGGAATGGATTCTCCCGCAGAAGCCCATCCTCGCGGACGAGCTGGATTCCTGGCTGGAGCGCAACCAGGGGATGCCCGGCGGCCACTACGCCAAGTTCGGCGGAGAGGACCTTCCCGGCTACCCGCAGGTCTGGCAGCAGCGGCAGATTCCCTAAGCCTGCCGTGCGGGCGGCGTTGAAGGGAGCGGCGTGAAGCGTCCCATCGGGATCAGCACCTGGGTCTGGGAGTCTCCCCTGGCCGATGCCAACCTGGGCGGACACCTTGCGAAGATCGCCGCGTTGGGGTTTGACGCCGTCGAACTCCCGCTGGAAAACGCCGGCGACTTCACCGCCCCCGTGGTGCGCGAAGCCTTGGAGTCCACCGGACTCAGTCCGTTTCTCGTCGGTGCCATGGCGCCGGGGCGGGACCTCGTGTCCGCGGCCCCGGCGTCTGTGGAAAGGACGCAGGCCTACCTTCTGGACTGCATCAGCATGGCCGGCAGCATCGGTTCGCCCACTGTGTGCGGTCCGTTCTACGCTCAGACCGGCCGGGTCTGGCGGATGTCGCCCGGGCAGCGGCGGAAGGCCTACGCCGAGCTGCGCCGGAACCTGGAGCCGGTGGCGGCCGGGGCCGTTGAAGCGGGCGTGGTGCTGGGCATTGAACCGCTGAACCGGTATGAAACGTCGCTGATCAACACCGTGGACCAGGCGCTCGAGGCGCTGGAGCCGTTGCTGGGCAACGGCGTCGGGATTGCCCTGGACAGCTACCACCTTCATATCGAGGAGCGTTCGCTGGCCGCCGCGGTCCGGGCGGCCGGCGAACACGTGGTTCATGTGCAGGTGTGCGGGAACGACCGCGGTGCACCCGGCGGGGACCAGACCGACTGGGAAGGCTTCCTGCAGGCCCTGGACGAGGTGGGCTACAGTGGACCGCTGAACATTGAAAGTTTCACCGCGGACAATGCGGCGATTGCCGTTGCGGCCTCGATTTGGCGGCCGCTCGCCCCCAGCCAGGATGAGCTGGCTGCCAGCGGCCTGGCATTCCTGCGCAGCGTTTCCGCCGGGCGCGCCGCCGACGCCGACGGTTCAGGCGTCCCGTCCTGAGGGCCTCCCCCGGTTATCCGACGGGTTCAAGGGGACTTGAACCCGTAATCAAGTGCGTCGCTTCATCGAGTATGAGTGCAATGTTGCGGGGGTCGTGGGCGAAACGGCCCAAAAACAACCCGTCCACGTGGGGGTAGAGCCGCGGCAATAGCCCTGGTCCGGCGCTGCCGCCGTACAACAGGGTGTGCTCGATGTCCAGGCCCTGCCGGAGGTGATCCGCCACAGCGCAGACGTAGCGTGGGTCTGCGGGTTGGGATGCGCCGATTGCCCAGAGAGGCTCATAAGCGATGACCGGCCGTGGCCCTTGCGGATCGATGTTCGCAACCCCGATCTGCTCCAAGCAGAACCGGGCCGCTTCTTCCGGTCCTTGCTGTCGCTCTTCACCCACGCAGAGCAGGGGCCGCAGCCCGTTGCGCTGGGCTGCGGCAACCTTTCGAGCCACCACGGCGTCGTCCTCGCCAAAGAGGCGGCGCCGCTCAGCGTGGCCGATCTCCACCATGGCCACCCCCATTTCGGCCAGGAACGCCGGGCTCACTTCACCTGTGAGGGCCCCGGCGTCCTGGTCGGAGGCGTTCTGCGCCGCAACGTGAACCTGCGTCCCGCGGGTGAGCGCGAGCGTGGCTTCCAGGACGGGGAATGAGGGTGCCACGAAGAGCTTCACCTGGCCGGTCTGCACTTCCCTGCTGGCGGAGGCAAGTGCGGTGACGGCCTCCAGCCATACCTTGGATGTTTCGTAGCCAAGGTACATCTTGGTGCTGATGCCGATGGTGATGCCCTCCGTGGCCATGTCAGACGGCCACCTTTGCAGCACGGATGCGGGAGCCGACGGCGACGGCAAGTTCGAACGCGTGTTCCGTTGCGCCGAGGTTGGCGATGTTTTGTCCGACGATGTCGAAGGCGGTGCCGTGGGCGGGGGTCGCGATCACGATGGGAAGGCCGCCCTGGATGGTCACGCCGCGGTCGAAGCCGATGAGCTTCATGGCGATCTGCCCCTGGTCGTGGTACATCGTCACCACCCCGTCAAAGTCTCCGCGCTTGGCGGCGAGGAAAACGGTATCGGACGGGAATGGCCCTGCAGCGTCGATTCCTTCTCCGCGGGCGTCTTCGATTCCCGGGGCGATGTGGTCAATTTCCTCACGGCCGAAGTTTCCGTTTTCGCCGGCGTGCGGGTTCAGCGCGCACACCGCAATCCGTGGATTCTCCAACCCGGAATCCGAGAGAACAGAATGCAGCAGCCTGATGGCGTTGGTGACGTTCGTCGCGGTGATCCGCTCTGCCACTTCGCTGATGGGAATGTGGGAGGTGACCCTGGCCGTCCATAGGCCGGGAAGGACGTTCAGTTCACTGGTAGTGCCGTCAAAGTTCAGCTCCTTGGCGAACCACCGCAGCTCGTCTTCTTCCTTCATTCCGCCAAGCTTGAGGCTCGTCTTGTTCAGCGGGGTGAAGAGGATGGCTTCAACCTCGCCGGCGTTCGCCATGGCCACCGCTCGGGTGAGCTGGTGGAGGGTTCGGGCGCCGGCTTCCTGGGACACCTGCTTGGCCGGGATGGGCTCAACCGGCGCTGAGGCGTCGTCGAGGAGTACGGCGAACCCGGGCTGGGGGGTGTCACTGAGCGGGATCGTTACCCCCGCTGCCTGTGCGGCTGCTTCGAGTTCGGCGGCATCGGCGAGAACGTAGACCTCGGCTACCTGCGTGGTTTCCGGCTTGGCCAGGAGTTTGACAGCGAGCTCCGGGCCTACGCCGGCGGGGTCGCCAAGGGTCAGTGCGATGCGTGGGAGCTGGGACGTGGAGTTCATGCTGTTACTTCCTCATAGGAGCAGATGGCGTCGACCTTGCTGGCTGACGCGGAGGCGGGGTTGAAGGTGTAGGTCAGCCATTCGGCTGCCAGGCGGCGCGCGAGTTCAAGCCCGATCACGCGTTGTCCCAGGGTGAGGATCTGGGCGTTGTTGCTCAGGATGAGCCGCTCAACCGAGTAGCTGTCGTGCGCTGTTGCAGCCCGGACGCCTTTGACTTTGTTGGCTGCGATGGCGACACCCAGGCCGGTGCCGCAGATGAGCAGGCCCCGGTCCGCCTCCCCGTCGGCGATCTTGCGGGCAGCGTCCACGGCGACGTGCGGGTAGTCCGTAGATTCGTTGCCGGATACTCCGACGTCGATGACTTCCCCGACCAGGGGGTTGGCCAGCAGGTCTGCTTTGAGCGCTTCCTTGTATTCAAATCCGGCGTTGTCTGATCCAATGACGATCCGCAATCTATTTTCCATGGGTTCCTTCCTTCATCATGCTGTTACCGATGGTGGTGACTACCATCGCGAGGGATATGGCTCCGGCGTCGGGGTGGCCCAGGCTCTTTTCCGCCAGTGGACGTGCCCTGCCAAGGTTTGGCCTGAGGTCCGCGGTGGCCGCTGCGGCGGCGGTGGCTGCTGCGGCGGCTTTTTCCCAGGCGTGGTCCAGCGTCAGCCCATCATTGAGCCCGGCCCTCAGCGTGTCCGCGAACGGAACAAAGGCATCAATCATTGTTTTGTCACCTGGTTCTGCCTTCCCGAGCGTGCGCATGGCCAGCAGTCCCGCATCGACGGCGTCCAGGGCCGTCTGCTGGGTCAGTTCTGAACGTTGCAGGAGGGACGCTGATGCAGCGCAGATGGCAGCGCCCCAGAGGGCTCCGGAGGTTCCGCCGGCTTGCTCAGCCCAGGCTTCGCCGGCGGCACGGGCAACGGCGGCGAGGCCGTCGCCGCCGGCTGCACTGTGTTCTGCTGCCCGTGCGGCCGCGGAT
Source organism: Pseudarthrobacter sp. TE3704 (assembly GCF_056279405.1). Classification (NCBI taxonomy): domain Bacteria; kingdom Bacillati; phylum Actinomycetota; class Actinomycetes; order Micrococcales; family Micrococcaceae; genus Pseudarthrobacter; species Pseudarthrobacter sp. TE3704. The sequence continues at coordinate 65,485 of NZ_JBWCCJ010000012.1, forward strand.
GCGCCTCGTTGCATGCCGATGCCGTGGTCGCCGTCGCCGGCTATGGCGTCCAGGTCGCCGAGTTCCTGCTCGGCAGCGGTGAGGAGACTGTCTACCGCCCTGAACAGGCGGACGCCCAGCGGTGCTGCTGCCACCAGCGCTTCGCCCTCAGCCGGGGACTCGGCGTCGAGCGTGATGTCATCGTAAAAGTCCAGGTCCGGCTCCGAGCTGATGCTGCCTTTGCGGTAAGCGGGTGAGTCCGCCGGGGCCGCCCACAGGGCTTCAAGTTCGTCATCAAGCCAGAACAGGGTCAGGGAGACGCCCGCCATATCGAGGCTGGTCACCAGTTCGCCGCATTCAGGCTGCACAACCTCGAGGCCCTGGTCCCGCAGCCGTGCGTTGACCTTCCCGAACAGGACAAACAGTTCGTCGTATTTCACGGTGCCCAGGCCGTTGAGGAGGACGGCCACCCTGGTACCCGGATTCTCCGGGGTGTCCTTCAGCAGGGCCGTGACCAGGAGGTCGGCGAGCTCGTCGGGAGTGGGCAGTGGCACCTCGGAGATGCCCGGTTCGCCGTGGATGCCCATGCCGACGGCCATCATTCCCTCAGGGACAGTGAACAGCGGCTTGATGGCGCCCGGAAGGGTGCAGCCCGAGAAGGCGACGCCCAAACTCCGCGTGCGGTAGTTGGCAAGGCGGGCAATGCGCTCCACGTCGTCCAGGCTGTATCCGGCTTCAGCGGCCGCACCGGCAGCCTTGAAAACTGTCAGGTCGCCGGCGATGCCGCGGCGCTTGTGCAGTTCCTCCGGGCGTGCGCTGGCGATGTCGTCAGTCACGGCGATGGAGCGGACGTCCATTCCTGCTGCCCTCAGTTGTTCCTGCGCAAGGCCGAAGTGCAGGACGTCACCGGCATAGTTTCCGTATCCCAGGAGGACGCCGGCGCCACGGTGGACGGTCCTGGCGATGCGTGAAATTTGTGAGGCGGAGGGGGAAGCAAAGATGTTGCCGCAGACCGCTCCGGCTGCGAGCCCGGGGCCAACCAGGCCGGCGAAGGCAGGGTAGTGTCCCGATCCTCCCCCGACCACGAGGCCGACTCTTCCTTCCGGCATGACCGTCGAGCGGACCACACCGCCGTCCACCGCTTTGACGTAGCGGCTGTTGGCGGCTTCGAAACCTGTGAGCATGTCCGCCGCGAACGTGGCTGCATCTGACTGCAGGGCTGTCATGAGACCTTTTCCTTGAAGTAGGGGGCGGTGCTGCTTGCCGGCAGCGCGGATTCAAGCAGCGAGCGGAGGTAGCGCTGGTTCATGGCACTGACTCCCAGTCCGTCTCCGCCGTAGTGTTCGCAGCAGAACACTCCACTGAAGCCTGCCGCGAGTGCTTCCCGCACCGCGTGGCGGTAGTTGATGAATCCAAGTTCCAGCGGTGCGGGACTCGAAGTGATGGATCCCGTGTCCGGGTTTTCGTCCCGGAAGTAGTTTTTGACCTGCCAGTAATTGGCGTACGGCAGGGTCTTGTGCAGTATGTCCTGCCAGCTTTCGATGGGCCGGTGCAGCCTGACCAGGTTGCCGATGTCCGGGTTGATCCCCACGTTCGGCAGGCCGATGTCCTCGATGAGGCGGACGGCGCTGTCGGCGGTGCCAAGGTACGTGTCCTCGTAGAGTTCGAGGGAAACCAGCAGGCCGTACTCCGCGGCTCTCTTGCCGATGGTGCGGAACCGCTGCACGGCCAGTTGCCAGGTATCGGCATCACCGGGCGGATCACCGGCGCCTTCCGCGGTCCAGAACCACAGCCTTTGACGCTGCTCCGGCGTCAACGGCTGGTGCAGCCCCAGGGAAAGTACGCCTGAGCCGAGTTCGGCTGCCGCTTCCACTGAGCGCAGCGTGTAGTCGAGGTTGGCCTCGCCCGCCAGCGGATCCAGAACGCTGGTGCGGACCACGGACAGGACCGGGGCGGTGAGTCCGCATTCCTGAAGCGCTTCCTTGAACTCGGCCAGCCTGTGCGGAGCCAGGTTTGCCGGCTTCAGCCAACTGTCGGTGAGGTCGATGGCGTCGAAACCGACGCTGCGTACTTCGCGGAGGGTTTCCACCCATCCTTCAGCCTGCTGGTCCTGGACGGAGGTGCCGTCGGGTGCGGTGCCCGGGAACTGCAGCAGTGCAGCGGCGATGGGCCAGGTGGTGCTGTCATACATGGGTGAGATCCTTTGTGTCCGAAGCTTTGGCCTTGAACCGGCTCATGAGCCAGGGCCCCACGGCCAGCAGGACGGCAAGTAAGAGGATTGAGACGGAAATCGGGCTCTGGAACATGATCATGAAGTTTCCCTGGCCCAGGGCAGAGGTTTGCACCAACGACTTTTCCAGCAGCGGGCCGAGGACTACGCCCAGGACCAGCGGTGCGACCGGCAGGTCGAGTTCCTTCATGAAGAAGCCAACCAGGCCGAAGATGACTACCAGCCAGACGCTGAACATGTTGTTGCTGACCGAGTAGGCGCCTACGAGGCTTGTGAGGATGATGATCGGGTAAAGGTAGGCGTAGGGAATACGAAGCATCTGTGCGAAGACAGGTGCCAGCGGCAGGTTGAGAACCAGCAGCATCACGTTGCCGATGAAGAACGAGACGAGCAATCCCCAGACCAGCGTGGGCTGCTGTTCAAAGAGCAGCGGCCCGGGCTGGAGCCCGTAAATGGTGAAGGCGCCGAGGAGCACTGCCGTGGTGCCGCCGCCGGGGATACCGAGGGCAAGCGTGGGAACAAAGTTCGCGTTCGCGGCAGCGTTGTTGGCGCTCTCCGGTGAGGCAACGCCTTCAATGGCGCCCTTGCCGAAGTTGTCCTTGTTCTTGGAGACGCGTTTCTCCACACCGTAGGAGAGGAAGGAGGCCAAGGTCGATCCGGCACCCGGGAGGCAGCCGAGCAGGAACCCGATGAAGCTGCCCCGGAGGATGGACGGAACAGATTTGGTGAGGTCTTTGCGGCTGAGGACCATGTCCTTGAAGCGTGCCCGGATGGGGGCGGCAGCCCCTACACGGATCTGGTGGAGGACTTCGCCGAGGGCAAAGAGGCCGATCATGACTTCAACGAACGGGATGCCGCCGAGCAGGTTGACGTTGCCGAAGGTGAACCGGGCCTGGCTGAAGCCGGATGCAATGCCAACGGTGCTGATCAACAGGCCGGCTGCCGCCATCATGAGGCCCTTGGACATCGATCCGCCGGCGAAGCTCACCACGGTGACCAGGCCCAGGATCATGATGGCAAGATTCTCCACCGGTCCGAAGCTCAGGGCGAACTGTGCAAAGGGCGGCGCCAGCGCCATGAGCAGCGCCAGGGAAATGATCGCGGCAATAAAAGAACCGATGGCGGCGATGGCCAGGGCCGAACCGGCACGCCCCTGCCGGGCCATTTGGTAGCCGTCCAGGGTGGTGACCACACTCGCGGCTTCCCCGGGCGTTGAAATGAGCACAGAGGTGATGGTGCCGCCGTACTGGGCCCCGTAGTAGATACCGGCGAGCATGATGAGGGCCGTTACCGGCTCCATGCCCAGTGTCAGGGGAATGAGGATGGCGATGCCCGTGGTGGAACCGAGGCCTGGCATCAGGCCGATGACCGTGCCCACAAGAACACCCAGGAAGCACCACAGCAGGTTTTCGAAAGTCAGCGCGGTCGAAAACCCGAGCATGAGGTTGTCAAGCATTGAGTTCTCCTAGATTCCGAGGATGCCCTGGGGCAGCGGCACTCGGAGGAACAAGACGAAGACCGCGTACGTAGCGGCGAGGGTGACCACACTGACGGCGATCGACGGAAGAACTTTGCGCCGTTCCACCACTACGGCGACCACCACGAGCATCGCGGCGAAGGCGAGCATAAAGCCGAGAAGCGGGACCAGCAGGACCGTGGCAAGCATGATGCCAATGACGGTCCAAAGCATCTTGTCCCGTTGGCGTTGCGTCCGGCCGTAAATGTCCAGGTCGCCGCCGTTACCAGCCGGTTCCCCGGGAGCTTCCTCGTGGTCAAGGCCCGGTATGTGGTCCTCCACTACGCTCTCGAGGGTGGCGCCGTGCTTCTTCCCAGAGGTTACGACATTGACTGCGGCGAAGATTGCCATCAAGGCGCCCGCGATGGCCGGAAGGAAGCCTGGGCCGATCCGGCCGTCCTCACCCAGGAAGCCGTACCCGGCGCCGGCCACCGCGGTGGCGATGCCCAGGGCAATAATGACCCCGTTAGGGCCAAGTCTCTGCAGAGCGGAAGTCATAGTTACTTGCCCAGCACCTTGGTGAGGTCTTCAGCGTTCCCTGCCAGGTATGTCTTGAAGTCATCACCGTAGACCGCGGTGGCCTGCAGCAGGTTCTCCTCGATGTACTTTTTGTACCCGTCGGTCTCCTCGAATTTCTTGGCAGCGTCAATCCAGTACTGCTTCTGCTCGGCCGTGATGTTGCCCGGCGCGATGAAACCGCGGAACTGGGCAAAGGACACGTCGATGCCCTGCTCCGTAGCCGTGGGAATATCCTTCAGGGCCTCGAATTCGTACCGCTTGTCCGCGAGGGCGCACAGCGGCTTCAACGTGCCGGCTTCAAGTTGTCCAAGGACTTCGCCAGGGTTAACAGAAATGACGTCCACCTGGCCGCCCAGGAGACCGGCCACAACTTCATTGCCCGATTCGTAGGGAACCCGGTCGAACTTGATGCCTTCTTCCTTCTCAATCAAGGTGAAGACGATCTGGTCAAGGCTTGTTGAACCGGAGACAGCGGCAATAACCCGGCCACTGCCCGCGGCCTTGACCACGTCTTCGCAGGTCTTATAGGGCGAATCCGGCTTGACCGTGAGAAGCGTGTAGTCATCGCCCAGCTTCATGATCGGAGTGAAGCTCTCGTAGGTGAAGGGAACGTCCTGGGTCAGGGGCAGTGCGAGCATGGCAGTTTCCGTGGCAAGCAGGTGGTCCGGCTTGCCTTCCTGGGCGAGGAAACTCGCGTAGCCGACGGCTCCGGACCCGCCTTCCCGGTTCTCCGTGTTGATGTTGACGCCGGTGATGTCCTCCAGGCCGGAAGCTATCGCACGGCCGGAAAGATCGCTTCCGCCGCCGGCTCCGAACGGAACCACCATGGTCACGTCCCCTTTGGGAGTGAAGGCCTGGCCTGCAGCGGCATTGCCCGCGTTGGCCCCGCAACCTGTCAGGGCGAATAGCCCCACTGCGCAGAACCCGGTAACAGCTACTGCCTTCGAAACTTTCAACATCGTTGATCTCCTTTGACAACAAATGGAATGCGGAATCCCGCGAGTGGTAAGAATCCAAGATCCTATTGGATCTACGATCCAGTGTGACATCGGTCATGCCCAGATGCAAGATGGGCGTTTTTGTGGAGCTAGTTGTTAGACAGGTCTGCGTGCAGAGCGCGTGAGCGGGCGTTGGCTATGTGCGCCGCCATCGCCTGTGCGGCACCCTCTATGTCGCCCCGCTGAAAGGCAACCAGCACGGCTTCGTGCTCGGCGAGGGCCAAAGCTGTGTCGCTGGATCCCTCGGTGGCGCTCTGCCGCATGCGGTGCGTGTGGGTGCTTGCGGACTGTGCCATCTGGTGCAGGTAGCGGTTCCCGGAGTTCCGGAGGATGGTTTCGTGGAAGTTCCAGTCGGCCTCAAAATACTTGCGGTACCCGGCCGTTCGGTCGGCAACGTCAGTGCTTTCGAACAGCTCGGCCGCCTGCCGGTGCCGCTCGTGAGCCTCAGCCAGCGCCGGCAGCAACTCGTCCAGGTGGGCAGCTGCACGCTTAACGGCTGCCACCTCCACCACCTCCCGGGCATCGAAGAGTTCGTGCAACTGCTCCCCACTGAGTGGCGGAGCCACCTTGTAGCCCTTCAACGCAACGCGCCGCACGAGCCCGGTGTGCTCAAGTTGCACAAGGGCCTCGCGAACGGGGGTAGGCGAGACATCCAGGTGGCGTGCCAGCGAGTCGATATTTACGGAAGAATCCGGCTCCAGCCAGCCTCCAAGCAGGAGGTCGACAATGTAGTCGAAGACCTCATCCCGCAAAATACGTCGCGACAAGCCAAACCTCGGAGCCTCGGGAAGATTCTTCATGTCGGAATTCTATTCGTCGTGGGAACTTTCCAAGATCCTATTCGATTCTGCAGGCCCGGGCAGTTTGCGCCGGGTCTCCGCCCCTCAACACTCCGCCAGTGAGCCTGGCGGAGTGTCAAGGACGGCAAACCCAGCCCTGCGTCGACCTAGGGCGTGTCTCCTTATTGTCGTAGCCAGATCAGGGAAGCGTAGAGTGCGACGCCTGCCCGATAGGTGATGGCGAGTTTGTCGTATCGAGTGG
>NZ_JBWCCJ010000013.1:0-55410 GCF_056279405.1 Pseudarthrobacter sp. TE3704
CGCTGCTCCTCTGATAACGAACTGTCCTCACGCATAAAACTGCTCCCCGAAAACCGGAACTGAATTTCTCAGTCCAACTTTCGGGGAGCAGTTCAGTTGGACGGGGGCTCCCTTGTGTTCAGGAAGGATTCCTAGAGCTTGCCGAACTCTTCCTTGACTGCGGTGTACTTGTTGTCGTCCTGGTACTCGTAGATGCCGATGTAGGCTTCCGTCGGGTCGCCGGCGTCCGAGAAGGTGACGGGACCGGACTGGCCGTCGTAGTCGGCGTTCTTGCCCTCACGGATCAGCGTGACGCAGGCTGCGAAGGAGGTGCACTTCTCGCCGCCCTCGGAGACTTCCTTGAGCTTGCCGGCGATATCCACGCCCTTGGTGCTTCCGGCGGATTCCGCTGCCAGTGCGATGAGGTTGACGGCGTCGTAGGACTCGCCTGCGTAGCTGTAGTCCTTCAGTGCCGGGTCAATGGCCAGCAGCTTCTTCCTGAACTCCTCCTGGGCAAACGTGCCCGGGATGGTGCCCCGCGCGCCCTTCAGGGTGCCAGGCTGGAAGTCCTTGCTGTAATCGGACGTGTTGCCGTCCACGAGGAACATCTGGGTGGGCAGGACACCCTTGCCCGTCATCAGCGGAACGATGCTCTTGGCCTGGTCGAACGTGATCAGGGCGATGGCATCAGGCTTCGCGGCGATGATCTTGTCCACCTGGCTGCTGAACTGGGTGTCGCCCTCATTGAAGAGCTCCTCCGCCACAACCTGGCCGCCGGCAGCCTCGAAGGCGGACTTGACGTTGGACGCCAGGCCCGTGCCGTAGGCATCGTTCAGGACGATCATGCCAACGGTCTGCGCACCACATGTAGCCATGTAGTTGCCCAGCACCTTGCCCTGGAGGACGTCGGAGGGAGCCGTACGCCAGTACAGGCCCTTGTCGTCCCAGGTGGTGAAGTCCGGCGAGGTGTTGGCCGGCGAGAAGTGAACGACGCCGGCGCCGGTGATCTGGTTGATGACCGTCCTGGAGACACCGGAGGAGGCGGCACCGATGATGGCGCTGACGCCCTGGCCCAGCAACGCGGACGTGGACTGGGTGGCGATGTCGGTCTTGGTGTCACCGGAGTCGCGGTGGATCACTTCGATCGGCTTGCCCAGCACGCCGCCGGCCTTGTTGACCTCGTCAACACCAAGGTTGACGCCGGCAATTTCGGGCGGGCCGAGGAAGGCCAGGGATCCCGTGGTGGGCAGCAGTGAACCCAGCCGAAGCGGGGTTTCGGTGGTGCCGGTGGAAGCGGGGACGGAGCCTGATTCCGCAGTCTGGCTGGCGGCTGCGCCTCCGCCGCCTTCAGGTGCCGGGCAGGCGATGCCGCCCGCTGATCCGGTGGCGGTTTCGGACGCCGTTGGTGTGGACGAACCGCCGCAAGCCGTCACCATGAAGGCGACGCCGATGCCAAGCGCTGTCAGCTTGGCAACACGGGTTCCCGCCTGGGGGAATAAAGTCATTTACAAGCTCCTCGATCTAAAGGTGCGAACGGCCTTTGACGCGAAAAATCAGGTGTTCCTGATTTAGCTTCAAGCTAATGCATATCCCCGGCGAAGATAAGTGACTGAGGTCACATCCTTATAACAGTCGTTGCATATGTGGAATTAAACGCGGGAAGCCGCCCGCAGCGCGGACGGCTTCCCGCCAGGCAGCACCTTGGCCGCCGGCATCTCCGAAGTACCCCAGGTGGGACTCGAACCCACAACACGCGGATTTTAAGTCCGCTGCCTCTGCCAATTGGGCTACTGGGGCAACGGGTCAATGGTATCCCGTCAGAGGAGCATGAACGGTTCGGCATACCGGAACGTTCCGTGGACGCCGGGCCAGAGGGCGAGCGGCAGAAGCTGGAAGTGGTCCCCCCACACGGCTTCCGGTGACTGCACACCGAAGGAAGCTGCGGGAACAAACCCGAACCGGGAGTAGTAGTCAGGACTGCCCAGCAGGGCGATCCCGCTCTCCCCCGCAGCATTCGCCCGGGCGATGGTCTCCTTCATCAGCGCTGAACCTATCCCCTGCCGCTGCAGCCTGGGAGTTACGCCGATGGGGCCGAGTCCCAGGAGTTCGTGCTCCCCCACCCAGCCGCGGGTGCTGATCACGTGGCCAACGATTTCCCCGTCCAGGACTGCCACCACGCTGAACCCGGGGAGGTACTCCTTGGCGTCGAAGAGTGCCCGGAGCACTTTCACTTCCACCGGCTCGCCCTCTGCCGGCAGCCCCGTGGCCGGCGATATGGCGAAGGCTTCAGCGGTCAGGGCCAGGATGGCGTCGCGGTCCTCCGGAGTTTCGTTCCGCAGCAGCAGTTCGGGCCGGGACACATCACTGTATTGCGCCGAGAGCTCGGCCAGGACTTCAAGGGCCCGGGGTGCATCAGCCACCGGCACCAGGAGGTGGTCATGGTGGAAGCCGGCCAGGACATTGCAACTGATCCTTGCATCGGTCAGGGCCTTGCTGACCGCGGCGGTCAACCCCACCGCTTCAAGGGCCGAGTGGACCTCCAGGGTGATCCAGGCGCCCACGAAGTCGTAGGCCAGTCCCTGCCTGTCCGCCTCGGCCCGGGGCAGCACCACAGTGAGGCCTTCCGCTTCGCGTACTGCCGCCTCAATGCCGCCCGCCAGCGGCCGTCCGTGCGGCCAGAGGACGTAGACGTACTCCCCGCCGCGCTGTACGGGCCGCATTCCGGCCAGCAGGGCCTGAAGGTTCCTATCGCCAGTCATGAGGCCAGTCTAAGAGGCCCGCCAGGCGGCGACGCGACATCTTCCCGTGCATAAGCAAAACGGCGGCCGCCCCCGCAAGGGGACAGCCGCCGTCGGGCGTTGAGAACTACTTGGCCGGGGCCGTGACCGTTTCCTTCGATTCAACGGCGGTGGAGCCGGAGCCGCCGGCCGCGGCGGCGGCGGCGGGGGCTGCAGGCGCAGCAGCGGCAGGCTTGGGGGCCGGCGCGGCGGCAGCGACGAAGGCGCCGCGCGGGTTGTCCAGGTCCATCAGCTGGGTGGTGTCGCGTCCGGCGAAGAAGCTGATGATCCAGTTGAAGATCACGCGGAACTTGCGCTCGAACGTCGGCATGGCCATGCCGTGGTAGCCGCGGTGGGCCAGCCAGGCGAGTCCGCCCTTGAGGCCGATGCTGCCCACCAGGTTGATGTTGGCGACGCCCTTCCATTCACCGAAGCCGGCCACAGCACCGAGGTTCTTGTGCTTGTAGTCCTTCAACTGCTTCTCCCACCGCGAAGCCCACAGGTTCTTCGCGAGGCGCTTGGCCTGGCGGAGTGCGTGCTGGGCGTTGGGGACGCAGGTGCCGTCGGGCAGGCCCTTGCCGGTGAGGTCCGGAACAGCGGCGATGTCGCCGGCTGCCCAGGCGTTGTCCACGATGCCTTCATCGCCGGCAACGCGCAGGTCCGGGAGGACGCGGACGCGGCCCCGGGGCTCCAGCGGGAAGTCGGTGGAGCGGACCATGGGGTTGGCCTGCACGCCGGCCGTCCACACGAGGGTGTCGGCTTCGAACTCCTGGGCGGGGGTCTTGTCCGGCAGGTTGATGAGCTTGAGGGTGCCTTCGGCGCTGTCCAGCGAGGTGTTCAGCAGGACCTCGATGCCGCGGCTGCGCAAGTGCTCCACAACCCATTCGGCCTGCTTGGCGGTGACCTCGGGCATGATGCGGCCCATGGCTTCGACCAGGACGAAGCGGACTTCCTCCTGCTTGATCCGGGGGTTGTTGCGGACCGCGGCGCGGGCCAGGTCCTCCATCTCGGTGATGCATTCGATGCCGGCGAAGCCGCCGCCCACCACCACGAAGGTGAGTGCCTTGGCACGGGCAGCGGGGTCGGTCATGGTGGAGGCAACCTCAATGCGCTCCAGGACCTTGTTGCGCAGGGCAACGGCTTCCTCGATGGTCTTCAGACCGATGCCCTTGTCCGCGAGGCCCTTGATGGGAAAGGTGCGGGTGATGGCGCCGGCGGCCAGGACGACGTCGAAGTAGGGAACCTCGAAGTTCTCGCCGCCGTCAGCAGGAGCCACAACCGCGGTGCGGTTGGCGTGGTCGATCGAGGTGACGCGACCCTGGATCAGTTCGGTCTGCTTGAGGTGCTGGCGGTGGGACACAACCGCGTGGCGGGCCTCGATGTTGCCGCCGGCTACCTCGGGGAGGAAGGGCTGGTACGTCATGTAGGGCAGTGGATCCACGAGGGTGACGATGCCACCGGCATTCGCGATCTTCTTCTGCAGTTTGAGTGCTACGTACAGGCCGACGTACCCGCCGCCGACGACGAGTACCCTGGGACGGTCCTGGAGCTCTGGGGTGGTTGCCATAGTTTAAGGATAGCGCACTTTGTGAAAATCTTCACTAACTGCAGTGACGGCCCCTAATGTTGCGTTTTTCCGCCCGATTCCACCTTTTCGATGACGCCTGTTTCCTGCTCCTCGGCCGCGAGGGCCGGGTCCCTGGCCGCCCGCCGCAATTGGACCGCCGCTGCCGCAATGATCGCCACGAACAGGAGGGCAAATCCGATCACGACCGCGGCGCCGATGGCACTGTCCCGCTGTGAGGGCGCCTCCGCGGCAGGCACGGTAGCTTCCGGAAGCGTCGGCACCGCGCTCGGCACGTCCGTTGTGGGCAGCGGGGCGGGGGTGGCCAGGTTGCCCCGCCGGTGGACGCGGATCCATTCGGCGATGGAGCCCAGCGGGTTGCTCTTGGCTTCGGGGACCTCGTCCTTGAGCGCGGCCTCGGCATTCAGCACGCCGAATCCGTACAGGGGATCCCTGCCCGGCGCTCCGGCGTCCCTGGCCGTGGAAACGATGCGGTTGATGACCTGTTCGGCGGACATGGCAGGCCACTTGGAACGGATCAGGGCTGCGACTCCGGCCACGATGGGCGCGGATCCTGAGGTCCCCGCCCACTCGGCATAGCTGCCGCCGGGCAGGCCGCCCAGGAGGTTCTCGGCCGGCGCGGCGACGCCGATGCTGATGCCCTGCGACGACGCATCAACACTTGCGGCCCCCTTGCGGTCCAGGCCTGCGACGGTGAGGACCCCCGGGATGGTGGCCGGCGCACCCACCTGGGTGTTTCCGCCAATCCGGTTGCCGGCAGCGGCAACGATCACCACGTCCTTTTGTTCTGCATAAAGGAAGGCTGCATCCCAGCTTTGCGGCCACTGGGGTGTGGTGCTGCCGAGCGAGATGTTAATGACCTTTGCACCGTTGTCCACCGCCCAGCGGACGGCTTCCGGAATCTGGTCCTGGTCGCTTTTCCCGGAAGGATTCGGGGAACCCAGCCACGTGGATACCGAGAGGATCTGCGCCTCCGGGGCAACCCCCATGATTCCGTCCGGAGCCGCGGCGGCGGGCCCGGGGGTGGCCGTGGGCGTGGCGCCTGCAGGCTGGTGGCCCCGGCCGGCGAGCATGGTGGCCACCAGGGTGCCGTGTTCGGGCTTTATGCCGACGCTTTTCCGGCCGTCCGGCTGGCCCGAGCCGGAAGCGTCGTAACCGCCTGCCACCGCTCCCTTGAGGTCCGGGTGCTGGGCGTCCACGCCGCTGTCGATGATGGCTACTTTAACGCCGGCGCCCTTGGACACCTCCCACGCCTTGTTGATGCCGGATTCCGCCAGCCAGTACTGCTTGTCCCGCCATTCGTCGGCGTGCGCTGCGGGCGGAGTGAAGAGTCCGGTACAAAGGCAGCAGGCAGCGAGGACCAGGGCAAGCGCCGCCGATCCTGTCCTCTGCAGCATGGGTTTCGTGGAAGGCTGCATCTGCCCTCAGCCGATGCTCAGGGCGATGCCGTCGAGGATGTCGTGCTCGCTGGCCGTTGCCGTGGTGATCCGCCCGCCGCTCAGTCCGCCCATCCGTTCCAGAATCCTGCGCCAGACCAAACCGCCCGCCCCAATGACGTCCACCCGTCCCGGGTGCATGTACGGCAGCGCGGCCCGCTCCAAGCGGACCATTTCCAGAAGGTCGGTGGAGGCGGCCCGCACGGTGTCGATGGGCAGTTCGGTGCCGTGGATCACGTCCGGCGAGTATTCCGGCAGCTTCAGGGCGTGGGCCGTGATGGTGGTGATGGAGCCGGCAACGCCGACGACGGCGGTGGCGCGTTCCAGCGGAACGTTCTGTCCGGCGCGGGCGATGGCAGCGTCCACGTCGGCTTCCGCCGCTGCTATCTGTTCGGCGGTGGGTGGATCGTTGCGCAGGTGCCGTTCCGTCAGGCGTACACATCCGATGTCCACGGATTTGGCTGCGGTGACTCCTTCCGCCGTGCCCAGGACGAACTCGGTGCTTCCGCCGCCGAGGTCCACCACCAGGACTTCGTGGCCGTCCAGGATGGGCAGGACACTGCTGGCTCCGGCAAAGGACAGCGCGGCTTCCTCGTCCCCGGAAATCACTTCCGGTTCCACCCCCAGCAGCTTGCGGATGCCGTCCACGAAGACGTCCCGGTTCCGGGCGTCCCTGCTGGCGGAGGTGGCCACGAAGCGGACAGCTTCGGCGCGGTGTTCGCGGATCAGCTGGGCGTAGTCGGCTGTCGCCGCGAACGTTCGCTCGAGTGCTTCGGGGGCGAGCTCGCCGGTGGCGTCAACGCCCTGGCCAAGGCGCACCACCCGCATTTCGCGTACTACATCCGTGAGGGTGGTGGCGCCGTCGCTGCGGTCGATATCCGCGATGAGGAGGCGGATGGAGTTGGTGCCGCAGTCGATGGCGGCCACCCGGGTGGTTCCGGCGCGGGTCATTGTTGTGCCTCGGCAGGGTTGGCGGACTTGCGGACAGGTGCGGGGCGGCCCACGATGTCCGGCAGGCCCTGCGGTCCGTGGCGGCTGAGGTCCCGTGAGGGTGCCTCGCCGGTAGTGTCCCAGGCGCCGTCGCAATAGCATGTGTCCGCGGTCCACCATTCCCGGATCTGGAGCAGCGCCTCGTCGCCCAGAGGATTGACCCCCGGGCCGGCCGCCAATGAATGGCCAACCAGGACGTGGAGGCACTTGACGCGCGTAGGCATGCCGCCGGCGGAAATACCGTCGATTTCGGGGACAGCGCCAATGCCCGACCGCTGGCCGATGGCGTCGCGCGCGGCCAGGTAGGCGTCGTGGGCGGAGCGGTAGGCGGCAGCGAGTTCAGCGTCAGCAGTCAACTGCCCGTTCATGTCGTTCATGACACCGGCCGCCTCGAGCCTGGACACCGCGGAGGTGATGACCGGATGGGTGAGGTAGAACGTGGTGGGGAACGGGGTGCCGTTACTCAGGCGCGGAGCGGTGGCCGCAACGAGCGGGTTGCCGCAGACGCAGCGCGCAGGAATCTCCACCACGTCACGCACCGGCCGTCCCAGCTGCCGGCTCAGTACTTCAAGGTCATGCGGTGATGGTTGGCGGGATTCCTCCCGGGCGGCTGCGGTGTTGTGTTCCACTGTCGCGGGCCGTCCTTCCTTTTGCGGTTCAGTCTGTGGCCGCGCGCGTAATGGACTCCCACAGGGAATCCACCCACGGCAGATCGGCGGGGTCTTGTGCTGCTGCGCCGGGCTGGCCACTGGTTTCCCCGGCGGGCAAATCGCTGCCAAAAACCCAGTAGCCGGTTTCGCCCGGCATAACCATGTTAATGCGGTCGCGGGCCTGCTGTTTCACGTAGTTAGGGTCCTGCCAGCGGGAAACCTGCTGGCGAAGCACGTCACCTTCAGCCTCACGGGCAGCGATATCGGCGTTCAAAGCGTCGATCTCAGCCTTCTTGTCGAAGAAGATCTTGACGGTGGGCGCCAGCATGACGGTGATGGCAATCATCACCACGGCCAGTGCCAGCATCCGGCCCGAAAACGCCTTCGCCGGAACGGGGTGCTGGTCCTCCTCGGCGGCAGGTTCCCGGGCGCCGGCGGCCGCGCTGCTCCCCCTGCCCCCGGCCGTAGCTCCGGCCTTGGGACGGGATCCGGCTGTGAGTGAACCGGCCTTCCCCGTCGAAGCGCTGCCGGTCGCGGCACCGCCCGCCTTGCCGGCATGGACCTCCTGCCCCGCCTTGTCCTTGCCGGAGCCGAAGTCCGCCTGGATGATCTCGGCGCCGTCGGAGGTTTCCCTGGCTTGGCGGGTGGGGGCGACCTTGGGGACTTTGGGACGGCGGGTAGCCATGACACTCCTGAAACAGCAACGGTGGCTATGGTCTTTCAACCATAGCCACCGTTTGTTGGCTTACGCGGCTACTAGCCCTTGAAACGCGGGAACGCGCTGCGGCCGGCGTAGCGTGCGGCATCGTCGAGTTCCTCTTCGATGCGCAGAAGCTGGTTGTACTTTGCAACGCGCTCGGAGCGTGCCGGTGCGCCGGTCTTGATCTGGCCGGCGTTGGTGGCCACCGAGATGTCGGCGATGGTGGTGTCCTCGGTCTCGCCGGAGCGGTGCGAGGTGATGGTGGTGTAACCGGCGCGCTGGGCCAGGCTGACGGCGTCCAGGGTCTCCGTGAGGGAGCCGATCTGGTTGACCTTGACCAGCAGGGAGTTGGCGGTCTTGGTGTCGATGCCGCGCTGCAGGATGGAGGGGTTGGTGACGAACAGATCGTCACCAACCAGCTGGACCTTGTCACCGATGGAGTCGGTGAGGGTCTTCCAGCCGTCCCAGTCGTTTTCGTCCAGCGGGTCCTCGATGGAGACCAGCGGGTAGTCGGCAACGAGTTCGGTGTAGTAGGCGCTCATCTCGGCGGAGGTCAGCGACTTGCCCTCGAACTGGTAGGCACCGTCTGTGAAGAACTCGGAGGAGGCAACGTCCAGGGCCAGCGCGATGTCCTTGCCCGGGGTGTAGCCGGCGTTCTTGATGGCTTCCTGGATCAGGTCCAGTGCTGCACGGTTGGACGGCAGGTTCGGCGCGAAGCCGCCTTCGTCGCCCAGGCCGGTGGCCAGGCCCTTTTCCTTCAGGACGGACTTGAGGGCGTGGTAAACCTCAACGCCCCAGCGCAGGCCCTCGGAGAAGGTCTCGGCACCCAGCGGGACAACCATGAATTCCTGGATGTCGACGTCCGAGTCGGCGTGCGAGCCGCCGTTGAGGATGTTCATCAGCGGGACCGGCAGGACGTGGGCGTTGGGACCGCCCAGGTACTTGTAGAGGGGCAGGTCGGCGGAAGCTGCGGCCGCGTTGGCCACGGCCAGGGAAACGCCCAGGATGGCATTGGCGCCCAGCTTGCCCTTGTTGGGGGTGCCGTCCAGGTCCAGCATTGCCTGGTCGATGCTGCGCTGGTCGGTGGCGTCGAAGCCGGTCAGGGCCGGAGCGATCTGGTCGATGATCGCGTCAACGGCCTTCTGGACGCCCTTGCCGAGGTAACGGCCCTTGTCGCCGTCACGCAGTTCAACGGCCTCGTGCTCGCCGGTGGAAGCGCCGGAGGGAACTGCTGCGCGGCCGATCTGGCCGTCGGAGAGCAGGACTTCAACTTCTACGGTCGGGTTGCCACGGGAATCGAGGATCTCGCGGGCGTGGATGGCATCGATAAGCGCCATGAATTTGCTCCTTATGGGCGATTAACGGGGGGATCTTGCAGAAAGACTCGACGTACTCGTCAGAGACCAGCGTAGTCGAGAGTGGTGCGGGTTACGGAAACCTATCCAGCCACTGCGTCATGATGATGCGGTGTTGGGCTTACGGTGCCCTCTGCTGGTAGCGGCGCACGGCGCCACGCAGGGCACGCTCTGCGTCGAATCCGGCAGCGTGGGCTGAACGCACGACGGCGAGGAGCTGCTCCCCGAGCTCGTCCTCCGTTTCCGGAATGGGAGCCGGAGGAGGCAGCAGCGCGCCCGCGCGGGCCGCGCGGTCCACGGACTTTTGCGCCCGCGCCAGTGCCGGGAGCGCCTGGGGAATCCCCTCGAAGGGATTGGTGCGTGCCGGATGCTCCGCCCGCTTCACTGCGTCCCACTTACGGACAATCTCGTCAACGGTCGCGGGAAAGCTGTCCTGCAGCGAGCCGTCCGGCCGGAAAACATGCGGGTTCCGGCGGACCATTTTGGCAGCCAGGCCGCGCGCAACGTCGTCGAACGTAAACGCCCCGCGCTCCTCGGCGAGCCGGGCGTGGAGCACCACCTGGAGCAGGACATCGCCCAGCTCGCCCTGGAGTTCGGCGTCAGGATTCCCGGTCTCGATGGTTTCGGCAACTTCATAGGCCTCCTCGAGGAGGTACTCCACCAGCGAGGCGTGGGTCAGCGCCCCCATCCAGGGACAGTGCTCGCGCAGGGCCGCGATCTTCCCCAGCAGCTCCGCGAGCTCGCCCGGGGAACTGCTGGGGAGCTCCCCCATGGGGGAGCTGCCGGCGTCATTGTCAGCCAAGGTTGGCGTAGGCGTCGTTGATGTACTCCACCAGCGCCTCCTTTTCCTCCAGGGGCAGGAAGGAAGCCTCGGCGGCGTTCAGGGTGAGCTCGAGCAGGTCGTCGAGGTCGTAGTCGAACGTTTCCACCAGGAGGTCGAACTCGTCCGTGAGGGTGACGCCGCTCATGAGCCGGTTGTCGGTGTTGATGGTGACGTTGAAGCCCAGCTGGTAGAGCATGTCCAGGGGGTGGCTGTCGATGCCGTCACCGAAGGCTGCGATGGCACCGGTCTGCAGGTTCGAGGAGGGGCAGATCTCCAGTGCGATGCCGCGGTCGCGGATCCAGCTGGAGAGATCCCCCAGAGTGACCAGGCCCACGGTGTCCTCGGCGTCGTCGTCGAATTCCACCATGATGTCCTCGGCGATCCGGACGCCGTGCCCCAGCCGCAGCGCACGGCCGTCCACCAGTGCGGACTGGATGCTTTCCAGCCCGGCGGCCTCACCGGCATGCACCGTGGCGGGGAAGTTCTGCTGTGCCAGGTACGTAAAGGCGTCCTTGAAGCGGGACGGCAGGAAGCCGTCCTCTGCTCCGGCGATGTCGAAGCCCACGGCACCCTTGTTGCGGTGGCGGACGGCGAGCTCGGCGATCTCCTGGCCGCGGTCTGCGTGGCGCATGGCCGTGATGAGCTGGCCCACCTGGATTTCGCGGCCGCTCTCCCCTACTGCTTCGACGCCGGCTTCGAGGCCTTCCTGGACTGCTTCCACGGCTTCGTCCAGCGTGAGCCCCTTCTGCAGGTGCTGTTCGGGAGCCCACCTCACTTCGCCGTACACCACGCCGTCATCGGCGAGGTCCTCGACGAATTCCCTGGCCACCCGGACCAGGCCTTCGCGCGTCTGCATGACGGCCACGGTGTGGTCGAACGTCTCCAGGTAGCGGACCAGGGATCCTGAGTCGGCAGACTCGCGGAACCACTGGCCCAAGGCAACGGGATCGGTCGAGGGGAGCGTGTGGCCAACGGCCTCAGCCAGTTCGATGATGGTGGCTGGACGGAGGCCCCCGTCCAGGTGGTCGTGAAGTGAAACCTTGGGCAGGCTCTTCAGGTCAAAATCGAGGGCAGGGGCAGCGTCAACAATAGGCTCAGTCACGTTCCCACCTTAGGGTGGGCCGGGGCTCAAAGCCAGCCGCTGTCAGGCTGCCGGTCCGCCGTCTGCGGACGGGGCGAGAATGGTTGACCCGCCCTTGCCGTCACGCGCGCCGGACGGGCCGCCGTCGAGCCATTCGTCCACTTCTTCGGCGTCGTTGCGCGCAAGATGCTTGTGCCACCAGCGGAGCAGGTGATCGATGAGGATGCCCAGGACGATGGCGAACACCACGGCGATGCCGGCACTAAGCAACGGGTTGTGGTGCAGCCAGGGGAAGGAGCTGGCCAGCAGGCCAATGCCGATGGAGTAGCCCACCCACGTGACACAGGCAAAGGCGTCCAGCAGGAAAAAGCGGCGGTGGCCAAAGCCCGTGCTTCCGGCAACATAGTTGACAGCCACCCGGCCCCAGGGGATGTAGCGGGCGGTGAAGATCAGCACGGCCCCGCGCTTGTCCAGTTCATAGCGGGCCCAGCCGAAGGCCTTCTTGACCTTGGGACGCCGCATCCATTTCCATCGGTCAAGCCCGATCCGGCGTCCCAGCATAAAGGCCATGTTGTCGCCGGCGATGGCGCCGATCAATGCGGTTGTTCCGAGGATCCACAGGTTGGGTTCCCCGCTGTGCCTGGAGAAGGCCGCGAGGGCCACGATGAGGGTTTCGCTGGGGACCACCATCGCGAAGCCGTCCACGAAGAAAAACACCAGCAGGATGGGGTAAATCCACCACTGGCCCGCTGCATGGAGCACGGCCTCATTAATAAACTCCACGCGGTCTTGCTCCTAGACAAAGATGACGCAGCCAAAGCGACGCTGCCATAGCGGAAATCGTTCCTAAGTGTCCCACGGCCGGGGCGTCGTTCGCTACGCCCCGGCCCCGGAACAACCACCTCACGTTATCGCGGCAGGCGCCGCGGAACTGTCGTCCCTGCGGGTGATCTTCAGGGCTTCAGCGCGTCCACCAAGGGGCTGACCTGCCGCGTCAGGCCTCGGGTTCCCGCATCCGTTCCACGATGGGGGTTTTCCGCCGGATCCGGTTGATCACCAGGTCCACCACGATGCCCAGCGCCACGGCGCAGACGATGGCGATGGCCGCTCCCAGAAGGTGGTTTTCCTCGAACCACTGCCCGAAAAACAGCCCGATCCCTACGGAGTACGCCCCCCAGAGAACGGCCGAGAGGGCAGTCAAGCCCAGGAAGCGCGCGTGCTGGTAGCGCGTGGCCCCCGCCGTCAGGTTGACGGCCACGCGGCCGATCGGGACGAACCGGGCCACCAGGATCAGCGAGGCTGGACGTTTCCGCAATTCCGCGCCGGCCCACCGGAAGGCGCTCTGCATCCGGGGACCCCGCATCCAGGACCACCTGGTGGTTCCCACCCGGCGACCGATCAGATAGGCGATGTTGTCTCCGGAGAAGGCGCCCAGGGCGGCCACCAGCATCAAGACCCAGGGGTTGGGGACGTCGGCCGTGGCAGCCACGGCCGCCAGTCCCACCACCACTGACTCGCTCGGAATCGGCGGGAAAAAGCCGTCAATGACGCAGCATGCCAGAACCAGGAAAAGCACCCAGGGTTGTCCGGCTGCGGCAAGGATGAAGTCATTGATGGCCTGCATGGGTTCTTATGCTATTCGGTCGATGATCAGTCGTTGGGCCGGCCGGGATCCTTCGGGAGCGATGACCACTGCGTGCTCGAGCGCTTCCCGGGCGCGCGCGAACCGTTCCGGGGTATCGGTGAGCAGCGTCATCAGGGGCTCGCCGGCGCGGACCAAGGCACCGGGTTTGGCATGCATCCGGACGCCGGCCCCGGCCTGCACTGCGTCTTCCTTGCGGGCCCGGCCCGCTCCCAGCCGCCATGCGGCCACGCCAACGGCGAGCGCGTCGAGCTCCACGAGCACGCCGTCCGCCGGGGCGTAGACCACGTCGGATTCCCGGGCGACGGGCAGCTGTGCACGCGGGTCGCCGCCCTGGGCCTCAATCATCCGGTTCCACACGTCCATAGCGCGGCCGTCCTTCAACGCGGCCGCTGGGTCGGCGTCGTGGACCCCGGCGCAGGCGAGCATCTCCTCCGCCAGCCGGACGGTCAGCTCCACAACATCGGAGGGTCCGCCGCCGGCCAGCACCTCAACGGACTCCTCAACTTCGATGGCGTTGCCCGCGGTGAGGCCCAGCGGGGTGTCCATGTTGGTGAGCAGGGCAACGGTGTTCACGCCCGCGTCCTTGCCCAGGGCCACCATGGTTTCAGCGAGTTCCCTTGCCGAGGCTTCGTCCTTCATGAACGCGCCGCTGCCCACCTTGACGTCCAGGACCAGGGAGCCAGTGCCCTCGGCGATTTTTTTGCTCATGATGGACGAGGCAATCAGCGGAATGGCTTCGACGGTTCCAGTAACGTCCCGCAGGGCATACAGCTTCTTGTCCGCCGGCGCAAGGCCGGCGCCGGCTGCGCAGATCACTGCGCCCACGTCCTGGAGCTGGGCCAGCATCTCCTCGTTACTCAGGGCAGCGCGCCAGCCGGGGATGGATTCGAGCTTGTCAAGGGTGCCGCCCGTGTGGCCCAGCCCCCGGCCGGAGAGCTGCGGGACGGCGACGCCGAACACCGCCACCAGCGGGGCCAGCGGCAACGTAATCTTGTCCCCCACGCCGCCGGTGGAGTGCTTGTCAGAGGTGTACTTCAGGCCGCCGTCCGGCCGGCGCAGGCTGGAAAAGTCCATCGTCTCGCCGGAGGCGATCATCGCCGCTGTCCAGCGTGCGATTTCGGTGCGGTTCATGCCGTTGAGCAGGATGGCCATGTTGAGTGCAGCCATCTGCTCATCTGCAATGGCTCCCCGGGTGTACGCGTCGATGGTCCAGTCGATCTGTTCCGGGGTCAGCGTTCCCTTGTCGCGCTTGACGCGGATGATGTCCACTGCGTCGAACGCTTCGGCTTTCTTGTCTGTCACCGGGTTTCCTCCAGGTGTTCGGGACCGAAGGCGTCAGGCAGCACCTGGTCCATGGTTTTAATGCCTTGGGTGGTCATAAGTTCCATGCCCGGGGCGCGGAATTCGTACAGGAGCTGGCGGCAGCGGCCGCAGGGCATCAGGATGTTTCCCCTGCCGTCCACGCAATAGAAGGCCCGCAGCAGCCCGCCGCCGGTCATCTGCAGGTTGCCCACCAGGGCGCATTCCGCACAAAGGGTCAAGCCGTAACTTGCGTTCTCTACGTTGCAGCCACTGACAATCCGGCCGTCGCCCGTGAGGGCTGCAGCCCCCACGGGAAACTTCGAGTACGGAACGTAGGCGTTCTGCATTGCGGCGACGGCGGCTTCCTCCAGGGCTTGCCAGTCCACCGTGGTTGCGGGTTCCACGGTCGTCAACCCTTGACGTACGGTATGCCGCTGGCGGCTGGTCCCCGGGACCTGCCGACCAGTCCCGCCACGGCGAGGACGGTCACCAGGTAGGGCAGCATGGCCATGAACTGGCTGGGGACGGGCGTCCCGATGATGGTGACGATGCTCTGCAGGTTGTCCGCGAAGCCGAACAGCAGGGCGGCGAAGAAGGCACCGATCGGGTTCCAACGGCCGAAGATCAGGGCGGCGAGTGCGATGAAGCCGCGGCCACCGGAGATCTCCTTGGTGAAGCTGTCGATCGCCACCAGGGTGAAGAAGGAGCCACCGATTCCGGCTACTGCACCGCCGAGGGTGACGTTCCAGAAGCGGGTGGCGTTCACGTTGATGCCCATGGTGTCCGCAGCCTGCGGGTGCTCCCCTACTGCCCGTACCCGCAGGCCCCACCTGGTCTTGAACAGCCCCACCCAGACCACCAGGACTGCGATGTACATGAGGTAGCCCACCAGGGACTGGCGGAACAGGATCGGCCCGATCACCGGAATGCTGGACAGGACAGGAATCTCGATGATGTCCAGCCCTGGCGGTGAGTTGAACTGGGCTTTGTTGGCCTGCATGACGGTGCTGAACAGGAAGCCGGTGACGCCGGAGACGAGCACGTTCAGGACCACGCCGACGATGATCTGGTTGACCAGGTACTTGATGCTGAACAACGCCAGCACCATGGACACAACAGCCCCGGCCACGGCAGCGGCCAGGAGCCCGATGAAGGGGTTCTGGGTCATGCTGGCCACGATTGCGGCCGTGAAGGCGCCGCCGAGCAGTTGCCCTTCAATGGCGATGTTGACCACGCCCACACGTTCGCACAGGACGCCGGACAGCGAGCCGAACACGAGGGGGACAGCCAGGGTGACGGAGCCGGCGATGAGGCCGGCCAAGGAGATAGTGGGCGTCCGGGCGCCGCCTACCACCCAGATCAGGAACGCGGCCACGAACAGGACGATGAACGTGATGGTCAGCCAGCCGGGTGCGGGCCGGCCCTTCGTTTTGAGGTAGACGGCGTACCCTGCCAGCCCCAGCAGCAGGATGGACAACACGAGGCCTCCGGCGAAGGCGTTCACCGCCAGGGCGGGCAGCTGGAAAAAGTCCTCGCTGGTGGAGATACCGAAGCTGGCGGTCTGGTTGGGGGCCAGCAGCCCAAAAAAGACCAGGGCAATCAGACCGAAGGCGGTAAGCAGCGCCGGCGTCTTCCAGCCCACCGGCTTTGCGGACATGGTGGCTGCGCCGTTGTCCGTTCCGGCCGGCTGTGGGGTCCCCGGCCGGGGGGACGAAACTGTTGTGCTCATGCTGCACCTCCGGTAGTGGCTGCCTGCCGGGACTTGACGGCGCGGGCGGGCTTCCTGCGCCGCGGATTCAGGCCGAACACGGCACGGACCAGTGGCGGCGCGGCGATGAAGAGGACGATAAGGGACTGGACCACCAGGACGATGTCGATGGGGGTGCCGGTCTGGATCTGCATCTGCACGGCTCCGGCTCGGAAGGCGCCGAACAGCAGGCCGGCGGCGAACGTGCCCCACGGCGTCGAACGTCCCAGCAGCGCAACGGTGATGGCGTCAAAGCCGTAGGTGGCTGCGACGCCGTCCGTGAGGACCTTCTCGGTGCCGGCCACCTGGGCCACACCGGACATTCCGGCCAGTCCGCCGGCGATGGCCATCACCAGGATGGTGGAGCGGGAGACGTTGATTCCGGCGGTCTGGGCGGCCTTGGGGTTGGCGCCGACGGCCCGGAATTCGAAGCCGACGGTGGAGCGGTTCAGGAGCCACCACACCAGGACGGTGGCTCCGATGGCGAGGATGAAGCCCAGGTGGAGCCGGTACTGGCTCCCGAAAATCTGCGGGTAGACGGCGGTGGGATCGAGGATCGGCGAAATGGGGTTCGACTCCCCCGGCCGCTGGAACGCCGGCGTATTCAGGAGGTACCGCAGGAAGTACAGCGCGATGTAGTTGAACATGATGGTGAGGATCACCTCATGGGCGCCGGTGCGGGCTTTGAGCACGCCAACCAGTCCGCCCCACAGGGCGCCGCCGATGATGCCGGCCGCCAGGACCAGCAGCAGGTGCAGGCCCAGGGGCAGGTTCAGGGCGAAGCCCACCCAGGCGGCCAGGATGCCGGCCACGATGATCTGGCCCTGCGCGCCGATGTTGAAGAGGCCCGCGCGGAATGCCAGCGCCACGCCCAAACCGGCCGTGATGAGCGGGGTGGCGATGGTGAGGGTCTCCATGAACGGCGCGAACTGCGCCGCCACGCTGTTGCCCCGGGGGTTGAATACCGAGCCTTGGAACAGGGCGATGTAGGAGCGGGTGGCCGCATTCCAGACCGCTGAAAGGAGGTCCGTGGGCCGGGCGAAGAAGTATGTTGCGGTGGTGGCCACCTGCCTGTCCGTGCTGGCAATCAGCAGGCCGCCGATAATGAGGGCCAGCAGCACCGCGAGGACCGAGACCATGCCGCTCCCGGTAAAGATCCTGCGGAGCAGCGTGTCCGGGCCACCGGGAAGCTGCCCGCTTTGGGCGGTGGCCGGGACGGCGGACGGTTCCATGGCGCCGCCCGCTGTATCCACGGAGACGACGGCTGCAGTTTCCTCCTCAGCAGGGCTGGGATGGTGTGGATCCTTGTGGCCGGGCCTGCCGTGCTCCCCGGCTGCGTGCTTGGGGTGGTTTTCAGACATGGTCGTCTCCCTCGGCGTCTGGGGTGGAGGCTGGGGTCGTGGCCGTGACAGGGCCGGCCTGGGACGTGTGTGCGTGTTCCTCCGGCGGTATGCCGGCCATCATCAGGCCCAGGGTGTCGCGGCTGGTGCCGGCGGGCACAACGCCCACCAGCCTGCCCTTGTAGAGCACAGCGATGCGGTCGGCGAGTTCCATCACCTCGTCCAGTTCCGTGGAGATGATCATGACCGGCGTGCCCTGGTCCCGCTCCGAGACAATGCGGCGGTGCAGGAACTCGATGGACCCCACGTCCACGCCCCGGGTTGGCTGGGAGGCGATGAACAGCCGCAGCGGGCGGGAGAGTTCACGCGCCATCACGACTTTTTGCTGGTTGCCGCCTGACAACGTTCCGGCGGCCGCGGCGGCAGAGGGGGTACGGACGTCGAATTCACCAATGCGCGCCTTGGCGTTCTCGAGGACTTTTGCCGGGCTCATGCTGATTCCCTTGGCAAACGGCGGCTTGTCGTAAAGGTCCAGGACCAGGTTCTCCGCCACGGAGAACGTGCCCACCAGGCCGTCCACCTTGCGGTCCTCGGGAACAAATCCGACGCCGGCCTGCAGGACCTCCTTGACGGAGCGGCCCAGGAGTTCCTTGCCGTCCAGTTTGACGGAGCCGGACACACGCTCCTGGAGTCCCAGGATGGCTTCGGTTAGTTCGGTCTGGCCGTTGCCCTGGACTCCGGCGATCGCCAGGATCTCCCCGCGCGCGATGTCGAAGCTGAGTCCGTCCACCACGTGGTGGCCGTTGGGTGCGATGACGGTGAGGTCGCGGACCTCGAAGGTCTTTTCCTTCGGCTGGGCCGGCGCCTTGTCCAGGCTCAGGCTGACGGCGCGGCCCACCATCATAGAGGCGAGTTCCGCGGTGGGGGTGGCGGGATGCGCCGTGCCCACCACCTTTCCGCGCCGGATGACCGTGATGGTGTCCGAGACTTCCTTCACTTCCCGCAGTTTGTGGGAGATGAACACGATGGAAGTGCCGCCGGATTTGAGCTGGCGCATGATGTCCAGCAGCTCGTCAGTTTCCTGGGGCGTCAGCACCGCAGTGGGCTCATCCAGGATCAGGACCTTGGCGTTCCGGACCAGCGCCTTGATGATCTCGACGCGCTGCTGGACGCCCACGGGCAGGTCCTCCACCAGGGCGTCCGGGTCGACGTCGAAGCCGTACTGGTCCGAGATCTCCTTGATCCGGCGGCGGGTCTCGTCCAGGTTCAGGAAGCCGGCAGCCTTGGTGGGTTCGGCACCGAGTGCCACATTCTCGACAACCGTGAACACCGGGACGAGCATGAAGTGCTGGTGCACCATGCCGATGCCGGCCGCCATGGCGTCGCCGGGGCCGCGGAAGGAAACGGGTTTGTCATCGACGAGGATTTCGCCCTCGGACGGCTCGTACAGGCCGTACAGCACATTCATCAGGGTGGATTTTCCGGCCCCGTTCTCGCCCAGCAGGCAGTGGATTTGTCCGGGTTCAACCACCACGTCGATGTGGTCGTTGGCAAGCAAAGTCCCGAAGCGTTTGGTGATCCCTCTGAGTTCAAGTTTCAAAACTCTGACCAATCTCGAAGCGTCCAGTGATCGACCGGACGGGATATATGGCTGCAGCACCAGCCTAGTGGTTGCAGTCCTGGGATGAGCGGGCGGTGGCCCAAAAGAGGCAGGCAGCAGCAAAAAGCGCCGCCGCCGGGCCGGTCATCGACCAGCCGGGCGGCGGCGCTCAGTGCACGAGTCAGGACTTGGGGCTTTCCTTGGACTCAACCTTGAGCTTGCCGTCCACAATGTCCTTCTTGATCTGCTCCAGCTCGGACTTGAGCTCGGCGGGGACCTGCGAATCGAGATCGTGGAAGGGGGCCAACTGCACACCGTCGTTGGCGAGGGTGCCGACGTACGGGGTGTTGCTGAACTTGCCGTCCTTGTCCTCCTTGACCACGGTCTCCACGGCCTCGTCCATCGTCTTTATGACGGAGGACAGCATAATGTCCTTGTAGTCAGGGGCGGTCAGGTAGCCGTCGGAGTCGACCCAGATCAGCTTGACGTCCTTGCCGGCGGTCTTGGCATCCTTCAGCGCCGCCCCCGCGCCCTTGCCTACCGGGCCTGCCACGGGCATCACGATGTCGGCGCCCTGGTCCAGGAAGTTCTGGGTGACCTGCTTGCCCACGTCCTGCTTTTCGAAGTCGCCGGTGAACGTCCCGTCCTGGGCGTCCTTGTTCCAGCCAAGGAGCTGCACGTCCTTGCCCTTCTGCTCGTTGTAGTACTTCACGCCGTCGGCGAAGCCATCCATAAAGATGGTGACCGCGGGGATGTTCTTGCCACCGAAGGTGGCCACTTTCCCGGTTTTGGTGGTCCCTGCAGCCAGGTAACCGGCGAGGAACGCCGCCTGCGCGGTGTCGTAGATGATCGGCTTGACATTCGCGACCGGCGTTTCGTCTGCGAAGTCGATGATGGCGAAATGCTTGTCGGGGTTGGCCATTGCCTGTGCCTCGGTGGCGTCGCCCAGCAGGAAGCCGACAGTGAGGGTCAGGTCGCACCCCGCGGTGACCATGGCGCGCAGGTTCGGCTCGAAGTCGTTGTTGGTCTTCGACTCGGCCTGGTTGACCTTGATCCCCAGGTCCTTCTCGGCCTTCTTCATGCCCTCGTAGGAGGACTGGTTGAATGACTGGTCGTCGAATCCGCCGGAGTCGGAGACGATGCAGCCGGTGTAGTCGGTGGCACCGGCCGTGGAGTTGGTTCCCGCTTCGGGCGGGGCGCC
Source organism: Pseudarthrobacter sp. TE3704 (assembly GCF_056279405.1). NCBI lineage: Bacteria > Bacillati > Actinomycetota > Actinomycetes > Micrococcales > Micrococcaceae > Pseudarthrobacter > Pseudarthrobacter sp. TE3704. The sequence goes on from NZ_JBWCCJ010000013.1 coordinate 20,212, forward strand.
GCAACCGGCCAGCACGAGTGCTGTGGCACCCACGGTAGCCATGCCTGCAACTGAACCGCGCTTGAGGTGTGAACGCAGTGATGTCATCAAGATTCCTCCAGGGTGAAGAGAGTGGCGCTACGGCTCGAATTCAATGAGTGTCCGTTTCTGCACTGAAATTCTGTTTTCACTGAGGGCTCGCAGCACTGCGCCGGAGCGCACTGATGGCTCCTACTTTAGTGGCCTGCGCCACGTCCTAATAGCACGACAGAACGGGTTCCCGGAGATTGTTTACAAGTTGTTACCAACCAGTAGGGGTGCCGCTCTGCTGCGGCACCCCTCCTGGTTGCAAGGCGGGCGGGAGCTAGAGCCGGACCAGCATTTTGCCCGTGTTCGCGCCATCGAGCAGGTCCATGAAGGCCTGCGGGGCGTTTTCCAGCCCGTCCACGATGGTTTCGTCGTAGCGCACGGTGCCATCGGCCAGCCAGCCCGCCATCTTTTCGGCGAACTCGCGGGCATGCTGCCGCTGGCCACCCACCAGGAAACCCTGCAGGGTGAGCTGCTTGCCGATGGCCTGCATAAGGTTCCGCGGCGCGGGGGTGGGTTCCGTGGAGTTGTACTGTGCGATGGCTCCGCACATCGCCACCCGCCCGCCAACATTGAGGACGGCCAGTGCAGCCTCCAGGTGCTCGCCGCCCACATTGTCGAAGTAGACGTCCATGCCGGCACTGCCGGCGGCTTTTTCCAGCTGCTCACGGACTGGACCGTCGTGGTAATCGAAGGCGGCGTCGAAGCCGAGTTCCAGCAGGCGGGCCACCTTGGCGGGTGAGCCTGCCGAGCCGATCACCCGCGAGGCGCCCATCGCTTTCGCGATCTGGCCCACCAGCGAGCCAACCGCGCCTGCCGCGCCGGAAACGAAGACGGCGTCGCCCGGGGCAAAATTGGCCACCTTGAGCAGCCCGGCATAGGCTGTCAGGCCGGTCATGCCCAGGGCGCCAAGGAATGCCGAGGCCGGCGCCAGGTCGGTGCGGGCCGGGGTGGCAGCGGCAGCGTCCAGCACCGCATATTCGCGCCAGCCGAGGGAATGCACGACGACGTCCCCCTCCTTATGCGCGCCGGAACGGGACGCGATCACCTCACCCACCGCGCCGCCGTCGAGCGCTTCGCCCAAGGCAAAGGGCGCAGAGTATGACTTGACGTCGTTCATGCGTCCGCGCATATAGGGGTCAACCGAGATAAAAAGGTTCTTCACCATGATCTGGCCATCTGCGAGGTCAGGCAGCGGCGACTCGGCGAGCCGGAAATTCTCCGGCCCGGGGCGGCCAACCGGACGGGACACCAGCTGGATTTCACGGGTTGTGGCGGGAAGCGTGGCAACGCTCATGCTGCGTACTCCAGGACCTTGATGTCCACGCTGATGTTTCCACGGGTGGCGTTCGAATAGGGGCAGATCTGGTGCGCTTTGGCCACGAGAGCCTCGGCGGTGGCCAGGCCAAGGGCCGGCAGCGCGATCTCCAGTTCAGCGGCAAGGCCGAAGCCCGTCCCGCCGTCCAGCTTGCCGAGGTGGACCTTGGCAGCTACGGCCGAATCGGTGAGGTCGGCCTGTTCCCTGCCGGCCACGAGGCGCAGTGCCGAGTGGAAGCAGGCAGCATATCCAGCAGCAAAGAGCTGCTCCGGGTTGGTGCCCTGGCCGCTGCCGCCGAGTTCAACAGGGCTGGCAAGGTTGACTTCCAGCTTCCCGTCGCTGGAGCGGGCGTTTCCGTCACGACCTTCTCCGGAGGCAAGGGCTTCGGCAGTGTAAAGAGGCTTCACAGTGGTATCCGTTCTGTTGGGGATCAGTAAGACGTTGGTGGCGTCACACCGCGTTGTGCAGGGCGGCAGTCAATTTGCCAAGGGTTTCGCGAAGCTGCTCGAGTTCCCGGTGGGAGAGTCCTGCGGCCTGCGCGAGACGCTGGGGAATGGCGGCAGCCTTGGCGCTGAGGCTTCTTCCCGCCGGCGTCAGGTGGACGGCGACGCGGCGCTCATCCTCGCCAGACCGGCGCCGTTCCACCAGGCCCAGGGCTTCAAGCCGCTTCAGCAAGGGCGACAGGGTGCCGGAGTCCAGGCCCAATTCCTCGCCCAGTTCCTTCACGCCGCGCGGCTCGCTCTCCCACAGCACCAGCATCACCAGGTACTGCGGGTACGTCAGGCCCATGTCTTCCAGGACGGGGCGGTAGACCGCAGTGGCGGCGCGGGAGGCCGAATACAGCGCGAAGCATACTTGCCGGTCCAGGCGGGGAATTTCAGTCACAACACAAACAGTAGCGGACAACTAAGTTGTGCACAACTTACCTCACCTGCGCCGGAGATCCGGTGCAGCATGCTGCTTAGAGGTCGCGGATGGTGCGGAGGGCCGCCGCAGTCAGCACCCGGATGCCGAGGCCCAGGGCACGCTCGTCCAGGATGTAGTCGCCGCGGTGGAGGTCATATTCCTCGCCGCCCGGAGTTTTGGTGCCCAGGCGCATCATGGCACCGGGAAGCTCGGCCAGGAACCAGGCGAAGTCTTCACCGCCCATGGACTGCGGCGTGAGCACCACGGCGCTTTCGCCGATCTCGGCACGTGCGGACGCCTCGATAATGGCCGTTTCATGTTCAGAGTTGACCACCGGAGGCACTCCCCTGGTGTGCTCAAGCTTGACGTCCACGCCGTACGGTGCCGCCACCTGGTGGACCACTTCATCAAGGAGTTCACCGGCGGCGTGCCAGGCCTCGCGGTCCAGGCAGCGCATGGTCCCGGCCATGTAGCCGGTGCCCGGGATGGCGTTGGGCGCCGAACCGGCGGAAATCTGGCCCCACACCACGGACACGCCGCTGCGGACATCCACGCGGCGGGACAGGACCGCGGGCACGTTCACCGCGATCTGTGCCAGGGCAAACACCAGATCCTCGGTCAGGTGTGGCCGCGAGGTATGGCCGCCCCGGCCCGAAAGCTCAATACGGATGGTGTCCGAGGCCGAGGTGATGGCTCCAATGCGCGTGCCGATCTTGCCCACCTCGATGCGGGGATCGCAGTGCAGCGCCAGGATCCGGGGCACGCCTTCCAGGACGCCCTGCTCGATGCAGGAGTGGGCGCCGCCGGGCATGGTTTCCTCGGCCGGCTGGAAGATCAGGCGGACGGTGGCGCCCAGGGGCGACTCCTGGTGCATCCTGTTCAGCACCAGGGCGATGCCGAGCATGGTGGTGGTGTGCACATCGTGGCCGCAGGCGTGGGTTACGCCGTGGTTTTTCGAGGCGAACGGCAGGCCGGTTTCCTCGATGATGGGCAGGGCGTCGATGTCCCCGCGCAGCGCAGTGGCGATGGGGCCTTCCCCGACGTCCACCGTGAGTCCGGTTCCCTCGAGGCGGCGCGGAGTGAGGCCTGCCTCCTCGAGCCGCTCGGCCAGCTTGTCAGTGGTGCGGAATTCCTTGAAGGACAGCTCCGGATGCGCATGCAGGTCCCGGCGGAATTCGATCAGTTCCGGCAGGAGCGGCTCGAGCCACGGAGCCACCAAAGCGGTGGGCTCGGCTTCAGTAGTGTAATTGCGCACTGTTTCACTCTAGCGAGGGTGGCAGGAATACCAGCCATCACGGTCGCCGCGTTACATCCCGGGTGCCCGGACGGGCCCCGGGATGCCGACGGCGGGGCATCCGATTAAAGGACGTCCGTGTCGCCGCTGGCCTTGAGGGCATCAACGGCTGCTTTGACCCGCTGCGAGTTGGCCATGGTGGTGACCAGCAGGGCGTCCGGAGTGTCCACGATGACAACGTCCTGGATCCCGATCAGGGCGATGACCCGCTTGGTGTCAGTGACCACCACGCCGCTGGAGTTCTCGGTGAAGACGCGGGCGCCTTCACCCAGGACCGTGACGTCATCCACTTCCTTGGCTGAGTTCAGCCGGCCCACGGAGGCGAAGTCGCCAACGTCATCCCAGCGGAAGGAGCCGGGCACGACGGCGACGTCCCCGGCTTCGGCGGCGGGTTCGGCCACGGCGTAGTCGATGGCGATCTTGGGCAGCGTGGGCCACACGCGGCTTGTCACTTCGTCACGGGCCGGAGTGTCCCAGGCGCGGGCGATTTCCTGCAGGCCCTGGAACAGCTCGGGCTGGTTGGCTTCCAGGTGCTTGAGCAGCAGCGCGACGGGCGCCACGAACATGCCGGCGTTCCAAACGTAGTTGCCGCTGTCCACATACTGCTGGGCCACTACCTCGTCCGGCTTTTCAACAAACTCCACCACGTCCTGGGCGCTGGGCGCGCCCTCGATGTGCAGTCCCTGGCCTGAACGGATGTAGCCGAAACCCGTGGACGGGTGCGTGGGCTTGATGCCGATGGTCACGATCTTGCCGGCGGCTGCGGTGTGGATGGCTTCGCGGACGGCCTCCTGGAAGAGGTGGTCCGGGCTGATGACCTGGTCCGCGGCGAAGGAACCCATGATGGTGTCCGGATCACGCTCGTGCAGGATGGCGGCGGCGAGACCGATGGCTGCCGCTGAGTCCTTGGGTTCGGACTCGAGGACGAGGTCCGAATCCTTAACCTCGGGAAGCTGGCGGCATACGGCATCACGGTGGGCCTTGCCGGTCACCACCAGCATCCGGCTCCCCGCAAGCGGGTGCAGCCGGTCGTAGGTGGCGCGCAGCAATGTGCTGCCCGAACCCGTGAGGTCGTGAAGGAACTTGGGAGCTGCGGCTCGCGACAGGGGCCAGAGGCGGGTCCCCACTCCGCCGGCCGGGATCACCGCGATGAAGCGGTCAAGGGGTGATGCCGGGCTTGTCACTTTGTCTGTACTCATCACCGCCTACTTTAGCCGACCGGCTGCAACGGACCCCTCCGGACTCCGCCGCCGCGACACAGTTCAGTCCAAGTGCGGCAAGCCCGTGTGGCGTTCGTCTCAAAAAATTCGAAAAACCGCGCCACTGCTGGGCACCAAGGAGCTCCTAAATTGAATAAGCTGTGAGCGGAGCCTAGATTTAGGCCTGAGCTACGAGTGCTCTCGCAGCAGGCGTTCCCCCCGCGTGGATCTCATGCCAGCGCCGCTGTGTTGCAGGGAGGTTTATCAGTGCCGACAAAACCAGCTGGCACCTTGTACCGCGGCCGTGAAGGCATGTGGTCTTGGGTAGGACACCGTATTACCGGTGTAGTGATCTTTTTCTTCTTGTTGGTCCATGTCTTGGACACCTCCTTGGTGCGTGTGTCACCCGAGGCTTACACCGCCGTTATCGGCGCGTACAAGAATCCCCTGATGGCACTGGGTGAGACGGGCCTCGTTGCCGCCATCGTCTTCCACGCCTTCAACGGCCTGCGGATCATCGCGGTCGACTTCTGGAAGAACGGCGCCAAGTACCAGCGTCAGATGCTGTGGGCAGTCCTGGGTCTCTGGGTCGTCACCATGGTCGCATTCTCCATCCGCCACCTGTCCCTCGCCCTCGGAGGTCACTAAGCAATGAGTGCAACAATCGAGAGCCCCCGCAGCGGGCGGATCGCCCCCCAGTACCGCCGCAACGGCGGCACCCGGGGCAACTTCGAGATGATCGCCTGGCTGTTCATGCGCCTCTCCGGCGTGGTGCTGGTGGTCCTCATCTTCGGGCACCTTTTCGTGAACCTCCTGGTAGGCGAAGGCATCCACGCCATCGACTTCGGCTTCGTTGCCGGCAAGTGGGCGGATCCGTTCTGGCAGTTCTGGGACCTGACCATGCTGTGGCTTGCCATGCTGCACGGCACCAACGGCGTCCGCACCATCATCAATGACTACGCCGAAAAGACCTCCACCCGCCGCTGGCTGAAGACGGTCCTCTACTCGGCCACCGTCGTCATCATCGTCCTGGGCACCCTGGTGATCTTCACCTTCAACCCGTGCCCCGTCGTCGACGGCGTTCCCCTGCCTGGCGGCTTCTGCCCTGCCTAGCACCAGCACCACCCCGGGCCCGCGGGCATTACCGCGGGCCCTGTTTTGCGGGGAAGGCGAAGCCGCCCCGTTGTTTTATAGCGAATTTTGAGAGAAAGAGCATCTGGTATGCAGGTCCATAAGTACGACGTCGTCATCGTCGGTGCCGGTGGCGCTGGCATGCGCGCCGCGATCGAATCCGGTCAGCGCGCGCGCACAGCAGTACTGACCAAGCTCTACCCCACCCGCTCGCACACCGGTGCGGCGCAGGGTGGCATGTGTGCGGCCCTTGCCAACGTCGAGGAAGACAACTGGGAGTGGCACACGTTCGACACCGTCAAGGGCGGCGACTACCTGGTTGACCAGGACGCCGCGGAGGTCATGGCCAAGGAAGCCATCGACGCTGTGCTTGACCTGGAAAAGATGGGTCTGCCGTTCAACCGCACGCCCGAGGGCCGGATTGACCAGCGCCGCTTCGGTGGCCACACCCGCGACCACGGCAAGGCACCGGTCCGCCGCGCATGCTACGCCGCCGACCGTACCGGCCACATGATCCTCCAGACCCTGTACCAGAACTGCGTTAAGCACAACGTCGAGTTCTACAACGAGTACTACGTCCTGGACCTGCTGACGGTCGAAGAGGACGCAGTCCGCGCGGACGGCACGCCCTACAAGCAGAAGCGCGTTGCCGGCGTCGTATCCTACGACCTCGCCTCCGGTGAACTGCACGTATTTCAGGCCAAGTCCGTGGTCTTCGCTTCCGGCGGCGCCGGCAAGGTCTTCAAGACCACCTCCAACGCCCACACCCTCACCGGCGACGGCATGGGCATCGCCTTCCGCCGCGGCATCCCGCTGGAGGACATGGAGTTCTTCCAGTTCCACCCGACCGGCCTCGCCGGCCTGGGCATCCTCCTGTCCGAGGCCGCCCGCGGTGAAGGCGCCATCCTCCGTAACTCGGAGGGTGAACGCTTTATGGAGCGTTACGCCCCCACCATCAAGGACCTGGCGCCGCGTGACATCGTGGCCCGTTCCATGGCCAACGAGGTACGTGAAGGCCGCGGCTGCGGCCCGAACAAGGACTACGTGCTCCTGGACCTGACCCACCTGGAGCCGGCCCACATCGATGCCAAGCTGCCGGACATCACCGAGTTCGCCCGCACCTACCTGGGCGTGGAACCGTACACCGAGCCGGTTCCCGTGTTCCCCACCGCCCACTACGCCATGGGCGGCATTCCCACGAACATCACCACCGAGGTCCTGCAGGACAACGACACCGTGGTCCCGGGCCTCTACGCCGCCGGTGAAGTGGCCTGCGTTTCCGTGCACGGCTCCAACCGGCTGGGCACCAACTCCCTGCTGGACATCAACGTCTTCGGCAAGCGCGCCGGCATCGCCGCGGCCGAGTACGCCAAGACGGCCGACTTCGTGGAACTGCCGGAGAACCCGCTGGCCTACACCACAGAACTGCTGGACATCGCCCGCAACGGCACCGGCGACGAAAAGGTGGCCCAGATCCGCAAGGAACTGCAGGACACCATGGACGCCAACATGCAGGTGTTCCGCACAGCGGAAACGCTGAACCAGGTGCTGCGCGATATCGCCTCCTTCGAGGAGCGCTACAAGCGCATCAACGTCCAGGACAAGGGCAAGCGCTTCAACCTGGACCTGCTCGAGGCCGTTGAGCTTGGCTTCCTGCTGGAACTGGCCAAGGTGATGACCGTGGCCGCACTGCACCGCGAGGAATCCCGCGGCGGACACTTCCGCGAGGACTTCCCGGAGCGTGACGACGAGAAATTTATGAAGCACTCCATGGCGTACAAGGACGACCACGCCCCGGCTGACGGATCGGCAGAAGCAATTGCCGGCATCCGCCTGGCCACCAAGCCGGTCGTCTTTACCCGCTACGAGCCGATGGTGAGGAAGTACTAAGATGACCGCTGAAATCGCTGAGCCAGCCTCAAAGATTGAACTGCCTGCCGGCGTCGGCGGTGGCGGCGAAATCCCCACGTTCGATGTGCACATGCGCGTCCGCCGGTACAACCCGGAGGTCTCCGAGGAGGCCACATGGGATGACTTCCACCTCACCATGTACGGCACGGACCGCGTCCTGGATGCCCTGCACAAGGTCAAGTGGGAGATGGACGGCAGCTTGTCCTTCCGCCGCTCCTGCGCCCACGGCGTGTGCGGCTCCGACGCCATGCGCATCAACGGACGCAACCGCCTCGCCTGCAAGACCCTGCTGAAGGACCTGGACACGTCCAAGCCCATCCTGGTTGAACCCATCAAGGGCCTGCCGGTGGAGAAGGACCTCATCGTGGACATGGAGCCGTTCTTCCAGTCCTACCGCGAGGTCATGCCGTTCCTCATCAACAAGGGCCACGAGCCCACCCGGGAACGCCTGCAGTCCGCCGAGGACCGCGAGCGTTTCGACGACACCACCAAGTGCATCCTGTGCGCCGCGTGCACGTCGTCCTGCCCCGTCTTCTGGACTGACGGCCAGTACTTCGGCCCGGCAGCCATCGTGAACGCGCACCGCTTCATCTTCGATTCCCGTGATGACGCCGGTGACATGCGCCTGGAGATCCTCAACGACAAGGAAGGCGTGTGGCGCTGCCGCACCACCTTCAACTGCTCCGAGGCGTGCCCGCGCGGCATCCAGGTGACCCAGGCCATCGCCGAGGTCAAGCAGGCCATCCTGTCCCGCAAGATCTGACCAAGGATCAAACAGACGACGGCGCCGTCCCCCACTTCAGGGGGATCGGCGCCGTCGTTGTTTCTCCCCACCCGCCCCTGACCTCGCAAGCTCGGCCAGGGAACCCGGCGGGCGTGGGCCCACAGCCATTCGTACCAAACGAAAGGGGACGCCGTGTCCCGCTCCGAAAAAGTCTCCTTTGCCGGGTCCACCGGCGAAATGCTCTCCGGCATCATCGATGTGCCGGATGGACCGGTGAAGGGCTGGGGCGTCTTTTCGCATGGCTTCACCCTGGGGAAGGACGCCCCTTCCGCGTCCCGGATGTGCAAGGCGCTGGCGGACAGCGGCGTGGGAATGCTGCGGTTCGACAACCTGGGGCTGGGTGGATCCGCCGGTGAATGGTCAGCGGGCTCGTTCAGCCACAAGGTGGCGGACACGGTGAAAGCGGCAGAGTTCATGCGCAGCGAGGGAAAGCAGATTTCCCTGCTGGTGGGGCACTCCTTCGGCGGGGCGGCCGTCCTGGCGGCGGCGCGGGAAATCCCGGAGCTCGACGCCGTAGCCACCGTTGGCGCCCCTTTCTCGCCCAAGCACGTGGCACACGTTTTTGACGCGGCACTGGACAAGATCCTCAGCGAAGGCAGCGCCGAGGTGGATCTTGGCGGGAAACGCGTGGAGATCCGGCGGCATTTCGTGGAGGACCTGGAAAACGCCGACCTCACGGACTGCATCAAGCAGCTGCACAAGCCGCTGATGGTGCTCCACTCCCCCACGGACAACACTGTGGGCATCGAGAACGCCAGCACTATTTTCCAGACGGCACGGCACCCGCGGAACTTCGTGTCCCTCGAAGGGAGCGACCACCTGCTGACAGGCAAGGGCCAGGCGGCCCGGGCCGCCCGGATTATCGCTGCCTGGGCCGACCAATACCTCGACGCCGGGCAGTAGCGGCCCCGTCCTGCTGGGCCGGGACCTTACCGGGCTGGACCGGTACCTTTCCCGGCTGGACTGGTACCTTTCCCGGCTGGACCTGACGCGCACCCCAGGTGCCCTTCTCATGGCCCGTGGGGGCGCTCCGCAGGTCCGCCTCCCTCACTGCCGCCCAGCCGGCCGACACCAGGTAGACCTGGCTGACCAGGTTGAACCAGATCAGCAGGCCGATGATGATGGCGAACGGCGCCAGGATGGGATTCCTGCCGGCTCCTGCCAGCAGTTCTGTGCTGAAGATCTGGAGCACGCCCGTGCCAAGGGCCGCCAGGATGGTTCCTTCCAGCAGCGCCCGGCGTGACAGCTTCAGGCTCGCGGCGAACCTGTACATGATGAAGGCGGTGGCCCAGCCCAGGACCAGGGGAACGGTGATCTTGACGGACGTGGCCAGCGGACCCGCCAGCGCGTCGTCGAGTCGGAGGAAATCCGAAACCCACCCTGCGGCGGTTCCGAACACCAGGGAAGCGCCGGCGCTGATGACCAGCGCCACGCCCAGGAGCAGCAGGGTTCCGGCATCCCGCAGCTTCAGGAGGATGGGATTGACCAGCAGTGGCGGCAGCCCCAGGACGCCGCGAAGCCCTTCCCGGATTCCGGAAATCCATCGCAGCGAGGTGACCACAGTGACCAGGGAGCCGATCACCGCTGTCCAGCCCAGTCCGTCAGGATTCAGCAGGTCCTGCGGATCCACGAGCCCGGCCCCGCCGTTCAGTTTCAGGAGCCCGGGCGCACTCGACGCCACACTGCTGATGATGGTGTCCAGGAGGGCCGGCTGCCCCCGGAGCACAAGGCCTGCGATGGAGAAGCCCGTGGTGAGGAGGCCTGTGATGGAGAAAAACATGTTGAAGCCAATGCCGGCGCTCATCAGCGGGCCACGCTGGAGGCTGTAGTGCCGGAAGGCGCGCATGGGCCGAAAAACGTTGAGCCGGGCAAGGATCCATTGGAGCATCGCCATCAGCGCCGGAAACGGCCTCCCGCCTGCCCTGCGCGCCTTGCCCCACTCCATCCGCTTCCGGATGACGGCGAGCCGCAGCTGGGCGCGTTCAGTGGGAAGTGGCTGCTGCTCAGCCTGCTTCGGCTGCTGTGTCCGCGGCGGCGTCCGCGAATCGGGTGCCGGCGGCGTTGTCAGTTTCGGTCCCAAAGTCCAGCTCTTCCCGTAGCTGCCAGATGCCGTCGGCATCGTGCTCGTAAAGTCCCATGCTAACCACGGGGAAGGTGGCCTTGTAGTTCTTCAGGACCGTTTCGGCCTCGTCAAGGCTTTCGGGGGCAACGTCGTGGGCAATGGTGACGTGGGGATGGTAGGCAAAAGGCAGTTCGCGCTCCAGCGGGCCCTGCTGAAGTTTTTCGTGAAGATCGACGCACTGCTCAAAGCCGTCCTCAACGTTGATGAAAACCACCGGAGAAACGGGGCGGAAGGTACCGGTCCCGGCAATGGTGACCATGAACGGGCTCTGCCGGCGGGCCACCTCGCGGACATGCTCCCGCGTGGCTTCCCAGTCGTGCGTGGGGGTGGTGGTCACCAGCGTGATGTGTGCCGGCACCACGTCCGCCAGCGGGTCGCCGAAGGACGCCCGCCAGCGCTGGAGCTCCTCCGCTATGTCAGGGGGGAACCCCAGGATGACGCCTACGCTGGATGACATGGCGCTAGCGGACTCCTGCGAGGCTGAGTGACGGGAGGAAGCCCATGCGCTCATACACCTGGCCAAGGGTAACGGCCGCAATCTCACGGGCGCGCTCGGCGCCGTGGGCCAGCAGCCGGTCCAGTTCCGCGGGGTCCTCCATCAGCTCGTTGGTCCGGTTCCGCAGCGGGGTGACGAAGTCCACCACCACCTCGGCGAGGTCCACCTTGAGGTGCCCGTACATCTTGCCCTGGTACTCGGCCTCGAGGTCAGCGACGGACTTTCCGGTCAGGGATGAGTAGATGGTGAGCAGGTTTGAGACGCCCGGCTTTTCTTCGGGGTGGAACCTGATCTCCGTGCCGGCGTCAGTTACAGCGGACTTGATGCGCTTGGCGGCGATCTTTGGATCCTCCAGCAGCTGGATGGCGCCGTTGGGCGATTCGCCGGTCTTGGACATCTTGGCACTCGGATTCTGGAGGTCGTAGATCTTGGCGCGTTCCTTGACGATGGTCGCCTCCGGAACGGTGAACGTGGCACCGAACCTGGTGTTGAAGCGCTGGGCCAGGTTGCGGGTGAGCTCCAGGTGCTGACGCTGGTCCTCCCCTACAGGCACCAGGTCGGTCTGGTACAGCAGGATGTCCGCGGCCATGAGCGTGGGGTAGGCGAACAGCCCCAGCGTGGCGGCATCCGCGCCGGACTTCTGGGTTTTGTCCTTGAACTGGGTCATCCGCGAAGCCTCGCCGAAGCCGGTGATGCAGTTCAGGGCCCAGGCAAGCTGCGCGTGCTCGGGTACATGGGACTGGACAAAGAAGATGCTCTTGTCCGGGTCGATGCCGGCGGCGATGTACTGGGCCGCGACGATACGGGTGCGCTTAGCCAGTTCTGCGGGGTCGAAGTCCACGGTGATGGCGTGCAGGTCCGGGATGAAGAACACGGCGTCGTACTCAGCCTGCATGTCCACCCAGTTGCGGACGGCACCGATGTAGTTGCCCAGGTGCAGCGAATCGGCGGTGGGCTTGGCTCCGGAAAGGATGCGCTTCTTTGCGGCCGGGGATGTCTGGCTAGTCATGGGGAGGAAACTTTCGGGGGCTTAGAGCTGGTAGTCCACTACCAGCGGGGCATGGTCGGAGAAGCGGGTATCCCAGGAGGCTGCGCGGTCCACGACGGCGGAGATGGCGGAAGCTGCCAAAGCCGGGGTGGCCAGCTGGTAGTCAATGCGCCAGCCGGTGTCATTGTCGAAGGCCTTGCCGCGCTGGGACCACCATGTGTAGGGCCCGTCAATCTCGCCCGCCAGGCTGCGGTGGACGTCCTGCCAGCCGATCTCCTCGCCGAAGAATCGGTCAAAGTAGGCGCGCTCTTCGGGCAGGAACCCTGCCTTCTTGACGTTGCCCTTCCAGTTCCGGATGTCCAGTGGAGTGTGGGCGACGTTGAGGTCACCGACCACCAGTGCGTGATCGCTGTGTTTGGTCAGCTCAGGCAGCCGCGTGCTCATGACGTCCAGGAAACGGAACTTGTCGTCCTGCTTGGGCGTGCCCACCTCACCGGAGTGGACGTAGGCGCTTGCGACGGTCAGCTGGACAGGATGTCCGGCAGCGTCAGCGAACCGGAAATCGGCTTCCACCCAGCGGCCTGCCGTGGCGAAGTAGTCGTCACCGATGCCGTTGCGGGTGGCCAGGGGCTCTTCCCGGGATGCGATGGCCACACCGGCGCGGCCCTTGGCTTCGGCCTCGGCATGCAGGATGTGCCAGCCGTCGCCCAGCAGCTGCCGGACAATGGCGTCAGGGGCGCGGACTTCCTGGAGGCAGAGGATATCCACGTCGCGCGGCTCCAGCCACGCCGCCATGCCGTTCTTGTAGGCAGCCCGAAGGCCATTAACGTTGACGGTTGCGATGCGAAGGTGGTCCTTCTTCAATGCCGAGCTCACCCGCTCCACTCTAGTCGATGATGGTTCCGGTGACCGGCTCCCCGCTGCCGCCTGAGGACTTGATCATGTCCCTCGCATTGGTGGCGGTAATCTCGATGGTTTCAAGGGCACGGTTGATGGTGTCCTGGTTCGCGGCGGCTCCCTTGGCGCGCTCCTCCTCCACCACGCGGATCTGCACCTGGACAATCTTGAAGGAGTGGTCCAGCTTGAGGTCGCGGACTTCGTCCGCCTGGCTCCGCTCGGAAACCACCCGCGTGCCGCCGTGGTCAGCGGAGGACGACGGTCCGCGGCCGGCAGCCGTGGTGAAGGCGTTCTGGGCTTCGCTCAACTTGGCGCCGGCCTTCTTGGCTGCCTTTTGGATGCTGAAGACCACAAAGCAGGCGAGGGCGAGCCAGAAGAGGGCGATGACGGCCACAACCCAGCCCACCACGTCGTTCTGGTTGGCGGCGAAGATGACGGCGACAACAAACGCCGTCACCAGGACCATCAGGCCAGGACCGCTGATGCGGAACATGGAGAAACCGCCCCTGGCGGGTTTGGAGGATGACTTGGAGCTGCCCAGAGATTGCATGAAGCCATTGTCTCAAACCCCGGTGTATGCTCCCGCCGCTTCCACCGGCGGCGAACACCCAACCAGGTAGCGCCAAGTGGCATTTTGGCGCCTGAAAACGACAGTTACTGCTACCTGGTTGGGTCCGCACTACTTCAGGAACAGCTGCCGCAACCGCATGGTGGTCAGCAGCATGCCTGCGGCGGTCATCACCAGGTAGTAGCCGATGTGTAGGGGCGTTGCCGCAGTGAAGGTTCCCACGCTGATCTGGCGCAGCAGTTCCACCCCGTGCCACAGCGGCATGGCCTGGATGAGCCACTGGATGTACTGCGGATAGACGCTCAGCGGGTAGAACGTGGCACTGAACAGGAACATCGGAAGCATCATGAAGGTGATCCAGTCCATCTGCTGGAACGTCTTCATGAAGCTGGTGATCGCCATTCCAATACTCGCGAAGCCGAAGGCGATCAGCACCGAGCCGGGGATCATCAGCAGCGCCCACGGGGTGGTGATGAGTCCCATCATCCCCATGACGGCCGTAAAGCCCGCGGCGTAAAGCATCCCGCGCAGGAGTGCCAGGAAAATCTCGCCCAGCGCGATGTCCAGCGGTCCCAGGGACGTGTACAGCATGCCCTGGTACAGCTTGCCGAAATGCATCTTGAAAAAGACGTTCCAGGTTGAGTCGTACACCGCCCCGTTCATCGCCGAGACGGCCAGGAGGGCAGGCGCGATGTAGGCGGCGTAGCTGATGGGCGTGCCGCCGGGCCCTTCCACGGCACCCACAATGGCCCCCATGCCCACACCCATGGACACCAGGAACAGGACAGGCTCGAAGAAGCCGGACAGCATCACCAGCCAGTGGCCGCCCAACGTAGCCTTCAGGCCGCGTGAGATCACTGCCCTCGCGTTGCGCGAGTACAGCGGTCCGAAGGTCCTGTTCCGTGCATCCTCGGTGGCGCCCTGCCGAGTGGTCCAGCTCATTGCCCCATCCTTTTGGTGAAGCGGCGCCGGGTCAGGTTCCAGCCCAGGACGGCGAGCCCGGCCAGGACGGCGACGTGGACGAGGGTGAGGATCAGCGGCTCCTGGTATCCGTAGCTGACCACCCTGCCCAGTTCGGTGCCGTGCCAGATGGGCGAGATCCAGCCGATCCACCGGACGCCCGGCGGAAGCGTGTCCAGCGGGAAGAAGGTCCCGGAGAACAGGAACAGCGGCATGACGACGAGCCGCATTACCAGGGCGAACTGCCCCTTGTCCTCGGTGATCGAGGCGGAGTAGGCCATGAGCGGCAGGCCAAACGACAGCCCCGCCAGAGTGGCCACCAGGATGCCGGCCCACGCCCAGCTTCCTGAGGACGCACCAAAAACGGCCACGGCTGCGAAGTAAATGGCTGACTGCACCAGCAGCCGCAGCGTCACGGCCATGATGTGCCCGGCCGCGATCTGCTCCGGTGTCAGCGGCGTGGCATGCGGACCGTAGTAGGTCCGTCGCCATTTGAAGCCGGCCATCACCGGAAACGTGAATTCGTTGGCGGCGGTCATCACGGCGGCGGACACCAGCAGCGCCGGCGCAATGAAGGCCAGGTAACTGACGCCGCCGAAAGCCCCTGCCCCCTGGCTGTCCACCAGGGAAGCCAGGCCGATCCCCATGGCGAAGAGGTATGCCACGGGCTGGCCCACGCTGTACATCAGAATGGACCAGCTGTAGTTCTTCATCACCCGGAGCACCTGCTCCGCGTGGTAGAAAGCTCCCCGGCGCCGGGCCTTTGCGGCTGCCACCTGCGGGCTGTGGGCATGCAGCGCCCCGGCGGGCCGCGGCGCCCGCTGCTCAGTCAACGAGGCTCCGGCCTGTCAGCCGCAGGAAGACGTCCTCCAGCGAGGACCTCCGGACCAGCGATGTCAGTGGCCGCAGGCCGCGGGACGCCACCTGCTCAAGTGCGCCCTCGCCGTCGTGCGCGTAGATCAGCACCCGGTCCGGCAGGACCTCCAGCCGCTCGCCTATGCCCCCCAGTTCGGTTGCGATGGTGGTGTTCCGTTCGGAACCGAACCGGAGTTCCACCACCTCGCGGGTGGAGTGCTCGCGGATCAGCTGCGCCGGGGAACCCTCAGCCATGATCCGGCCCTTGTCCACCACGATCAGCCGGTCGCACAGCTGCTCGGCCTCGTCCATGTAGTGCGTGGTGAGGATCAGCGTGACGCCCTGTTCCTTGAGCCGGAACAGCCGGTCCCACAGGATATGCCGTGCCTGCGGGTCAAGTCCCGTGGTGGGCTCGTCCAGCAGCAGGATGCGCGGTTCGTTGATCAGCGACCTGGCGATGGTCAGCCGCCGCTTCATGCCGCCGGAGAGGGCGTCGACCTTGGACTTTGCCTTGTCCGTCAGCTGCGCGAATTCCAGCAGCTCATCGGCTTTGGGCTTCAGGTAGCTCATCGGCAGGCCGAAGTAGCGCCCGTACACCAGGAGGTTGTCCCGGACGCGCAGCTCCTCGTCCAGGTTGTCCTGCTGCGGCACCACGCCCAGGTGGGCACGCACCTCAGGACCGTGCTGGTCCGGGTCGAGCCCCATGATGCTCAGGCTGCCGGACGTGCGCCGGGTGACACCGCCGATCATCTTCATCGTGGTGGACTTCCCCGCGCCGTTGGGCCCCAGCAGGCCGAAGGACTCCCCCGCCGGAACCGTGAACGAGATGCCGTCCACGGCTGCCACCCCGCCATACGTCTTTGTCAGGTTCCCTGCCGTGATGACGGTGCCGGACGGCTGCGGGCTGCCTGGCCGGGTGCCGGCGGGCAGGATGGCTTCGTTGTGCACCCTCCGCAGACTAATGAGGTGCCGGGCTTGTGGAAGGGCTCCTTCCGTCCCGCGCTTAAAGTCCGACGGCGGCCCGCCCCTTGCGTGCGCAAGGTGCGTGCCGCCGTCGGGCGTGAGAGAGACTAGCCGGTGATGCCAGCCTGGCGTTCGGCCGCTTCGACCACGTTGGTCATCAGCAGCGCCACGGTCATGGGGCCGACGCCGCCGGGGTTCGGCGAAACCCAGCCGGCTACCTCGGCAGCGGCCGGTTCGATGTCGCCATGGACCCTGCTCTTGCCCGTCTCCGGGTCGGTTTCCCGGGTGACTCCGACGTCCAGCAGGGCCGCGCCGGGCTTCACGTCCGAAGCCTTCACGATGTGCTTGGCACCGGCCGCGCCCACAATAACGTCCGCCTGCCGGAGCAGCTCGGAGAGGTTTTTCGTGCCGGTGTGCGTCAGGGTCACGGTGGCGTTCACGGCCCGCCGCGTGAGCAGCAGCCCGATGGAGCGGCCGATGGTAACCCCACGGCCTACCACCACAACATGCTTGCCTGAAAGGCTGTAGCCGTTGCGCTCCAGGAGCTCGATGACGCCGCGGGGCGTGCACGGCAGCGGCGAGGTGATCTCCCCATTGACGTTGAGCACCAGGCGGCCGAGGTTGGTCGGGTGCAGGCCGTCGGCATCCTTGGCGGGGTCAATCCGCTCGAGGATGGCGTCGGTGTCCAGGTGCTTGGGCAGCGGCAGCTGCACGATGTACCCGTGGCAGGCGGGGTCCGCATTGAGTTCGTCAATGAGGTCCTCGACCTGCGCCTGGGTGGCATCTGCAGGCAGCTCGCGCTGGATCGAGTTCATCCCGATCTCCACGGACTGCTTGTGCTTCATGGACACATACAGCTGGGAGGCGGGGTCCGCCCCCACCAGCACGGTGGCGATCCCGGGCGTGACGCCGCGGGCCTTCAGGGCTGCGACACGGTCTTTCAGCTCGGACTTGATGGCGGCAGCGGCTGCCCTGCCGTCAAGGATCTTTGCGGTCTGCGTGGTTTCAGTCACGAATTACCACTGCTCGTGCTGCGGGTACAGCGGGAAGTCGGCGGCCAGCTTGTCCACGCGTGCCTGCAGGGACTCGACGTCGGCGCTGCTGCCTGCCTTGAGAGCGGTGGCAATGATCTCGGCGACCTCGGTGAACTCGGCGGCGCCGAATCCGCGGGTGGCCAGGGCCGGGGTGCCGATGCGCAGGCCGGAGGTGACCATCGGCGGGCGGGGGTCGAACGGCACGGCGTTGCGATTGACCGTGATGCCCACGGAGTGCAGGAGGTCCTCGGCCTGCTGGCCGTCCAGCTGGGAGTTGCGCAGGTCAACAAGGACCAGGTGCACGTCGGTGCCGCCGGTGAGAACGGACACGCCGGCTTCGGCAACGTCTGCCTGGTTCAGGCGGTCGGCGATGATCTTTGCGCCTTCCAGGACGCGCTCCTGGCGCTCCTTGAATTCCTGGGTGCCGGCGATCTTGAAGGCCACGGCCTTGGCGGCGATGACGTGCATCAGCGGCCCGCCCTGCTGGCCCGGGAACACGTTGGAGTTCAGCTTCTTGGCCCACTCCTGCTTGGCCAGGATCACACCGGAACGGGGACCTGCGAGGGTCTTGTGCACGGTGGAGGTGACAACGTCGGAGTGCGGGACCGGGCTTGGGTGCAGGCCTGCGGCCACCAGGCCGGCAAAGTGTGCCATGTCCGTCCAGAGGAGGGCGCCCACTTCATCGGCGATGGAGCGGAAGGCTGCGAAGTCAAGGTGGCGCGGGTAGGCGGACCAGCCGGCGATGATGACCTGGGGCTTCTCGGCGATGGCCTGCTCGCGAAGCTTGTCCATATCCACGCGGAAAGTGTCTTCTTCCACCTGGTAGGCAGCCACGTTGTAGAGCTTGCCGGAGAAGTTCAGCTTCATGCCGTGGGTCAGGTGGCCGCCGTGGGCCAGGGACAGGCCCAGGATCTTGTCACCGGGGGTGATCATGGCGGAGAGGGCTGCGGCGTTGGCCTGCGCGCCGGAGTGCGGCTGGACGTTGGCGTACTCGGCGCCGAAGAGTGCCTTGACCCGGTCAATGGCCAGCTGCTCTGCGACGTCCACGTACTCGCAGCCGCCGTAGTAGCGGCGGCCCGGGTAGCCCTCGGCGTACTTGTTGGTGAGGACGGAGCCCTGGGCTTCCATCACGGCGCGGGGCGCGAAGTTTTCGGAGGCAATCATTTCCAGGGTGCCGCGCTGGCGGCCGAGCTCCTGGTTGAGGACTGCGGCGATTTCGGGGTCAAGCTCGGCCAGCGGCTGGTTGCTGACGGCTGTGGTTGAGGTGGCTGTAGTAGTCACGGAAAACTCCTGGCTAGGGACGGGCACTGCTTAGGTCAGGCTACCGGCTGGTGCACCTTCGTACCGTGTTGATGACAGGGCGTGAAAGCGCAGGGCATGGCGCTGCAGCACTGACGCAGTGCAGCCCCACTTCCGGCAAAACATGACCCTCGGCCCAGGCGTACGATCCGTGGTCTTCGTGATTGCCGCTCCCTGGTGGTTAGCCACCCAACGCCAGTTGCGACCCTCCCAGCCTATCAAAACCGGCGCCCGCTGCGCGGGTAGGCTTGTACGCGTGAACGAAGAGCTGCTGAACCAAGCGTACGTAGTAACCCTGTCCTGCCCGGACCGTCCCGGAATTGTCCACGCGGTGGCCGGTGCCCTGCTGGAGGCAGGCTGCAACATTACGGACTCACAGCAGTACGGCAGCCCCGCCACGGGCAACTTCTTCATGCGCGTCGAAGTGACGACGGCGGCCTCCGCGGCAGAGCTTCGCGGGGCACTGGAGCCCGTGGCTGAGGCCTTCAGCATGCAGTGGAGCCTTAACGCCGTAGGCCAGAAAGTGCGGACCCTGGTGATGGCCAGCACCTCCGCCCACTGCCTGAACGACCTGCTGTTCCAGCAGCGTTCCGGCACGCTGCCCGTCGAGATTCCTGCCATCGTCTCCAACCACCAGGACCTGGCAGGGCTGGCCGAGTTCTACGGCATCCCGTTCCATTACATCCCGGTGACCAAAGACACCAAGGTCCAGGCTGAGGACAAGCTGCGTGCCCTCATCGCCGAGCACGACATCGAACTGACGGTCCTGGCCCGGTACATGCAGATCCTGTCCGACGAGCTCTGCACCGAACTGACCGGCAAGGCCATCAACATCCACCACTCGTTCCTGCCGTCCTTCAAGGGCGCCAAGCCCTACCACCAGGCGCACGCCCGCGGCGTGAAGCTGATCGGTGCCACGGCACACTACGTGACGGCGGCGCTGGACGAGGGCCCGATCATCGAGCAGGAAGTCATCCGCGTTGACCACGCCCGGACTCCGGAGCAGTTCGTGCAGATGGGCCGCGATGTGGAGGGCCGCACCCTGGTCCAGGCGGTGCAGTGGCATGCGGAGCACCGGGTGCTGCTGGACGGCAACCGCACAGTGGTCTTCAACTAACGCAGTTTCCGGGAGCGGCGGCGGACATCGTGCGGACAACTCGTTTTCCGCCGCGTGGACCATGAGCAGGCTCCTGCACGTTCCCAACAGCCGGATCCACGGCGTCGTCAGCGAGCTGGTGCGGGTCAGCGCACCGGGCGCGCCGATCGCCGTCGGACTGTGGTCCGGGAACGATGAGGAAGTCCTGAACCCGGAGGACGACGAGGAGCCGCGCCGGTTTTTCACCCGGCGAAGCGACGACGCCGTTCGGCGGATCTTCGGCAAACACTGCGAGGTGGAGCACTTCCAGACCTGGCCGGAGGGTACCGGTGACGAGTCAAGCCCGGGCCGGGGCGACTGGAAGCAGCATTACCAGTTCCTTGTTTTGCGAACCCCAAACCCAACTAAGTAGCGCAAAGTGTCGTTTAGACACCCCAAAACGACAGATAGCGCTACCTAGTTGGGGGAACCGATGTCCTAGGCTGGGCTCATGGCTCCCCTGTACCCCTTCGCCGGCAACTCGCCCGCCGTCCACGATTCAGCTTTCGTCGCGCCCACTGCCTCGATCATCGGCAACGCCACCCTGGGCCCCGAATCGAGCGCCTTCTACGGCGTCTCCGTCCGAGCCGACACCGCGGCCATCACCGTCGGGGCTGGCAGCAACCTCCAGGACAACGTGGTGCTGCACGCCGATCCCGGCTTCCCCTGCACGGTGGGCGAACGGGTCAGCGTGGGGCACGCCGCCGTCGTGCATGGCTGCACGGTGGAGGACGACTGCCTCATCGGCATGGGCGCAACCGTCCTCAACGGCGCAGTGATCGGCACCGGCTCGCTCGTGGCGGCCGGCGCCGTCGTCCTTGAGGGCACGGTTGTGCCGCCCCGCTCACTGGTGGCCGGCGTTCCCGGCAAGGTGCGCCGCGAACTCACCGACGAGGAGTACGACGGCGTACGCGCCAACGCTTCCCGGTACGTTGAGCTGGCGCAGGCACACCGGGAGCTGCACGCCTAGTCCAATGAGATAGGCCCGATCGCGTCCAGCAGGTCGCCCGGCCCCGGGTTGCCCGGCGCGGAAGAGCCGCCCAGGTGGTTCACGACGCCCCACACCGCGTTCAGCCCGGTGGTCACTGCCCCCTCGGCCCAGCCGGCGGTGAAGGACACGTCGTCGCCGGCCAGGAAGATGCCGCGCTGGGATTCGGGCAGCGCATCCTGCTTGAAGTGCGTGAACAGCCGCTGCTGGTAGCGGTAGTGCCCCGGGAGGTTGGCCTTGAAGGCGCCCATGAAGTTGGGGTCCGCTTCCCAGGACACCGTGATCGGCTGGCCCACGATGTGGCTGGCGATGTCCACGCCGGGGTAGATCTGCTCGAGCGAGTGCAGCATCAGTTCCACGCGTTCATCGGCGTCCAGGGCAAGCCATTTCAGGGCGTCATCGTTCCAGGTGTAGGACAGCAGGATAACGGCAGGCTGGTCCGGCCCGTTGTCCAGCAGGTACGTCGCCCGGTTGAGGCGGTCCGTCAGGGTCATGGACAGGACCTCATTGCCGGTCTCCGGATCGATGTCCTTCCAGAACGGCCGGTCCACCATCACGAAGGTCTTGGAGGACTGCATGTAGTGCGAGCGCTCGATGGCGGTCCACAGCTCGGCCGGGAAGAGTGCTTCCTCGGTGTGGATCCGGGTGGACAGCAGCCAGGACTGGCAGGTGGTCACCACGGCGGGGTAGCTGGCTTCGCGGCCCCAGCGTTCACGGACCCGCAGGTTCCCGTCCGGGTCGCGGCTGATTTTCCCGACCGCACCGCGGGGTGAACCGGAATGCAGTGAGGACAGCGACGTTCCCTCCGGCCAGTGCCGCATGTCCGACGGCGAGTGCTGCCAGAGTGCCTCGGGCAGCCTTTGCGCTCCACCGCTGATGAGGCGGTGCTGGTCGTCTGCGTCCGTGTAGACCACGCGCAGGATCTCCAGGATGGAGTTGGGGAAGTCGGTGTCCCATCCGCCGGTGCCGAAACCCACCTGTCCGAACGCCTCGCGGTGCGCAAACCCGGCCTTCTTAAAGGACTCGCTGGCGGCGATGAACCCATAGAAGGTCTGCTCGTCCATCAGCGGCAGCAGTTCGTTCCAGAGTTCCTTGATCCGCGCCGTGTCCCGGGCACGGATGGCATCCTGCATCTCCGCGAACCTGGCACCGTCATTGACGGCCGCCTTCCAGGCGTCCGCAACCTCGCGGAAGAACGGCGGAAGGTCACTCGGCTTTTCCGCATAGTGCTTCTGCCCGGCCAGTTCGATCACGGTACTGGAGGTGGCGTCGGCGAGCGGGTTGGGGAATTCCTGGGTGTCCAGGCCCAGCAGGTCCACGTAGTGGTAGAAGGCCCTGCCGGAGACCGGGAAGCGCATGCCGCCCAGGTCCGCCACCACGCCCGGCGCGGCGGGGAATGCGGCTGTACGGAGGCGCCCGCCAATCCGGTCGGCTTCATACATAACCGGCCGCAGTCCCAGCTTCATCAGTTCATACGCCGTGACCAGGCCGGACAGTCCCGCACCAATGACGGCAACCTCGGTTCCGAGCAGCTCGGCCGGCAGCGAGCCCAGCCCGTCCGGGTGTGCCAGGTAGTGGTCGTAGCTGAAGGGAAAGTCCGGGTTGAGCATGGTGATGGGCGCCGTCTGCTCTCCGGGACGCCGGCCAGGCGCGCCCGGCGCCAGGGTGGAGGTACTGGACGGATCGGAGGCCGGAAGTTCGGTGGCGATGGTCATGGAGGTGTCTGCCTTTGTTGGTTCGGGGCGTCGATGGGTTGCTGTGGAGGGTCAGGACTTGGAGGCCTGGGGCGTGGCGGGTTGGGTGGTGGCGGAGCGGGCGGACAACTCAAGGTATTCCTCGTTGCCCAGCGCCGCCACCCTGGAGTTCCGGCGTCCGTAGCCGAAGTAGGCGGCCAGGCCCACCAGCATCCAGATAGCGAAGGTGATCCAGGTGTCGGCGCCGAGGTTTGCCATGAGGTAGCCGCACATCAGGGCGCCGAGGATCGGCGTGAGCGGGAAGAACGGCACGCGGAAGGTCCGCTCCAGTTCCGGACGCGTCCGGCGGAGGTAGATGACCGCGACATTCACCAGCGCGAACGCAAACAGCGTGCCGATGCTGGTGGCATCCGCCAGTGCGCCCAGCGGGACCAGTCCGGCGGTGAGCGCGACGGCGGTTCCCACCAGGAGCGTACCGGCCACCGGGGTGCCGGTCCGGCGGGAGACGCGGCCAAAGATCGCGGGGATGAGGCCGTCGCGGGCCATGGACAACAGGATGCGGGTCTGGCCGTAGAGGACCGTCAGGACGATGCTGGCGATGGCGAGGACGGCGCCGACCGCGAAGACCAGGGCAATCCAGGGCTGTCCGGTGGTCTCTTCCAGGATCTTCACCAGGGCCGCTTCGGTTCCGTCGAACCAGCCCCAGGGGCGGGCGCCGATCGCGGCCACGGCCACCAGGACGTAGATGGTGGTGACGATCAGCATGGAGAGCATGATGGCGCGCGGCAGGTCCCGCTTGGGGTTGCGTGCTTCTTCGCCCGCGGTGGAGGCGGCGTCGAAGCCGATGTAGGAGAAGAAGACGCGTGAAGCTGCGGCCGAGACGCCGGCGGCTCCCATGGGCAGCAGCGGCTCGAAGTTTCCGGCGTTGAAGGCGCTGAAGGCGACGGCGCAGAAGAAGAGCAGGATTCCTACCTTGACCACCACGATGGAGGTGTTGATCCAGGCGCTCTCCTTGGCGCCCCGGACCAGGAGGACGGTGGCAAGCACCACGATCACCATGGCGGGGATGTTGACCAATCCGCCGTCGCCCGGGGGCTGGGAGAAGGCGTCCGGCAGCACCGAGCCGAACACGGACAGGGCTTCGTTCACGTACTGCCCGGCACCGACAGCAACGGCCGCAACGGACACGGCATATTCCAGCACCAGGCACCAGCCGCAGATCCATGCCATCCCCTCGCCCATGGTGGCGTAGGTGTAGGAGTAGCTTGAGCCCGACACCGGAACCAGGCCCGCCATCTCGGCGTAGGAGACCGCGGACAGCAGGGCAGCGAGGCCGGCGATGGCGAAGGAGATCCAGATGGCAGGACCCGCCAGCGGGACGGATTCGCCCAGGATCACCAGGATGCCGGTGCCCAGCGTCGCCCCCACGGAGATCATGGTCAGCTGCAGGACGCCAAAACTCCGGACCAGCCGGGGCCCGCCCTGGCTGGACTCAGCCTCGCTGACCATTTGGGCGATCGGTTTGCGGCGCAGCAGCTGAGCGCCGAGGGTGGGACGGCCGGCCGGGCGGGCCGGAGCCTGGCCGGAGAGTGTAGGCACAGTCATCGTTGACGTCCGTTCGTGTCGGTGAGTGGTTGAACTGGTTTCCCCTCCCCCAGCGTAGGGGTGTGAGCCGCATCTCAGAGGTGTGCAAAGTGACCTATAGTCATTGGTCATGAGACGCAATGCACCAGCCATCAGTGCCCCCGCCGATGATTCGGCCCCTCAGCTGGATGCAGTGACATTGGGACAGTTCCTGGCCGCGCTGCCTCCGGCGGTGGCCGTGGTGCACGATGCCGGCAACGGCCACACTCCCCTGCGCTGGGTGGAACCGAGCGAGCTGGAAGATCCCACGCCGTACCTGCTGGACGGGGAGTTTGTACTGACCGCCGGCCTGCCTTTCCGCGGCGGCAGCCATGAAAGGAACGACGGCGGCGGCACCGCAGGCAGTGACCGCGGCAGGAGCCGCGCCAGCGGGGCCGACGCCTACGTCCGCCGGCTTGTCGCTGCCGGGGTTGCGGCACTGGGCTTCGGCCTGGAACCTTACTACGATGCTGTGCCCGGCGATCTTGTGGCCGCGTGCCGGGAGCATGGTCTCACCCTTGTCGAAGTGCCCGCCAGCATCCCGTTCGCCGCCCTGGGGCTCGAGTTCTCCAAGCTGCTGGAATCCGGCAACGCCCAGGTATTCAGGCAGTTGGCAGAAACCAACCGGCACCTGATGCGGGCCGTCCTTTCGGCCCGGCCCGAGCATGAGCTGCTGGCGGCCCTGACCCAGCGGGTTCCGGTGTGGGCTGTCCTGGCCGGAGCCGACGGGAGGGCGCGCGCCCGGGCGGGTGCCGCCGTCGAACTTTCCGCACTCCAGCCCCTGCTCAAGAGGCTCCTGGCGGGAAGCGGCCCGCGCGTGGAAACAGAGGCATTCGATATACCCGGCTCGGCGCTGGTGTTCGGCCATCCCCTGCGGAGCAGCAGGGACGCAACGCTCGGCGGCCTGGTGCTGGGCGCGGACAAGCCGCTCACCCCCGCCCAGAACAACGTGGTCTCCTCTGTGGTTGGCCTGTTGGAACTCCTTGTCCGGCAGCGGACCAGCGGTTCGCTGGCGCCGAGCCAGCTGGCCACCGCCTTGCTGCTGCATCCCGAAAGCCTGGCCGGGGGCAACGGCAGGGAGCTGAACGCCATGAGGGATCTGTTGGCGCAGAGCGTTTCCGGAACCCGGACCGGGCCGGTCCGGGTGGTGCAGGGCATCCGGACCGATCCGGCAGCTGCCGCCGACGGTCCGGTCCGGGAGCTGCTCCAGTGGCGGCGGCTGTTCGACACGAAGATGGTGGAGCTGACGGGGTACGGATTCGCGGCGGTCACGCGGCTGAAGGTGGATGAGCAGCTGCTGGCGGAGGTGGAGCAGCTGGGCTGGCGGCTCGTGGTCGGCCAGCCCACGGAACTTCCTGGCCTTGCCGCGGCCTACCGCAATGCCACGGCGCTGCGCCCCAGGGTCTCGGCTACCGGCAAGTCTGTACGGGAAGAGGAACTGACGTGGTCCGTCACTGGCTTGCTGGGCGGCGATGCCGGCGCCATGCTGGCCGCCCGGCTCCTGGCACCGGTCATGGACCAGGAGCCCGACCGTCGGGACTCCCAGCTCCAGGTCCTCCGGTCCTGGCTGGCCGCCAACGGTAACTGGGACGCCACGGCAAAGGATCTGGGCCTGCACCGGAACAGCGTCCGCCGCCAGATCAACGCCCTGGCGGAGCTCCTGGACATGGACCTGGGGCAGGCGTCAGCCCGCGCCGAGTTGTGGATTGCCCTGCAGTTTGTCGATGCCGCAGCGCCTGCGGAGGAGATGGCGGGCGGCGGTCAGGCGTCCCAGGACCGGTAGAGGTCCGGGCGGCGCTCGGCCAGGTACGGCACGGTGGTCCGCTCACGCCGGGCGGCATCCGGGTCCACCTCGGCGAAGAGCAGTTCAGGCCCTTCCCCGGCTGCGGCCAGCAGCTTCCCGTCCGGACCAGCGATCACGCTGCCGCCCAGGAAACGGCAGTCATCCTCAATGCCGGCGTGGTTGGCGTAGGCGATGGTCAGCTGGCTTTCGAGTGCCCTGGCCCGCAGCAGCACCTGGGGAACGTCGTCGAATCCGTGGGCCAGGGCCGTGGGGACCAGCAGCAGTTCGGCGCCGCCGGCAGCCGCGGCACGCACGGCTTCGGGAAACTCCACGTCGTAACAGATCACCATGGACGTCGGTATGCCATGGAAGTGCACGACGGCGGGGCGTTCCGTTGCCGGGGTAAAGGCCGCCCTTTCATCCGGGCCAAACAGGTGGACCTTGCCGTAGCTGAGCAGGCTACTGCCATCGGCGTCCAGAAGGGTGGCGCTGATTTGCCAGTCCCCCTCAGGGGTGATGCGGGGAAGGCTGTACACCACTGCGATGCTGTTTCGGCGGGCGATGTCCGCGAGCTGTTCGTGAAGCGCCGGCAGGAGCGCCGGATCCAGCCCGGCCCGGACGCGGCGCGGAGCGTATCCCACCGGGAAGAGCTCCGGGGTTACCAGGACCTCAGCGCCGGCCGCTGACGCGGAGTGGGCAGCGGCGTCAATGACGGAACAATTGGCTTCGGGATCAAGGACCGCGGCGTTCGCCTGCAGGAGTGCCAGCAGCACTGCTACCACCTTCCGTCGTTGGGGCGGCCCCTCGCCGGGGCCTTACAACCAGCGTAGCCAGCAGGCGCGATGCTTTCCGGGGCCATTTGCACCTCGCACCCCGGGTAACTGGCCACATCATCCCGACGTCCGTCACCAGCCCTGGAACGCCTTATGCGTTAACTTCTTGACTCCAAGGTGAGCGATAGGGCAATCTTCTTAGCATGTCCGCAACCCCGCGCTCAACGAGGAGCAAGCCGAAAAATCCCGGTTCACAATCCGCCTTGCGGCAGCTGAACCAGCAACGGATTATCGAGACCCTCATGGGCGGACCCTCCACCCAGGCCGAGCTGGCCAGGCAGACGGGACTCTCCACCGCCACCGTCTCCAACATCGTCAAAATCATGCTGGATTCCGGACTGGCCTCCACCGAACCGATCACCAGCTCGGGCCGGAGGGCACTCAACGTCAGGCTTAACAGCAACGGTGCGGTGGCTGTGGGAATCGACTTCGGCCGGCGCCACCTCCGGGTGGTGCTGGCTTCCCTTAGCTACCACGTCATTGCGGAGGAATCCGTCATGCTCCCCCTCGGCCACCAGGCGGAAGAGGGCATCCAGGCGTCGGTGGTCCTGCTGGACAAACTGCTGCGCGAAAGTGGCATCGACCGGTCGGCCGTGGTGGGTGCCGGCGTCGGAATTCCCGGGCCGATCGACAGGCGGACGGGGACGGTTGCGCAGGGTGCCATCCTTCCTGAGTGGGTGGGGATCAACATCCTCCAGTACCTTGAGGAAACCTTGAGAATCCCCGTGTTTATTGACAACGACGCCAACCTGGGCGCGTGGTCCGAGGTGACCTGGGGGCAGCACACCGGGGTCAGCAACCTGCTGTTCCTGAAGATCGGATCAGGCATCGGTGCGGGCCTGATCCTCAACGGCGCCCCCTACTACGGGAACGTCGGCATCACCGGTGAAATCGGCCATGCAACCATCCATGAACAGGGCCTCGTGTGCCGGTGTGGCAACCGCGGCTGCCTGGAAACCATCGCCTCCACCACCACCATGATCGAACTCCTCAGCCGCGGCGAGGACCGGCCGCTCACGCCTGCGGACATCGTCAGGAAAGCCCTCAACCGGGACCCTGCCACGCTCCGCGTCGTGGACGACGCAGGCCTCTCTGTCGGCCGCGCCCTGGGCAACGTGGCCAACCTCATCAACCCTGAAGTGATCGTGGTGGGAGGACCGCTGGCCGGGCTGGGCGACCTCCTGCTGGAACCCATTCGGCGCGGCCTGGTCAGGCATGCCGTCCCCGTCATCGGGGAGACCACAACACTCACCATGTCCTCCCTGGGAGACCGTGCGGAGGCCCTGGGCGCCGCGGCCCTGGTCTTCCAGCACGCCGGGATCCGGAAGACCTAGACCGTTTCGTTATCCAGCAATTGCGTTAAAGACTTGACGACAACTGCTGTGATCCAGTTTACTTTTGGATCAGACGGCCCTGCGCTTTGCCGGCCGGACAAAGAAGTCATTGCATTGGAGGGTTAGGGCATATGGCGTCCCAGACCACGCAAACGGAACCGATCATCCTGGAGATGCGGTCCATCACCAAGGAATTCCCCGGCGTCAAAGCGTTGGACAACGTGAGCCTGCGGGTGAAGGCGGGCGAGATCCACGCGATCTGCGGCGAGAACGGTGCCGGCAAGTCCACCCTGATGAAGGTTCTTTCCGGCGTGTACCCGTACGGAAGCTACGACGGCGACATCGTCTACCAGAACCAGGTGCAGCAGTTCCGGGATATCAGGGCCAGCGAACACGCCGGCATCGTGATCATCCACCAGGAACTGGCGCTGATCCCGGAACTCTCCATCATGGAGAACATCTTCCTGGGCAACGAACCCACCAAGCGGGGTGTCATCAACTGGGCCGAAGCCCGCCTGCGGTCCCTTGACCTGCTGGCCCGCGTGGGCCTCCGTGAGGACCCGGACACCCCCATCAAGGAAATCGGCGTCGGCAAGCAGCAGCTGGTCGAAATCGCCAAGGCCCTGAACAAGTCCGTGAAAATCCTCATCCTGGACGAGCCCACCGCCGCGCTGAACGAATCCGATTCCCAGCACCTGCTGGACCTGATGCTCGGCCTAAAGGCCAAGGGCATTACGTCCATCATCATTTCGCACAAGCTCAACGAGATCGAGCAGATCGCCGACTCCATCACCATCATCCGGGACGGCAAGTCCATCGAGACGCTGAACGTGAAGGCTGACGGGGTGGACGAGGACCGGATCATCAAGGGCATGGTGGGCCGCACACTGGAATCGCGCTTCCCGGACCACACGCCCAAGATCGGCGAAGTCTTCTTCGAGGTCAAGGACTGGACCGTGGCCCACCCCAACGTCCAGGACCGGCTGGTCTGCAAAAACTCCAGCTTCTTCGTGCGCCGTGGTGAAATTGTCGGCTTCGCAGGGCTCATGGGCGCCGGCCGCACCGAACTGGCCCGGTCAGTCTTCGGCCGTTCCTACGGCCGTTTCATCAACGGCCATATCTACAAGGACGGCAAGGAAATCAGCCTCAAGTCGGTCCGCCAGGCCATCGACGCCGGCCTCGGTTACGTTACCGAGGACCGCAAGTCCCTGGGACTGAACCTTCTGGACGACATCAAGACCACCACCGTGGCGGCCAACCTGCGGAAGATCAGCCGCAATTCGGTGGTGGACCCGAACCAGGAATTCACGGTGGCGGAGCAGTACCGCAAGTCGCTCCGGACCAAGACCCCCTCGGTTGAGGAAGGCGTGGCCAAGCTCTCCGGCGGCAACCAGCAAAAGGTGGTCCTCGCCAAATGGATGTTCACGGACCCCGACCTGCTGATCCTGGACGAGCCGACCCGCGGCATCGACGTCGGTGCCAAGTACGAGATCTACGGCATCATCCAGCAGCTCGCCAACCAGGGCAAGGGAGTGATCGTCATCTCCTCGGAGCTCCCCGAACTCCTGGGCCTCTCGGACCGCATCTACACGATCTTCGAAGGCGCCGTTACCGGTGTCCTGACCAAAGAAGAGGCCAGCCAGGAAAGCCTAATGAAACTGATGACCTCTGCCCGCAAAGCCGAAGCCGCCTGACCCTCTGGATCACTCCAGAACCTTCCGGACACAAGGACTGACACCATGAACGCCCTCAAAAAGCTGTTTGGCGGCAACACCCGCCAATTCGGCATGATCTTCGCCCTGGTTGCACTGATCATCTTCTTCCAGATCGCCACCGACGGCCGGACCCTCACACCCGGCAACGTCATCAACCTCTTCAACGGCAACTCCTACATCCTGATCCTGGCCATCGGCATGGTCCTGGTGATTATCGCCGGGCACATCGACCTCTCCGTGGGTTCCGTGGCCGCGTTCGTGGGGGTAACCGTTGCCCTGGCCATCCGCGACTGGGGCATCCCCTGGTACGCGGGCGTCCTGCTGGGGCTGTTGCTTGGTGCGCTGATCGGAGCCTGGCAAGGCTGGTGGACGGCGTACGTGGGAATCCCGGCCTTCATCGTGACGCTGGCCGGCATGCTCCTGTTCCGCGGCTTCAACCAGTTCGTGGGCAAGTCCAACACCATCCCGGTCCCCAACGACTTCCAGTACCTGGGCGCCGGTTACCTCCCCGAGGTGGGACCCGACACCGGATTCAACAACCTCACGCTCCTGCTGGGCATCGCCGCCACCGCATTTGTCGTTGTCGGCGAACTCCGCTCCCGGGCACGTGCCAAGGCTCTCGGTGCCGAAGTCCCCGAAATGTGGGTGACTGCCCTCAAGCTGGTCCTGATCGGCGGCGCCATCCTCTACGCCACATACCTGTTCGCCACCGGCCGCCCGGGCACCTCTTTCCCCATCCCCGGCCTCATCCTCGCCGTCCTGGTTTTGGTCTACGGCTTCATCTCCTCCCGCACCATCCTCGGCCGCCACGTCTACGCCGTCGGCGGCAACCGCCACGCGGCCGAACTCTCCGGCGTCCAGTCCAAAAAAGTCAACTTCCTGGTCATGATGAACATGTCCATCCTGGCCGGCCTCGCTGGCATGATCTTCGTCGGCCGGTCCACCGCATCAGGCCCGTTCGACGGCGTCGGCTGGGAACTGGACGCCATCGCCGCAGTCTTCATCGGTGGCGCAGCCGTCACCGGCGGCGTGGGCACCGTAGTGGGGTCCATCATCGGTGGCCTGGTGATGGCTGTGCTGAACAACGGCCTGCAGCTCCTCGGCATCGGCGCCGACCTCACCCAGATCATCAAGGGCCTCGTCCTCCTGATCGCCGTCGCCTTCGACGTCTACAACAAGAGCCAAGGCAAAAAGTCGCTCATCGGCATGCTGATGAAGAACATCGGCGGCGGCCGTGCCGGCGGCGGACCCAGCAACCCGCTTCAGCCCGACGAGACCACCTCCACCAAGGAAGCCATCGCCAGGGAAGCCTGAGCTGTGCAGCCTGAACAGCGTTACACCACTACAGAGAAAGAGAACCAACAATGAGAATGTCTGGTAAAGCAGGAAAGGCAGCAGCGGTAGCTGCCATCGCAGCACTGGCGCTGACGGGCTGCGGCCGCTCCGAGCCCACCACGGGTGGCGGGACCGAAGGCGCCGGCGGGTTCGAACAGGACGCCGCCATCGCCGTCGCACTTCCCCAGAAGACCAGTGAAAACTGGGTCCTCGCCGAAAAGCTGTTCAATGACGGCCTCAGCGATGCCGGGTTCAAGCCTGACGTCCAGTTCGCCAATGCCGGCGTTTCCGAGCAGCAGAACCAGATCAGCGCCATGATCACGAAGAACCCCAAGGTCCTCATCGTGGGCGCTGTCGACGGCACCCAGCTCGGCACGCAGCTGAAGCAGGCCAAGGATGCCGGCGCCACCATCATCGCGTACGACCGCCTGCTGCTGAACACCGAGAACGTGGACTACTACGTGGCCTACGACAACTTCAAGGTGGGCGAACTCCAGGGCCAGGCGCTGCTGGAAGGCCTGCAGGCCAAGAAGCCGAACGGCCCGTACAACATTGAACTGTTCGCCGGTTCCCCCGACGATGCCAATGCCAAGGTCTTCTTTGATGGCGCAATGAGCGTCCTGAAGCCGAAGATTGACGATGGCACCCTCAAGGTTCTCTCCGGCCAGACCAGCTTCGAGCAGGCTGTCACCCAGGCCTGGAAGGGCGAGAACGCCCAGCGCCGCGCCGACACCCTGCTCAGCGGCAACTACACCACAGAATCCCTGGACGGCGTCCTGTCACCCAATGATCTCCTGGCCCGCTCGATCCTGACGTCCGTCAAGGCCGCCGGCAAGCCGACCCCTGTGATCACCGGTCAGGACTCCGAAGTAGAGTCGGTCAAGTCGATCCTGGCTGGCGAGCAGTACTCCACAATCAACAAGGACACCCGCAAGCTCGTTGAGCACGCCATCACCATGGCGAAGGACCTCCAGGCCGGCAAGGAACTGGAAATCAACGACAAGGATTCCTACAACAATGGAGTCAAGACAGTCCCGGCCTACCTGCTGGAGCCCGTCATCGTTACCTCCGCGAACGTGAAGACTGCCTACACGGACGATCCGGTACTCGGCCCGATCACTAAGTAAGTAAGCACCTGTATTCCGGAAAAACCCGGTCCTCCGTCTCGGAGGGCCGGGTTTTTCACATTGGAACCCTCTCTCACCTTCCGCAACCCATCCCCCAACGCTGTCTCACCTTTCGCAGGAAATTCCCGATCCCTCTCTCAATGCAGTGAGAGGATGGGCATCATGAGTGCCCCCATCGCCAAACCGTGGCTGTCCAGCCAGTCCGACCCGGATCCACGTTCCGCCACCGGCAAGACATTGCGGTGGGGTGTCATCGCCACTGGCGGCATCGCCCGTTCCGTCGCCCAGGACCTGGCATTGCTGGCCGACGCAGAGCTGTACGCCGTCAGTTCCCGCGCACAGGACACCGCGGACGCTTTTGCCGTTGCCTACGACTTTTCCAAGGCGTACGGGGACGACGGCGGCCTGCGCGGCTACCAGCGGCTGCTCGCCGATGAGGCGGTGGACATTGTCTACGTGGCGACTCCCCATGCGCAGCACCATGAGATAGTCCTCGCCGCACTGAACGCCGGCAAGCACGTTCTCTGCGAGAAGGCCTTCACCATCAACGCGCGCGAAGCCGGCGAACTCATCGACGTCGCCCGGAGCCGGAAACTCTTCCTGATGGAAGCGGTCTGGAGCCGTTTCCTGCCTAGTATGCAGCGTGCGTTCGACATTGCTGCATCCGGCGAACTCGGCGACATCCATTGGGTCAGCGCCGACCTCGGCTTCCCTGCACCGTACTCCCCCACCTCCAGGCTTTGGGCCAGGCAGGACGGCGGCGGAGCGCTGCTCGATATCGCCGTCTACCCGCTGCTGTGGGCGCTCGGAACCCTTGGCTTCCCGCAAACCGTCAGCGCCACCGGGTTCCTGAACGACGACGGCGTCGACGCCCAGAACGCCATGACCCTGGGTTACAACCACGGAGCCCAGGTCCAGCTCACCTCGTCGCTGCTGTCCCACGGCCCGCGCATCGCCACTGTCGCGGGAAGCCTCGGCTTCCTGCAGAGCGTGGGATCCATCAACAACCCTCGCGAACTTACCGTCGCAAAGGGGTGGGACGAACGCCGGACGGAAGCATTCGACGTGGTGGGCAAGGGGTACACCTACGAACTTCGCGAGGTCACGCGGTGCATTCAGCAGGGCCTGACCGAGAGTCCTGTCATGCCCCTGGAAGATTCGCTGAACACCATGCGTCTCTTTGACGGCGTCCGTGCCCAACTCGGAGTGACTTACCCCAACGACAGCCACGGAAGATAGTTGAGCATGGAGTTTCCGTGCCATCGGGGTCAATAACATGACATCCGGAACCAGTAATGATGGTGGATGGCTTCTGCCATTACCGTTTTTGTCGAATTGTTTTAGTTCGCTCTAGACTTCCTGCAACATCCAGTCTTACGCTGTAGACGTCGTCGAATAGACCAGTACTGGGGGTGGTACGCATGGGTGAAGCTCGCTCCCCGTGGCGTGTCCTCAGGCCAGTACTCCTTGCCGGGGCGGCTGCAGTCAGCTGGCTGACACTTTCGTCCACAGCTGCCTCTGCAGACGCCCTTTCGGATACAACGTCGCTTTTGGGCGGTGTGTCCAGTTCAGTCTCTTCCGTTGCGGACAAGGTGGCCACCCCGGTGCCCGTGTTGCCTGCTCCGGCTCCTGTTTCGACGGTGTCCGCGCCGCTTCCCGCACCCGCGCCGAAGGCCGGGCTGCTTCAACCTGTGGTGGCCCCCGTCGCGAGGCTCGCCGACAACCTCGTGTCCTCCGTTCCGGTAGTGAGCCATGTGGTTCCGGCCGGAACGGTTTCTGCTGTTTCTGCTCCCATCGCTGAAGTTGCTGATGGAGCCAGCACAGCAGTGGTTGAAGTGGTGCTTCCCCCGGTTTCAGAGGCCGTTCCGGTCCTGGAGCCGGTTCTGGAACCAGTTGCCGATCTTGTGACAGGCACGTCACCGCTGCCCGTTCGGGTTCCTGATCTCCCCGGGACGGCCATTGATGACGAGCTTCCCCAGGTTGCAGCTGATGCCCCTGTACTTGGTGCGGTCGCGGCAACCGTCAGTGAATCAGTGGAAGAACCAGCTCCTGCAGGGAGCGCGTCCACGGATGCATCCGGTGTTCCCAGCGCTCCGGCCACAGCTGTTGGCGTGGCTTACCTCGCCGGCACTTCCGTACTTCCATGGACTGAGCTGACTGGAGCTGGCCAGGCTGCAGAGCAGCCGGGCACTGCCGACCATGCGCCCGTGCCTGCACAAAACCCGGCTGTTCCCGGCTCCGGTTCGAACAGCGGCGCGTCCTCTTCGACGTCCTCAGGTTCAGCGGCGTGGCTGACCCCCTTTAGCTTTGACCTTCCCTTCAACGGCCTTGTCCAGGCCGGCGAAGCAACTGAGCATGCCCCCTCACCGGTGTCGTACGACCCCGGTTCCTCTCCTGACTAGTTGAGTCCCGTCTGCCCTTCTGTTGGCAGAACGTGGCCCTATGGGCAGCTGACAAGCGCCCGACTTCAACTTTTCAGGAGACATCATCATGAGTTCCAACCTTCACAGGGGGCTGCTTGGCACCCTCTTTGCCGGCGGGCTTTTGGCCTTCGGCTGCACCGCGGCAAATGCCGCGGATACCACCAGCGGATCGGATCTTTCCGCATCTGCCCTGATCTCGGCGGCGGCGTCCGCGGATACGACGTCGTTGGGCCTGCTGGGTGACCCAACGCCGTCCGATTCCACGGGCGTCGCCGCCGTAGCCACCGTCGACCTCGGCCTCGGCAACGCTGGGACCACCACGTCGGAAGCACCCGCAACCGACCTCACCGTCGCAGCAGACGCCATCGTGGACCTCGGCACCAACCAAGCCACCAGCCCCGACCTCGCTGCAGCAGCC
>NZ_JBWCCJ010000014.1:0-44873 GCF_056279405.1 Pseudarthrobacter sp. TE3704
CACTCGATACGACAAACTCGCCATCACCTATCGGGCAGGCGTCGCACTCTACGCTTCCCTGATCTGGCTACGACAATAAGGAGACACGCCCTAGGGCCAACAAGTAGGTGCCTGGCCGCAACACTGGATCGGCCGTCGTGTTCAGCACGGCAAATCGTGGAACGTGATGGGGAGCGAAGTCATGGGCGGCCACTCGGACTAATGGGTGGTGCCCGTTCAGGAGCGAGCCGCCCTCGACCCGGGCTTCCTCGGCGTCCAGGCACATGATGAGTGGAATCTTCCCTTGCCCTGCCCTTTCGACGCGCGAGACCTCGGCTGACGTCAGGCCTTCCTTCCTCCGCCACTCCACGATCTTGATTAGCATCTCTTGGCTGACATCCACCCGTAGCTTCTTGGTCTTGGTGTCCACTTTGACAGAACCTCCGCGGAGGCGCGCCCAATCTGCAACGAGATGGGCAAGCTCGATCTGACCCAGATATCGACCACGGCTGATCCGCTCCTCAACTGACTTGATGCCGAACTGGTCCTCCGCCTGAAGTTTGGAGGACGACTCCTCCAGCTCGGCTGCGTCAGCCTTGCCCTGCTCGACGGCAGCGATGGCCTCGTTGATCCTGCGGTCCCGTTCGCTCGCGGTTAACCGGAAGTCCACAACGATCTCGCTTAGGCTGTCAAACTTTTCGGCGAGGATCGGCTCGAGTTCACCAATGGAATGCTCAAACACGCCGACACGCTTCATCAATTTTTCGAGAATTTCAGATTCAATCGTCCCCGGTGTGGAGAAGTTCAGGATGAAAATCTTGTCGGACTTTTGACCGATGCGGTCCAGACGCCCAATTCGCTGCTCGACTTCCATAGGATTCCAGGGAAGATCGTAATTGACGATAAGGGAGCAGAACTCGAAGTCCAAGCCTTCGCTCGCGACCCGAGTGGCGAGGACAATATCGAACTCCCCCGCCCGGAACCGCCGCATTATCGATTCCCGTTCTTCCGGCGGCACTCCTCCGTGGAGCGCTGCCACGCGATGAGTGCGGAACAGCTTGCTGTAGAGGTAGCTGAGGGTATTGCGTGAGAAAGTGAAGACCAGGGCAGAGCGCCCCGCCATGTCTGGGCTCTCGAGAGCCTTGAGGAACGCATCGAACTTTGTGTCCACCCGTGTGATCTTACGGGCGAGCGACTGAACGTTGGCCGGTGGGATTTCAGCTGCCATCAACTTACTTCCCCTGTTTGCAGATGGCGGCCCGTCGCCGTCGTTCGCTTGATCGCTTTCGAGCCGGAGGACCTGCCGTGCAGCCGCAGGAAGGCAGGAACTGGCAAGTCGAAGCGGCATCTGGAGAGCAAAACCGGGAGGCAGGTTTCGCTCTAGTGCAATCTGCCTTAGCCAGTCGACGTACGCGTCGTAGAAAGCCTTTTCCTCGTCGGTCCACTCGACAGCGGCATTCGTCGCCTCGCGCACTGAGCGGTCCGCGTGGACCTCCGTCTTTCGAGTCCGTGTGATGGCGGACGACAGGCCATGGAGCTGGTTGCAGGCGTCGCGGATAATTGGTGCCGATGCCACCGAGTACTCGTCGTTGTTGAGTAATTCTTCGAGTCGCTTGAACGCGGCTCTCTCGCGAAGGGCACGCCCCATGCGAGCGCCGGCAATTTCGGCGAGCCAGTCTCTACGCAATTTGTTAGAGATCTTGGGATCAGTTGCACTCTTACGTAGGGCCTGGAGTGCTTCGTGATGATCGATGCGGAGTTCGAGGTCCGCTTTGCTCTCAACTTCGCCGGGCATGATGAGGCGCATCATTGATAGCAGGTCGTTATTGCCGAGATTGAGCGGAGTGGCGCTGAGCAGCACCAATGAACCAGATACGTCTCGGAGGAAGAACCCAAGCCTGAGGCTGGCCGTGCCCTGATTACGCATCTGATGGGCCTCGTCGATGATGCACAGGTCCAGCGCGAAGTTGAGCTCTTCCATCTGCTGAAGACGGTCAAACGTACGGAACGTTTGGATGGAAACCACAGCAGCAAAGTTCTGGGGAAGTGTCCCTGCTTCAAGCCTTTCGACCACCCGGCGGAGGTCCGCGGTTTTGTAGAGTTCCAGCTCGAAGCCGAAGCGCTCGCTCATCTCACGTTGCCACTTGGGCACGAGTGCTGCCGGACAGACCACTATTACTCGGTTTGCTTGACCTCGCGCGGCCATCTCGGTCCAGAGGAGGCCGGCTTCGATGGTCTTGCCAAGACCAACCTCGTCAGCAATCAACATCCTTTCCATCGCCGAGTCCAGGTACTTCAGGACTGGCTTGAACTGGAAGGGGTTGATGATGGTCTTCGTAACACCGTAGGAGAAGATCGCGTCGGTGACGCCTCGGTTGAGCTTGGCTCTGGTAACCATGGCCGAGAACGCCTCCGGGGAAGCAGGCTCCTCATGAAGCCACGATACAGTGGCCATTATCTCTGGAATGGGTTCGAGTTCTGATTCGGAAACCGTCACCGTCCGCCCGTCCTGGCGGATCACGTAGGACCAGCGAGGCCCGGTCAGCTGCCGGCGCATGATGACGACATCACGGCCAGTGCTGCGGGAGACTGCCCCACCCGATGCTGGAAACTTGGGCGCCTTGACCTCAATGGCTTCGTCCCACCAGGAGTCGAGCCAGTCCATCCCAACTACTCCAAGTGAGCTGTCTTCTGCATCCGCAAGGGTGACCTGCTCGGCGGGAAGCGGCGTTCGACCAGGCACAGCTTGTCCCTCGACGACAAGGGCATCCATTTCACCGTTTACCTTTGCCCAGTAGATACCGGGACGAAGCGGAATCTCCTGACTTTGGCTATGCAGAACGCGATACTCGTGGTCTACGTTCAAGTCTTTCGGTTGCGGGGCCACGAGCAGGATTCTGCCGGCCCTTCCGTCATCAAGCACCCCGAGATCTGAAACCTGAGGGTGATATCCACAGCTATTGTCGGCGGCCACAAAAACCGCTTTCGCTCGTGGCCGCGTTGGTCCTACTGCAGATCAAAAGAAACACCCCCAAATCGACAACGCAGCGTGACTGAGTGGCGCACGGCGAAGTTGATTTTGATTGTAGGTTGAAGTCTCCAACTTCAACTGGAATGTTCAGCGTGTTACGGCCGCAACTTTTGCAACTTTGACTTTGCCCTGACGCTAATCAACCCCAGCAAATCGTCCTGCCGGGTCTGCTTTAGAGTCAGCCGGTACTTCGCCAGCCCATCGAGCAGCTGTCTGGTCCGGCGCATCTTGGCTTAACGGGTAGTACAGCAGCCGGCGCCGATTCTGAAACAGCATTGGTAGTCCCAGAGCGGGGTAGTCATGGAGCCTTGTGGCTTCGCCGCAAGGCGAGCTGCAGCAATGGAGAGCGATTTCGCCAGGGAATCGGGAGCCGGGTCTTTATTACCAACATCGGATTGCAGTCCCAACTGCTATTCACGGGCTGATGAACGGTTTCGGCGTTTTTCACTGGCGGCATCGTAGCCACAGGGCACCAGCCTATGGGTGGTCTCCAACGCACAACGACTGAATGACGGGCATCATCATGGAAGCGCGGGCCTGGAGGAATTGCTCGTAGTCCTCTCCGATCTGTCCTGAATCGTCCGGGCTGTAAGGCCCCGCTACAGCCAGTTCCTCGAAAGGAATCAGATGCGAGGCCAGCCGGGACTCTATTGCTTCCCGTCCAAGATCTGCGCGATCCGTGCGCTCCTCCAAATACTTCAGCGGAGGCTTGTTTGCAATATTCCGATTCGTACTCCAAGTGATTAGGGCACAGTTGAGAGCCCGCATTGATCGGTTGCCACTCACCTGACTTTCAACATTTAGGAGAGAGTCGGGGAAGAGATGGTGGTACTCCCGGAACTCCAGGTGCTCAGCAGTTACCGGGTGGTCATCAGCAATGTCGCGTGCACCGAGTCGAAGCGACACAGCGAGGATTCCCCGTGCGACAACCTCCCTGGTTTTCGGCCAGCCAGCAGTCGTTAAATCGAACTCCGTGGGGAGCGGGGTGACAGATTCGTCAAATATTGGTGCAGCAGATGCCCAATCAGATATGTCCCCACTAAGGATTTTCTTCAGCCCCCGGAAGTCCTGGTGTGCTCTTGAGCCGGCCGACTGATCATAACGGCGCGTAAGAAATGAACGCCATAAATAAGACCTGACGAGCTTCCTTGCGTTTCCCGCAGCGTCCAGCGACTTCGGCATGGATTGGTGTATCGCGGCTAGAACCGGCAGAACGACGACGGATGGCAGACGTTTAGCATCGAATACTTTTTCCGACTCCAAGAAGCCAATGGCCCAAGCGATACCTTCGACGATGTCGTCCCATTCCTGGGCGACCTCGGACAGGTCTAGTTTTTCATAGCTTCTCTGGCCCGCGGGACGACCAGATCGAAGTGAGGCAACATCCAGGGCCAAGTTTCCTGCGTCCGCGTAACGGTGGAGTGCCGGAACCTGGGCGCGAAGGTCATCGACAAGTTCATGCAGGGATTGGCCCACGGCTTCCTCGAGCTGAGCAACCACAATGTCGAAGGCGCTCAATCTCACGGAGGAGGTATTCATTTTGATGAAGACATCCAAGGCAACGTCCTTGGGCGTTGTCATGGGGAGGCTCAGATGCGGGATGTTGTAGTTTCTGACCTTGTTTCTGAGGTCGGCAATGTTCGTCTCGATGTCCCTGCTGATTCGAAGGTCATCTCCGGCGGCGGCGTCTGCCCAGGTCCGCACATCTTCATTGCTTTCGGGGTTGAGCAGGCGCAAGGGGGTATAACCCCGTTCGCGGCAGTCGATAGCACTATCGCACCATAATGGGTATCGGGTCTCACCTCGCCGCCAACGGTTTTGCGCGAGAACACGCGGGATTTTTTCACCCGTTGACTCGTCCTCTTCGTACCTGAGGAAGTACGTCCGATCTGGGTAGTTGTCGTGGAGAGACCGCCAGAGGGCTGTCAGTCGTTGCTGCCCATCTAAAAGGTGCTCGTGGACACGCTCTGAAGGAGCAGGGGCGCTCTCCAGCACCCGGGAAATAAATGGCTCCGTGTCCCCGACTTCGAGGATGAGCGTGGCCCCGGCGGGAAGTCCGCGGAGGACCGTTTCCATAAGGCCAGCGACTTCATTGTGGCTCCAAGCCTCGTGTCGCTGGAAACGCGGCAATCGAAGTTGGCCTGTTCTGACGCGTGTAAACCAGTCAGACAACGATCGATTACGTGCATCCATGCAAGCTTCCCCATTTTCTTCTCTTGTATTGACTAGAGCCTAACCACCTAGGTCCCCGGGACAATGAATCGACGTGCCAGTTCCCCGGGGGCAAACGGGGGAATCACGGCGTCCCGCAATACCGAAGGCAGCAAAGCTGGCCACCAGAATTGACTGCGCATGAGGGAAACCGGCTGGCCACTCTGGGTAGCGGAGCTCGTAGCCGTTCCTCGGGCGTCTCCCAGGGTCCCGCTCTGATCAGCCGTTGGGCGCCCGGATTGCCAGTGCAGTCGTTAGCGCATCCCGGAAAGGGGTTTCAGGATGCACTCGGTAGGTGTAACGGTGCCAGCGAGAAGGATGACGCGGGGCTTCACCGACCCACCAAACCGGAAGACCTCTCTCACCAATTTCGCTTTCCAGCCACTGCACCTGCGCTTCATGATGTTTGGCGGCTTCGCCGGATGGCTTACTGATTCCATAGGCCAAGAGGACGGCTGACGCGCGGTTGAGCGCCTCGGCAAGGCATGGCCGCGCGTCTAACCAGCCGCCGGGGGAGATCCCGGCAGTGGAGACGCCGGAGGTGCGATAGGTGGGCAAACTGAAGAGATTCACAATTTCACAGCGTTCGAAATTAAGAATATGGCGCGCCTGCTCCGCGCGTGCGACTGTGCGTTGCCCGCTGGTCGTAGGGGGGTTGCTTCCAATGATCAAGAGAGTTCCGGGGGAGGCAGGACGCGGTGCGGGAACTTCCGAAGGCATAGGAACAAACGTAGTGGATGCCGGAGACCGCCCGGCGTCGGGTGTTGGCGGAAGGGCCACCGAGAGGCCGGCCGTGGCGGGAGACCGGAGCTCAGGCTCCAGATGCACAGTCCTCAGCAGTCATTTTGCGACCTCCTTATAACGCAACTCGGGCCTGCTGAACTGCGCGCCCCAATACGCGCTCTATGATGTTGGTGCAGGACACTGACTTGCAGCAACATGGGACAGGCAATATGGGGGAGTACCGATAATCCGATGAAGGCTGATTCGCCCCACTGGAACGTGATGGGACCGGCTGCGACGCCCGAAGAGGCGGCTGCCCTCGAGGCGTTCCGTAAGGTTCTGCCGGACGACGGACGCACGACTGCCTGGGTCAACCTGACCTTCATCGACGCCAACAACCGCACAGCGGAAATTGACGTCCTGCTGCTAACTCCGGTTGGTCTCTTCTGTGTGGAGCTCAAGGGCTGGCATGGAACCATCACCGGCGACTCACAGCGTTGGTACCAGCCCGGGAGGACCCACCCCAACCCGTTCTTGGTAACGGACCGGAAGGGGAAGCGCCTCGCGTCGCTTCTGAAGTCTTATGCGCCGTCCCACGTCGAGCGGTCAGTTCCGTGGGTCACGGCTCTCGTTGTGCTGCACGGAGAGGGCTCCATTTTCGCGGTCGACCCTTCTGGCCGAGCCAATGTGGTCAAGCTTGATGGATACAACGTCACCTCCAGGCCTCCGCTGCAGCGGTTGAGCGAGTTCCTGGCGACGCCGCCGGAGAACCCACGGGACCTCATCGATCCCCAGCGTGCACGCATGGTGCGACAGCTCTGCGAAAGGGCAAACTTCCGTCCAACACCCAAAACTCGGATGGTGGGCGACTACGCTGTCGCTGAATCGGATCCAGTTGCAGAAGGTGTCGACTGGCAGGACGTTGTCGTTACTCACCCGAACTTGTCGAAAATTAAGCAGCGGTTGCGCCTGTACGACGTACCTCCCAAAGCGTCCGCGCTGGAACGCAAGCGCATTGAGCAGCTCGCCCAGAGGGAGTACCAACTTACCTTCGGCATCCGCCACGAGGGCATCGCCGTGCCGCATCAGTACTTGACAACCGATGATGGGCCGGCGCTCGTCTTCGAATATCAAGATAACGAACGTCCACTCGACGCATACCTCGTAGACGAGGGCGCAGTCCTGACATTGGACGATCGCGTAGCGATGACCGAGCAACTCGGGAACATCCTCCGGTTCGCCCATAACCGTCATTTGTTTCACCGCGCCTTGTCACCACAGCGGGTATGGGTGCGGCCATCACCGGACGGGCCCCGCCTTGAAGTACGGGACTGGTACTCCGCTCAGAAAAACAGCGAAACGGCCACTTCAACAAACTGGACAGTCATCAGCCGCGGTGTGACGGACCTGCTCGGTGTGGCAGGTGCTGTGGACCTGGTTTGGCTTGCGCCGGAAGCACGTCTTTCGGTGACTGACGTGCCTGGCACACCTCTGGACGTCTTCGGCTTCGGCGCATTGGCGTTCTTGATCCTGACCGGCAAGGCGCCGGGTACCACTATCGTCGAGGTTCAAGAGATTCAGCAGCAGGCTGGGCGATTCGATCCTCGTGCGGTCACAGCCGGTCTTCCGGACACCCTGGCCGAGGTTGTGGCGGAGTTGACCAGTGTTGACGAAACTGTCCGGCCCTCGTCCTTGGAAGACGCACTGGAACTTATCCGCATGGCATGGGACGAAGCGCGTCGGCCGGACACTCAAGCCCCGCCGGTCGAAGTTAAGGATCCGCTGGACGCACAGACTGCTGACATGATTGAGGGACGCTTCCTCGTGGTCAACCGCCGCGGTGAGGGGTCTTCCGGCATTGCCCTTGCAGTACTGGATGACAACTCGGGCGACGACAAGGAGGTCATCCTCAAGATCGCCCGGGACGACGCGGCAGGTCGAAGGCTCGACGTCGAGGCTGAGGTGCTCAAGGGTCTGGAACATCCGCGTGTCGTCCGGCTGGTAGAGACGCTCGAGCTCGGTGCCCGACGCGTGTTGCTCATGTCGGACGCAGGTAAGGAGACTCTCGCCACGCGTCTGGCTAAGGAAGGTCAGGCGACCTTGGAGCAGTTGCAGCGCTGGGGCACCGACCTCTTGGAAGCCATGGCCTACCTGGTCGATGCCAAGGGCGTCTTCCACCGGGACATCAAGCCTGCAAATTTGGGCATTGCCCCGGATCCTAAATACCGCAAGCCACACCTGACCCTATTCGATTTTTCGCTTGCTCGTGAGCCGCTGGACAACATCACGTCCGGCACGCCCGGGTATCTCGATCCCTATCTGGGCAGGGGGCGCCGCACCCGCTATGACCGGGCGGCTGAGCTATGGGCAGTATCCGCGACGCTGTTTGAAATGGCGACAGGTGTACTGCCTTGGTGGCCCAACGGTGCGAGCGCACCTGCAAGCGCAGCCGACCGGGCGGTCGTAGAGCCGACTTCATTCGATCCGGCTGTAGGAGCGCCTCTTGCCGAGCTGTTCCGCAAGGCGTTGTCGCCCGACGTAGAACAGCGTTTCGGCAACGTCGAAGACCTGCTGCGTGCTTGGAGCGGCGTCTTCGCAAGTCTTGACCTGAACGAAGACGCCCTGCAAAAGGACGAGGAGCTGGCATCCAAAGCGACCCTGGAGACGCCGCTTGAGCAGTCCGGCCTGTCGGC
Organism: Pseudarthrobacter sp. TE3704; assembly: GCF_056279405.1. Lineage (NCBI taxonomy): Bacteria > Bacillati > Actinomycetota > Actinomycetes > Micrococcales > Micrococcaceae > Pseudarthrobacter > Pseudarthrobacter sp. TE3704. Next base: position 8,638 of record NZ_JBWCCJ010000014.1, read on the forward strand.
CCAAGCACTCTCCGCGCTGCGCCGTCTAGACGGCGTGGTCACTGTTGGCGATGTCCTCGGGGTCCACCCCGTCAAGATAAACGGCATCCGCGGCTTGGGTGAAACCTACCGCAAGGAAATCCAGAGACGCATCAAGCAGTGGCGCATCGCTTTGCGGCCTACCGAATCTGCTCCTGGGCTCAACGTAGCCCTTGGTGTCGACCGGGTAGTCGACAACCTCCTCGAGCGGCTTCCCGCGGCGGACAAGCCGCTCGCGCAAGGCCTGCTCGGCCTGGGCGACGGCCCTTCTTGGCCCACGGCGGCCGAGGTTGCAAGCAGTTTCCAGACCGCTCGGGAACGCGTTACCGGCATGGTCGATGACGCTGTCGCTGAGTGGTCGAAGGACAAATCATTCCTTGCCGCATGCAGCGAGCTGAGTAATATCGTGGCGAATGCCGGGCGCGTTATGACCATACCGGAGGTCGTCAGCGCTCTCCTGACTCTTCGTGGCTCTACGCTCGACGGCGCCGAACGTTTGGCCTATGGCACCGCATTAGTGCGGGCGATCATCGAGCTGGATGCGCGGAGCGGCCATCCGGTTTTCATGTTGCGCCGCCGTGCCGGTGCCAAGGTCGACCTGCTTGCATTGAGTGAGGACGACGACGTCTCCGAGGACAGCCCGGTGGCCCCGCCGGCCGACCTGCTCACCGACCTTGCCAGTGAGCTCGGCAGTAAAGCCGACGACCTGGTGATCGGTGGCGTCGTCGTCGCAAGTACAGCGATCGCTGAACTGCGCAGCGTGCTCGGTGATCTTGACGGCGTGGGCCAGTGGCAGGTGACCGACGCCCGCCTCCTGCGTTTGGCCGCGGCCGCAAGCCAATCGGCGGCCGTGTCGGGCTTCCATGAGCTGTACCCCCGGGGAATGCCTGTCAAGGAGGCATTGGAGCACGCGATGCGCGGCAAGCCCGGCCGTTCTATTAGCCAAATGGCGGTGCAGCGTACGCTCAGTGCGCGGTTCCCCCACCTGACCGAACCGCTGCCGACTGCCAATCGGCTCACCGCGCTCATGCGTGAGCTCTACCCCGAGCTTGTGTACCAGAACGGGGTGTTTGAGCCCAAGAGCACGGCTTTGTACACCACGGGCACGGTCTCGACGACGCAGTTTGCTGCTACACCCGCAGCCGAAATTTCGCGCAAGCTCGCGGAGTCGTTCCAAAGGCATGCAGCACTCACTCTGACTGTGGCACCGAAGCGATATGTTTTGGCCGAAAGGGTGTTGGCCACAAAGTTCGACATCGAGGTGCTCGACATAGCCGAGCTCGTCGTTAGGGCTACCAAAGAGCAGATTGAAAAGGCCGGCGGGATCTGGAGCGGCCTGCTCACCTATGACGCTTTGGACCGTGACAGCAAGCAGTGGAAGGCGCTCGCGGGGGTCGTCCAAAGGGCCGTCCAACCTGCGTGGGAAGAACGGCTCAGCTCAGACCGCCCCCTTCTGCTGACGAACGCCGGCCCGCTGGTCCGCTACGGGATGACCCCGCTTCTTGCGACCTTGCTGGACACGGGCTCCAAGCGGCAGGCCGCCCGCTGGCTACTGGTTGCCAAGGCTGGCGACGCCCGCGCCCCGCTTCTGGAGGGCCGTTCAGTTCCGCTCGGCCCCAGCGGCTGGATAGACCTTCCGCCTGACCTGACGCAGCTTGCTAACCACGAGACCACCGAATTTATGCAGTATTCCGGAGACCTTTCATGATTGACTCTTCCGCCCTCCTTACCGATCTCAAGGCCCAGTTGCGGGGGCTGCAGGCTGACTTGAAATCGCGGGCCGATGACCGGGGCACCGCGTGGGGGGCTGCCCTGCAGCGTGAGCATGCGGAGGCGCTGCGGCGTGAGCGCACCGGTTTGTCCTGGTCAGTGTGGCGGGACAACGAGGTTGACCAGGCGGCTGTCGCGTGGATCCTTGCCACGACGTTTGTCCGGTTCTGTGAGGACAACGACCTGCTCATGGGGGCCGTCATCGACGGCGTGCCCGTCCCGGTCAGCTGGATCGCCGGGCCCGGTGACCGGGTCCTTCGGGCACGGGAGAACCAGACGGCGTATTTTCGGGTCAATACCAGTCATCATGACCGTGACTGGCTGCAGCAGTCCTTCCGGGTGCTGGCGGCTCAGCCTGCCGGAGCATCGCTTGTTGATCCCCGGCATAATCCGGTCTGGACTGCGGAGATCAGTGCCGAGGCCGCCAAGGGGCTCGTTGACTTCTGGCGCCGCACCCGCGAGGACGGGGCACTGGTGCATGACTTCACCGACCGCGACCTGGACACCCGTTTCCTGGGTGACCTGTACCACGACCTGTCGGATCATGCGAAAAAAACCTACGCGCTGCTGCAGACGCCGGTGTTTGTTGAAGAATTCATTCTTGACCGGACCCTGACCCCCGCGATCGCCGAGTTCGGCGTCGACGGGCTGAAGGTTATCGACCCTACCTGCGGTTCAGGTCACTTTCTGCTCGGGGCCTTCGAGCGCCTGAACCGGCAGTGGGCCACTGAGGCCCCGGGGCTGGATCCTAGGCAGCGTGTCCGCAGGGCGATGGACTCCATCCATGGCGTGGACCTCAACCCGTTTGCCGTCGCCATCGCGCGTTTCCGCCTCACCGTCGCGGGGCTCCTGGCCGCGGGGGAGAAGTCTTTGGTCGGGCTGGAGGAGTGGGGATTCCATCTGGCAATCGGGGACTCACTCCTTGGGGAACAAGGCGTCACCAATGCCCTGTTCGGCGAGGAAGCCTACACCTACTCCACTGAGGACCTTGGTGAATACACCGACATCCTCAAACCGGGGCGGTACCACGTCGTCGTCGGAAACCCGCCCTACATCACGGTCAAGGACAAAGTCCTCAACCAGGCCTATCGGGAGGCTTACACCACGGCGGCCGGCAAATATGCGCTGTCGGTGCCATTCATGGAGCTGTTCTTCCGCCTCGCGGTCAAGGGCGGAGCAGGACAGGGCGCCGGGCACGTCGGGCAGATCACGTCCAACTCGTTCATGAAACGCGAGTTCGGCAAGAAGGTCATCGAGGACCTCTTCGCCGGATACCATATCGACAATCCGGTCGACCTCACCCACGTCATCGACACCTCGGGAGCCTACATCCCCGGCCACGGCACGCCGACCGTCATCCTCATCGGACGACGGCGCCGGCCCGTCGCCGACAACGTTCGGGCCGTCCTGGGCATCCGCGGCGAACCCGGCACACCAGAAGACGCCTCGAAGGGCCTCGTATGGACCGAAATCACCACAAATATCGACAACCCCGGATTCGACGGCTCCTACGTCAGCATCGTTGACCTAGCGCGGAGTACGTTGGCGACTTTTCCCTGGTCACTCAGCGGGGGTGGTGCGGGCGGCCTGATGACCGTTCTTCAAGGTGCCGGTCAGTCCTTGCTCAAGGACTCCGTTGAGTCGATCGGCTTCGGCGCTATCACGGGTGACGACGAGGTATTTATCCGGCGGGTACGTACCGCTGCTGCTAGGCAGGACGGCGTTCCGATGCGGCGGTTCGTCGCAGGGGATACCGTCCGCGACTTCCAGATTCGCGGCCACGATCTCGCCGTCTTCCCGTATCCCCTGGAGAAAGCGCAGGCAGCGGAGCGCGTTTTCTGGCCATTTCGCAACGTTCTCCGGAACGGCCTGGCATTCGGCAAGACGCGCGAGGATAAGGGCGCGTGGTGGGGGGAGTACATCCTCCCGAACTGGCCAAGGCTTCGCGCCGACATGCTCATCACCTTTGCGTTCGTTGCTACGCATAGCCACTTCGTGCTCGACCGGGGTGGAAAGGTCTTCAACAGAACTGCGCCGGTGATCAAGCTGCCGGAGGGATCTACCGAGGAACAGCACCTCGTGCTCCTTGGTTTGCTTAATAGTTCAGCGGGTTGTTTCTGGCTCAAGCAGGTCTGCTTCAATAAGGGCGGTCCTGGTGGTGGCAGTTCCAAGGACGAGAAGTGGCGTGACTTTTACGAGTTCACCGGTACGAAGCTGCAGGACTTCCCGCTGCCGGCCAACTTGCCCCATGACCGAGCAGCGGTGCTGGATTCGCTTGCGATGGAATTGAATGAGCATTCCCCTGAAGGAGTGCTCGCAAAGTGGAAAGACACGGCAGAGACCGGAGCTCTTGGGTCCCAATTGACGGTGGCCCAGAAACGATGGAAGTCCATCAGTCGCCAAATGATCTTTCATCAGGAAGAACTTGACTGGGAGGTGTACGCTCTTTTCAACATCGGGACGCCGGACCTCGTCTATAGCGGGAAATTCGACGAGCTCTCAGTCGGTGAGCGGGCATTTGAGATATTACTCGCGCGAAACGTGTTTAGTGGCGCCTTGAAGACGCGGTGGTTTAGTGATTTTGCTGAAGTCGAGACCACGACCATCCCAGACCTGTGGCCCTCGGACTACCGTGAACTAGTGCGGCAGCGTATAAAACTAATGGAAAATGATCGGGCGATACGGATCCTTGAAGGTCCAGACTTCAAGCGCCCATGGGACTTCGTGCCATGGGAAAAGCAGCTCCGTACGGCCCTGGCGGCGGCGGTTCTTGACCGTCTCGAGGACGCGGAACTGTGGCGCGACCATCAGGGACCTAGCACCCGTTCGGTGGCCCAGCTGGCCGACCTGTTGCGCAGCGACGAGGTCCTGCTTGAACTGGCACGAGAGCTGACGGGCAACTCTGAACCAGATCTTGGGGCGGTTATTGGCTCCTTGGCACTTACCGAAGCAGTTCCATATCTAGCAGCGTACCGGTACCAGCCCTCAGGCTTCGAGAAATTCTACGAGTGGCAGGGGGTCTGGGATCTCCAGCGGCGTGAGGACGCGGGGGAAAGGGTCACGATCCCGCTTCCGCCAAAGTACTCGCCGGCTGACTTCCAAAAGGTTGAGTACTGGAAGGCCCGCGGCAAGCTGGACGTGCCGAAGGAACGGTTCGTACTGTACCCCGGCGTCGGACGCGAGGGAGATAGCAGCCTCGTGCTCGGCTGGGCCGGTTGGAGCCACCGGGACCAGGCGGTCGCACTGGTGCGCGAAATCATGAACCAGCAGGCCCTTGGTGCGGCGAACGAAGCCTTGGTACCCATGGTTGCCGGGCTGGTCGAGCTGGAGCCGTGGCTGCACCAGTGGCACACCGAGCTGGAACCGGAATTCGGGTCCAGTGCGGCCCAAGCGGTCACCAGCCAGATCGACCAGCTCCTGGCACAGTTGCAAAGGACCCGCGACGACGTCAACGCGTGGCGACCGCCAGCGCTTGTCCGGGGCCGTAAACGTGCCTAGTGCCAACACCGCGGCGGCGCAGCTTGCTAACCACGAGACCACCGAATTTATGCAGTATTCCGGAGACCTTTCATGATTGACTCTTCCGCCCTCCTTACCGATCTCAAGGCCCAGTTGCGGGGGCTGCAGGCTGACTTGAAATCGCGGGCCGATGACCGGGGCACCGCGTGGGGGGCTGCCCTGCAGCGTGAGCATGCGGAGGCGCTGCGGCGTGAGCGCACCGGTTTGTCCTGGTCAGTGTGGCGGGACAACGAGGTTGACCAGGCGGCTGTCGCGTGGATCCTTGCCACGACGTTTGTCCGGTTCTGTGAGGACAACGACCTGCTCATGGGGGCCGTCATCGACGGCGTGCCCGTCCCGGTCAGCTGGATCGCCGGGCCCGGTGACCGGGTCCTTCGGGCACGGGAGAACCAGACGGCGTATTTTCGGGTCAATACCAGTCATCATGACCGTGACTGGCTGCAGCAGTCCTTCCGGGTGCTGGCGGCTCAGCCTGCCGGAGCATCGCTTGTTGATCCCCGGCATAATCCGGTCTGGACTGCGGAGATCAGTGCCGAGGCCGCCAAGGGGCTCGTTGACTTCTGGCGCCGCACCCGCGAGGACGGGGCACTGGTGCATGACTTCACCGACCGCGACCTGGACACCCGTTTCCTGGGTGACCTGTACCAGGACCTGTCGGATCATGCGAAAAAAACCTACGCGCTGCTGCAGACGCCGGTGTTTGTTGAAGAATTCATTGTTGACCGGACCCTGACCCCCGCGATCGCCGAGTTCGGCGTCGACGGGCTGAAGGTTATCGACCCTACCTGCGGTTCGGGTCCCTTTCTGCTCGGGGCCTTCGAGCGCCTGAACCGGCAGTGGGCCACTGAGGCCCCGGGGCTGGATCCTAGGCAGCGTGTCCGCAGGGCGATGGACTCCATCCATGGCGTGGACCTCAACCCGTTTGCCGTCGCCATCGCGCGTTTCCGCCTCACCGTCGCGGGGCTCCTGGCCGCGGGGGAGAAGTCTTTGGTCGGGCTGGAGGAGTGGGGATTCCATCTGGCAATCGGGGACTCACTCCTTGGGGAACAAGGCGTCACCAATGCCCTGTTCGGCGAGGAAGCCTACACCTACTCCACTGAGGACCTTGGTGAATACACCGACATCCTCAAACCGGGGCGGTACCACGTCGTCGTCGGAAACCCGCCCTACATCACGGTCAAGGACAAAGTCCTCAACCAGGCCTATCGGGAGGCTTACACCACGGCGGCCGGCAAATATGCGCTGTCGGTGCCATTCATGGAGCTGTTCTTCCGCCTCGCGGTCAAGGGCGGAGCAGGACAGGGCGCCGGGCACGTCGGGCAGATCACGTCCAACTCGTTCATGAAACGCGAGTTCGGCAAGAAGGTCATCGAGGACCTCTTCGCCGGATACCATATCGACAATCCGGTCGACCTCACCCACGTCATCGACACCTCGGGAGCCTACATCCCCGGCCACGGCACGCCGACCGTCATCCTCATCGGACGGCGCCGCCGGCCCGTCGCGGGCGAGCTCCGGGCAGTCCTCGGCATCCGCGGCGAACCGGGCGCGCCGGAAGACGCTTCGAAGGGCCTGGTCTGGACCGAACTCGTTAGAAACATTGACAACCCGGGGTTCGAGGGAAGTTACGTTAGCGTCGCCGATCTTGCACGCGAGACATTGTCGACCTTTCCCTGGTCACTCAGCGGCGGCGGCGCCAGCGGTCTGAAAAAAGCCCTCGACGACGGGGCCGCTCAAAAGCTTACGGCGGCAATCCGACTCGTCGGAGTGATGGGGATGACCAATATTGACGACGCATTTCTGGCGCCGCCTGAGGCGTTCGCCAGGAGGCAGGTCGAGAACGACCTCGTCCGTTATCTGGTGACGGGAGACGTAGTCCGCGACTATGGCATCAAGCGTGGCGACCACGTCTTCTTTCCGTACACCTCACGGGGGTTGCTCGACATTCATAAATTCCCCGGCGCGTACAGGTGGGTGTGGCCCGTGCGTACTGAAGCTTGGAACCGAGCGACATTCTCCAAGAACACGTACCGTCAAGAAGGGCGCACTTGGTGGGAGTGGCATCAAATCGGCCTTGATCGTGTCGATGGACCAGTTATCTCTTTCGCGTTTGTGGCGACTCACAACCACTTCGTCCTGGACCGTGGCGGGAAGGTCTTCAAGCAGTCCGCGCCGGTGATCAAGTTGCCGGAAGGCGCAACCGAGGAACAGCACCTTGAGCTGCTCGGCGTGCTAAATAGCTCGGTGGCGTGTTTTTGGCTCAAACAGGTTAGCTATCCGAAGGGCGGCGACCCAGTCGGCGATGATGGTGCACGGGTCAGCGCCGAGGGCTGGAGTGATCGCTTCGAGTTCACAGGAACCAAGCTTCAAGAGTTTCCGCTTCCTACGAAGCTACCGGGAGATCGGGGACGACTCCTTGACCAGCTAGCTCAGCTGCTCGATGCCGTTTCGCCTCAAGCTGTCATTTCTGCATGGTTGGCCGACACCGGAGGACCTGATCTGGGAGAACGCATCGCTGCGGCCCGACAAGAATGGGCCGAACTGTACCGTCGCATTGTGTTCGAACAGGAAGAGCTTGACTGGGATACATATAGACTTTACGGCCTCGCCGCAGAGGAAATGACGTATGGCGGATCGGCCATGGATCAGATCGTCCCCGGGCAGCGGTCCTTCGAAATCGCGCTTGCTCGCCGTGTGGAGCAAGGCACAGAGCTGAGCTCCTGGTTCTCTCGGCATAGTTCCCCGGCGCTGACCACGTTGCCGACCGTATGGCCGGAAGAATATCGCGACGTCGTGGAGAAGCGTCTTGAGCTGATCGAGGTAGATCGAAGCATACGCCTGCTCGAGCGCCCGGAGTACAAGCGTCGGTGGGCGACTGTTGCATGGGACAAACGGCTCAAGGATGCACTGGAAGCTTCTGTTCTCCAATGCCTCGAGCGCGTAGAACTTTGGCGCGATCATCAGGGTCCGAGCACTCGTTCGGTCGCTCAGCTGGCGGATTTATCACGAAACGACGACGTCCTGCTCAAACTCGCACGAGCACTGACCGGCAGTGCCGAGCCTGATCTAGCGGCGGTCATCGGTTTACTTGCTCCGATGGAAGCCGTTCCCTACCTCGCTGCGTATCGGTACAAGCCTTCCGGCCTCGAAAAGTTTAGAGAGTGGCAGGCTGTTTGGGACTTGCAGCGGCGCGAGGACGGGGGGGAGAAGGTGACGATCCCGGTTCCGCCAAAGTACTCGACACCTGACTTCCAAAAAGTCGAGTACTGGAAGGCCCGTGGCAAGTTAGATGTCCCCAAGGAGCGCTTTGTACTGTATCCCGGCGTCGGACGCGAAGGAGACAACAGCCCCGTGCTCGGCTGGGCCGGCTGGGACCACCGAGACCAGGCGGTCGCGCTGGTCCGCGAAATCATGAACCAGCAGGCCCTCGGCGCGTCCAACGAAGCTTTGGTGCCGATGGTTGCGGGGCTCGTTGAGCTGGAGCCCTGGCTGCACCAGTGGCACACCGAGCTCGAACCGGAGTTCGGCTCCAGCGCGGCGCAAGCGGTCACCAGCCAGATCGACCAGCTCCTGGCCCAGCTGCAGCTGACCCGCGCCGACGTAAACGCGTGGCGACCGCCGACGGCGGCACGCGGGCGGCGTCGCAGCACCTGAGAACCTTGGATTCACACCCCGTAGTAGACGAGAAAAGTATCTTGATGAACGGAAATCTTGACCAATGAGCACTCCAACCGCAGGCGCCTTGACGATGATGCTGCGTGACGCAATCCACGTACCGGAGGCAGTTCATGACGACGACTTCGTCATGCGCATCCACGAGGGCGTGCCGGCCGCCGAGCAAACCCTCAAGGACTACGTCGTCACGGAGAAAATCGCCGAGGCGTTCGGAGAGGGCCTCACCCTCGTGAAGTCCGCGCTTACCCGGGGCAACGCCAAGGGGGCGTTTATCCATGGCTCGTTCGGTGCCGGTAAGTCCCACTACATGGCCGTGATGCACTTGCTCCTAAGTGGAAACCCGCAAGCGCGGGCGCTGCAGGGGTTGCAACAAATCGTGGCCGAACACACGGACGTCCTTGCAAGGAAGTTCCTAGCGGTCGACTATCACCTCATTGGGGCCAATTCCTTTGAGGGTGCTCTGTTCTCTGGGTACATCAACACCGTAAAGGCTAAACACCCCACGGCGACCGTGCCTGTGCTGCACCAGAGCGACCTGCTGTTTCAGAACGCCCAGGCTCTCCGGGCACAGATGGGCGACGAGCTGTTCTTTTCGAAGTTTGCTTCTGACGTCGACCCGGTGCTGGGCTCCCTGAGCGGGGGAGGACTGACCGCGGCGGAGCTCGACGCGGCTGCCGATGGCACCGCGAGTGAGCGTGACCGTCAGGCGTTGGCGGCCACGTTGGTAGAAACTTATTTCGAGGCCTACACCTCCACCTCGGCCTGGCTTCCAATCGACCAGGGTCTTCGGATCATGACGGAGCACGCAAAGGGGCTCGGATATGACGGCATAGTCCTGTTTCTCGATGAGCTGGTGCTTTGGCTGGCCAACCACCTGCGCGACTCGGCCTTCATCCAAAACGAGACCTCCAAGGTAGCCAAGCTTGTCGAGACCGGTTCGGGCCAGATGGCGATCCCGATGATCTCCTTTGTCGCGCGGCAGCGGGCACTGAAGGAGTTCCTGGGCGGCGGCAACGTCGGCGCAGAACAAGTCGCACTGGAGGACTCGTTTCAGTGGTGGGAAGACCGATTCGACAAAATCACGCTTGCCGCCGCTGACCTTCCAGAAATCGTCAACAAACGCCTGCTGTCGCCGGCGTCCGAGAGCGGCAAGATGTCGATTGCTGCTGCCGTTGCCCGTGTGCGTGCAAATCCGACAGACTGGAAGCACCTGCTGACGGATTCAGTCGGCTCGGGAGCCGTGGACTTTGAAAAGGTGTACCCGTTCTCCCCGGCGCTCGTGGATGCCATGGTCGCGCTGTCGGCGATCATGCAACGCGAACGCACCGCGTTGAAGATCATGAGCGAGCTGCTGTACCGCGGGCGCGATGAGCTGACCGTCGGAGACGTGATTCCGGTCGGCGACCTGTTCGACGCCGTCGTGCTCGGTGACGCCAAACCCCTGACCGACGATATGGTCAAGGTCTTTGAGGCAGCATCATCCTTCTACCGTGGAAAAATGCGTCCGTACCTGCTGGACAAGCACCAAGTCGGCGACGCGGACGCCCGCAACCTCGATCGCAACCACCCGTTCCGCCGCGAGGACCGCCTCGCCAAGACCCTTCTTGTTGCGGCCATCGCTCCTGGGGCCACATCCTTGAAGGACCTGACAGCGTCCAAGCTTGCTGCGCTCAACTTCGGCAGCGTCGTGTCAATGTTCGGCGGCAATGTGTCCGGGCAGGTCGTGACCCTGGCCACTGAGTGGCAGGCCAAGTTTTCTGAAATTACGGTTGGCTCGACGGCGGACCCGGTGATCAGCCTTCAGCTGACGGGCGTAGACTTCGACGCGATCCTCGCACATGTCACGCAGGAGGACTCCCACGCGAACCGCCGGCGCCTTATCCGTGACACGGTAATCGCTGAAATCAATGCGGTTACCACGGGCTCGTACGCGGGCGAGTACGCGCTCGACCACATCTGGCGGGGCCAGAAACGTACGGTGGACGTCGTTTTCGGGAACGTCCGGGACAAAGCCGCGCTTCCCGTCGAGGCGCTCAAGGCGTCGGACGGTCGATGGAAGCTCGTGATTGACTTCCCCTTTGACGACGTGGATGACCGCGGCCCGTCGGATGATGTCGAGCGTATTTACACGCTTCGGCAGGACGGCGTCGTCAGCGACACGATCGCGTGGATTCCGCACTTCCTGACGGCACAGCGGATGGAGGACGTGGGCAAACTCGTCCAGCTCGAGTACTTGCTGACCGGTGACCGGTTCGACCAGTACGCCGCTAACCTGCCGGTCGGCGACCGGGAGCCGGCCCGCCGGCTTCTGACAGGTCAGCGCGACTCGCTACGCAGTCAGCTTGCCGCGCTGCTGCGCCAGGCCTACGGAGTGGACGCCAGAAACGAGGAGAACCTTGGAACCTTCGTTTCTGGGCCCAACTTTGCGACCCTTGCTGATGGGTTCACACCAACTCAGCCCTCGGTAGCCACCTTGCGGGATGCCGTTGCGAGCGTGCTCGGCTCGGCGTTGACCGCCCGGTACCCCAAGCACCCCGAGATCGAGCGTGGCATGGAGGAGGTCCGCAGAGCGGAGCTGAACGCTGTTCTGGAACTGGCACGCAAGGCCGTGGACGCCGGAGGTCGGCTGGCTAATGTTGACCGGGCCGCTGGAACCCGCGTGCGCCGCCTGGTGTCCGCTTATGGCGTAGGTGCACTGCGCGAGACCACTTATGCGCTTGATGCACAACACTTTGCGTTCTTTGACGAGTTCACCCGCGCCGCGGGCACTGGCGATGTGACCGTCGGGACTCTGCGCGGTGTGCTGGCCGAGCGCGGCATGACGACGGACACCATGGACCTCCTTATCCTGGCGTGGGCCAAGATCACCGACCGCGAGTGGCACCGCGCCGGTGCTCGCACAGCCGAGCCTGGCATCGGCGGACTGGCTCCGGACATGCTGCTGCGTGAGCCCCTGCTGCCGTCGGAGGAGGAGTGGCAAATCGCCCTGACGCGGGCCAAAACGCTCTTCGGCGTGGGCGCAAACGAGTATCACCTGTCGACAGCAGCCTTGGAGCGCTTGAGCGACGGGCTGGTGAGCAAGGTCCGTCCGGCGGTCCAGGCTACCGAGAACGCGGCGACGGAGCTGACTGCGCACTTTGAAATTCTCGGGCTCAATGAGACTGCGCCGCGATGGCAGAGCGTCACGCGCGCGCGGGACTTAATCGCTGTCCTTTCGGCGGCCGATGGCCCGGTGGCGAGGATCGAAGCCCTTGCACAATTCGACATTCCAGCCGAGCCTCAAACAATTGCCAAGTCGATCAGCGCGGCTGGCGACATTGTGGCTGCCATCCGTGGTGCGAACTGGTCACTCATCGAGAAGCTGCCGTCACTGGCTGGCGAGCGCGCCGCTCAGGGTCTGGCTCAGCTACGCGAGGCGGCGCCGCAAGCTGAGCTGCATGCCCCACTGAAAGCGGCCCTTGACGCTGCAGCGCAGGCAGCGACCGAGGCTCTCCTTGAGGACCCCGACGAGATTGCGCGGAGCCTACGTGACGAAGCTGAGCGGCGCCGTCGGGAGGAAGCAGAACGGCATGCTCGGGAGGAAGCAGAAAAGCTCCGCAAAGCGGAGGAGTCCGAACGCAAGCGAAGGGCGGACGAGGAGCGCGCAGCTCAAGAAGCTGCGTTGCAGAAAGAGAAAGAGCGGCTCGAGGAGCAGCGGCGGGAGCAGGAGGAGCGAGAGGCGGAGATCGCTCGTCGGATCGCTGAGCTGGACCGAGTCCGCCTGGAGGAGGAGCGCAAGCGGCGGGAGGAGGCTGAGGGTAGCCAAGTCATCGCGGGAGAAGCCGAAGTTCAACAGATACGGCAAAAGATCAGCGCTGCGCTGGCCAATCCAGTTGAGGGCAAGAAACTGCGGGTGAGCTGGAGGTGGGAGTGATCAGCACTGCAAACGAAGCGACCCGCGCCGTTGCCGTTTCTGAAGCGCTAGTGCGCTCGCGTGCTACTGAGCTGGTGAGCAAGGGCGGCGAGGCGCGGGTGCTCGTCATGCGTGCTCAACCGCGCTGGCACGGTGGTACCTTGACAGTCGATGGCCAAAGCGTCCGGGTCATCGAGGGTATTTCCCAGCTCGCTATTCTTGACGCTTACGCTGCACAGGCCGGCGACGAGTACTTGGTAGTGCTCACCGACCGGCCGCGGACCGACCTTGGCGACACGGTGCTGACCCGAGCTTACCGGCAGCAAATCGAAGACCCTGATGAGTGGGGGAGTATCCCGGCCTTGTTCGGTGGAGCGCGTGAAGTAAGCCGCGAGCTGCGCCGGCTCGAATGGGCTGCTACTGCTCTGCTCGACCACGAGCCTGTAGGGGGATGGTCGCCGTCGCCTGACCTGGCAGTGACGGCCGAGCACGCGATCGGCGGCCTGTTCGCGCACCTGCTGGAGATCAGCTCAAGTGATCTCGACGGGGTCATCATCCTCAGCGTGTTGAGCAGTGAGTCCCGGCTATCCTGGGCTGCCGTTGATCAGAAGCTGCAGAGCCATCTGATTGAGTGGGCTGAGCAGGAGTACGGCACCGCCGCCGGGTTCGCGCTGCGCACCGCCGCAGCGCCCTCTGGGCTCGTTAAGCCCCTTGCGCTTGGGCTGGCCATCGATGTGCTGTGGCCTCAGCCTGCGGGGGATCTTACCGAGGAACAGGTTGCAGCCCGCACGAGGTTGCTCGAGCGCTACGCGGGCGGCAGATCTATTACCCCACTGCAGGCACGGGAGATTGCCAACACTTCAGCTTCTGCTGTTCTGCGTCTGTCGCGAGAGGGGGACCCTGAAGGGCGGCTGGGAGTGGTCCTTGATCAAGCCGAGGCCCTGCTGCGTGAAAATCTCGGCTGGCCCGGCGGGGCCGACCGCTCCGCGATCCTGCGTCCGGGATTCACCAGCCGGTTACGGGCGCTTGTCAAGGCACTTGACGACGGTTCCGGTGCTGAGGAAGCTTTGGCCGCGGTACTTGACCACCGGGAGGCCGCCCTAGCCGGTCAGGATATTGCGCCGCGGATGGCCGTGCGGCTTTCCCGCTGGTTGGCATCGCCGGAGGCCGAACCGCACAGTCTCGCCGCCGATCTGCAGAGGCAACTCGATGATGGTGCGTGGGTTGACGCCGCGCTCGGCGTGTTGTGGAGCGGCTCGACAGACGCCGAGGTGGGTGCTGCTTATGGGAGGCTGATTGAGCGAGTTCGCGCCCGGCGCCGTCGGCGTGATGAGGTAGCCGTGGCACACCTGGCGGATTCGCCCGCCGAGCATTCCATCGCCGAAGCCTTGAGCAATGGACCAGCGCTCGGAATCGAAAATGTTCTTCGCGCCGTCGTTGGCCCCTGGAAGTCCCACGGCGGGGTGCTTCTAGTGGTACTGGACGGGATGAGCGCCGCAGTGGCCATCGATCTCGCCACCGAGGTAGGTCGTTCGGGTCTCGTGGAATGGGTACCCTCGTCTAAGCGCCGACTTGCTGCCGTGGCCGCACTGCCGTCGATGACGGGGGTCTCGCGCACAAGCCTGTTGTGCGGCGAAATTCGCAACGGAAATTCGGCAACGGAGAAGGCCGGCATCGCAACGGCATTCCCTGGCGCGAGGATGTTCCATAAGGGCGAGTTGCGCGCTGCCGGGGGATCCCAATTAGAGGAAGGTGTCGCCTCGGCGATTGCAGACCCAAGCGTTCCTGTAGTCGGCGTGGTCATCAATGCGATAGACGACGCGACGCATAAGAACGACACCGCCGGCCGGGCCTGGGTAATGGCAGACCTGGAACCCTTGCGTGCACTGCTGAATGCCGCATCAATCGCTGGACGCGCCGTAGTGCTCACTTCCGACCATGGCCACGTCGTGGAGCGGCGGACCGAAATGCTTCCCACTGTTACTGGGGGTGACGCTCGTTGGCGACCCGCAGCGTCAGGTCCGCCTCAAAATGGCGAGGTGCTGGTCAGCGGACCGCGTGTTGCGCTCGACGCCGGCGAAGCAATACTGCTGTGGCGTGATGACGCCCGGTACGGGCCTGCCAGGGCCGGCTACCATGGCGGTGCGTCACTGGCGGAGCTGACCGTGCCAGTACTGGTGTACCAGCGGTCGCTGGCGCAGACCGCACCAGACGGCTGGGAGCCGGCACCACCTCAGGCGCCGGCGTGGTGGAATGATCCGGTCGTGGAAACATTGTCAGCGCCTACGGTCGCTCCGGCGAAGAAGTCCCGCAAAAAGCCTGCAGTTAAGGTGCCAGCGTCAACGTTATTCGAATTAGAGGAGCCAAAAGCTCCCGGTGTGGCGCCTGCGAATGACCTCCTTACTCGAGTACTTGCTTCGACGGTCTATACCGCCCAAATGAGGCTCGCCGGGCGCGCAGCCGCGGGAGCCGCGCCGCTCGTGGAGGCGGTGCTGCGAACCTTAATTGATCGCGGTGGGCGAGCGCACCAGGAGACAGTAGCATCCGCCGCCGGGCTACCCTACGCCTCAATAGGACAAGGGCTGGCCGTCGTTAAACGTTTGTTGAACGTTGAGGGCTACGACATTCTGTCCTACGACAGTGACGGTGAAACGCTGCGGCTCGACGTCGATCTGCTCAAGGATCAGTTCGGAGTGGCGGGATGACGGATGTGGCGATCAGTCCCCGGCGGCGTCGGGAAATCATAGACGCACTACGTCGCGGCACCGTGCCCCAACAAGGGCTTGAGGTCATGGCCGTAGGGCTCGGCAGTTTCCAGACTGCCATTGACGAAGAGCTGAGTACAGTCAAGCAAGGTGCAGCGCAGTTCAAAGCGGTGCGCGGTGAATACGGCTCCGGCAAGACGTTCTTTTCCCGCTGGCTCACCGAGCGCGCCAAGAAGATGAACTTCGCTACTGCCGAGATTCAAATTTCAGAGACCGAGACCCCGCTGTACAAGCTGGAAAAGGTGTACCGACGTGTCGTCGAAAACCTCTCGACGCCGACTGTAGCCAGCGGAGCCTTTGGCGATGTCGTCGATGGTTGGCTGTACATCCTCGGGCAGGATGTTCAATCCGCCGGCCCGGCTGACGCTGCTGACCTCGAGGGCCGAACTGACGAGTTGCTCGAAAAGCGCCTCGCAGCGGTGTCGAAGGAAGCGCCTGCGTTCGCTATGGCGCTGCGTGCATACCGTCAGATGAGTGCCACAGCGAAAAACGCCGAGGCAGATGCTCTTCTGGCCTGGCTTGGGGGACAGCCCCATGTCTCTGCCAGTGCCCGCCGGGGCGCTGGCGTGCGAGGCGAGCTCGACCATTTTGGCGCGCTCGGATTCCTCCAAGGTCTCCTGACGGTACTGCGCGACTCGGACTACGCCGGGCTCGTTCTCGTCCTGGACGAAGTCGAGACGCTGCAAAGAATGCGCTCGGACGTCCGCGAGAAGTCGCTCAACGCGCTGCGCCAGCTTATGGACGAAGTCGACAGTGGACGCTACCCGGGCCTGTACCTCCTTATGACGGGCACCCCTGCTTTTTACGACGGGCAGCAGGGAGTCCAGCGGCTGGCTCCACTTGCCCAGCGGCTGCAGACGGACTTCGCAACCGACGCACGATTCGACAACCCGCGGGCAGCGCAGATCCGATTGCAAGGGTTCACACCGGACTCCTTGGTCGAGCTCGGCAGCCGGGTTCGTGATATCTACGCCGCGGGAACCGGGTCGTTCGACCGTATTCACTCCGTGGTGGATGATGCGTACATCGCTGACCTTGCGAGCGCAGTAGCGGGGGAACTGGGCGGCCGGACAGGGGTAGCCCCTCGTGTGTTCCTCAAGAAGCTGGTTGCTGATGTACTCGATCGTGTCGATCAGTTCCCGGATTTTGACCCACGCCATCACTACGAGCTCACTCTTAGCGTCTCCGAACTCACCGACGTGGAGCGGGAGGCCCAGACACGCGGTGATCTGCGAGCTGCGTCGGTCGACGATATCGACCTGAACCTCTAGCCGCAATGGCGGGCGACTCTGGCCTCGATGAGGCTATTGAATACCATGTGGTCAACTCTTTGGGGTGGCCCAACCTGCGCCCCCTTCAGGCGGCGTCAGTCGAGCCCGTCCGCTCGGGCGTCGACTGCATGCTCATCGCACCCACGGCCGGAGGCAAGACTGAAGCCGCCGTCTTCCCATTGCTTTCCTCTATGGTTCAAAAGCAATGGAGCGGTCTGTCCGTCCTCTATGTGACCCCGCTCCGCGCGCTACTCAACAACCTGCACCCGCGCATCACCAAATACGGTGACTGGCTCGGCCGCCGAGTGGGGCTCTGGCACGGCGACGTCGGCGACACCGCACGCAAACGCATTCTTGCTGATCCGCCGGATATTCTTTTGACCACGCCAGAGTCGTTGGAAGCGATGCTCGTGTCGCGGAGGGTTGACCACGACAGACTGTTTTCCGGACTGCAGGCCATCGTTGTTGACGAGCTGCACTCATTCGCGGCCTCTGATCGTGGATGGCACCTGCTAGGCGTTCTCGCTCGTTTGGAACGGATAGCGGGGCGTCCGATCCAAAGGGTCGGTCTGTCGGCCACAGTTGGCAACCCGCAGGAAATCGGACGTTGGTTACAAGGAGGAGAGACCGCTGCCGGACCGGGGAAGCGGGCGCTTCGCGTGGTCTTCGAGGAGACCCCGGCATCTGCACCAGAGCCCGAAGTGCTGCTGGACTACGTCGGCTCGGTGGCTAACGCAGCGAAGATCATTGCGGCACTTCATCGGGGGGAGAAGCGGCTTGTTTTTTGCGAATCACGCCGCGTCAGCGAGCAGCTTGCTTTCGAGCTCCGTACGCTTGGCGTGGCGACGTTTGTGTCCCACTCATCGCTCTCCGCGGAGGAGAGGCGCAGATCAGAGCAGGCGTTCGCCGAAGCTCAGAATACCGTCATTGTCGCTACCTCGACCCTCGAGCTGGGCATTGACATAGGAGACCTCGACCGCGTCATCCAGATCGATTCGCCCAGAACCGTCGCATCGTTCCTCCAAAGGTTGGGGCGAACGGGACGCAGGCCCGGGACGAGGCGAAACACGTTGTTCCTGGCCACCAGCTCGGACGCGTTCCTCGAGGCCGCGGGGCTCCTGCTGCTGTGGAAGCGCGGCTTTGTTGAGCCCATCACGCCGCCACCGCACCCGCGGCACCTCACTGCCCAGCAGCTGCTTGCGCTTGCGTTACAGGAGGGCGCCTACGGCGCCAGCCTCTGGCGGGAGTGGTGGGGAACTCTGGAACTGATGGACGACGGCGAAGAAGTGCTTAAGTACTTGCGCGACGAAGACTTACTCGCAGAGGACGGCGGACTGTTGATGATCGGGCCGGTCGCCGAGAAGGCGTTCGGCCGCCGACACTTTATGGACCTGCTCAGTTCATTCAATGCAGAAAAAGAATTGCGTGTCGTCAGCGGGAACAAGGAACTTGGCTTCATTTCACCACTCGCGTTGCCACGAGAAGGCTCCGAGAAGCTCGACGCCAAGCCCATCCTCATGAATGGGCGAGCTTGGCGTGTCGAGCACGTGAACTGGGAACGGTTTGAAGTCGTTGTCAGTCCGTCGTCCTACAAGGGCGACGTCCGGTGGCATAGCGACGCGATCGCGCTGTCATTTCAGATGATGCGAGCGCAACGCGATGTGATCCTTGGCGAGACACCAGATGTACCGCTGTCACGGCGAGCGAGCGAGCGACTGGACCTCGTCCGTGAGGCGCGGACAGATCAGGTCTCACAGAGCGGGCTCGTCGTCGAACAGTCGGGGCAAGACGTCCATTTCTGGACCTGGGCGGGACTCAAGGCGAACGAGACGCTACGTGCCGGCCTTGGAGGAGCGGAGGGACAGTCGTACAACGACGTCATGGTACTCCGCGGGGCGGGGACCCTGACCCGGCTGGCAGAGATCTCCTTCGACGACGTAGTCCCACGAATCCCGGTTGAGATGGTCGAGACCCTGAAGTTTTCGGCAGCGCTGCCCGAGGCAACGGCGGTCAAGACGCTCTCGGAGCGGTTCGCCGATAGGGCGGGTGCAGCAGCGGTCGCGACGGAGAGGTTGATACACGCCCGAAAGAATGAGTCCCGGATAGGGAAGCACTATGAATGAATTTGAGGCCGCTAGGATGCCTTACCGGTTCTCAATGCTGAACCAGTGCCCGCACCACCTCACGAACCCTGTCCGGTCGCCCCGGCGGCCAAAGTTCCAGGCAAAGCTCGACGCCGCACTGCCCGATGAATGAATATGCAGAAAGGCGCATAAAAACGCCAAAAGGAACTACAACGGTCTAATGCTTGCACACGGCGGCATCAGAGCTTGTCTATCCACGTATCTTCTTCTCGCAGGTCCCAACTGGAGGCGCCTGCTGGGCTAGGTTTAGCAGCAGCGACTTCTTTGATCCGTTTCAGAACGCGATGAGCTTCGGCTGCAGTTAGTTCCCTAAGTGCAGCAACAGGGCGCACTACGCAGCTCTGCACGATTTCCTTCCGTCGGTCCTGGCTATCTATTCGAGAAGCAGCGAACGCTTCGCGAATTGCAGCAACCTGATGGTCTTGGATCGGCGGCTCCACTGCTCCGGTTGTCGCTTCAGGTGACTCAAGGTTGAAAAGAGCATCATTCACAACGACGAGCGTACAGGCTCATAGCCGCTGTGTGAGCCTGTAGGAAGGGCACGACGACGGGGTCAATGCTGGACCACTCCCACGATTCCACGGTGCCGTTCGGCTCTTCCTGCCTAAACCGTCGATCAAGGCCCTGCGTACGGACTCTTTCTGGAAGTCGTTGGCCTCGTGGTGAACCTCAGGCCACAGTCACAACCCAAGCCTCGCACTTACGTCGACTAGGAGCCGGGCCGGGTGATCCAACGCTCTGTTTCAGCAGGCTCTTCGATGCAGTTCCCTGGAGACCCTCGGGTCATGCGGATTTTTGAAGCGCCTCAAGGGCTTCTCCAATGCATCTGTGCAGCTCCTCCAAGCCCGCCAGGCTTGTGGAGAGAGAGCAGGTTACCTCATCCACGGAGTCATCCGACTGCCAGAACGCCAGATCGATGACAGGTTGCTCCTGATCTTCGTCTTGGTACGCGTTGAGAAGGACGAGATCGACGGCGGGAGGAAACCCGAAGCTCTTCATCGAGGCTTTTAGTGCGTTAAGTGCCGGGTCCTGAAGTGAGTCAGACGTCACCACAGCTTCGTATCCCGCATCTTCCGGAACGTACAGTGTGCGCTTTAGTTGGCAAGATGGGTCGAATTCATCGTGGCCTTCACACCACGGCTGGCACTCTGTCGATTCGGGCACCGGTCCTCCTGAGTCAGCTGCGCCTTCGCTTCTCCATTCTGACACGTTGCACCGGATCATTAGGGCGAGAATGTTCTTGAAGCTGATATACCCATAGACGGTCAGCGAGGAAAAGTTTTGCCTGCGCTGTGGCCCGTGAACGCCGTGTCGCAGCGGCGGCTTCCGTCTCGAAATGCCGGCACTTCAGTATCCAGACGCTTGGCCCACAATTATGTCGCATGTTCCCGGTCAAAGTACTAGGAACGGGAGAGATCAGAGCTGACCGCAAATAACCCAGTGAGCCCATGGCCGGCTAGATGGGCGGAAAGTGTGAGGCTGGTACCATTCGAGCCCTTCAGCTTAGTTCGGCTGGCGGATTGCGCACTTCCCCAAGGCCCCAAGCCACAATGTCGAGCGCCCGCAGCGGTGTTATTCCCGGTTCAGAGGCAAGGGCTGCCAGGCCGTTCCACTTGTCTAATTGGTCCTGCAGGTCGTGTTGCACCGCTCCAATCCACATGGCAGCGTATCCTTCCCAACTTCTTCCCGCCTGGAAGGACAGACGTGGCTTGGCACCGGCAATGAAGTAGACCCGCTTAATGTTCTTGTCATAGAGCGGGATCAGGTGCGGTCGTTTTCGATGTAGTACTTTGGAAAGCTTTGTCATACCCACCTGAGGCGTTTTGCCCCTATCCAGTACGCCGAAGAGTTGGGCTACATCTTTGGGTGCAGCCTCATTGCCGTGGCTGAGAGTTTCATAATTTTTCTCGTCAAGCAGCACCAACCGCGCGTTGATCTCGGGGAGGAGCTTTGTGAGGGTGTAATAGGAAGTGATGGGTTTCTGGTGTGCATTCAGCAGCGAGGTCGCTAGCAGGTCTGCCGCCGCTACATCCTGGCTCGGTGAGCCAGGGTAGCTGTCGTAAGCGGGATAAGACCAGATTCCTGCGTTTCTTTGTACATAGCGAGAAACCCACTTCTCTGCTTTCGAGAATTCAACATTCAGGCCACCAACAGTCAACTTATTCCCCATGACTTAAAACCTAGCTCTAATTGCCTACAAATAGTGTTGCCCTTGGGTGGTTCCGCAGGACGAGCTGCGCCATACCCGCCACTGTCGGCCGGTCATGAGAACCGGGTTCTATCGTGAGGTTGGCACCAGCTGATTTGAGCTATTGTGCTTATAAAGAGTCGCGTGCCACCTGCGCGGGATGCGAGTTAGGGAAATGAGTGAGTACAGACACGCTCTTTGGGGCTTTTATCGGCTTGATCCTAGGTGTCGTGGGAAACTATCTCTTCGAAGGACTTGGTTTCAAGACGAGGGCTGCGAAGCTCTCGTCGAAACGAACGCGAGCACGCCTTAGTGTCCTTGGGAAGAGACTGCAAGAAGCGGAAAACTATCATCAGAACCCTCTACTTTTGCTCAGCCTTGTTGCGGGACGGCTGCTGCTAGTCACAATTCTGTGGGTGGCGCAGACAGCTGGCGATTATCTGCTCGGCCTACTCAACAACGGTCTCTACGCGTACAGTCGCTCCCTTGGCCCGTTATCCAACCTCGATGAGGACCTAACTGCCGTAACCGTAGGCATAACGTCATCGGTCCTAAGCGCAATTGCTCTGCTTATCACCGTCAAGCTGGCGCTGGACGTGTACGTGGTCTGGCGGCGCGTTCATCGGTTCGACAAATTTCAGCTGAAGATCAAGGCCGAGGTTGCAGAGTTGGAGGCGGCTTCGCAAGACAGTGTGGCGGTTGAGCAGCAAGCAGCTAGCACTTTTTGAAAGGCAAGTCACCAGCAGCGATGCGGTGAGGGGAACACCTGCATCCTCCTTGCGGTCGGCGGTAGAAATAAGTTGCGTGACGCTTAGCTAGAGCGAGTGCCTAGAAGGGGGAACGTCCCTTCCATCGATCGGTGAGGGTTCTTCGCAGCGAGGCCGCAGGGTTCGCCTTTAGGGCATGGCCCGTTGGTTGCGACGGGCGCCGAGACCGCTATCTCGACCAGCCGATAAAGGAATTGGTTCCGGTAGGCTCAACCTCCGTTGACAGCCAGCGGACAAGCAGCGCGGCGTCCCCGCTGGACCGAACCGCCGAGCCAACGGCCAGATCCAGCTGGTCCCGCAGTAACTCCCCTGCCAAGGCACCGGACCGGCTGAGCAGGGGAGCGATGTACTCTTCCAACGCCTCGGTTACACGCCCCTCACGCAGCAGCCGCAGCACCCGCCCCGAATCCGAACACCCAACCAGCCCCGCAACCAGCCGGTACGGGTTCGACTCCACAGCATCGCCCAGCATCGACCGATCCCGGAACTTCTCCGTCCGGATGACCTGCGGCGTGCCCGCGTCACCGTGCAGCTCATAGGCCAGCTCCTCGGCACTATACCCCTGCGAGCGGGAATCCAGCAGCGCCAGGATCTCCACCCGGCGCAGCGTCAGCGGCACCCGGCTTCCATCAGCAAAGACCGCGGTAGGCCGGTCACCGAGCAGCTCCAGCCGCTCCACAGCAACACCAAGCGGGCGGACACCCGGCCGGGACGCACGCACGGAAGAGGACGCACCCAAGGCGGCGCCGCCCTCGGACGTTCCCCTGCAGCGACTCCGCCACCCGGACCGCGCACTGAACCATTCGCAATGTGGCTACGCTGACGGTGTCCAGCGGTCCGGACACGTCCAGCACGCCCAGCAGCCGGCCAGTGGCGGGGTCCGTGATGCGCGCCGCCGTGCACGCCCAGTCGTCCGTCGTGGGTGCTGGCCAGGTGCTGGGCGGAGGACAGCTGCACCGGGCGCGCCGGTGACCAGTGCCTCGCTGATGGCGTTGGTGCCGATGTCCGTCTCGGACCAGTCCGCGCCCTCGGAGAACTCCAGCCGCTCCGCCGGGCGCAGCCCTCCCTGCTCCGCGCTGATGTCCAGCGGCAGGGACCGGCGCCAACGGCTCCGCCAGCGGTACGGGGATCTCCGGGCGCGGGACACCGGAGATGACCAGCCGTCTCCTCCGCAGCGCCGGCGTCCTTGCCGGCGGCTAACGACTTCTTCTCAGCATTGGCGCAGGAACACGGCAGCATTGAATCAAGACCGGCGTTGCCCGTGCGATCACGTGAGACGATTCCCGCACCACGACATACGCATCGAGCATGGGGGACACCGATGACTTTCGACTTCCACTCTGACACTCCGGCCGGCAAGGACCCTGATTCGTTCAGCCCTGCCCTGCGGAAGTACCACCAGCTGCTCTGGAGCAAGGAGTTGCCCACAGGTGCCCACTTCGACCTGACAATGCAACCCCGCGCGTACCTCGTGCACCGATCCTCTTCCGGTGTCTTCTTCCTCGCCAGTGACAGGATCACCACCAGGCTGCGGAAAAGGCTTGGAGGATCATACGCGAGATCCCGGAAAATGACCTACCCGAGTACCACGGCTATACGGCCGGAAGCACTCTGGTGTTCCCCGCCAACAGGATCGGCGGAAAGCCGACGATCAATGGTGCACGCGGACTCCATCCCAGGATCGCCGATCGCTTCGATCTGACCCTAGAGTGCATCCGTCGCCACTATCTTGGTGAGCCGAGCCCCCTTGCAGATGTCCTGCTCCGGTACGCGGAATTCTTCGCACTGTTCGGGGATTTCGCCGGGTACATCAAATTCTTCTTACTCGAAGACCTCGTGGAGGATGACGGCCAGAAAATCCGGTTCTTCCACCCGTTCGCCGACTTCAGCACACCAGCCGTCCCGAAGGACCGTAACGAATACCTCGAGTATTTACGGCTCAGCAACGCTTTCATCTCCGCACGTAATCGTAGGATCGACGAAGAACTTCAGGGGCGGATCGCACGGTAAACGGAGACCCACTGACCCGGGCCGTAACTTACCGGTTTCCGGACCGTTGAACGACGCCAGAACCAGCAGACAGGCAGGATTGTCAGCGCCGGATGCCATGATTGGTTGCATTGATTGAAAGACGGTACTGATGGCGGTGCCGTAGATGGGGGAATTTGATGAGGCTGTCCAACCGCGAGTACGTGGGCCGGGCGCTTGAGGCCTTGGCGGTTGGCCTTGAGCCGTACATCGCAGGAGTGCTCGGCGAGGTAGCCCCCGGTGTGGCCTGGACCAAGATCATTCAGCACAAGGACGAGAACGCCGGCCGGGCTGTACCAACCTACGCCCCCACCGATCTCAGCCTGCAGCTGCGCATCATGACTGAATCCATGGGATCACTCGGCTACCCCTTCAACCTCCCGCATGATGCGCGCAGCCACACCTCCGAGCTGCGCCAGGCACGCAACCTTTGGGCACACAACGAGTCCTTCGACGACCCCGATACATTCCGTACCCTGGACACTGCAGGACGGCTGGCCAAGATTATCGGCCTGACCGACACCCACAGCGAGTTGGCTTCGCTTCTCACCGAGTACCAGAATCGGTCTTCTCCCAACCCGGAACAACCGGAAGAAGACCAGGAGGCTCTGCCGGCCGCCGTCGCGCAGTCCGATCACCCGGAGGAAAGCCTTCCGGGTGAGCCCGCAGTCCACGGACCGGCTGCATCCGCTGCCCACGTTGTGGTTGAGGTGACAACAGCAGATGCCCTGAGCTACGCGATGGCGCACAACGGCTTCCGCTTCGTCAGGCAGGTCAAGATCACCAACAACGGCGCGGAAATCCGCGGTGCAGTGGTCCAGGTGGAGGCCTCCGCGCAGTCAGGCCGGATCTCCGGCGACTTCCAGCAGTACGTGGACCTGGCCGCAGGCCAAACCATCACGCTCGATGATCTCGACGTTCCAGTTCAGGCCGCCACCATGTATGAACTGGCTGACCGCCAGATGGGAAAGGTGCTGGTGACCGTCCATTCGGCGGGCGCCGATGCCGCCGTGGCGGAGCTGGGCCGCGCAGAAGCGGACCTGACGCTCCTGCCCGCCCAGTTGTGGATCGCTGGACGGGGACTCGTCTCCTACGAGTTCCTGGCCGCGTATGTGCAACCGCACCATCCCAGCATTGCCAAGCTCATGTCCGAGGCCGCCGACCTCCTCATGCAAACAACGGGCAGCGGCAGCTTCGACGGGTACCTGGAAGACGGGGACCGGGTTGATCAGATCGTGTTCGCCATCGCCCAGGCTATGAGCGCCCGTGACATCCGCTACAGCATGCCACCCGCCAGCTGGGGACTGGAAGGCCAGCAGGTACGGACGCCGGCGCAGGTCCTTGACGACCGTCTGGGCACGTGCCTGGACACCACGCTGGTCCTGGCCGCCGCCCTGGAATTCTGCGGCATCAGGCCTCTGCTCTGGCTGGTGGAGGGCCACGCCTTCCTCGGCTACTGGCGAGAGGAAGGCAGCCTCAGCACTGCGGCCTCCGACGACGTGCCCGAGCTGGTCAGCCTCGTACAGCGGGGCTTCATCGGCCTCGTGGAAACCACGCTCCTCACCGGCAGTCAGCCGATCTCGGCGGCCGCACTCCGCAGCAGCCCGCTGAACCGTTATGTGGAAAGCGGCAATGACGAGATCAACGCGGTGACTGACATCAGGCGCGCTCGCCTCGATGGCATCTACCCGCTGCCGGCCCGGACCACGTCCGACGCCGGAACCTACACCGTGGTCAACTACGTCCCGGAGACCAAGACTGCGCCGGCGCTGCCGAAGAAAGCAGCCTCAAGCGGGGGACCGGCCAGGACCACATCCGATGTTCCACCCCGGGTGGTCCAATGGAAGAACGCCCTGCTGGACCTGAGCCTGCGGAACAGGCTCATCAACTTCACTGACACGGCCCGGTTCCCACTCGCAGTGCCCACCGCGTGGATGGGCGCCTTCGAGGACCTCATCAGCAAGGGCACGTCCGTCAGCCTGCTTCCGTCCAACCAGATCAGTGCCATCCACCAGGAGCGCGGCGTCCGCTTCGGCAGGGACCTTCCCCAAGACGAACTCGCCGACCTGCTCAGCTCCAAAAAGGCCGTGTTCGCGGAGGTCAGCGAAGACGGCTACAACGCCAAGATGCGCGGGCTCGCCTACAAGGCGAAGACCCAGCTGGAGGAAACGGGAGCCAACAACCTCTATCTGGCCCTTGGCAGCCTGATGTGGGAACTGGACGGCCGGGCGCTTCGGTCCCCGCTGGTTTTGGTCCCGGTGAAGCTGACTTCTGCAGGGAAAAACGGTCTGTACCGGGTCACACTCGATGAGACCGGCCAGTCCACACCAAACTATTGCCTCCTCGAGAAGCTGGCCCAGTCCCACGACCTGCGCATCCCGGGCCTCGCCGAGCCGGAGGAAGACGGATTTGGAATCGATCTGGACGCCGCTTTCGCAGCTGTCCGGGCTGCCGTTTCGGCCAAAGGCCTGGCTTTCCGCGTGGAAAACACCGTGGACCTGTCCATGTTGCAGTTCGCCAAATTCCGCCTGTGGAAGGACCTTGACGAGAACTGGAAGGAATTCACCGCCAACAGCCTGGTCAATCACCTGATCAGCACCCCCACGGAACTCTATTCAGACAGCGTTGCCGTCGCGCCCGACGTCGACCTAGATGCCTTGGCTGCCCAGTGTCCAATACCAGCGGACTCGTCGCAGCTGGAGGCAGTCGCGTCTGCGGTCGCCGGCCAAACGTTCGTCCTGGAAGGCCCTCCGGGCACCGGAAAGTCCCAGACCATCACCAACCTCCTGACCCGCGCCATTGTTGACGGCAAAAGGGTCTTGTTCGTCGCGGAGAAGCGGGCGGCACTCGACGTTGTCCAGAAGCGGCTCGACGACGTCGGAATGGGACCGTTCTCCCTTGACCTGCACGACAAGGGCAGCAAACCTGCGGTGGTCAGGGCACAGATCAAACATGCCCTGGAGCTGCGCCTGTCGGCGAATAAGCAGCAGCTTGAGACTGCCTCCAGCGATCTTGCCTCGGCCCGCCGTGGGCTGGTCCGGTATGCCCACAACGTCCATGAGGAGAATGGCGCGCAGCTGTCCCTCTACAGCGCGCGGACCAAGGCGCTGACCTACGAACCTGATCACGCCACGGTTCCACTCAGCCCGGAGCTGACCGCGTCCTTGAATAATTCCACCCTGGAGTCGATCCGGCAGGTGTTGCGGGAACTTCCAGAGTTCACCGACCCCGTCCGTCCTGGACCTGATCACCCATGGCGGTTTACCTCTGTCGCCGGCGGCGAGCAGCAGGAGCAGCAACTGCTGGCTCTGGGACGTCGCCTCAACGAGGCGCTGAACGCCTTGCGGCCAACGCCCGGACTGCCGTCAGTTCTGGACGCAGCGCAGACTCCGGCCGACGTCGCAACGCTCGCCGCACTGCTGCAGGACCGGGACGTCCCGTTGGGGACCCTGGATGTGGTCCGCTCCAGCGACTGGTCGGTTGATGCTGAACAGCTGGAGAAACTGGTTACCGCCTTTGCGTCCGTTCAGCATCCGGGTCTTGAGCAGGTAGCGCCTGCGGCTATGGACCTTCCTCTGCCAGAAATCTTCGGCCGCGCACAGCAGGCCGCAGCTTCCAGTTTCTGGGGACGCAAAAAGCGCTTGTTGGCAGTGGCCGCCGAACTGGCTTCCGTTCTTGTTCCTGGAGCTGAGATCCGCCACAAGGAGCTGGTGCCGCTGCTGGAGAAACTGGTGGCCGTCCAGCACGAGGTCTCCGGCCTGCGGGCAACGCGAGGCTCTTTGCCTGGGCTGCCCGCGGACCAGCAATGGAACCCTCTGACGCCGGACGCCCAAGCCGACCTGCGACACCGCATCTCCTGGCTGCGCTGGGCCGCGAAGGCGGTGCAGCCGGCTCCGGAGCCCGCCGTCGCGAGCTTCCAGAGCGAGCTCCGTACCTTCCTGAAAGATGCCCCCGACGTTCACCAGAACGTTGTCGGCTGGCTGCGGGAGCTTTCCCATGCCTGGGAAGAATTCTTGAAGATCCAGGGTGTGGGTAGCGATGACCTGCGTGCGTGGACCGGTGGGTGCGGCTTCCTGGCCCGATGGTGGGAAACGTCCGTGCCGCGGCGACTGGATGCGGCGGGGTCGGTACCGCTGACGCGGTGGCTCGAGCTGGTCCGTCATGTCGAACCGCTGCGTGCCGCGGGACTAATTGACGCCCGTATTGCCATCCTCGACGGCGAGCTGGAAGCAGATGACGCAGCAGCAGCCTTTGAACGGGGCTTGGCT
This sequence comes from Pseudarthrobacter sp. TE3704, assembly GCF_056279405.1. Taxonomy (NCBI): domain Bacteria; kingdom Bacillati; phylum Actinomycetota; class Actinomycetes; order Micrococcales; family Micrococcaceae; genus Pseudarthrobacter; species Pseudarthrobacter sp. TE3704. The sequence continues at coordinate 36,943 of NZ_JBWCCJ010000014.1, forward strand.
GAAGGGTCGCTGGCCGAACGCCGCATCGCTACAGGGTTGGCCGACTTTGATGCCACAGTGCACGAGCGCACCATCGATAGGTTCACCACGCGCGCGGAAACGGTACGCGAGTTGCTCAAAACCAACCTGGCGGCCGGGGTTCTGCGCTCCCGGACGGTCTCGTCGTCGTCGACCTCCGGGCGCATGGGCGAGCTGCAGCGGCAGCTCACCAGGCAACGAGGTGGGTTGTCCGTCCGAAAACTGATGGAACACTATGCAGACCTCATCACGGGGATCATGCCCTGCACGCTGGTCAGCCCGGATTCGGTGGCGCGGTTCTTCCCTGCCAAGGCCGATCTGTTCGACATCGTGGTGTTCGATGAAGCCTCACAGATCCGGGTTGCCGACGCGGTGGGTGCCATGGGCCGCGGTGCGTCAGTAGTGGTGGTGGGCGACAGCAAGCAGATGCCGCCCACGTCATTCGCGGAGATTTCCTCCGACGCTGGCAGCGACGGCGACGCCGAGATCTCCGTGGTGGAGGATATGGAGTCGATCCTTTCCGAGTGCGTGGAAGCGCGGGTGCCGCGGCAGTGGCTGTCCTGGCACTACCGAAGCCAGGACGAATCGCTGATTGCTTTCAGTAACCAGCAGTACTACGACAGCAAGCTCTCCTCGTTCCCGGGCCCGTCCCACGGCGCTGCAAATGCGGGCGTCCGCGGACATGGCGTGAACTTCGTCCGCGTGGATGGCCAGTTCCACCGCTCAGGACCATCCAAGGTCCTTCGTACCAACCCGGTGGAGGCTGCTGCGGTGGTGGCCGAGATCCGCCGGAGGTTTGATGCTGATTCGGCGGGGACTCCCTCCGTAGGTGTGGTGACGTTCAACCTGCAGCAACGTGCCCTGATCGAAGGGCTGCTGCGCGACACCGAGGTTCCCCGGATCGTCGCTGCCCTGGACGAGGATTCGGAGGGGCTATTCGTCAAGAACCTCGAGAACGTGCAGGGTGATGAGCGGGACGTCATCCTGTTCTCAACGGGGTTCAGCAAGAATGACAAGGGATACCTGCCGTTGAACTTTGGTCCCTTGAACAGGTCGGGTGGGGAACGGCGCCTCAACGTTGCCGTCACCCGTGCACGCCGGCAAGTTATTGTCTTCTCCAGCTTCAACCCGGCCGATCTGCGCTCCGAGGAAACCAGCTCCGTTGGCATCAAGCACCTGCGGTCCTACCTTGATCTGGCCGAGCAGGGGACCGCTGCTCTGCCTTACGACGGGCGCCGCGCTGCCAGCATTGACCTGCACCGGGAAGAGATCGCGGACGCGCTGCGGGACCGCGGTTTTGTGGTTTCTTCAGATGTGGGGTTGTCCGATTTCAAGGTGGACCTGAGCGTTGCGTTGGCCGAAGATCCTTCCCGCCAACTCATGGCCATCCTGTTGGACGGTCCTGCTTGGGCAGCACGCCGGACAGCGGGGGACCGGGATGGACTGCCCCGGGATGTCCTGACGCGGATGATGCGGTGGCCCTCAGTGGAGCGTGTGTGGCTGCCGGCCTGGCTGGCCGACAGGGACGCGGTGCTGGACAAGCTTGAAGCTGCTCTGGAGGAAGCGTATGAGGCGGCAGCTCCTGCTTCAGAACCTCAGGATCCGTTGACAAGTGGAACACCCCCGGTGACGCGCTCCGGACGACGGGCGGCAGAGGCCGCCGCACCTGAGCAGGAGTTCGTCCTGGTCGCCGGCAAGGACACTTCGCGGCTTGGCCAGGGAACCCTCCTTGAGGCCGTTCAAGCGAACCCTAGGCCAGCCACGCTTGTTACCGCATCCGCCCAGTCCAGTTACGAGCCTTGGACTGTCCGCCCCTTCGGCAGCCTTGAAGTACTGGACACGCTTCACTCCCGCCGCTCCGTAGCAGCCGTACGCGAAGCTATCCAAGATGTAATCGCAGCAGAAGGACCTATCCACCAGGAGCGGCTCGCCAAGCTCGTCTGCGCTGCTTTTGAACTCAACAAGGTGAACTCGCAAAGGGCAAATTCCGTACTCGATATTTTGGACGAATCACTCCACTACTGCGACGCCGACGGTTTCATCTGGGACGCCTCGGTTGACCGGGAGATGTGGGAGCAGTTCCGCCCGAACAGCGCTGACATCACGAGGAAGCCTGAGCACATCAGCGTTGTCGAAATTCGGAACGCGATGGTCGACGTCGTGCGGCTCTCCGGTGGCATCGCAGTGGACGAGCTCCACCGAGAAACCGTCAGGACTTTCGGGGGCAAGCGTTTGACGGCAGGTGTGATAGCCCGCCTGAACGAAGGACTGCAGTATGGCGTCGACACGAAGAGGCTTGAGCTTCGAGGTGCATTCGTGCAGCTGGCTAGCTAGGCGAATAAGGCGTTTAGCAATCATTGATTTTTCCCAGAAGGCATAGCAAGCGGGCCTGCAGATGCCGATAGCTAGCTGGCGCTCGCACCCTCAACAAATTGATTCAAATTTTGATCGGAGTTCCCATGTCCCAAGAACCCACACTGCTCTTTCTGCACGGCGTCGGAGACGGAAACAGAGACCGTGCCTGGCTGACTGGCCTTGAGGCGGCGTTATCGCGCCTGGGGTATCCGGCCATAAACCCTGAACGCGTACTTGCACCCAGGTATGCTCACGCACTCAGGGACATTGATGAATCCTTCCCTCTTCCGAAGATCAACGTGAAGCAGCCTGCGAGGGACAAGGTCCGCCAGAATCGCCGGGATTTTGAGCGACGCACAGCTGCGCTGGAGTTTCGGTTAGGAAGACATGACCACGGGACCGGCTGGGGTGGCGCTGAACTAGTGGTTAACGGGGCGGCGAACCTTCCCGGTTTCGCGCAAGTCCGAAAGTACCTCGGTGACGCTGACGTCAGAGCACAGGTTCTGCGGCTCATCCTCAGCAAACTGCCCGCAGCCGGCCGGATAGTAATTGTTGGTCATAGCCTAGGGTCAGTAATTGCTGCAGACCTGATTCAGCGGTTACCAAAAGAGCTCGAGGTGGTCGGCTTGGTCACCATCGGCAGCCCACTGGCGAGCGGCAGATTCAATGTCGACAAACTGCGCGAAAATATGCAGGAGCCACCCACCAACTTGGCTTGGTGGGCAAATTTCTGGAACGTGCTGGACCCAGTAGCGGCCCACAGGGGTCTGTCGTCGGTGTACAACTGGATGCTTGACTTCCGAATTGGAACTGGATTCAACCATCACGTACACGACGCCGAAACGTACCTTTCACACGATGCCGTCGCCGAAGCCGTGGGGTTTGGGCTCTTCGGATCGAAGTCCAAGGAAATCGTTCTCGCGGAGCGAGGTCTCGATATTCCACTCGATGCGTCTGAACTGACCGCCTTGGTGGCACTGCGTTATGCCCATCTGCTCAAGGAACGGCTTGACGGCGAACAGGGTATTCGATTTGCTGGAGCGTTAAGGCAAGTGCAGGCCACAGTCGTCGATGAAATTCGTCAAAGGAATAAGGAAGCGGGGAGGCCGCTGCCCTCTCAAGTTGCAAGGCTGGCCTTTGACGCATCAGACTCGAAAGCGAACGTCCCTGAGCCCCTGCCGAGCCGTCATCTCACTAAAGAGGACGCGGTAACGCTACTGACAGTTCTGGCATCCGAAAATGTGATCCGGCCGTTTGATATCAATGTAGACCGCGGTAAATGGCTCGGCGCAATGCGGGAGCTTACCTCGGAGATGGGGTTGGGTAGCAAGTACGGTACTCACGTTTTTGAGGCTGCCAAAGAGGCCCAAGATGTGCTCAGCGGAGCGCTGGTGATTGATTGGAAGAAATGGGGAGCACTCGGCGCGGGTGCCGTTGCACTAGTTGTTGCTACCGGCGGCCTGGCCCTGGCTGCGGCACCTGGGGTAGTCGGGGCCGCAGTCATCACGAGTGCCCTGGCCGGATTTGGTCCTGGAGGAATGATTGGTGGACTTCTAACTGCGGGAACGCTGGTGGGTGCGGGTGGCGGTGGCATCGCCTTTAGCCTTGCCAGCCCCGGCACTTCAGCCGAAACCGTCGAAGCGGTGATTCAGCGCCGCTTGGCGGCCGCAATACTTCGCCAGCGGCAGAACCTTGAACCGGACTATTCGTTGTGGAGCATCCTAACTTCAAATGAGATAACAGTCCGCCGCGAACATGAGCGGCTGGACGAGTTCTCCGATGAGTCCGCTCAGGCACTGAAAGAGCTGAAGAAGAAGCTTGAGACAATTGGAAGGGCAATGAAGTACTTGTCCGAGAACGGCCTTGAGCCGAAGCTGGTTGAAGATCTAGCGGAAGTTGCAGAGGACCTGGCGGAGAGCCAGGACACTGCTGCGCGCCAGCCCTCACCACTTAGCTAGGCGTGCTGTTCACCGAGGTTGGGAACGCACAGCCCACCGCCTTATGCCGAGGGCCGGTGGGCGTGCCATAATCGCCCAGCTCTTGATCTTACAAATGGTCTGAGGGGATTTGGCCCGGCGATCTGTTACGGCCGGCCGGCCGTTCCGTACTGTAACCACCCGAGGGCGTTTCGACGTCGAATGAAGATGGAGACTAAATGCTCATGAAGTTGTTCAAAGCACGGGTTTTGCTTTGGCAAGTTCTGCTGATTATCGTGCTAGTTGTTGCGGGAACGGGCGCCGCATTCGCGTCCGGTGCACTTAACGCGCGCGCACTCAGTTCGCTGTTCACCAGCAGCTCACACGAACGCGACTCGCAGGTGGTTCAGTCTGTTACGCGCTTGCAAGAGGTCGCGCTGCTCAGCCTTCACATCGAGGGTATCTCGAGGCACGAAAGCAATGGAGAGATTTTCGGTGTGGCCGTACCCGCGAGCGAGAAAACGACCCTGATCCAGTACAAGTTTGACGCGAAATTAGGCATCGATGGGTCACAGGTGACGATCGAGCCCACTGGCCCAGAGTCGTTTAGGGTAACTATCCCTCAATTCATTGGTATCGGCTTCGACAAGCCTGCGTTCGAGGACCCCCTCGAAAGCAGCAACGCACTTGGCTGGCTGGCAACGCCTGCCGTTCAAACTCGCATGATGAACAACATCCTGAGTGACGAGAACAAGCAGAAGTACATCTCCCAAAACGAAGCAGCGCTGAGGGAGCAGGCCAAGGCTTTTTACTCCGGGCTCGTCGCAAGCGTTGATCCCGAAATCACCGTCGACTTTGCGTTCGCAGGATAGATGCCGCAGCGCTCCGTCCTTGCCGCATGGATGGAAACCCCGTGAGCGGGAGTGCCAGTGGCGCTGGCCGACACATCCTGCTGCTCCACGCAGGGTCGAGTGGCTCAAAGCCTCCCGCACGTTTTTCTCGTGACCGTCGGGGACGGGGATTCTGGTCGTATCGAAGGCATTGTTTGTGACCGACAGCCAACCCTGCGGCCCCGGGAGCGGTGGAGACCGCCCACCCTGCCGTTGCCGGCTGCGTTCGGGTAGTCCAGGTCCGCGAAAAGTCGCGAGCACCGTTGACCCGACCAGCTGGTCCTGCAGACCGCCAACGCAGCCGGGCACGCGGCGACAGTGCTGGTGGACGACCGGATCGACGTGTTCCTTGCTGCCTGCGCCGACGAGGGCAGCCGTGCACGGAGATCATTTTGGGCAAAGTGGTCTTCCCTGGCACATAGCCTCGGTTGGTACTCCTGGTCTGGGTAGTTGGTGTAGTGAGACTCAGCGTCCACGAAGAGACGAAATCCAGTGTCCGCGATGTAGCGAGAAAGCACACCAACAGCCCGGAACGCCCCTACCAACTCACGCTGTCTGCCATCCTGCGCGGCTGCTGCTGGCGGGGCTTGGTGTGGCCCATGTCCATCCGCTTCAGCGCTGCAGCGATAGTAGTCATCTGCTCGGCTGCTTTGGTTCGAGTAACATCATAGGACCTCGCCAAATTTAAAAACGTTCTCAACAGAGACGTATTGAGAAATAGAGGTCGCTGAAGCACTTCAGCGACCCTTTTGTGTCTACGGTACGCTTTCGTAATGACGGATCGGCTGCCATTCTCCGCTACTATTTGGTTCGAGTCCTGTAAGGCGCCTTGGCTGCTGTACCGATTCCAATCTCCCTTTCTTTAGCGCAACTACCCCTGTTGTCTATGCCACCCATGTTGATACCAATACAACAGTGACGAGCGCGGACATAAGATAAGATAGCCAAATGAGCAATCTCAGGGGAGTCTCCCTCAAGGTTAAGAATTACAAGTCCTTCGGGGAAATTCCACAAGGATTTGATCAGATACTTCCGATTAACCTGATCATTGGGAAGAACAATGCTGGCAAGTCCGCCCTCTTGGACGCCATTAGCTACGCAGCAGTGAAACAACAAAGTATCATGCCGAACCTTCATAACAATGGCAACGCTCCAGAGATTCACATGTCTCACCCCATGGAGGAAAGTACCATCGAGCAGGTCTTTCCTCGGGACACCGGCGGCGGACCACTTCCTGGCAATCATTATGAATATGGTAGTCAGTGGATCGGAGGAAGGATCACTACCTCGGAATCCTTCACCGCCGACAGTAGATCATTCGTTGCAATGGTGCCGGACTTTCCAGAGCAATTCATCCATTCATTCGGCGCGCAGCTTGCTGCAAGATCTTCCAACCCGCTAGTGGGCTATAAGGTGCGCCGCCTTGCAGCAGACCGCGACATTAAACCCGAAGGTGAAACTAATGCCGCAAATCTTCAACCCGGCGGAGAAGGCGCAACTAACACGATTCGCTTCTGCCTCCATGATGCAGACGCCAATGCTGGCCATCTCATCAAAAAAGATTTGTTGAATGCGCTCAACTTCGTATTCGAAGGTGAGACTGTCTTCACTGACATTAACGTCAAGGTGCGCGTTGGTACATGGGAAGTTTACCTTACCGAACAATCAAAACGAGACGACATCCCACTCTCAAACTCCGGTAGTGGCCTCAAGACAATCATTCTTGTCTTACTACAACTGTTGGTAATTCCGGTTGCAGGAGAGCGGGACCCCGACGCAAGGTATCTGTTTCTTCTTGAAGAAGTGGAAAACAACCTTCATCCGGGCCTGCTTCGCAATCTTCTACGCTTCATACGTGAGTATTCGGAGGAAAAAGACGCGCACTTCTTTATCACTACTCACTCAAGCGTTACTATCGATCTCTTCGACAAGGACAAGAATTCCCAGATAGTCCATGTCCGCCACGACAGCACATCCTCCAGCGCAGCAAGCATTCAGTCATTTAATGACAAGCGAGGCATCTTAGACGACCTTGATGTCCGTGCAAGTGACATCCTCCAATCGAATGCAATCATTTGGGTCGAGGGACCCTCCGACCGAACTTATATCAAACACTGGATCGACCTCTACTCGAACGGCGAACTTCGGGAAGGCGAGCACTTTCAGTGCGTCTTCTATGGCGGACGACTACTAGCGAGAATCACTGCTGATCCCGAAAATACAGATGACGCCAACATCCTCAAAGTAAATCATCACGCCATCCTTGTTATGGACAGCGACATCACTATGCCGGATGGCAAGATTAATGAGACCAAAAAGCGTATGCAGGGGGAGATCGAGTCGGTCCATGGACTCGTCTGGATAACTCACGGCAAAGAGATTGAAAACTACCTGCCCAAAGAGGTATTTGAAGCCTACTTCGACACCGCAGCGGATAAGCGGTTCACTGCACGAAGCAAGATCCAGCCCTACTTGAATTCCATCAAAAAAGGTGCAGGAGATGTATTCGTCAGAAACAAAGTTCTATACGCAGAGGAGTTCATCCAGCATTTTGATCGCGATATGCTCGAAGCTGACACGGAGCTACATGGCATGATCGCTGAGGTTTGTACACGTCTGAAAAAGTGGAACGGCACTCAACCTCCGCGCGTCTAGCTCTAGGGCGTGTCTCCTTATTGTCGTAGCCAGATCAGGGAAGCGTAGAGTGCGACGCCTGCCCGATAGGTGATGGCGAGTTTGTCGTATCGAGTGG
>NZ_JBWCCJ010000015.1:0-35210 GCF_056279405.1 Pseudarthrobacter sp. TE3704
ATCAACCCAAACCCATAGCCCAAGCCAGAGCTCCGGTGAGGCGAGGGCATACTTTCTCCCATCACGGAGCGACAGCGACGCGGGATCGCTAGCGGCGGCGGGCGCGGCGCCGCTCGTTGCTGGCCAGGCTCCTGGTCAGCGGCCGGGCGAGTGTGTCGCCAAGGACAATGCCTGCCGCCGTGCCCAGGACGATCGCCCCGGCGCTCAGCATGTTCCCGGCACCAACCAGGATTTCCGACTCTTCAACCGTGAGCACGTACATGGACCGGAAGATGGTGAGGCCCGGCAGCAGGATCAGCGCGGCGGGCACCGCAACCACCAGCTGGGGCGCGCCCATCCGAAGCGCCACGACGCGCGCCAGCAGCCCGATGACCACGGCGGCGAGAGCGGGCGAGAACCGGTCACCGATGCCCAGCAGGCCGCCGCCGAGCAGGACGAGGTAACCTGCGACGCCCACAGCCGCCGTGGGCAGGAGGAGCTGCCAGCTGGTCTGTTCGGTAATGCCGATGGCCATCACGGCCACGGCCACGAAGATAATCAGCACCCACAGGTCATATGCGGGCGGGAAGGTCTCGGTGACATCGATCCGCTCCATGCCGGTCAGTTCGCCCACCACAAAGGCCACGGCGATGCCCGCCACGATGGCGCCGAACGTCAGCAGCGTCGAAAGGAACCGCCCGGCCGCCGTGACCGGGAAGCCGTTGATGGCGTCCTGGACGGAGGAAACGAGGCGGCCCGTGGGCAGGAGCAGCAGGATGCCGCCCACCACCACGATGGCCGGCGAGGTGGTCAGCCCGAACTGCCAGAGCAGCAGTGCCAGCTGCGTCACCACGAAGGAGCAGCTGGCCGTGATGAAGAAGTCCGGCACCCGCCACCGCCCCAGCTGCCGGGCCAGCAGGCTCACGCCGATATTGGCCGCGAACGCGATGGCCGACGAGACCGGCCCGCCTCCAAGGACGCCAACGAACACGGCAGCGAAAATGCCGAAGGCCACCGTCACCATCCAGCGGGGAAACGGTTTGGGGCTGGTAATGGCCTCGTTGAGCCTCCGGATGGCCTCATCCCGGCCCACTCCCCCGGCCACGATGTCGGTCACCAGCTGGTGCACTTTGGCCAGTCCGGCATAGTTGTTGGTCCAGGAGCGGACGACCCGCAGCAGCGCAATCGGCGTCTGGTCCTTGGGCGCATAGTTGATGCCCACGGACTGGTTGGTGATGTCCACCTCGATGTTCTTCAGTCCCAGCGCGGCGGTGACGGCGATGATGCTGGTCTCCACCTCCAGGGCACCGGCCCCGTACCGGAACATGGTTTCGGCGAGGTGCAGGGCGAAGTCCAGGGTCTTGCGGGCGGACGTGTCCACACCGCCTACCTGGATGGTGGGGTTGGCGTAGGGGCTGCCGGCGAGCCGGTCCACGATACTCAGCGGCGCCGTCGGAGGGTTCTCGCTCTGGACCAGCCGGCGCAGCATCCTCTTGGCGGCGGCGTTCTGCCTCAGCTGGGCGGGAGTCAGCGGCTCCGTCTTGGGCAGGCCGTCAGTGTGCGGCCTGCCTTTGGGGTACCCGGCCCCGGGGTGTTCGGGCAGGTCTGTCATGGTTCCCTCCTCCCAATGCAGGTGAACTGTTCGTTTGTGTGATCAGTGGGCTGGTGCAGCCAGCCGGTCAGGCGGAGCGCCTTCCGGGCAGCTTGCCCAGCACTGTGCGGGCCGCTGCGGCGGCCGCGCGGGCCAGCCGGTTGGCGTGGAACACGGCGGGCCGGACGGGCAGCACGAAGTCGCCCACCAGTTGGACCACCTCGCCGCCGAAGCCCTTCTTGAAGGCGTAGCCGCCGTGGCCTTCCTGGTCCTGCCCGGAGATCCCGAATGTCCCGTAGAAGTTGTAGCGCGGATACCCCTTTTCGAGGGCGTGCAGCATCATGCCCCAGTACAGCGAGGTGGCGCCGTTGAAGTAGATGTAGTCCTGGACGGTGCCGCCGATGACGCACACCACCTCGTCGCCGTAGCAGACGAAGTGGATGGCTGCCACGGTGGCCACACCCACCGAGTCGGGGAAGCGTTCGATGTCCTTCAGGCTGCGTTCGTAGCTGTCCACGAGGTCCTGGACCACCTTGAGCCGGTTGGCCTTCTTCTTGCTGCCCGTCTCCTCCACCTCGCGGCGGAGGTCCGCGGCCGTGGCTGACTCGGCGGCCAGGCGGTCTGTGATGGACTTGCGGTAGGCCGGGATGTCGATTTTGGCCATCATGAGTTTGGTGAACTCGGGTGATGTGGTGCGCAGCAGGTGCTCGTAGTACGCGCGTTCGCGGTACACGAAACCCTTTTCGTCGCCGGCGTGGCTGAGGGCACCGTAGAAATCATCAAGGGTGTCCAGGGTGGCCTGTTCCAGGAACACGCCATTCTTCTCTGCCTTGCGGATGGCTTTACGGGTGCGGTAGCTGGTGCCCATGATGAGCTCCTCCGCGTCCTGGATGCCTTCGAGGCTCTTGATAAACATCCAGTTCACGTTGACGAAGTTCATGTCCAGGCCCTGGTGCTGGAACCCGAGCCCTTCGAGCCGGGCCACCAGGGGCCGGTTGTCCTCCACCTCGGGGTGTTCCGCGCCGTCCTCGTCACGGGCGATGTACTTGAGGTTCGGCGAGATCCGCAGTTCCGCGGCGTTGCGTTCGGCGGCCCGCTTGCGGAGAAGTTCGACGACGGCGCGCACCAGTTCGGGGTCGTCGTAGTCCATCAGGGGGCCCTTGGCGCATTCACACACCGTGTATCCCAGGCGGGTGGTGGTGAAGTTCAGCTTCCCGGCCGCCACCAGTTCGCCGTCGCGCCGGACTCCGAAGAGTTCCACCTGCTGCCCGCGGGCCCGCTGGAACCGGGCAAAGTCGACGGACTGCAGGAAGCTGTTCTGCGGATGCTTCAGGGCGAAGGCCTCAAAGTCGGCATCGCTGAGGACCGCGAACTCAAGGTCTGTGGCGGTAGGAACTGGAGTCAAGGGAATTACCTTCTTCATATCTCTTTCCGGCCTGCAGGGCAGCCGCGGGGCGGTACGGTGTTCGGGCGGAGGCGCAGCCGCGGTGCGGCTGATCTCCAGGACGGCCTGGGGTCAGGTTCGCCGTGTGGTCAGTAGAACTGCTGGCCGGTCCGTGCCGTTTCAATCCGGCGAAACACCCGTTCAGCGCCCTTGACCCACAGCTTGTGCCGGAGGGGAGACAGGACGTAGTCGTGGCACCCCACGAAGTCGGTCACCGTTTTGGTGAAGCTGGTCTTGAACATCCCCATGCCGTAAAGCGTGTGGCTCTTGTCCTTGATGCGGGAGGACGGCGGCGTGCCGCAGAAGTCGTATTCGGTGCAGCCCAGTGCCTGCATGCGGCGGATGGCCGTCCACTGCACCAGGTGCGAATCGCCGTATTGCTTGCGGTTCTGCGTGGAGCCGCCGTCCTTGTAGGTTGCCTTGGCGCCGTAGTTGATCACGAAGGCGCCGACGCTGGGTTTCCCGTCCTCGTAGGCAAAGAAGAAGTGCCCCTGGCCGCGGTTGCAGAACTCGTCCCAGAACGCGGCATAGTAGTCGTAGCTGCGCAGGGGCATGGACCCCTTGGCCTTAACGGTGTCCGCCATAAGGTCGTAGAGTGCCCGGTACGTTTCAGGGCCCTGTTCCTTGCGGACCACCTCGCAGCCTTCCCGTTCCGCGCGCCGGATGGCGTTGCGGGCGCGGGAGGAGATGGCTTTGAAGACGGCTTCTTCAGGCTGGGAGATGTCCAGCAGCGCGGTGGAATCGTTGGACTGGATGTTGGGCGCCTTGACCAGTCCGGCGGCTGCAATCTGTGCCTGGGCATCGCCGGAGTCAATGATGTCCGGCTCCACCTTGATGGTGAAGACGTTCAGTTTGCGGCTGCGGACAAACGCGGCACAGGCGTCGAGGGCTGCTTTCAAGTCTTCTGCCGCCGCCAGATCGGGGCCCTTGATGAGGTACCACAGCCGGCCGAGCACGGGGAACTTCTTTTCCAGCACCAGGTTGTAACTGGCGGTTCCCGGGCTTTCAAGCACCAGGAACCGGACTATCCAGCCGCTGCCGTTCTTCACCGACGCGTAGGCCGCCGACTGCAGCATATTGCCGCCGTTCGGATTGGCCGTGACGTGCTTGTCCCAGTTTTCAATTTCCTCGGCTGTGGCAAAACGTGCGGTGAATTCTCGCAAGGGGGCCGTGTCCAATCGGGTTGATGCGCGGTTTCGGTACTCGTAGCTGCGTGCGGACATGCAGCCTCAAGTCTAAAGCCTGCGGCGGTCCCGGCTTTCCGCCGCGGGCGGATGTGCAGCCTGCCGCCATGTTCCCGTAGGGCCCACGCCTTGACTCGGGCAGGGGCGTTCGCAAGGGTGGGAGGATGCAGCCGAACCCGGAACAGTTGATGCCGCTGCCTGAAGGACGCGCCCGGACGTACAGCGCCGGAGTCCAGGCGGCAGCCCTGGCCGGCTTCCTGGCGGCGTCCTTCCTGGTTGCCGCCCTGGGGGGACTGGCCACCGTCAACAACGTGGATGGCTGGTATGCCACAGCGGACAAGGCGCCTTGGTCGCCGCCCAACGGCGTGTTTGGACCGGTGTGGACCGTGCTGTACACGGCAATGGCGGTTGCTGCGTGGCTGGTGTGGCGGAAACGGACCGGCAGGACAAAGGCCGCGCTCACTGTTTATGGCATCCAGTTGGGCCTTAACCTTGCCTGGACTCCGGTCTTCTTCGGCCTGTATCCCACGCTTGGCCCCGCAGCACTGTGGCTGGCGCTGGCCATCATCCTGGCCCTGATCGCCGCCGTCACCCTCACCGTCCTGCAGTTCGGCCCCATCAGCAGGACGGCCGGCCTGCTCCTGCTGCCGTACGTTGCGTGGCTGGTGTTCGCCACCACGCTGAACTGGTGGGCCGCCGCCCACAATTAGCCTGCCGTCCACAACGGACAGCGGCTCCTGGGATCAGCATTCGACGACGTTGACGGCGAGGCCGCCCATGGCGGTTTCCTTGTATTTGGAGGACATGTCCTTGCCGGTTTCGCGCATGGTGATGATGACCTCGTCGAGGGAGACGCGGTGGGTGCCGTCGCCCCAGAGCGCCATTTTCGCGGCGTTGATCGCTTTCGCGGCGGCGATCGCGTTCCGTTCGATGCACGGGACCTGGACCAGCCCGCCGATCGGGTCACACGTCAGGCCCAGGTTGTGTTCCATCGCGATTTCCGCGGCGTTCTCCACCTGCGCCGGGGACCCGCCCATCACCTCGGCCAGGCCCGCGGCCGCCATCGACGACGCCGACCCCACCTCGCCCTGGCAGCCCACCTCCGCCCCGGAAATGGATGCCTGTTCCTTGTAGAGCACCCCGACGGCACCGGCTGCCAGCAGGAACTTCACCACGACGTCGTCGCGGTCCTGCTGGCTGGCGTTGTCCATGCCCGGGGCGAAATGCAGCGCGTAGAACAGCACCGCCGGGATGATCCCGGCCGCGCCGTTGGTCGGGGCGGTCACCACCCGCCCGCCCGAGGCGTTCTCCTCGTTCACGGCCAGCGCGATCAGGTTCACCCACTCCTGCCAGTACTTCGGGTCATGGAAGTCCTGGTCCTGCCCGTCACTGTCCGGGGTGCCGTTGTCCGCGGTGTCAGGTTCCAGGCGTGAGCTTTCCTTCTTCAGCCGCTCGTACCAGTCCGGGGCCCGGCGGCGGACCTTCAGCCCGCCCGGCAGCACACCCTCACGCTTCAACGACGTGTGAACGCAGTCCTCCATCACGGACCAGATATGCAGCAGCCCGGCCCGGATGTCCGCCTCAGTACGGGAAGCCTTCTCGTTGACCAGCATGACATCGCTGATGCCTAACCCGGTTTCACGGCAGTGCTCCAGGAGCTCGGCGGCGGTGCGGAACGGCAGCGGCAGTTCCTTCTTCGACTCCTCCAGCTCCTGCTGCGCCGCGTCCTCCTCACCCTCACGGACGATGAACCCGCCACCGACCGAGAAGAACGTCGCCGTGTGCAGCACCTGACCGTCGGCACCGGTGACGGTGAAGGTCATCCCGTTGGTGTGCCGCGGCAGGACAGTCAACGGCCGCAGCACCATGTCCTTCACCCCGTACGGCAACGCCACCGCCCCGGCCAGCTGCAGCACACCGGTCTCCGCGATCGCAGCCAGCCGGGCCTCCACCTCATCGGGCAGGATCAGCTCCGGATGGAACCCCTCCAACCCCAACAAAATCGCGGTCATCGTCCCGTGCCCGTGACCGGTCGCAGCCAAAGACCCATACAGGTCCACCCGCAACCCCGCCACCTCCGACAGCGCCCCGGAAGCCTTCAACTCCTCCGCAAACACAGCAGCAGCCCGCATCGGACCCACAGTATGGGAACTCGAAGGCCCGATCCCAATCGAAAAGAGATCAAAAACACCAACAGCCATGACGGAAATCCTTACTAAAACACTGCGATCGGGGAGGTAGCTGAGCTGTTCTTCCGGTTCAACGCTACGCGCTTGCAACCCCGTCGGCGCGGTCCAGGTCGCCGCCGTTTTTCGACGCGTATTCCTGCGCGGACAGCAGCGGTCCTTCGGACTCCGCGGCCACTTTAAAGAGCCAGCCTGCGCCGTAGGGATCGTTGTTGATCAGGGCAGGATCGTCCACGACAGCCGGGTTGGTCTCCACCACTTCGCCGGACACCGGGGCGTACAGATCAGAGACGGACTTCGTGGATTCCACCTCGCCGCAGGTCTCCCCCGCGGTCACCGTGGAACCAACCTCGGGCAAGTCCACGTACACGATGTCGCCGAGGGCATCCGTCGCGACGGCAGAAATCCCCACAGCCACAAGGTTCCCACCCTCCCGGGCCACCCACTCATGCTCGTCGGAATACTGAAGTTCAGCGGCTACTTTGGGCATCTCTTTTTCCTTACGTAATCAAATGACAGAAACTCATCGTGGCTGGGTTGGGTGGCGTGTGGCCGAATTCCTCCGCGTACTGGCTCGTTCCTCGCCTCTGACGTACGCTTCCGGAAGCCGCCCACCCGCCAAAGCAATGTCACCTTTGAGAGCGCAACAGTTCCACCGCAACAAACACCCTGCCCAACCGCACATTCTCAATCCCTGTCGAGGCGGGTGGTCCGGAAGAACGAATGAACCAACGGCAGGCGGGACTTCCTAAAAAATTGGGCAGTCCTCCACCCAGGGGCGCAGAGGACTCGGCCCATCCCCAGAACTTAGTGGTTCACGCAGCGCCAACAAGGCACGCACGCAAAAACCCAAGGTGACGAACGGAGCCCCTTTGGGCCCGGTATCCGGAGACGTGCTCCCCACCGTCTCCCTAACAGTGGCGACCATGCCTCCGAGGGCTGGCTGGCCGGGCTTTTCGAAAGCGTGCGTCAAAGCGACGAAGGAGCAGCACGCGTGAAAAGTCCGGCCTGGCAGCCCGGACGGCACGGCAACGGCGGGGCTACTTTTGGCGCTTGTAGAACGGCAGTTCGACGACTTCGAAGGGCTCTGCCTTGCCGCGGAGGTCGATGTCCAGGGCGGTGCCGGGTGCGGTGTGTTCTACGTCGACGTAGGCCATTGCGACGGGGTATCCGAGGGTGGGTGAGGGCTGGCCGGAGGTCACCTCGCCGACAGTGACACCGTCCTTGAGGACCGGGTAGTGGGCGCGGCCGGCGCGGCGGCCCAGGCCCTTGAGCCCTACCAGGCGGCGGCCCGAGGTAGTGCCTGCGCCTGCTTCTTTCTTCGCCGCCAGAGCGGCCTTGCCCACAAAGTCGCCTTCCTTGGACAGTGCGACGACGGGACCCAGCCCCGCGGCGAACGGGTCGCCCTGCAGCGAGAGTTCGTTGCCGTAGAGCGGCATCCCGGCTTCAAGGCGGAGGGAGTCCCGGCATGCCAGCCCGGCGGGCGTGAGCTCGCCTTCGTCGGCGATTGCGATAAGTGTCTGCCAGAGGGCGGCCGCGGCGTCGTTGGCCACGAAGATCTCGAACCCGTCCTCGCCGGTGTACCCGGTACGAGCCAGCAGGAGTTCCTGCCCTGCCCCGGCCACCAGGAACGGCACCTCGACGGCGGCGTAGTACTTCAGCTCCGTGACGGCGCTGTGGTTCGCGGCCGGCACCAGCCGGAGCAGCAGCTCCTGTGCCTTCGGGCCCTGGACGGCGATCAGGGAGGTGCTGGCGGACGCATCCCGGACATCGACATCGAAGCTGGCTGCCCGTTCTGCCAGCGCCGCGGCCACCACTGCTGCGTTGCCGGCGTTGGGGACCACCAGGAACACGTCGGTGCCGTCCGGCGCTGCCGGGCGCCGGTACGTGATGAGGTCGTCGATGATGCCGCCGTCTTCGTTGCAGATCAGCGAGTACTTGGCCTTGCCCACCGGCATGGCGGAGATCCTGCCCACCAGGGCGTAGTCCAGGAACGCGGCCGCATCCGGGCCGGTCACCCAGACTTCACCCATGTGGGACAGGTCGAACAGCCCAGCGCTCTTGCGGACCGCGTGGTGTTCGGCCAGTTCGGAGCTGTATTTGAGCGGCATCTGCCAGCCGCCGAAGTCGGTGAAGGATGCGCCCAGTTTTTTGTGCTCGTCATAGAGAGCGGTGTACTTCTCAGGCATGCTGGTCCTTAGTTCTCGAAGTCTTCAAGCGGCGGGCAGGAGCAGACGAGGTTGCGGTCCCCGGCTGCGCCGTCGATCCTGCCCACAGGCGGGAAGTACTTGTCCTGCTTGAGGTGGTGGACCGGGAAGGCGGCCTGTTCCCGCGGGTAGGCGCGGTCCCAGTTGGAAGATACGACGGCGGCTGCCGTGTGCGGTGCCCGGCGCAGCGGGGAGTCGGCCACCGTGAAGTCGCCGGCAGCGACCTGGTCGATTTCGTGCCGGATGGTGATCATGGCTTCGATGAAGCGGTCCATCTCGGCGAGGTCCTCGGACTCGGTGGGTTCCACCATCAGGGTGCCGGCTACCGGGAAGGCGAGGGTGGGGGCGTGGAAGCCGAAGTCGATGAGCCGCTTGGCCACGTCCTCGGCAGTGACACCGGTCTTCGCCGTCAGCTCGCGGAGGTCCAGGATGCACTCGTGCGCCACGAGTCCGCCTTCGCCGGTGTAGAGGACGGGGAAGTGTTCGTTGAGGCGGGAGGCGATGTAGTTGGCAGCCAGGAGCGCGGACTTGGTGGCCTCGGTCAGGCCCTCGCCGCCCATGAGCTTCACGTATGCCCACGAAATCGGGAGCACACCGGCGGAGCCGAAGCGGGACGCGGAAATCGGTACGTCGTTGCCTTTGGTCCACGACGTGGCGTCGCCCGGCATGAAGGGTGCCAGGTGTGCCTTGGCTGCGACCGGTCCGACGCCGGGGCCGCCGCCGCCGTGCGGGATGCAGAAGGTCTTGTGCAGGTTCAGGTGCGATACGTCGCCGCCGAACTTGCCAGGTTGGGCCAGCCCGACCAGGGCGTTGAGGTTTGCACCGTCGATGTAGACCTGGCCGCCGGCTGCGTGGATGGCGTCGCAGACCTCGCGGACGTCGGCGTCGTACACACCGTGGGTGGAGGGGTAGGTGATCATGATCGCCGAAAGGGCGTCCTTGTGCGCGTCGATCTTGGCGTACAGGTCAGCATGGTCGATGGTGCCGTCGGCGGCGGTGGCCACGACAACAACCTTCATGCCGGCGAGGACGGCGGAGGCAGCATTGGTGCCGTGCGCGGAGGCCGGGATCAGGCAGACGTTGCGCTGGTCGTCGCCTCGGGACAGGTGGTAGCCGCGGATCGCGAGCAGGCCTGCAAGTTCACCCTGGGAACCGGCGTTGGGCTGGATGGACACCAGGTCGTAGCCGGTGATCTCGGTCAGCTGTGCCTCGAGGTCAGCGATCAGCTCACGCCAGCCCTCGGTCTGCGAATCGGGGGCGAAGGGGTGGATCGAGGCGAACTCCGGCCAGGAGATGGCTTCCATCTCCGCGGTGGCGTTCAGCTTCATGGTGCACGAACCCAGCGGGATCATGGTGCGGTCCAGCGCCAGGTCCCGGTCGGACAGCTTCCGGATGTACCGCAGCAGCTGGGTCTCGGAGCGGTGGGTGTTGAACACCGGGTGCTGCAGGTAGCCACTGGAGCGTTCGACGGCGGGGTCCAGCGCAAAACTGCCGGTGGATCCAACCGCTTCGGCGCCGAAGACGGAAACGACGTCGGCGACGACCGCCGTCGTGGTGGTTTCATCAACGGAGATGCCCACGGTGTCGGCGTCGATGCCGCGCAGGTTGATGCCCTTGGCCTCGGCGGCCGCAACGATTTCGGCAGCCCTGCCGGGCACGCGGACGGTGACCGTGTCGAAGAAGGAGGTGTGCAGAACCTCTGCCCCGGCAGCTTTCAGGGAAGCAGCCAGCGTGCGGGCGTGGCGGTTGGCGGTCTGGGCGATCGCCTTCAGCCCCTCGGGGCCGTGGTAAACGGCGTACATCGACGCAACGATGGCCAGCAGGGCCTGCGCGGTGCAAATGTTCGACGTCGCCTTCTCGCGCCGGATGTGCTGTTCGCGGGTCTGCAGCGCAAGCCGGTAGGCGGGGACACCGGCGTCGTCCTTGGACACGCCCACCAGGCGGCCGGGCATGGAGCGCTCGAGCCCCTTCTGGACTGCCATGTACGCGGCGTGCGGGCCGCCGAAAAACAGCGGGACGCCAAAACGCTGGGCCGAGCCGACGGCGATATCGGCGCCTTGCTCACCCGGCGGGGTGATCAGGGTCAGCGCCAGGAGGTCAGCCGCCACGGTCACGAGCGCGCCGCGTTCCTTGGCTTCAGCGATAACGGCGGAGTGGTCGAAGACGCGGCCCGAAACGCCGGGCTGCTGCAGCACGATGCCGTTGATGGCACCCTCCGGCAGGCCCGCGGACAGGTCAGCGATTTCAACCTCGAAGCCGAGCGCCTCAGCGCGGCCCTTGACGATCGCGATGGTCTGCGGCAGGCAGTCCGCGTCCAGGACGGTCTTGCCATCCCTGGCGTCCTTGTTCTTGTTCGCGCGGCGCATCATGAGTACCGCTTCGGCCACGGCGGTGGCTTCATCGAGCAGGGACGCGTTGGCGATGGGCAGGCCAACGAGGTCCTGGACCATGGTCTGGAAGTTCAGCAGCGCCTCAAGCCGGCCCTGCGAAATTTCAGGCTGGTACGGGGTGTAGGCCGTGTACCAGGCCGGGGATTCCAGGATGTTGCGGCGGATCACGGGCGGGGTCACCGTGTCGAAGTAGCCCTGGCCGATCATCTGCACGGCCGTCCTGTTCTTGGCTGCCAGCTTGCGCAGTTCGGCGAGCGCTTCCACCTCGCTCAGGGCCGCGGACAGTTTCAGCGGGGTTTCCTGGCGGATGTCCTTGGGGACCGCCGTATCAACCAGGGCGTCCACGGTGTCGAAGCCGACGGCTTGCAACATGGCGTCGACGTCGGCCTGGCGCCGTGCGCCAATATGACGGTCAACGAAAGTGGCAGCGGCCGGGGAGGCGGAGGCCGGGGAGGCGGAGGCCGGAGATACGGTCACGAGGAACTCCATAATTCAGGTGGCGCAGGGTACGCCACATCGATTCGGGTTCCTCCCCGCTCTGTATTGGACCTGAGAGTTTCCGCGTTGCCGTGCTTGCGCATGGCCCCGCTTGCACCGTCGGTGAGCACAACAGTCCTTGGTCTCCCGGAGCCAGGATGGCCCAGGCGGACTGCCTGCTGCTTTCCAGAGGTGCCTCGCCGCGGCGGTACATGGGCCTGTGAGATTCCTGGGGAGGGTTTGCTCCTACGGCGCCTGCTTGTACTTTCGGCAGAACTCTCCCGCCGCAGATCAAAGGCTATTCATTTGGATTGCCGCGAACGGCCGGTGACGGCCTTCACAGCCTCCAATTGTCCTACGCCGCAGCCTTTCGGGCAAATGGCTGCCTACCTGCGCAGGCGCTCCAGGGCAGCAAGGAGATTGTCCACATCCGCGGCGGCACCGCCTTCCGGCATGGGGCCGACGGCCAACATGGCATTGAAGTAGAGCCCGTCCCCCATGTAGAGCACTGCTTTGGCCAGTGCCGGGCCCACATCGGCGGCGATCTCGTCCAGCCAGCGCTGCTGGATGGCAGCGAAGCGGCGGCGCGTTTCCTCGTGTGCCACTTCTGCGAGCCGGGTCGCGGCGACGATTGCCCGGTCCAGCGGGGTGTCAGCCCAGACGGAGGACCTGATGAAGTATGCGGCGGCCCCCTCCTCCGCCTTGGCCATGGCATCGGCGTCGGCTCCGGCCAGTTCGTCCAGCCGGTCCAGCAGCACCTGGATCAGGGCTTCCTTGTTGGGAAAGTGGTAGAGCAGGCCGCCCTTGGAAACCCCGGCCTTCGCCGCGACGGCATCAAGGGTGGCTGCACGCTCCCCCACATCGATCAGCAGGGCTTCAAAGGCGTCAAGTACGGCGTCGCGGGCTACGGGCTTCCGGGGCATGCCTCTAATCATGCCTTCCTCCACGCACCATTCCTCAAACCCAGCGATTCGTAACTATACCGTCCAGACGGTACAGTTATGGCATGACCATTTCCGCTGGCACCACCAGGACCTTCGCATCCGCTTCCGGCAGTCCGTTTTTCCGGGCCCCGTGGCGCGACTGGCTTGCCCTGGGACTGCTGATGTTCCCGGTGCTGCTGGTCGCGGTGGACAACACCGCGCTGACGTTTGCCCTGCCCGCCATCGCAGGTTCACTGGACCCCTCCGGAGTCCAGCTCCTGTGGATCGTGGACGCGTACCCGCTGGTGCTTGCAGGGCTGCTGGTGTCCATGGGAAGCCTGGGCGACCGCATCGGCCGCAGGAAGCTGCTGATCACCGGCAGCATCGGCTTTGCCGCACTGTCCGCCGCCACCGCCTTCGCACCGAGCCCGGAGTGGCTGATCGCCGGCCGCGCATCCCTGGGATTCTTCGGCGCCATGCTGATGCCCTCCACGCTGTCCCTGATCCGCAACATCTTCCCGCAGCCCAACCGCCGCCGGTTGGCCGTCGCCATCTGGGCGGCAGGGTTCTCAGGCGGCGCCGCCCTGGGACCGATCTTCGGCGGCTGGCTGGTGGAGCAGTTTTGGTGGGGCGCGGTCTTCCTCGTTGCCGTTCCCCTCATGCTGCCCCTCCTGGCCTTCGGACCTGTATTCATTCCTGAATCGAAGGACCCGTCACCCGGGAAGGTGGACGTTCCCAGCATCCTGCTCTCCCTGCTGGTCATGGTTCCGGTGGTCTACGGAATCAAGGACATTGCCACCGAGGGTCCGGGACCGGCAGGCCTGGGCAGCATGGCGTTCGGACTGGTGATGGCAGCCGCTTTTGTCCGCCGGCAGCTGACGCTGGCCAACCCGCTCCTGGACATGTCCCTGTTCCGGAACAGGGTGTTCAGCATGGCCATCGCGGCCAACGTCCTGGCACTGTTTTCCTTCAACGGCTTCATCCTTTTCCTGGCCCAGCACCTGCAGCTCCTTGAAGGCATGTCCCCCTCCTCTGCGGGGATTGCAATGATCCCGGCGCTGGTGGCCACGGTGGTGGCAGGCCTGGTTGTTGTGCCGCTCGTCCGGCGGGTGCGGCCCGGATTCGTGGTGGGAACAGGACTGGCCTTCAGCGCCGCCGGCTACAGCCTTGTCACCTTCGGCAACCACAGCGGCGGCCCGGCACTCCTGTTGGCGGCCCTCCTGATCCTTGCCGTGGGCGTGGGCACTGCCGAGACCATTTCCAACGACCTCATCCTGGGTGCTGCACCGCCCGAGAAGTCGGGTGCGGCGGCAGCGATTTCAGAGACGGGCTACGAGGTGGGTTCGCTCCTGGGCACGGCGGTATTGGGGTCCATCCTGACAGCCTCCTACCAGCACAACCTCCGGCTGCCGGCCGGACTGCTGGAAGCCACGCCATCCGCCGCCACGCACAACGCCGGCGAAACGCTCGCCGGCGCCATGGAAGTCGCCTCGGCATTGCCTGCTCCGCTGGCGGGCGCCGTCCGGGATGCCGCGGCCGCAGCCTTCAACTCGGGGGTGCACATCACGGCCGCCATTGGGCTGGTGCTGATGGCGACGGCGGCAGTGCTCGCCGCCGTCGTGCTCCGCAAAGTGCCGAAGGCCGCCTAGGGCGGCGCGTAACACCGGACCGGACAGCAAAAGGCGCCCAGCGCCGGAGCATTGCTCCGGCGCCGGGCGCCTTGTTTACTGCTGCCTGATACCCGGTGCTACTTGGCGTCCGGGGCGGTGACGCTGGCGGTGGGCTTCATTGTTTCGGCGTTCACCATCCAGGCAAACTGCTCCAGCTTGGCGATGAACTCATGCAGCAGGTCGGCACTGGTGGGATCTTCCTCATCCACCTCGTCGTGGACCTTCCGCATGGTTCCCACGGCAGCCTCAAGGGCTGCGACGATCCGCTCAATGGCGTCCTTGGTGCTGATCAGGCCCTCGGGGAACTGCGCCAGGCTGGTGGCTTCGGCAACCGTGGAGCTGCGGCCGTCCGGAAGCGCGTGCAGTGCACGCATGCGCTCCGCCGTATCATCGGCAAACTGGCGCGCCGCGTCCACGATTTCATCCAGCTGAAGGTGGAGGTCCCGGAAGTTGGTACCCACGATGTTCCAGTGGGCCTGCTTGCCCTGGAGGTGCAGTTCGATCAGGTCCGTGAGCACGGCCTGCAAATTGTTGGTCAGTGTCGGTGAAGCTTTCATGCGTCCTCCTCATTGGTCCAGTAACCCCGAACCTACCAGCCCTGCAGCGCGCGGCGGCGGGGACGCCGGCAATTTCTCAGTGAGCTTACTAATTTGCACGAAGGGACATAAACGAACGTGATTCATATTTCCCCTTGCGTACGCAGCTCCGCACCCTCATACTAAATGAACGCCATTCATATAGTGACCGTCGTCATAATGTCTTCCCAGAAAGTGGTGCCATGACAGAGACAATCCGCACCAGCACGCCCTCCCCCGGCCCCAGCAGCAACAATTCCGCCGCCGGCATCACCGCCAAAGGACTGAAGGGCGGGCAGCTCGGGCTCCTCGCCGTCGTCGTCCTTGGCATTTCCACCATTGCCCCCGCCTACACCCTCACCAGCGCACTGGGCCCCACCGTCAACGAAGCCGGACTCCAGCTGCCCGTCATCTTCCTGATCGGTTTCATTCCCATGATCCTGGTCTCGCTCGCCTACCGGGAGCTCAACGCCGACTCCCCGGACAGCGGGACCACGTTCACGTGGGTCACCAAGGCCTTCGGACCCTGGGTGGGCTGGATGGGCGGCTGGGGCCTGCTGGCCGCCAACATCATCGTGCTGTCCAACCTCGCCGGCGTAGCCGTCGACTTCTTCTACCTCTTCCTGTCGCAGCTGACTGGAGCCCCGGAACTGGCGGACCTGGCGGCCAACAAAGCCTTGAACGTGCTGACCTGCTTTGTATTCGTGGCCCTGGCCGTCTGGGTCAGCTACCGCGGGCTGCACACCACCAAAGTGGTGCAGTACGGCCTGGTGGGGTTCCAGCTGCTGGTCCTGGGCCTGTTCGTGGCCATGGCGTTCGCCAACTGGTCCAGCTCTGAAACGGCCATCCCTTTCAGCTGGGAATGGTTCGATGTCACCAAGATTGAAACCTTCGGCCAGATTGCGGCAGGGATTTCGTTGTCCATCTTCGTGTACTGGGGCTGGGACGTCTGCCTCACGGTGAACGAGGAAACGGCGAACGGCAAGAAGACCTCCGGCCTGGCCGGCACCCTCACCGCAGTCATCGTCCTGGCCATCTACCTGCTGGTCAGCATCGCCACCATGATGTTCGCCGGCGTGGGCGATACCGGCAACGGCCTGAACAACACCGACATCCACGAGAACATCTTCACGGCCCTGGCCTCCCCCATCATGGGCCCCTTCGCCATCCTGATGTCCCTTGCGGTGCTGTCCAGCTCCGCCGCGTCCCTGCAGTCCACGTTCATGTCGCCGTCGCGCAGCCTGCTGGCGATGGGCCACTACGGTGCCCTGCCGGAGCCGTTCAGCCGGGTCAGCAGGAAGTTCGCGACGCCGGGCTTCGCCACCATCGCGGCCGGCGTCATGTCCGCCGGGTTCTACGCAGTGATGCACGTGGTCAGTGAAAACGTCCTCAATGACACCATCCTGGCCCTGGGCCTGATGATCTGCTTCTACTACGGGCTGACCGCCCTGGCCTGCGCCTGGTACTTCCGGCACAGCGTCTTCAGCAGCATCCGCAACTTCGTCCTGCGGCTCCTGTGCCCGGTGCTCGGCGGAGTAGGCCTGTTCGTGGTGTTCGGCCAGACCGCCGTGGACAGCCTTGCGCCCGAGTTCGGCAGCGGTTCCGAGGTGTTCGGCGTCGGGCTGGTCTTCGTCCTGGGTATCGGGATCCTGGCCCTTGGCGCCGTGTTCATGCTCATCATGGCCGGGGTCCGGCCCGGCTTCTTCCGGGGCGAGACCCTGAAGCGGGACACCCCCGCATTGGTGGTTCCCGAGTAGGCCAAGGCTGCCTCAGCAGCACAAGCACAGAAAAGGTGCCGTGCCCCCGCGATCCGGGGGCACGGCACCTTTCTGTTGTGGCCGGTCATTTAAGGCCAGCGGACTGTCACCAGAAGTGGGCTACGTCAATCACAAGGCGGGAGCCGGACCCCGGACCGTCCAGGGTGAAAACCCGGAACGGCAGGCGGGCACGGACGCCCAGGCCAACGTTGGTGTAGCCTTCAAAGCTTCCGGCCCAGGCAACCTGGCGGAAGGTCTGGTAACCCGCAACGTTGGCAAGTTCTGCCTGGTTGCGGGGCTCATACGTGGGCCTGCCGCTGTTGTTGTCGTAGGCCGGCGCTGTGAGAGTGACCTGCAGCCGTGCGCCGCCACGGACCGGGACGGTAAAGCCGGACCCGTCCTGGACAATCCGCGGTACGTAACGCACGGTGTACCCGGCGGCCGGGCCATTAAGGTCCACCACCATCCGGTCAAAGCAGTAGTGCTGCCCAGTCCGGATGTTGGTGACGGATGCGGTGGTGGGGTTTTCACTGGTTTTAGCCAGGGATCCCCAGCCCAGCCCGCAATACGATGTGGTTGCCGAGGCGGGCCCCGGAACCAGGAGTCCCAGCCCAACGGCCATGAGGATAGCCGTGAGCCAGATGGAGAGTTTTTTCATTGTGGTGCCACCCATGGAAGGAGCGATTGGATAGGTCAAGCCTAGGAGCGTCAAGGC
The DNA here is from genome assembly GCF_056279405.1 of Pseudarthrobacter sp. TE3704. Taxonomy (NCBI): domain Bacteria; kingdom Bacillati; phylum Actinomycetota; class Actinomycetes; order Micrococcales; family Micrococcaceae; genus Pseudarthrobacter; species Pseudarthrobacter sp. TE3704. The sequence goes on from NZ_JBWCCJ010000015.1 coordinate 17,099, forward strand.
CCCGAAACGAGGGCTGTGGCCGCTTCGGCGCGCAACCGTTAGGGTGCTCCCGCGCGCATCACGCCGCCATAAAACGAGGGGCGGATTTCGGCCTTTCTTGACCCTTTTGGTGCCCTTTCTGCATCCGCCCGTTACCGCTGGTAACGACGCCGGCGGGAGACGAAGAAACGCCGGCCACCCAAGGAGGGTGGCCGGCGCGTGGCTTCGTACGGAAAGCCTAGCCTTCGCAGTCGCGGCAGTACTTCATGCCGTTCTTTTCCCGCGCAACCTGGGAACGGTGGCGGACCAGGAAGCACGACGAGCAGGTGAATTCATCGGACTGCTCAGGAACAACAATGACGGTCAGTTCCTCGTTGGAAAGGTCGGCACCGGGCAGGTCGATGCCTTCAGCAGTGTCGTTCTCGTCAAGGTCAATGACCGCGGTCTGGGCGTTGCCGCCGCGTGACGCCTGAAGGGCCTCGAGCGAGTCCGCCGGAGTCTCTTCTTCCTGCTTGCGTGGGGCATCGTAATCGGTAGCCATAGCGTGTTCACTTTCGTTGCTGCGCAGCGCCATCTCAGGCACCTCAGTGAAGCAGTTTAGGGCATGATCCCATAACGGACGCAAGAGTGTGTGCAAGCAGACAGCGCGCGGGGTTAGAGCTCCTGGCCCGTGTGGTGCGCGCGGGCGTGCCCCGCCCCCACCGCCACTCCGCTCAGGGCCGGAAGCCAGCCCCAGCGGGTGGCGTCGGCCATGGCATCGGCGGCCTCGTCCGGGGACTCATAGGTGAAGGTGTCGGTGAGCCATGCGCGGAGCCGGCCAAGTAAATCAGCGGTCATTCCTGAAAGGTATGCGGTGATTGTTGTGGGCGCGTTTCCCGGCGGTCTCGCGGGCGTTAACCATGGCGGTTTCCCCGGCGCGGTCCTACGCTGGAATCCCTCCGGCTCCTGGCGGCCGGAACCCGCAGGGAAGGAACCATAATGGCGGCACGGCTTAACCGCACTGCATTCGCCCACGCCCGGGAGCTTATTAAGGCAGGCAAGGTTGAACGCGATGTCCGGGATGACTGGAGCGAACATGCTCCCTCCACGGACCAGGAAAACGCCTTCATCGACAAGCACGGCTTTGGCAGTTTCGCGGAATGGCACCTCGGCCGGGACGACGAAAAGTCGGAGGGCACCAAGGGCAGCGTCAGCTTTCCCTTTGGGGACTTCAGCAAAGTCCACCGCTGCGCCGTCATCTCCTTGGAAAGCAGGGCTGCCCAGTACGGGCACGACGACATCCGGGACGCCGCGAAGAAGCTGCTTGAGCTGATGGACGCAGACTGAACCACATCAACCGCTGCACCATGGCGCCCACTAAGGCGTTGCCGTCAGGTCAGTAGCCGTGTCTGCCTGCGAGCGCTGCCGCCGGCTCAGCAGGATGAACGGCGCGGCAAGCAGCTGCACCACACCGCTCACGGCGAGCGACGCCGGATAGCCATAGATGTCTGCGCTGCGGCCGAGCAGCGGCTGCACCACCACTCCGCCGCTTGACCCCATCAGGGAGTCGAAGCTGAGGACGGTTGCCCGCTGTTTTGAGGCAATCATGTCGTTCAGGTAGGCCTGCCGCACGGGAGTGCCTGCTGCACCCACCACGGCCCACAGGGCCAGCAGCACCAGGGCAAGCCAGAACGTGCTGGTGAACAGCAGCACCACCAGGATCAGTGAGCTGGCCAGGTTGCTGGCAATCAGCACGGTGGTCCGTTTCCGTACCAGCTTCCGGATGCGCGGTGCCATCCATCCGCCCACGATGTCCGCTCCCGCCACGATGGCAGCGGCCAGGCCGGCCACAGCGTAGGCCCGGGGATCCCCAAAGAGCTGCAGCAGGTACGGCTGCAGGGCGTAAAAGACGTAGAAGCCAACTCCTTCCGTGAACGGCGCGGCCAGCATGATGTACCGCACGGGCGGATGTTTCAGGCCGCCGTCCACCGAGGCTTTGAGGACCGCCCGGGTGGCCCGCAGGGGGTGGGCCGACCGCTCCGGCGTGAAACCGACGTCGTGCATCAGCAGGAACGCCACCGCGAACATGGCCACCAGTACGCCCACGCGCACCAGGAACGGCACCCCCAGGGTGGTGGCCTGGGCAATCACACCGCCTGCCACGGAGCCCGCGAGCATCGCCACCCCGCTGACCATCTGCCCGCGCCCGAGCACCGTTTCCAGCCCGCCTTCGTATCCGGAAAACCGCAGGGCGTCCACCAGCCAAGCTTCCACCGCCCCCGAAAAGAAGGTGAAACCCAGGCCGAGCAGTACGGACACCACCGCCCACCACAGGAACGGGGCCGACGCCTGCCAGAGCAGGTAGTACAGGAACGTGGAAACGGCCAGGGTAATGGTGCCCAGCAGGAACGACGTGCGGCGCCCCCAGCTGTCCGCCACCACTCCCGTGGGCACCTCGAAGAGCACCATGCCGGCTGTGAAGAAGGCGTTGGCGGCGAAGGCCTCCAGGTTGCTGAGGCCGGCGTCGAGCAGGAAAAGGGTGTTGATTCCCCAAATAAACGAGGTCGCCAGGGTGTTGCCCAGCGTCAGCGTCAGGTAGACCCGCTCGATTTTCCGGGCCGCCGGGTTCATGGCGTTATCGGCTCAGGACGGGCTGTAGCTCGCGGGCACAGGATCGTGCCGCAGGTAGCGGCGGGTGAACCGGCCTGTTCCGGAGGTCAGTGCCCGAAGTTCGACGGCGTAGCGCAGCAGTTCCTGGTCCGGCACCTCTGCGGCGATTTCCGTCAGCCCGTCCCCGGACGAGTTGGTGCCGGTGAGCCTGCCCCGGCGCCCGGAGAGGTCGCTCATGACAGAACCCACGTGCTCGTCCGTCACGGTGATGCTCACTTCCGACACCGGTTCCAGCAGCTGGATTTTCCCTCCGGCCGCCGCCTCGCGCAGGGCCAGTGCCCCGGCCGCCTGGAACGCTGCGTCCGACGAGTCAACGCTGTGCGCCTTGCCGCCCACCAGCCGCACGCGGACGTCCACCACGGGGAATCCGGCGGATACCCCCTTTTCCATCTGTGCCCGGACGCCCTTTTCCACGGACGGGATGAATGTTCCCGGAATAACACCGCCCACCGTCTTGTCCACGAACTCGAAACCGGCCCCGCGGTCCAGTGGTTCCACTTCGATGTCGCAAACGGCATATTGTCCGTGACCGCCGGACTGCTTCACGTGGCGGCCGTGCCCGGCGGACGGTGCCGCGAATGTTTCCCGAAGCGGAGTTACCACCTCCACGGTATGCAGCTTCACGCCCTGGTCCCGGAGCCTGTCCAGCACCACGTCAGCGTGGGCCTCGCCCATGCACCACAGCACCAGCTGGTGCGTTTCGGCGTTCCTCTCCACCCGCAGCGTGGGATCGCCGGCCGCGATTTTGCCCAGGCTCCGTGCGAGCGCGTCCTCGTCGCTGCGGGAGTCTGCTTCGACAGCCACCGGCAACAGCGGTTCGGGCATCTCCCAGGTGGTGAGCATCAGCGGCTTGTCCCGCGATGAAATGGTGTCGCCCGTTTCGGCGCTTCCGAGTTTGGCCAGCGCACACATGTCCCCGGCCACGGAGTAGGGCACGGGCCGCAGGGTGGCCCCGAGCGGGGAGTAGATGTGGGTGACGCGCTCGTCGGTGTCGTGGTCCTGGTGGCCGCGGTCCGCCAGGCCGTGGCCCCCAACGTGTACCGGCGAGTCCTCGCGCAGCGTCCCGGAGAACACCCGGACCAGGCAAATCCGGCCCAGGAACGGGTCGATGGACGTGCGCACCACTTCGGCCGCCAGCGGCCCCGACGGGTCACAGGCCAGAGATTCCCCCGGCTTGCCGGCCAGGTCCGTCACGTCGGGCAGGCTCCCCTCGGTGGGAGGCGGGAACGCGCGCACCAGCATTTCCAGCAGCTCAGCCGTACCCAGGCCGGTCACTGCGGACGTCGGAATGACGGGGAAGAAGGACCCGCGCGCGACCGCGGTCTCCAGGTCATCCACCAGGACTCCGGTATCGATGTCCTCGCCTTCCAGGTACCGGTCCATCAGGGTCTCGTCTTCGCTTTCGGCGATGATCCCCTCGATGAGCTCGCCCCGGGCTGCCTCCGCCGCTGCCAGTTCCTCGGCGGTGCCCTCGCGGGCGGCGGGGACCTCCCCGGAGGCGTAGTCGGTGACGGTGCGGGACAGCAGCCCCAGGAGGCTGGTGACATTCCCGCCCGACCGCACCGGGAGGTAGAGCGGCAGGACGCCGTCCCCGAACGCTTTCCTGCACTCGGCGAGGACGGCGTCGTAATTTGCGCGCGGATGGTCCATCCGGGTGATCACGACGGCGCGTGGCAGCCTCGCCTGCGCGCACTCGCCCCACAGGGCGGTGGTGGTGGCGTCGATCCCGTCAACGGCCGAGACAACAAAAAGGGCGGCGTCCGCTGCCCGCAGCCCTGCACGCATCTCGCCAATGAAATCGGGATAGCCCGGCGTATCCAGGATGTTGACCTTAATGTCTTCGATTAGCAGCGGCACCAGCGAGAGCGTCACGGACCGCTGCTGGTGGACCGCAGCGGGGTCCGAATCGCTGACGGTGGTCCCCTCGGCGATGGATCCCTTGCGGGTGATCATGCCGTTGGCGGACAACAGGCCCTCGATCAGGAGCGTTTTGCCCGCACCGGAATGCCCTACAAGCGCGATATTGCGGATCTGCGCTGGGTCCTCGGCCGCGATCCCGGCAGAAGCGTCCGCCCGGCGCGTCTCAGGTCCGTTCCGGCCGCCGGGTGTCCTCGCTGAGTCCTTGGTGCCTTTTACTGACATGGGATCCTCCTGGCGTCTTTGCCGTGCAACCCGTCCTAGCGTGTCCTCTGATTCGACACCCTGGGCGGCATTAGGGCAAGAGCGCCGGCGGTCCTGGACGCAGGCGTTCCCTTCCTGCCGGGCGATCCCCCGGGGGCCGGGCTACTTCCGCGCCTTGCGGGTGGCGGAGTCGTTCGCCTTTTGGAGCGCCTTGACCAGCTCGTCCTTGTCCATCTTCGAGCGGCCTTTGACGTCCAGCTCCTTGGCAAGCTTGTAGAGGTGCTCCTTGGACGCATTTGCGTTGACGCCGCCCGCGGTGGGTTCGGAGGAGCGGATGCCTTCCTCCGCACGCTTGTCCGAAGGGCCCCGCTTGTCCTTCGGCTCCCAGTGGTCGCCCACCTTCTCGTAGCTGTGCTTCAGGGATGCGTACGCGGCCCGGGCGGCCCGGCCTTCGTCGTTATCGTAGGACTCGAGGGCGGAGTCGTAGGTCTTGGCGAACGTATCCTGGGCTTTTTGTTCGGAACGCTGCAGGGTAGAGGGAAGCTCGTCCTTGCGGGCATGGTCGTTCTTGCCGGTCTTGGGCATGGCACCCGTCCTCCTTTTATCAGCAGGCTGATCATTCGGATGACACCAGCTTAATGCCGGATTCAGGGATACGCCCGGGACGGGCGCGGAAAGCAGTGGAGCCCCCTGTCGGATTCGAACCGACGACCCCCGCTTTACAAGAGCGGTGCTCTGGCCAACTGAGCTAAGGAGGCACACCCTTGCGGGCGGGCGCCTGAACGGCGCTAGATAAGGGTAGCCCAACACCCGCCGCTGGTAAAAATGCCCCTTCTGCCCGCTGCTGCCGGGAGCCCGGACGGGAACCAGCCACCCCAAGGCCACAGAAAAAGGCCCGTCCCGGAAGAAGATCCGGGACGGGCCTTGAGCAGGAAGTCCTGCCGGTCCTAGGCCTTGGCGTCGATGGCAGCCTGGATCTCGGCGTTCAGGTCGGTGCTGCCGTCCCACTGCTTGCCGTCGACAAAGACGGTAGGCGTTCCGGTGATTCCAACATTGGAAGCCAGCTGCGTGGAGTACTTGACGTAGGGACGGAAGGTCCTGTCGTCGACGCAGCTGTTGATGTCCGCACCAATGTCACTGGCCAGCGACTTCAGCTTGTCGTCGGAGAGGCCGGCGCCGCCCTCGGCGGGCTGGTTCGTGAACAGGAGATCGGCGTATTCGGCGTACTTCCCGGGAGCCTGGTCCGCTACGCAGGCGGCGGCGTTGGCTGCGCGGGACGAGTAGTTGGTGGTGGACTGGCGGTCCAGGAAGCCCAGCGGCCGGTATTCCAGGGAAATCTTGCCTTCGTTCCGGAGGCCTGTCAGGGCGTCGTTATAGGTGTCTTCGAACCGCTTGCAGACGGGACAGATGAAGTCGATGTAGGCCACTACCTTGACCGGCTGCCCTTCTTCGGCCTCGGCACCGGGGGCAACCACAGGGCTGGGCAGCGTCTCAGGCTTGGCGGGCACGTTGGCGATGTCCACGGTGGCGGCGTCCGTTGCCTTGACCTCCGTGTTGGCGAGCAGCGTGACGCCGCCGTTGACGTTGCCATTGGCGGGGACGGGTCCCTGGTCTGCAATGGGGGTGTTCTGCCGGATGCTGGTGGTGACCACCAGGGCCACGACCGCCAGGATGGCCACCACGGCCACCACGATGCCCCAGCCGATCAAGAGCTTGTTGCGCTTGTCTTTCTTAAGCTGGGCTTCGCGGATCAGGCGCGCTTTTTCCCGCGCCTCCGCGGTTCGCTCAGCTTTCGACTTACGTACTTCGTTTGCGGGGCTCATGTGTTCCTTGGGTCGATCGACGTGGGGGGACCACTCAGTGGCAACTACCTCATTTTAGGGGAGAAAGCTGAGAGCTTGCGCTTTCAAGTATTCCTCCGGCTTGACCAACGGACGAATAGCACGGAAGATTCCGTCCCGTTAGGGTGGGCTGAGAGGCACAAGCAACCCCAGGGGGCCGCAATGCAAACACCTGTCCAGGAAAAACCAGCCGCCAAGGCTGCGCCCGGCGCCGCCGGCTCCGGCCACGGCGGCGAGACCAAGTACGACTTCATGGTGGTCTCCAACCGGCTGCCCGTTGACCGTGTCGCCGCCGGCGAGAACGGCGACGACGGCTCCGGCTGGCGCCGCTCCCCCGGCGGTCTGGTGACGGCACTCGCGCCCATGATGACCAAGACCGACGGCGCCTGGGTGGGCTGGCACGGCGCGCCGGATGAGACGGTGGAGCCCTTCAGCCACGGCGGCATGGACCTGGTCCCCGTCCAGCTCAGCACCGATGACGTGGAGCTGTATTACGAAGGCTTCTCCAACGCGACACTGTGGCCGCTGTACCACGACGTCATCGCGCCGCCGGAATTCCACCGGACCTGGTGGGACGCCTACCGCAGGGTCAACCAAAGGTTCGCCGACGCCGTCGTACGCCATGCGGACCACAAGGCAACCGTCTGGATCCAGGACTACCAGCTGCAGCTGGTGCCGCGGCTGGTGCGCGAAGCCCGGCCCGACCTCCGGATCGGCTTCTTCAACCACATCCCGTTCCCGCCGCCGGAAATCTTTGCCCAGCTGCCGTGGCGCCAGGCCATTATCGACGGCCTGCTCGGCGCCGACCTGGTGGGCTTCCAGCGGGCCAGCGATGCCGGAAACTTCATGCGCTCGGCCCGCCGGTTCCTCGGCGCCAGCGTCAAGCAGCAGCAGGTGCACGTCAAGGGCCAGGACGGCGAAATCACCCACATCGCCCGGGCGCAGGCATTCCCCATCTCCATCGATGTCCAGCAGATCAGCGAGCTTGCCGCCAAACCGGAAATCATCGAGCGTGCCCGGCAGATCCGCCAGGACCTGGGCAACCCCAAGACCATCCTGCTTGGCGTGGACCGCCTGGACTACACCAAGGGCATCCGGCACCGGCTGAAGGCGTTCGAGGAACTCCTGGCGGACGGCAAACTGTCCGTGGGAGACGCCACCCTGATCCAGGTGGCCTCCCCCAGCCGCGAACGCGTTGAACAGTACCGCCTGCTGCGGGAGGAGGTGGAGGGCACGGTGGGCCACATCAACGGCACCTACGACACCATCGAGAACACCGCCGTCCGCTACCTGCACCACAGCTATCCCGTGGAGGAGATGGTGGCGCTGTACCTGGCCGCCGACGTCATGCTGGTCACGGCGCTGCGGGACGGCATGAACCTTGTGGCCAAAGAATACGTCACGGCCCGGACCAACAACGACGGCGCCCTGGTGCTGAGCGAATTCGCCGGCGCCGCGGACCAGCTCAAGCAGGCCCTGCTGATGAACCCGCACGATATTGACGGCCTCAAGAGCGCCATCATGCGGGCGGTTGAGATGTCTCCGCGGGACGCCGCCCGGCGGATGCGCGCCATGCGCAAGCAGATCCTGGAACACGACGTGGACCACTGGTCCGCAGACTTCCTGGCCGCACTGAACGAAAAGGTGGTGCGGGATGACTCCTGACGGCCGACCCAAGGGTCCGCTGGCACTGTCCCCGGAGCTCCGCGAGGCCGTCCGGCGCATCGCCCGCACCGACCATCTGCTGGTGGCCATGGATTTCGACGGGACCATGGCGCCCATCGTGGGGCATGCCGACGACGCACGCCCCCTGCCGCGCGCGGCGACGGCCTTCGCAGGGCTCGCCGTGCTGCCACGCACGACGACGGCGCTCATTTCAGGGCGCGCCCTCGCCAGCCTGCGTGCTGTGGCGTCGCCGCCGGTGGACTCGCTCCTGATTGGCAGCCACGGCGCCGAAGCGTGGCTGGGCCCGGGCTCAACCGGGCTGACCCTTGACGAGGAGCAGAAGGCGCTGCTGGCCGAGGTCCGTGCCATCCTCGCGGAAATCGTTGAGGAAGCCCCGGGGACCATGCTGGAGGACAAGCCTGCCGGCGTTGTGCTGCACACCCGCCTTGCTGCCGATGACGTGGCCGACGACGCAGTTGCGGCCGCACGCTCGCTGCTCCAGGACCGCAAGGGGGTCTTCCTGAAGGACGGGAAGCGGGTTCTCGAAACCTCGGTCGTCAACGCCTCGAAAGGCGAGGGCGTCACGTTCCTGCGGCAGATCACCGGGGCCACGGCTGTGCTGTTTGCCGGTGATGACACCACCGACGAGGACGCCCTGGCGCGGCTCGAGCCGGGCGACGTGGGCGTGAAGGTGGGGCTGGACTTCACCCAGGCGCAGTACCGCGTGGAGGCTCCGCTTCATGTAGCGGAGCTGCTGGAGGCCCTCCTGAAGGAGCGGAGCGTCGCCGTGGCGGAAGAGGATCCGCAGGCGGCCCCAAGCTAGGAGTGGGGAAGCCCACGTGTGACGTCCGTAACATTTGCGACAATAAACGAAGCATCTGACATACTCTTGCTTGTGATGTGGCGCACAGATACCGTGCGGCGTCACTCGTTGCACTCCGGCTGAGCCGGAGTGCAGCCTGCAACACAAAACTGAACAAACATGAACCATTCACAACGGATCGTCCGGCACGTACCTGCCGGTGAAGGGATTGATAACTGTGGCTACAGTTACTTTTGATAACGCTACGCGTCTGTACCCGGGCACAGATAAGCCCGCCGTCGATAAGCTCAACATCGACATCGCCGATGGCGAATTCCTGGTCCTCGTTGGACCCTCCGGTTGCGGTAAGTCCACCTCACTGCGCATGCTCGCAGGCCTTGAGGACGTCAACGCAGGCCGCATCCTGATCGGGGACCGCGACGTCACCGATGTTCCCCCGAAGGACCGCGACATCGCGATGGTTTTCCAGAACTACGCCCTGTACCCGCACATGACTGTGGCCGACAACATGGGCTTCGCCCTGAAGATCGCCGGCGTTTCCAAGGAAGAGCGCGCCGAGCGCGTCCGCGAAGCCGCCAAGCTTCTTGACCTTGAGCAGTACCTGGACCGCAAGCCGAAGGCCCTCTCCGGCGGCCAGCGCCAGCGTGTCGCCATGGGCCGCGCCATCGTGCGTAACCCGCAGGTCTTCCTCATGGATGAGCCGCTGTCCAACCTCGATGCCAAGCTCCGCGTGCAGACCCGCACGCAGATCGCATCCCTCACCCGCCGCCTCGGTGTCACCACCGTTTACGTGACGCACGACCAGGTTGAGGCCATGACCATGGGTGACCGCGTCGCTGTGCTGAAGGACGGCCTGCTGCAGCAGGTTGACACCCCGCGCAACCTCTACGACCGCCCCAAGAACGTGTTCGTTGCCGGCTTCATCGGCTCCCCCGCCATGAACCTGCTGGAACTGCCCGTTGTCGACGGCGGTGTGCAGTTCGGCGGCACCGTCTACCCCGTGCCGCGCGACGTCCTCGAAGAGGCACACGGCTCCACCGTCACCTTGGGCAGCCGTCCGGAGGACCTCGAAACCGCTCCGCACGGTGAAGGCCTGAAGGTTGAGGTGGACGTCGTCGAAGAGCTCGGCGCTGACGCCTACGTCTACGGCCACACCACGCTCGATGGCAAGGACCACGACATCGTGGCACGCGTCGACGGCCGCCGCCCCCCGATGAAGGGCGAGTCCATCTACGTCCGTCCGCAGTCGGGCCACGTGCACCTGTTCGACACCAAGACCGGCCTGCGCCTGGGCGACTAGTCCCCACCGGCCCCCTAACCTCGCTTCGCTTCGGTTAGGGAACCCTGCCGGCGTGGGCCCACCACCGACGCCCGAACCTCGCTTCGCTTCGGTTAGGGAACCCTGCCGGCGTGGGCCCACCACCGACGCCCTAAATAACCGACGGCGGCCCTCCTGACGGATGGGCCGCCGTCGGCCTTTTAACTGGCCGGCGGAAGATTAGCTGGCCTGCCCCAAGTACGGAAGAATTGAGTTATGACCGAGGAATACAGCGCCCAGTGGCACGATGAACCCACCGACTACGCGCAGATCGGAAAACTGCCGCGGTTTGTGGCCGCCAGTGCCGACGACGGCAAGCTCGCCTCGGTCTCCAGCTCACTGAATATCACCGCGGCGGCCGCCGACCCGGAGCTCCTTGACCTTCCCTGGCATATCGCCCTGGAGGATTGGCCTGCCGAGAACCTGGCAGCCCTCCCCCGCGGCATCTCCCGCCACATTGTGCGCTTCGCCCACCTTGGCGGATCGGTTATCGCCATCAAGGAAACCTCCGAGCACGTAGCCCGGCACGAGTACCACATGCTGCGCAAGCTCGCCCGGCTGGACGTCCCCTGTGTGGAACCGGTGGCGGTAATTACCGGCCGCACCACACCCGACGGGCGTCCACTCAACCCGGTCCTGGTCACCCGGCACCTGAAGTTCTCCATGCCGTACCGCGCGCTCTTCTCCCAGATGCTCCGCAAGGACACCCTGACGCGCCTCATCGACGCACAGGCGCTGCTGATGGTGCGGCTGCACCTGATCGGCTTCTACTGGGGCGACGTGTCCCTCTCCAACACCCTGTTCCGCCGCGACGCCGGCGCTTTCGCCGCCTACCTTGTGGACGCCGAAACCGGGGAGCTGTACCCGGACCTGTCCACCGGGCAGCGTGAATACGACCTCGAAATTGCCCGGGTGAACATCGCCGGAGAACTCATGGACCTGCTGGATGGCGGGCTGATCGAGGAAAAGGTGGATCCCGTGGCCACCAGCGAGCTCATCATGGACAGCTACCGGCGCCTGTGGGCTGAACTGACCGAGAAGGAATCCTTCGAACTCGGTGAGCGGTGGCGGGTCAGTGCCAGAATCCGCCGGCTCAACGAACTCGGCTTCGACGTCGAGGAGTACGCCATCAAGACCACCCAGAACGGCTCCACCATCCAGCTGCAGCCAAAAGTGGTGGACGCCGGACACCACCAGCGGCGGCTCCTTCGGCTTACGGGTATTGACGCGCAGGAAAACCAGGCCCGGCGGCTGCTTAATGACATGGACTCCTTCCGTGCGGATAACAACCCGGACATGGACGAGGAATACAGCGCCCACCTCTGGGTCAGCCAGATCTTCGAGCCGATCGTCAGGTCCATCCCGCGGGACCTGTCCGGAAAGCTGGAGCCCGCCGAAGTGGTGCACGAGGTCCTGGAGCACCGCTGGTACATGTCCGAAAAGCAGGAACGCCACATCCCGTTGGCCGAGGCCGTGCAGTCCTACATCGACTCCATCCTCCGGCACCGCCGGGACGAAGCCGCCATCATGCTGAACCCGGACACCGGCCTGCTGAAAATCCTTGAAGTCGAGACCGAGGAGTCCCGATACGGCGAGGACGAGTCCATCGACGAATATCCGGACTCGGACGACTAAAGCTAGATCGCCTTGCCGGGGTTCAGGATGCCGGCAGGATCAAACAGTTCCTTGATCCTGCGCTGCAGCTCCCGGACCGGTTCGGGCTGCTCCTGGCCCAGCCACCGCAGCTTGTACTGGCCAACACCGTGCTCACCCGTGATGGTGCCGCCCATTTCCAGGGCTACGGTGATGGATTCATCCAGGACCTGCTGAAGCCGCGCCAGCGCCGCAGCATCAACACTGCTGCCCTGCCTGTCGATCCAGAACGTGGGGTGGAGGTTTCCGTCCCCGGCGTGTGCCACCACCTTGAGGTGCACTTCGTGGCGTGCCGCCATGGTTTCCAGGGCCGCGACGTAGTCCACCAGGCGTGAGCGCGGCACCGCAACATCCTCCCCCACGCGGTATTCGTCGTCCACCTCCACGCCCCTGCTGTGCCGCCGGAGTTCCACCAGCCGCTCGGCTTCGGCGCTGGCTTCAGTGGTGACAGCAGCCCCTCCTGCCCGCAGGACTTCCCGCACCACCTTCGCCTCGGCTGCGGCGCCAAACCCGTCCGTCTGGACCAGGAGCAGGGAGCGTCCGCGGGCGGTGAGGTCGGAGCCGTGGATGTCGTCCAGCTGGGCAAGCGTCCCGCCGTCGAGCAGTTCCATGATGGCCGGCTGGACCCGTGCCTTGCCTACGGCCAGGACTCCTGCCGCCGCCATGCGGAAGTCAGGGTAGAAGGCCGCCACCGTGTGCACCTCGTTCGGCAGGTATTTCAGGCGCACGGTGACGCCCACCACGATGCCCAGCGTTCCTTCCGATCCCACGAACAATCCGGTCAGGTCATAGCCGGCCACGCCCTTGAAGGTCTGGTGGCCGGTGTGGAGAAGCGAGCCGTCCGCCAGCACCACGTCGAGGGCAAGCACGGAGTCCCTGGTAACGCCGTACTTTGCGCAGCGCAGGCCGCCGGCATTGGTGGCAACATTGCCGCCAATGGTCGAGGTGCGGAAGCTGGCTGGGTCCGGCGCGTACATCAGGCCGTGCACAGCCGCTGCCTCGTTGAGCACGGCGTTTACCACTCCCGGCTCCACCACTGCTGTCTCGTCGTCCGGGTTGAGCGCAAGGATGTGGTCCATCCGTTCGAGCGACATGATGATGCAGTTCTCCGTGGCATGCGCGCCGCCGGATACCCCGGTTCCCGCACCGCGGGCCACTACGGCCACTCCGTTCTCCGCACAGGCGCGCACCACCGACTGCACATCGGCTACCGATTCGGGAAACACCACCGCCAGGGGCAGCTGAAAGTCGATGATCGGCGCCTGGTCCACGGCGTACCGGTGCAGTGACGTCTCCGCCACGTCAACCTGGCCCGCGGCCAGGATGCCCTCGAGCTCGTCAACAATGCTTCCCACCAAGGCCTCCACCCGCCGTCGGACATGTCCTCCCAGTTTAGGCGGCGACCGGACTGGACCTGCGTAACCTTTGGTCCCACTGCTGCAAACGCTTCCAGTCCTGACCAGCAGTTATGTACCGCGGGAGCCATGGGTACCGAGAATAATCATGGAAGCGTTTTCATTTTTATGCTCCATCGCGCTTATGCTGTCACTCATGTCTGTCGAAACTGTGACTCCCGACACTTCCCTGAACGCCGGGCCGCTGACGCTCATCCACGAGTCGGACAACGCTCCCGGCTGGTGGCGCTCTGCCGTGATCTACCAGGTGTACCCACGTTCCTTCCGGGACCTCAACGGCGACGGCGTGGGCGATCTTGCGGGAATCACCGAGGAACTCCCGCACCTGGCGGACCTCGGTGTGGACGCAGTCTGGCTGTCACCCTTCTACCGGTCCCCCCAGCGCGACGCCGGCTACGACGTCAGCGACTACTGCGACGTGGACCCGATCTTCGGAACACTCGGCGACTTCGACGTCATGATGGCGGAGTCCCACCGGCTGGGCCTGCGCGTCATCGTGGACCTGGTGCCGAACCACTGCTCGGACCAGCACGCAGCCTTCCAGGCCGCCCTCGCGGCGCCGGCCGGCAGCCCGGAGCGGGACATGTTCATCTTTCGGGACGGAACAGGCCCGGAAGGCTCCGAGCCGCCCAACAACTGGCAGTCCCACTTCGGCGGGCCGGCCTGGACCAGGGTGGCCGGGCCGGACGGGCAGCCGGACCAGTGGTACCTGCACCTCTTCGATTCGTCCCAGCCCGACTTCAACTGGGACAACCCGGCCGTCCACGCCGAGTTCGAACGCGTGCTGCGCTTTTGGCTGGACCGCGGCGTGTCCGGATTCCGGGTGGACGTGGCCCACGCCCTGGTCAAAGCTCCCGGCCTGCCCGCCTGGGGCGGACGCGCAGACGGCGGCAGCAGCGAAGGGTTCCCGGGCCACGAAGCACCCATGTTCGGCCAGCCCGCCCTGCACGACATCTACCGGAACTGGCGCCGGATCCTGGACCAGTACGGCCCGGACCGCATCCTGTGCGCGGAAGCCAATGTGGATCCGCTGCCTCGGCTGGCCAACTGGGTCCGGCCGGACCAGATGCACCAGGCCTTCAATTTCCCCTACCTTCATGCCGGGTTGGACGTGTACCGGCTGCGCGGCGTGATCACGGATTCGCTGGAGGCACTGGACGCCGTCGGCGCACCGAGCACCTGGGTGCTGTCCAACCACGATGTGGTCCGGCACGCCAGCCGGTTCGGCTACAACGGGCAGGGCCCCCGTGACGGGGACGGCATCGGCCCCGCCGATCCCCAGCCGGACATCACCCTGGGCCGCCGTCGGGCGGCGGCCGCCTCCCTGTTCATGCTGGGCCTTCCGGGAGCCGCGTACCTGTACCAGGGCGAGGAACTTGGCCTGCCCGACGGCGTCGACATCCCGGAACATCTGCGGCAGGACCCCACCTTCGCCCGTACTGGCGGGGAACGCTTGGGCCGTGACGGCTGCCGCATCCCGCTCCCGTGGCGGGCCGCCGAGACCCACCTTGGCTTTGGCCACGGAAGCGACCCCTGGCTGCCTTTTCCTTCCTCGTTCGCAGCCCTGGCCCGGGACCTCCAGGCCGCCTCGCCGTCGTCGCACCTTGCGCTGTACCGGGACATCCTCCGGCTCAGGCGCGGGCTGAACCTCGGCCGGGGCTCGCTGTCGTGGGCGGAGGACTGGTGCACCGGTTCCTCCCTGGGCTACGTCAACGGCACTACGCTGGTGATTATGAACCTGAACCACGATCCCCTGGAGATGCCTGCCGGGCATGTGCTCCTCCGTAGCGACCCGTCAGGCGCCGGCCGTTTCCTCGCTTCCGCTGAGACGGCCTGGCTCCAGCTTGGACCGGACGCCGCAGCAGACTGAGCATGGCCGGTATCAAAGAAGTAGCGAGCAGGGCAGGCCTGTCCGTTGCCACCGTGTCCCGGGCGCTCAGCGGCAAGGCGAACGTCTCCGCGAGGAGCCGGCAACTAGCCCAGGAGGCCGCCCGGGAGCTGGGGTTTGTGCCGTCCTACCACGCATCCAGCCTTGCCTCCGGCCGCAACCACAACATCGGGCTGGTGGTCCCGTCCGTGAACCGCTGGTACTTCTCCTCAGTACTGGAAGGCGTATCCGAGGCACTGCTGGACGCGGGCTACGACCTCACGCTGTACAACGTGGGCGACCAGCCGGAACGGCGCCGCAGCGTACTCAGCGACTTCCTGCTGCGGAAGCGGCTTGACGCTGTCATTGCCGTTGCCCTGGTGCTCGGCGAGGACGAGATCCAGCAGCTGCTGGCCGTCCACCGGCCGATTGTTGGTATTGGCGGTGCACTGCCCGGGGCGTCCACCATCAGGATCGATGACGAGCGGCTGGCACGGCTGGCCACCGATCATCTGATCCGGCTTGGGCACACCCGGATCGCCCACATGACGGGGGACGCAAACCTGGACCGCGACTTTAAGCTCCCGGGCATCCGCCAAAGGGGCTATGAGGCCGCCATGAGGGCCTCGGGCCTGGCGGTGCATCCGGAGTGGCGTGTGGCCGCCGATTTCACCATCCAGGGAGCCTATGCCGCCGCACGCCGCATGCTGGGGACGGCAAGTGAACGTCCTACCGCCGTTTTCGCGGCTTCGGACGAGATGGCCGTGGGCGCCATCCTGGCTGCCCGGGAATTCGGGCTGCAGGTTCCTTATGATCTTTCAGTGGTGGGCATGGACGGGCACGAGCTGGGTGAGACGTTCGGTTTGACCACCATCAGCCAGGACCCCCGGGGGCAGGGGCGCCTCGCGGCCAGGACCGCACTGGAGTTGCTGGGCGAGACGCGGAACGGGTCCGACGGCGGGCGGGCACCACAGGCGGCCATCGACCAGGAGTACCCGACGGAGTTTGTGATCCGGACCAGCACCGCGGTGCCGCCGGAGCTGGCTCACGGTTAGCCTGCCTGCTCACCCTCGCGGTCCGCACCTGCAGGAGCGCCCATGAAGCGGGCGTACCGGGCCAGGATCTGAGGCCAGGCCTCGACGTACTCCGCGCGGGCCGCGGCCGGATCCTCTGCACCTTCCCAGCCCTCATGGAAGACGCGTACTTCCACGCCCTCGTCCACCGCGCGGAAGGTGACCAGCAGTTCGGTGGACCAGAGGGCGGTGGAACCGGGGTGCCAGGTGGCGTGGAAGGACAGCGGCGGCTGCCAGTCATCGAGGGTTCCCCAGATGCTGGTGCGTCCGTCATCGGCGGTTTCCAGGATGAGGTTCTCTTCGAATTCCACGTAGGAGCCAGCGCCGTAGACGCCGTGCGATTCCAGGGGCCACCACAGGTGTGCATGGTCGGTGAAGCCGGCGAAGGCATGGGCCACACTGCCGGGAACAACAACCGTCTCCACCACGGGCTCCAGGAGGTCTGGCGCGGACTGGCTGTCTCTGCCGAAGGGTTCCTGGCCGTGGCTGAAGAGGCTGCTCATGGTGTTCTACTCTACCCGCGCCGCGCTGGTGCCCTATCAGCTGCGGTCGCTTCGGAACCGACAACATGGGACGCTCTCTCACATCCTGCAGGTTTCCGGACGACGCTCTCTCACATCCCGCAGGTTTCCGAGCGACGCCCCATCAGCTGTCGCGGTTCCCGGGAGACGCTCCATCACTTGTCGCGGGTTCCCAGCGACGCGTTCAACGTCGCACCCGATAGCGCAGGTGAAGGACCCGGCTGCCCTGGATCACCGTATCGGGCCCCTCCAACAGGTGCTGCGATTGGACCGACCCGAAGTAGCGCTTACCGGACCCGAACACAACGGGTACGACGTCCATGCGCACCTCGTCGACCAAGCCCGCGGCAAGCATCTGGCCACCGACGTCACCAGCGGCAACCTCGACAATGCGGTCACCCGCAAGCTCTTGCGCCTTGGCCATGGCTGCCTCGACGCCGTCGACGAAGTGAAACGACGCCCCAAGGTCCCAGCCCTCGGGCTGCGGCCGGTGCGTCACGACGACCACGTGGTCGATCCCGCTCGGAGGCTTCCCGTCCCAGCCGTCCGTCAGGTCGAAGACGTGGCGGCCAACAAGTGTCACCGCGACCTGGTCCCAGTACGGCCGAGTGTAGTCGTAAGACGTCTGCGACACCTTCACCTCGCCGCTCTCGTCCAACGGGACGTCACCGTTGGACAACCAGTCGAACAGGGGTCCGGGCTGGTCATTCTCGTCCGCGACGAAGCCGTCCAGCGACACCGAGCTGTACATGACCACTTTGCCCACCGTGCCCTCCTCTGCTTGGGGTGCCCCAACGTTAGCGTGCCGTGAGCCCTCGGCGTAATAGGAAAACAACCGCCGGCATCGCAGACGGAGCATCGCTGATAATTCTGCAGGAGCTGATAGGGCGTCACCGATTTCCCTGCAGGAGGTGAGAGAGCGTCACGGATTTCCCTGCAGGAACTGAGAGAGCGTCACGGATTTCCCTGCAGGACGTGATGGGGCGTCACCGACTTCCCCGCGGGGGGTGATGGGCGTCGGGGTTTGTGTTTGGGGCATGTGGTTAAAGTCGTAGGGCCCTGACATTCCTTGTCAGGGCCCTACGTAATTTATGTCCGGCGGTGACCTACTCTCCCACACCCTCCCGGGTGCAGTACCATCGGCGCTGTGGGTCTTAGCTTCCGGGTTCGGAATGGGACCGGGCGTT
>NZ_JBWCCJ010000016.1:0-30280 GCF_056279405.1 Pseudarthrobacter sp. TE3704
CGACACGGGCCCACTGCTCATCGGTAAAAATCTGGAAACGCGACACCAGCCCAGTTAATCAACCGAACACCGCCCATTTAGGAGACACGCCCTAGGCCCAGAGGAACGGAACCACCAGGACACCCAGTGTGATGACCGGCCCGATGACCACCATCGAAAGGCCCCAGATGGTGAGGTGCCGGTTGACGGTGGGCCGGTGCTCCTCCACGGTGGACGCCACGATGGTGGCGCCGGTTGTTCCGAAGGGTGCGCAGTCCACCAGGGACGCGGAGATGGCCAGCGCGTAGATGAAGCCCGTCATTTCCAGCCCGCCGCCGGGAACCAGCAGCGGAACCGCGAGCGGAATCAGGGCGCCGATGATGCCGATGGTTGAGGCGAAGGCGGAGACCAGGGCAGCGATGACGCAGATAACGAACGCGGCGAGCAGCGGCTGGCTGACCGAGCGGGCAGCTTCACCGAGCTGGTCGATGGCGCCAAGGCGGGTGAGAACGGCAACGTAGGTGATGATGCCGCCGAGCAGCAGCGTGGTGCTCCAGTCGATGCGGCCGATGGCCTTGCGTCCCACGCCCGGATCCACCAGGGCGATGACTACTGCGATGGTGAGTGCCACAACGCCGAGGTTCACGTCGACGTCGAGCTGGTTGAGCGTGAAGAACCCGATCACGAGCACAAAGATTGAGACGATAACGAGCAGCTGCATGGGCAGCAGCTTGGGCCGCGGTGCGGCGTCCACCCGGGTTTCGGTCCGGTCCAGCGTCAGCGTTCCACCGCCTTCCGCCCGAACACCGGAGCCGCCGCCTGCGCTGCCTACCGGCGAAGATCCGCCTGAAGACCGGCCGGCCGAACCTGCACGCGTCCGGGCAATAAGTTCACGCCCGCCGAACATAAAGAAGGCCACCAGGACAACCAGTGCGTTAACACCGATGGAGAGCCCGAACATCAGCGCCGCGTTGTACGGAACGTTGGCCTCGGAGGCTACGGTCTGCACGGTGATGCCCACAATGCTCGTGGGGGCCAGAGCGCCGCCGACGATCGCCGAGCTCATGGCGATGCCCATCATGGTGGAGTTGATGCGGTGGCTGTGGGCGAGCGTCATGGCGATCGGGACCACCGCGAACGCGGCATGGGAGGTGCCCATGCAGGCCACGGCCGAGGCAATGGCCCAGAGGCCCCAGGGCAGCAGGG
Source organism: Pseudarthrobacter sp. TE3704 (assembly GCF_056279405.1). NCBI lineage: Bacteria > Bacillati > Actinomycetota > Actinomycetes > Micrococcales > Micrococcaceae > Pseudarthrobacter > Pseudarthrobacter sp. TE3704. The sequence goes on from NZ_JBWCCJ010000016.1 coordinate 1,186, forward strand.
CCACGCGGTCGCCGATGAGGTCGAGTGAACGGTCCACCAGCCATTTGATGGTGCCGGTTTCATGGGCGATGCCGAACAGGTAGGTGATCCCCACCAGAATGACCAGGGCGTCCACCGGGAAGCCACCGAGGACTTCCTTCAGGCTCTCACCCACAACGCCGATGCCGATAATGAAGGCCGCCACCAGGGCGAGCGCCCCCATGTGGACGTTGCGCACCGAGGAAATGGTGAACACCAGCGCCAGCCCGATCAGGGCGATGATTTCGGGACTCATACCTGCCGCTCACAAAGGACGGGCACCTTGTGCGGGACATAGGAAGCAAAGAACGTCATTGATTTACTCCGATCAGGTGGTTCGTCCCACGGGAGGCTCCCGCGAGGTAGAGGTCGAGGGCCCGGGCGTCCACGCCGTCGAGGTCCTCAAGTCCAATGAGGTCGCCCTGGGCCACGGGGCGGGTGAGGCGGGCGCCGTCGAGCAGGTAGAACGGGGAGGCAGCAGGATCGGTGGCGATCATCACCGGCGCAACGCCGGCGATCTCGTGGTGGTGTCCGGCCACGGCAAGTTCTGTGCCTGCGGGGAGATCCTGCAGGGCGCGGCCGGCCAGGACCATGCCCGGCTGGGCGGCAGGGGCAATAACGCGGTCGACGGCGGCGTGCACCGTCAGCGGTGTCTCCACCCCCATGTAGTGGTACGGCCAGTAGATGCACGCGTACTTGCCGTCGCGGCTGAGCACGTGGCCCTTGCCGCGCAGGATTTCCCAGGTCACCGGGTCGCCGGTGCGGACCACTGCGAAGACTCCCCCGGCGAAGCTGGCCTCGCCGGGTAGCCGCAGGGCCGAGAAGACGTCCACCACGCCGTCGTTTTCGGTGATGCCCCCGTCCGCGCGTGCGGCGTAGATGTCGGCAAGTTCATCGATGCGGGCCACCGGGTAGTGCATGGCCTCAACGTCGGCCATCATGCCGGTGCGCATGGCCACCACCGTCATTTCGCAGGAATCCGCGGCAGCGGCACGCTTCAGGGAGCTGACGGCCTCAGCTCGCCTGCCCAAGGTTCCGGCGACATCCTCGCCGAGGCTCAGCAGCCCGGCCAGCTGCGGTGCATCGATAGTCTCGCCGGCCTGCGTGACGCAGCCGGTCGCCGCGTCGAACTGGAGGTCGTACTCCCCCGCCTTCCCGATGGCCACAATGTCGAGTCCGACGGCGGCAATCCAGTCAACGAGGCGCAGCAGGTTTGCCGGCTGGTCACCGTCGCCCGGGAGATAGCTCAGCCCCTTGCTGGCCGCCCGCGCACTGAGTTCAACGCCCACTACAGTGTCGACTTCCTTGCTCACCATGACGACGTGGGTGTTGTTGTCCAGTGCGGTTTCGGCGTAGGCGGAGCCGACACCCACGCGCCCGCAGGCTTCGACGAGTACGTCGATGTTTGACCAATCCAGGGCATCGGCGGAGGCAATGAGGGCGATCCGGCCATCAGCAACAATTTCCGCTGTGTGGGCGGGATCGATGGACCCGGCCACGCGGTGCGCGGGGATACCCAGCTCATCGAGCATTTTCAGCACGCCATTGATGTCGGGATCGATGAGGATGGCGGGCAGGATTTCGGGCGTGTGGGACAGCTGGGCGAGGAACGTGCGTCCGTAACCGCCGTTTGCCCCCGTGAGGGCTACGCGGATGGGATCTCGTCGTCGAGCGCGGTGAGGGAGGATCACGGTGGGTTCCAAATCTTCGTGAGCACCGTCCGACTTTCGAACGTGCCGGGAATCACTGTGACACACAATCTAAATACGTACAAGAACTTACCAATTCTTAACAATGGTTATCGTTCGGGTGTTACAGTCGTCTCCGACCGCCGGCGCTTGGCTGATGGTCCAGAAAGGAACGAACGTGCTCGGAATCGTCGCTGATGACTTCACCGGCGCCACGGACATAGCCACCATGCTCCGTCGCTCTGGTCACCGAGTGGTTGTCGTCATTGAAGACGGCGCACTCACCTCCGAACAACTGCCCGGGCTTGACGCCGTCGTCATCGCTTTGAAGAGCCGGTCCGAGACCAAGGAGGAGGCGGTGGCTGCCTCGCTTGATGCGCTGCGCCGTCTCCGCACCTGGGGTGCACGCCGCTTCTACGTGAAGTACTGCTCAACCTTCGATTCCACGGATGAGGGCAACATCGGGCCGGTTCTCGACGCCGTCTCTGACGAACTTGGTGTGGAACGGTGCGTGGTGGTTCCTTCGTTGCCGGCCAATCACCGCACTGTCTATAACGGCCACCTCTTTGTAGGGACCGAGCTCCTGGAGAACTCGTCCATGCGCCACCATCCGCTGACTCCCATGACCCGCTCCCGCGTCGCCGACCTCCTCCGTCCGCAGACGTCCCACAGCGTCGGTGAAGTCACGCGCGAAAGCGTGCGCGAAGGGCAGACGGCGTTGCGCGCCGCCATCAATGCCACCGGGGCCCTCTACGTCGTTGTCGACGCCATCGACGATGAAGACCTGGCAGTCATCGGGGATGCCACCGCGGATGACCTGCTGGTGTCCGGCGGGTCAGGGCTGGCGCTTGGCATTACAGGACCCGGCGGGGCGGAGGCTTCCTGGGCTCCGCCGCCTCGGGGACGCGGGGCAGTTCTGTGCGGCAGCGTATCCAGCGCAACGTTGGGCCAGATCGCGCACGCGGCACGGACCCAGCCGGTATGCCAGGTGGATATGGCGGCCGCTATCGCTGATCCCGACGCTGCCGCCGCCGAGCTAGCGGCCTGGGTCCTGGCCCAGCCGGCTGACTCCACGCCCATTGTCTGCGCGGCCCGCCACCGTGACGATGTCCGGCCCCGGATCGACGGCGTCGAGGCGGCTCCCGTCGTCGAACGCGTGCTGACGGAAATTGCCCGGCAGCTTTTTGCGCACGGGAACCTGTCGGGACTCATCGTCGCGGGTGGCGAGACCAGTGGAGCCGTGGTGCGCGGACTGGATATCCAGTCGCTGCAGATCGGCCCGGAACTGGCGCCCGGAGTGTGCTGGTCCGCGGCGGAGACGAGTGGGCGCACCATCGCCCTCGCACTCAAGAGCGGCAATTTCGGTGACGTTGACCTATTTACTACGGCTTGGGAGCGCTGGGCATGAGTGCACGTAAAGAACTGATCACCGCAGGGCGCCGCCTCGTTGAGATGGGCTTGAGCCCGGGAGCCACCGGCAACCTGAGCATCCGGGACGGGGACACCATACTGGTGACAGGTACTGGAGCATCGTTGGGACGCCTGACGGACGCGGACATCGCCGAGGTCTCCCTCTCGGGTGTGCATCTGGGCGGCGCCCGCGCATCCAAGGAAACTCCGCTGCATGTTGGGTTCTACCGCCGCGGCGAGGAGCACCAGGCGATCGTCCACCTGCACTCGCCCCAGGCAGTAGCCATGTCCTGCCGCAGCCCTTGGGCGGAAAGCAACGCCATTCCGCCGCTCACTCCGTACTTCGTCATGCGCGTCGGTCAGACCCCTCTCCTGCCCTATCGGCACCCAGGCGACGCCGCACTCGGCGAAGACATCCGAACGGCACCCGGCCCGTTCCGCGCCGCCTTGCTCGCTAACCACGGATCCGTCGTGTCCGGCAGGGACCTGGGTGACGCCGTCGAACGCGCAGCCGAACTGGAGGAGGCGTGCCGGATCGCCCTCCTGACGGAAAACTCTCCACGCCGTGAACTAACCACCGATCAGGTCCGTGAGCTCGCCGACCGGTGGAACAGTCCGTGGACGCATTCTCCGGTAAATTGACCGGGGAGGCACCAATGGCAAAAGCGACATCACTAATTCCGGAACAGCGCAGGCAGCAGATCCTTCAGCACCTGCGCAGCCAGGGTGTACTCAGCTACCGGGAAATCACCGAACAGCTGGGTGTCAGCCACATGACCGCGCGCCGCGATGTCGCCGCCCTCGCCGATGAGGGAAAGGTCCAGGTAACGCAGGGCGGTGTGCTTGCCGTGACCAAGCTGCTGCAGGAACCGCGCCGCTCGGTGAAGGAAGGGACGGACCTGCCGGCCAAGGCGGCCATCGCCCGGGACGCTGCAGAGCTCGTGACAGACTCCATGACGATCTACCTGGATGCCGGCACCACGGTCCAGGCCATGAGCCCTTACCTTCAGGACCGGAAAGACCTCACCATCGTCTCGAATGACCTGGCCACAGCGAACACGTTTCTGGAATACCCGGGGATCGATCTGATTTGTGTTGGCGGCCGGGTGGACCGGGACAACAAATCGATGATCGGCCGGCTCGCAGCGCTCACACTCGCCGAACTGTCCCTGGACATCGCCTTCCTGTCCTCGAGTTCCTGGGACGTGCAGCACGGAGTGACAACGCCGGTTGAGGCCAAGATCGACCCGAAGCGCGCGGCCATGGCGTCTGCGGAGAAGACGGTCCTGCTGGCGGACAGCGGCAAGTTCGGGCGCTACGCGAAGTACCGGGCACTCGCCCTGGACGAGCTCGACATCATCATCACCGACGCGGGCCTGGACGAGACCGCGGCGCGGCAAATCCAGGGACTGGGCGTCGAAGTGGTCCGCGCGAGTCTTACGTCTTCCTAGTTCCGCGAGGCCGGCATGGCTACCGCAGTCAACCCCTCCAGCCATTCGGCAAAGTCCAACGCCAGCGCATCCGCCCCCGGCCGTGCAACAACCTGGACAGACAGCGGCAGGCCCTCGGATGAGAACGCGACGGGCAGCGAAACAACAGGTGCGCCCACCATGGTTACAGCCCTGCATTGGCCCATGATGTCCCAGCCAAAAATCGACTGCCCGTCAATGTCCAGCTTTCCGGACACGTCGCAGGCAGGACCGCCGGCCACCGGCAGGAGGACGATGTCAGCGGTATCGAAGACGGCCAAGTCCCGCCTTCTTGTCTGTTCGGATTCGGCAACAGCCGCTTCGAGTTCCCATGCTTCGGTTTGCATGGAGCGCCGGATTACGTCGAGGTTCGCAGGAAGGATCAGGTGCTCCCGGCCGGCGACAGCCGCGGCATGATCAACCATCGGATCAAGAGGACGGAGCCGGTTATAGGCTGCCAGCGATCCCGCAAAGAGATCCGGTATGTGCGTCATTGTCCGGACCTCCGGCGCGATCAGCTCCGCCAAGGACGCGATCATCTCTGACACTTCACGCCGTACCGGCCCCAAGGCGGAACCATCACTCCATGCAACCGCAATATTGCCGGGGACGGCCCCGGCGATTGAAGTCCGAACCACGAGGCGTAGATCCGTAAGCACTGCGAGCGCCGTCCGCAGGTCCCGCACTGATCGTGCGAGCGGCCCAATGACCTGAGTGGCGGCCTGAAGGCGGGCGCCGGGCGTGTACGGGTTGCTGCCCCCGTACCAGCCGCCCGCTCCCGGAACGATTCCCAGGTCAGGAACTGAACGCGGGGTGGGCCGCAGGGCGGTGATACCCACGCATTGCGCCGGCCACCGCAGTGATCCGCCGTAGTCGGTGCCCAGGCCGAGCGCTGAAATGCCGGCAGCGACGGCGGCAGCCTCTCCCCCGCTCGAGCCACCCGCCGTCGCACCGGGAAACCGGGGGTTGAGCGTCCGGCCACCGACGGCACTCTCGGTGATGGCACCGAACGCAAACTCGGGGCAATTGGTTTTGCCAATCACCACGGCACCCGCCTCCTGCAGGCGCCGCACAGCAGTGGCAGTGAATGAGGCGATGTTTCCGGCGTATGCGGCACTGCCGCCGGTCAGCTGCAGACCTGCCACAGAGATAACGTCTTTGACGCTGAGTGGAACACCGGCCAGTGGCCCCAGCTCCTCGCCATGGGCCCGTCGGCGGTCCACCTCCCTCGCGGCAACGGCGGCCCCGTCCCAGTCCTCCTGGATGAAGGCACAAAGAGCGGGGGCTGCATCGGCCCGGGACCGCGACTCCGCCAGGACGCTCTCGGCGGAGGCTTCACCCGTGCGCACCGCGGAGGCGAGCGCGGTGGCGTCGCGGAGTGCGGTCTCCAGCGGACCAGTACCCTGCAGGTTATCGTCCTGCACGCGCGCACCGGGCTTGTTTCGGGCCGGGAAGCCTCGGTGTTATTGTCACGTGCAGCGCTCCCATTGGGTGTCGGTGGTCCCGCACTTCATAGCCCTCACGGGGCACGTACGGCTGCTTGAACCGAATGTATCAGGACGGTGTCCGCCAGAAGACACTCCCCGCTGCGCGCGGCTGGTGCTGTCGTGGACTTTGGTGACGAACGACGGGGGCCCCCGCCCGAGTGCAAAGTTCCGGGACGCGGGGGCAAGGGTTGAGGTGGCTGGGGTAGCGGCTTGAGTCCCGGTGGTTACGCTTCTTCTACAACGAGCGAGAAACTCAACGAAATGGACGGATACACATGCACGCCGTGCTCGAATACTCTTACGGGGACAACTACCTTGAAATTCGCGATAAGTACCGCGCAGAACACCTCAAGGCGGCCTGGGAAGCAGTCGAACGGGGCGAGCTTCTGTTGGGTGGAGCCGTGGGTGACGGACCCTTCAGTGGCCTGCTGATCTTCACCGGCGAGAACGCACTCGAGGCCGCACGAGCTTTCGCAGCTGCCGACCCCTACGTCACCGGTGGCGTCGTGACGTCGTGGACCGCCCGCCCCTGGACAACGGTGGTAGGAAAAGAAGCGGCCACATCCGTTCGCTCCTGAGTCCCATTACCCACCGAGTCGCAGCAGGACCGAGGCTACTCGGCGATGTCCTCCGCCCACAGCTCCGGGTGGGCGTCCTGAAACCTGCCCATCATGTCCACGCAACGCGGGTCATCCAGGATCACCACGTCAACGCCGCGTGACCGCAGAAGCTCCAGCTCGCCGTCGAACGTTCGCGCTTCCCCCACCACCACGCGTGGGATCTTGAACTGGATGATGGTTCCGGCGCACATGGCGCACGGGGCGAGGGTGGTGTACAGCGTGGCGTCGCGGTAGCTCTTCTGCCGCCCGGCTGCGCGGAGCGCGGACATCTCCCCGTGCGCGATTGGATCGGCGTTTTGGACGCGTTCGTTGTGGCCGCCCGCGATCACCACGCCATCCCGTGCGAGCGCAGCCCCGATGGGGATGCCGCCCTCGGCCAAGCTCTTCTGTGCGGCCTGATAGGCGGCTTCGAATGCGGAGAGGTCGGTGCTGTCCAGTTCCAGCTCGGCGGACTGAGGCTGCTCGTGGGTCATGGCGTCATTGTCGCACAGCTGTTCCCACTACCCTGGGCCGCCACATCGCTGACCCGGCCACCACTGGGGCAGGGAAACTCGGCAAAACTGAGCTAATCCTGGGACACCGGCCTGCGGTCGGCCTATACGATTTCCTGGACATCCGGGACCGGGGCCTCCGGATAACTGAAAATGGGGGAATCGATGCAGGAACTGGGCCGCATCTACTGGACACGACAGGGCCTTCGCCTGGCGCACTCGGCGTTGATGGTGTGGCTCGCCGTCTCCGTGATGTCGGCGTTGATGCCGAAGGGAACATCTGCCACCGGAACGGCACCGTCCTCTGCCGCGGAGGTTCTGCGCGGCATGGTGGACGGCGCCGTCGCGGCGGTCGCTCTTCCGGGCGTTGCCGTTGTCCTGCTGGGCATTGTGGGTGCTGTCCTAAACCGCCGGGACGTACGACGCCGGGACCCGGTACGCCGCTTCACCCGCCAGCAGCGCCGCGAGGGGATGGCCCGGGCCGGAGGCCAGTGCGAGATGGAAAGCGGACTGGGTCGTCGCTGCGCCCGACCCGCCGAGCACGGCGACCACTTCTACCCCTGGTCCAAGGGCGGCTCCACCAGCCTGCAGAACTTCGTCGCAGCCTGCGCCAAGTGCAACAGCGCGAAGCATGCCAGGATCCCGTCGCCGGGCCAGCAGCAACGTTTGGAACGACGACGGCGGGACTACGTTCCGCCGTCGTCCTCGGTCAGTGCCGGTGAGCGGCAGGCGCTCCCCTAGGTAGGTTCGCTGCCGACGCGTCTACCCCAACGCCTCTCATTGCAGTTGAGGTGGCTTCCGTCGGGGTTTGAGGATGCCGACGCCCACTCCTTAGGGCGCACGTGGTGCCCCCTCCGTACACCCTCGGGCATTGCTACACTTGCTACGGAGGGCAGCCATGGCAACAATTCCCCACCGCGAACTGCGCAACCAAAGCAGCAAGATTCTGGAGCGCGTGAAAAACGGTGAAACCATCGACGTCACTAACAATGGAGAAGTTGCGGCTACCTTGATCCCGCCCTCGGCTTCGCCATTCGAACGTCTGCTCCGGGCCGGACAAGTGCGACCATCCGTAGCCGGACCCGTTGACTTCCGGACGCTGCCACGCGTCGTCACGGAAGACAGCACCGCCGATATTCTGGACGACCTCCGCGGTGACCGTTGATCGTCTACGTCGACACGTCCGCTGTGCTGAAACTGCTGGTTGAGGAGAAGGAATCAGCTGCAACGGCCGAGTACGTCACAACAACGCTCGCACAGGGCAACCATCTGGTGGCGTCGATGCTTCTCTACACAGAGCTCCATTGCGCTGCGCATCGCCGCGGAATTCCGAGCGGACTCGTCAATACCGTACTGGGAAGTATCAACCTCATTGACCTCGCCCGCTCGGATCTGATGTATGCAGCTGCCCTGCCCGGCAGGCTGCGCAGCGCGGATGCCATCCATCTGGCCGCTGCAATTCGAATCCAGGCAGACATCCTTGTGGCCTTCGACGCTGAACTCGTGGCCGCTGCTACGAATTCAGGACTGAATGTTGTGACACCCGGAATCACCCCGTAATCCGGCTGCAACCACTGCTGCCCAGACTCACATTGTCGGCAGCCCCGTGTAGCTTAGGGCTATCAGTTCGCCGCCCCGAGGACTTCCATGGATTTCTACGCCATCAACCAACTGCGTGAGAACCACCCAGGCTGGTCCCTGCTCCGCGCACAGAACGCCCCGCTGGCCATCTCCTTCTTCATCAAGGCTTTCACCGCCCCCAACCAACGGGACATCGGCCGGCAGGAACTCGTCGATCACCTGGACGACGTCCTGTTCGGCCTGCGCGACGTTTACGGCGAGGACAAATTCCCCCGGCCGGCAGGTGAGTACCTTGACGACTGGGCCGCACCGGAACGGGCGTGGCTCCGAAAGTACTACGTGCCGGGCCACGACGAGCCGCACTACGACCTGACGCCGGCGGCTGAGGACGTGGTCCGCTGGGTGGAGAGCCTGCGCGGCCGGGATTTTGTAGCAACGCAGTCGCGCCTGACCAGCATCTTCGCTGTCCTCAAAGCCCTGGTGCAGCAGTCCGAAACAGATCCGGAAGTCCGGCTGGCGGAGCTCCAGCGCCAGCGGGACGGAATCGACTCCGAGATGCAGCGCATCAGGGACGGCAACATCAAGGTCATGACCGCCCCGGAGGCACTGGACCACTTCCAGCAGCTCACCACCCTGGCCAAGGACCTCCTCGCAGACTTCCGCGAAGTCGAACAGAACTTCCGCAAGCTGGACCGGCAGGTCCGCGAACAGATCGCCACGTGGGAGGGCAGCCAGGGCGAGCTCCTGGAGACCATCTTCGCCAACCAGCAGGGCATCAGCAGCTCCCTCCAGGGCCGGACGTTCCAGGGCTTCTGGGATTACCTGATGTCGCCGCAGCTGCGCCTGGAACTGCAGGACCTGCTGCAACGCGCCACCCAGATCGAGGCGCTCTCAGGTGTCGAGGACCTGCAGGCCGTGACCACGCTGCACCAGGACTGGCTGCCCGCCGTCGACCAAACCCAGGCAACTGTCCGGCAGCTCTCCGAGCAGATGCGAAGGCTGCTCGACGACAAAGTCTTCCTCGAAAACAAGCGCATCATGCGGCTGATCCGCAGCATCGAATCCGGCGCGCTGGGCACCCGGGAGGCGCCGCCTTCGGGCGATTTTATGGACATTGCCGCCCAGTCCGTGGACGTGGCACTGCCCTTCGAGCGCCCGCTGTATGAACCCAGCCAGAAGGTGATGGTGGACGACGCCGTTGTCGCCGCCGATGATACCGACGTGGACGCAGATGCCCTGTTCAGCCAGTTCCACGTGGACAAGGAACGGCTGAAAGCCAATGTGGACAGCGTGCTCGCGGAGGCAGAACAGGCAACCCTGGCGGAGATCACGCAGGCCCACCCACTGCAGCAGGGCCTTGCCGAGATTGTGGCGTACTACCAGCTGGCCAGTGAGTCGGAGTGGGCCAGCATCGACGAGAAATTACCCCAGCAGCTGCAGTGGCAGCTGCCCGACGGCAGCATACGTGAAGCGACCATCGACCAGATCATCTTTGTGAGGCCAGCATGACCGACATTACGGAACTCAACGCAAGCCGGACGCCCGAGGAACTCCCAGGCGTCGTCACCCGGCTGTTCCGCGGCGTGGTGTACGCCGAGTCGGACGAGAAGGTGTGGCAGTCACTCCTTGGGCTGGAATCGCAAACCCGCGACTACGTGGCCGTACTGGGCCTGGACCTGATCCTGGACGAGTCGGAGGGGTACGCGTTCCTGCGGTCGCGGGAGGACCCGGAGGGCAACCTGCCGCGCCTGGTTCAACGGCGCAGGCTTACCTTCGATGTCAGCCTCCTGCTGGCTCTGCTGCGCAAGCGCATGCTCGAATTCGATACCAACAGCAGCGAACTCCGCCTCATCATGACGGAGCAGGAAATCACTGACATGGTGGCCGTCTTCCTCCCGGAATCCAGCAACCAGGCACGGATCCTGGACCGGCTGGCCGGGAACATCAAGAAGGTGGTGGAGCTGGGGTTCCTCCGCAAACTGCGAGGCCAAACGAATACGTATGAAGTGGCGCGGATACTGAAGGCGTACGTGGACGCGCAGTGGCTGGAGGAGTTCGACGCGCGGCTGGCTGACTACCGCGCATCCCTCACCGGAACGCCGCAGCCGGATACCGCCGCCGGCACCAGCGAAGGGGACCTCCCGTGACGGCAGACTTGCAGGACAGCCTGTTCAGCCTGGAAGAGGCGCCTGGGCAGGCGGAGGAAACAGCGGACGACGCCGGCACTCCCCCGGGTTACCGGCTGCACCGTTTGGAGCTGCTTAACTGGGGCACGTTCCACCAGGGAGTGCGCACGTTCCGGCTCGACGGCGCCAACAGCCTCCTCACCGGTGACATCGGCTCGGGCAAGTCGACGGTGGTGGATGCCATCACCACCCTCCTGCTGCCGGCCAACAAGATCGAGTACAACAAGGCCGCGGGCGCGCAGAAGAAGGAGCGCTCCCTCATGTCCTACGTCCGGGGGTACCACAAGAGCACGCGCAGCACGGGCGGTGAGAACTCCAAGCCGGTGTCGCTCCGCGGGACGGGCGCGCTGACCGTGGTCCTCGGGGTGTTCCACAACGCAGTCCTCAACAAGTCCGTCACGCTGGCCATCACGCTGTGGGCGGTGCAGGAGGCCGGGCAGCCCAACCGGTTTTACTCCCTGGCGGAGACGGACCAGTCCATCGCCGAGCACTTCTCCAACTTCGGCCAGGACCCGTACAAGCTGAAGAAAAAGCTGAAGGCTGGCGGAGCGGCGGTTCACGACACCTTCGAACCCTACGCGGCTGCCTTCAAGCGGCAGTTCGGCATCAGCGGAAACCAGGCAATGGAGCTGTTCCACCGTACGGTGTCCATGAAGCAGGTGGAGAACATCACCTCCTTCGTGCGCACCAACATGCTGGACGAGGATGACGTCGAAGCCCGCATCAGCAAGCTGATCAGCCACTTCGACGACCTCAAGAAAGCCCACGGCGCCGTGCTGCGCGCAAAGGACCAGATCAGTCTGCTGACGCCCATCCGCGAAGGCGCCGCCAGGCATGCCGCGCTGACTGCCGAGGACGAACTGGCCCGTGCCCAGCGCGACCAGCTGCATCCCTGGTTCACTAACCAGCGCCTGGTCCTGAGCCTGGAACACGCGGCGGAACTGGAAAGCACCGGCAAACGGCTGGAAGAAGAAGCCGCTTCCCTCACTGCCCGCACCGAGGATCTCCGGCACCAGATCAATGCCGTGGTGGAGGACATCCGCAGCAACGGCGGCGGCCGGCTTGCCGCCATCGAGGCGGACGTGGCCAGACTGACCACCGAGGCCGGCGCGCAACGTGCCCGCTACCAGACCTATGCAGCAGCCGCCGCGGAGCTGGGCCTGCGCCCGCCGGAGGACAGGGTGCTGTTCGACGCCAACCGGGACCGGCTGGCCGCCGTCGAATCGGGGCTGGCCGAGCAGTACAGCGGGCTCCAGGAGGACCGCACCGAACTGACCATGACGCGCACCGTCCTCACCGGACGCGCCACCGACCTCAAAACCGAACTCACCAGCCTTCAGTCCCGGCGGAACCTACTGCCGCTGCAGCAGCTGGAGATCCGCCGCCGGCTGTGCGAGGGAACCGGGGTCCCGGAGAAGGAACTGCCGTTCGCCGGCGAGCTGCTGAAGGTCCGCGACGGCGAAGCCGCCTGGGAAGGCGCCGCCGAGCGCACGCTGCATGGCTTCGCGTTGTCCCTGCTGGTGCCGTCAGAGCACTACGCCGCCGTCAGCAGCTGGGTGGATTCCAACAATCTCAAGGGCAGGCTGGTCTACCTTCGGATCGGCGACTCGCACTCCCCCAGGCCCGCAGACCCGGGGACGCTGGCCGCCAAGATCGCCATCAAGCAGGGCACCCCCTTCCGCGATTTCCTGATGGACGAGCTGGCCAGCAGGTTCGACTACGTCTGCTGCGACACCCTGGCGGATTTCCGCCGCCATCCCAAGGCGCTGACCGCCAACGGACAGCTGAAGGGCGGCCGCGGCCGGCACGAAAAGGACGACCGCAAGGACCTCCGGGACCGGCGGAACTACGTCCTGGGCTGGGACAACCAGGACAAGATCAACGGCTTCCTGGCCGAGCTGGACGAGGTCAAGGGCCAGCTCCAGGTGGCGGAGGCGCAGCTTGCCAAGGTCGACGGGCAGCTGGGTGGCATCGGCCGGAAGAACCAGCAGCTCGGCATTGTGCGGTCTGTGTCCGGATTCGCCGAGCTCAACTGGCAGGACACTGCCCGGCGGGTCGAGGAGCTTAAGGAGGAGCGCCGCGCCCTGGAATCCACCAGCAACGTCCTGCAGGACCTGGCGGCCAAGGAAGCTGCGCTAAAAACAGACCTGCAGCGCCTCGAAGAGCGGTCCGGCAAGCTCCAGCAGCGGCTGGGCGCGAACGAGAAGGACGCCAGGGACATCGCGGAGGCCATCGCCGAATGCCGTGACCTGCTGCAGGATCAGCCGCTGACGGACGACGCCGGGCTGCTGGCGTCCGTCGCCGGCCTCACCGCCGCAACGTCGGAGGAGAAGGTGCTCACCTATAAGAACACGGCGGCGGTTGAAAGCACCGTCCGGTCCGGTCTCACCGCCACCATCGACGCGCTGTCCAAACGGCTGGCCACGGCCGAGGCCGGCACGGTGCGGCTGATGGCCGACTTCCGGAACAAGTACCCCACCGAGACCACGGACATCGACGCATCGCTGGACGCCGCCGTCGACTACGAACGGCTGCTGGACCAGCTGGAGAAGAACGACCTGCCCAAGTTTGAAGCCCACTTCAAGGAGTCCCTGAACCAGAACACCATCCACGAGGTGGTGGCCTTCAACGCGTTCCTGGACAGCCGCCGGCAGGACATCGTCAACCGGATCGCTGAGATCAACCGGTCGCTTGCCACCATCGAGTACAACCGCGGCCGGCACATCCAGCTGGAGCACCAGAACAGCTCGGACCTTGATGTGCGGCAGTTCGGGACGGACCTGCGGGCGTGTTCAGAGGGCACCATCGGCGACGAGGACCAGTACTCGGAGCAGAGGTACCTGCAGGTGGAGCGGCTGATCGAACGGTTCCGCGGGCGGGACGGTTTCACCAACTTGGACGAGCGGTGGACGGCCAAGGTCACCGATGTGCGGAACTGGTTCACGTTCTCCGCGTCCGAGAAGTGGACGGAGACCGGCGAGGAATTCGAGCACTTCACGGATTCCGGCGGCAAGTCCGGCGGGCAGAAGGAGAAGCTGGCGTACACCATCCTGGCGGCGGCGCTGGCGTTCCAGTTCGGGCTGGGAGCGGGGCAGGGCACAGGCGCCAGCCTGGGAAAGGCATCCGGCAAGGGCCGCAGCTTCCGGTTTGTGGTGATCGACGAGGCGTTCGGCCGTGGCTCCGACGAGTCGGCGCGGTACGGCCTGGAGCTGTTCCAGCGGATGAAGCTCCAGCTCCTGATCGTCACGCCGCTGCAGAAGATCCACGTGATCGAACCGTTCGTGGCACACGTGGGCTTCGTGGCCAACACCAACGGCAACGATTCCCAGCTGCGGAACATGACCATCCAGGAGTACCGTGACGAGCGGGACCGCCGTGCCGGTTGAGGGCTCAGCGGGCAAAGCCCAAGGCTGGACCACGCTGGCAGACCTGCGGGCGCAGTCGCTGAAGGCCTGGGGCAGCGGCGCGTTGCTGCGCGAGCTGCTGGAACCCAGCGGACTGTACCCCCGCCGTCGTCCTCTAAAGCGTCCGACGGCGGCAGGCCTCCTGCGCGATTATGCGGCGGCGCGTGCATGGGCGGCTGAGCTGAATGCCGCCGTCGGACCGTTCACGTTGGAGACAACGGAGGTGGGCCGCACGACAGTCGGTTCCAACCAGCTGCCCGCTGCCGCCGTGTTCGCATCCGCCAATGACGAAATTGCGTTTGTTGGGAAAGCTAAGGACGCAGCCAAATGCGTTGAACTTGCCTCCGGTCTGGCCGCCTTGGACTCCGCGTTCACCCCCTGGGCGCTGCGGCGCCCGCTCAAGCTGCTGGAGCTTGGGACCAATGCGTTGACGGCCGCACGCGTAGGGCTGTGGCTCCGCGACAATCCCAAACCCGGGGTTTACGTCCGGCAGTTGAGCCTCCCGGGAGTGCACACCAAGTTCATCGAGAACCATCGGAAGGTGGTGGATGAGCTGCTGGAGGCACTGCGGCCAGCGGCGCTCCCCGTTGATGAGTCCACTGAGGACAGCGTTGCAGAGACCCCGGCGGAACCAGGGTCCTTGCTCGGGCAGCCGATGACCCGGACACCTGCCGCCCGCTTCGCCGCGAGGCATGGCTTCCTGCATCCGCCGGAGCTGGTGAGGTTCCGGATGCTCGACCCTGGCCTGTCGCTACTGGGCGATGTGCGTGATGTGACGGTCACGGCGGAGGCCTTTTGCACGCTGAATCTTCCGGTGAAAGCTGTACTGATGACCGAGAACCTGGTGAACTTCCTGGCGTTGCCGGAACGGCCGGGAGCTGTGGCTGTCTACGGCGGCGGGTACGGGTTTTCGTCGCTGCGAGACGCCACCTGGCTGCGTGATTGTCACGTCATGTACTGGGGAGATTTGGATACCCATGGTTTCCGGATCCTCGACCAACTGCGCGGTGTCCATCCGCACGTAGTGAGCCTTCTGATGGAGGAAGAGACACTGCTGGAGCACCGGGATGCATGGGGCCAGGAGCCATCGCCGTCGAAGGCTACATTGACCCGGCTGACCCCTGAGGAACACAAGGTCTACGAGGCTCTCGGCAGCAATGCCTATGGAACCAACGTTCGCCTTGAACAGGAGCTGATCAGGTGGGACTGGGCACTGGAGAAGCTTGGCGTCACTGCCCCTGGGACGTCCATCGTTGCAACTCGATCTTGATGGTCAGGATCGGACATCGTGGAGCAGGAGCGGCATACATGTCCTCGCTGTCAGCCTGAGGTCAATGCGCCAGGCCCAGAAATACCGCGAGCGATTGCTCAACAGCCACCATCGCTTCGGAATCCACCCGGCCTATCCGGTGTCCCAGATTGGCGCGGCGCACGGTTGTGAGCTTGTCCACCATGATCTGGCTGACGCGGTCCAGGCCGTTTAGTTGGCCGGGTTCAACGGTCAACCTGAGCAACGGAGCATCCGTGAGGTGAGATGTCAGGGGTAGAAGGGTGACAGACTCCGACTCCCCAAAGAGATCGTCCTGAATGATGAGTGCGGGGCGTGGCTTCTGGGCATAGGTTCCGCCGGAGACTGTCCACAACTCGCCGCGGTTCACTCCGGCCAGTCTTCTGAAATCTGATCGACAAAATCCTGGTCGTCCGTTGCACGGTCAGACGCGGCTACTGCGCGGGCCTGACGTTGAGCCTCACGCTTAAACTCGGCGGTACGAGCATCGGGCACCCACATCTGGATCTGGCGGAATCCCCGCTCCCGCATTGCCATCCTGTGCCTCGCAACACGGTCCCTAACGCTCATACCCCTTACGTTACATGTAACGCCCGTGCCTGTCAGCAGTCCTCGGGAAGGAGCCGCCGTTGGAGGTGGTCGACCTGGCACTGCTGCCGAGGACCTGCCCTGGGAGCAGGGATGCCGGTAACTGACGCCGCGGCCAGGCATCTGGTCTACGCCTTGGGCCGATATTGGGGGTACCCGAAATCCCTACTACAAAAGTAGTGACAATGCCTGAAGGAAGCAGTATCTTGTATCTAAGGGCTTCAAAGGAGAGTTCCATGCCTGGAGTACAAGAAAGCGTCACCATTGCCCGTCCGCCGCAGGAGGTCTTCGATTTCCTGGCGAATTTCGAGAACCTTTCGGCCTACGATGCCTTCGTCACTGCGTCCGGGCAGGTTGGGGACGGCCCCCCAGGATTGGGAACGCGAGGCCGCGGAACCACCCGCTATATGGGCCAGCAGTTCGACTGGTTGGTCGAGTTCACCGAATTTGAGCCGCCCCGGCGGATGGTGTCCCGCTCGGTCGAAGGTAAGCGCGACGTAACTGCGACATTCACCTTGGAACCGGCCGACGGCGGCACACGCGTCACGGAGCGGCTTGAGACCGGCGCCATGGACGGCCTCCTGGGCCGGCTGCCCGATCCACTGGTAAACCGGCTGCTGGGCCGGTCGCTCCGTGGCAACCTCAAAACCCTGGGCCGGGTGCTGGCAGAAAACCGGGGCACCTGACGCCCCCGGCCAGTCCATCTGGGCAGCAGGCTGAGAATGCGGGGGCTGCAGGCATGGCTACCCCGGAGGAGTTCTATAACGCCCTCGCGTCTGAGTATCACCTGCTCTTCGGCGACTGGTGGTCAGCGGCGCAGTGGCACGGGCGGGTCATCGCCGGCATCCTCGCCCAGCACGGAATCACCCGGGGGCGCCTGCTGGACTGCACCTGCGGCATCGGAACCCAGGCCCTGCCGCCGGCGACGCTTGGGTATGACGTGACAGCAACAGACGTGAGCAAAGCGGCAGGCGCCCGGGCCCGGGTGGAGGCCGCCGCGAGGGGAATTGTCGTCGACTTCACGGTCTCCGACGTCCGCGACGTTCGTGACCATGTCGACGGGACCTTCGATGTGGTCATCAGCTGCGACAACGCCCTCCCACACCTGCTCACCGACGAGCACCTGCAGCGTGCCCTCGGCAGTATCCGTGCATGCCTGCGGCCGGGCGGGCTTTTCCTTATCTCCCTCCGCGACTACGACGCGTTGCGGCTCACCCGCCCCGGCGGCATGCCGATCTCGGTCCACGGCAAAGCCGGGTCCCGGCATGGATCGGGTCAATCCTGGCGGTGGTCCGAAGACTCGGAGTACGTGGACATCGAGCTGTTCACCTTCACCGAAGACGCGGCCGGGTCATGGCATGCGCGCTCTGCCACCACCCGCTACCGTGCCCTGACCCGAGCGAAACTTGACGATCTGCTGATGGTGGCCGGGTTCCGGGCCGCGCATTGGTTGATGCCTGCCGTCAGCGGCTACCACCAGCCGATTGTGCTCGCGGAGGCCTAAATAGTGCACCGGACGCGACAGTTGTCCAACAAACGGGTAGCACTTGTTAAGCTGGAACTCCCCCAGTAAAGCGAGGCATAACGTGCACCAGGACGCCGCCCGGTTCCTGTCCCAGCCGGTGGCCGCCCAGCCCGGCTCACCCCTCCGCGTCGCGGTGTACTCCCGGATCGCCGAGGCCATCCGCAACGGCCTCCTCACGCCCGGCTCCATGATCCCCACCGAAACCGAACTCGGCACCGACATGAAAGTCAGCCGCACCGTGGTCCGCGAAGCCCTCATGCTGCTCGAGGAGGACGGCCTCATCAGGGCGAGGCGCGGCGTCGGACGTTTCGTCTCGGACACGCTCCCCCGCATCGGCATCGAACGCATCCGCCCCTTCGAGGAAGTCCTCGGCAGCCCCGGGCAGCAGCTCGAGGTCAAGCGCATCCAGGTGGTGCGCCAGCCCGCGTCCGAGTTCGCCGCCCCCGGCGTCGGCGTCGAACCCGGCACCGACTGTTGGCTTTGGGAATCGGTCCTGATCCGCGACGGCGAGGCCATCGCCCACCTGCAGGAAAACATCTCCGCCCAGCCCGTCAGCCTCGGCAAGGACGCTGCCGCGCCCCTGGACATAGAGGACGACGGCGGCGCCACCTTGCTTGCCGCGCTCAACAACCAGCTGGGCCGGCTGCCCGGGCCCGGCGAGTGCCAGATCAGTCTCAGCCAGGTGGGGCCCAGCCGCGCGAAGCTGCTGGACCTGCGCCCGTCCGATCCCGTGCTGGTCCTCACCCAGTACGTCAGGTACGGCAACCAGCCCTTCTACCTCGCGAAGTGCCTCATCGCTGCCAGGGCCGGCCACCTATCGGTGATGCAGTCGCTGCAGTCCTAGGGTCGTGGACAACCAACCGCGTCGCAGGCATTGACCCTGCCATATTTCCAGTCGGTCTCTTGGCCGGGCTTCTTCTCGGAGGTTAATTCGACCTTTTCTCGCACCAACTGCGGGCTTGCAGCAGGATTGATGCTCCAGACGAGTGCGGCGGTGGCAGCAACGATGGGTGCAGACATTGACGTGCCGTTGCCAACGTCGTACCCCTGAGAGCGGTTGTAAGTGCTCGCAAGGGCAAACCTGTGGTTCGGGAACGTCGAGTAAACGTTGACACCGGGCGCTGCCACGTCCACCCAGCTGTTTCCAAAGGTGGAGAACGATGCCTTCTTGTCGTTGTTGTCTGTGGCGCCGACGGCGATGACGTTGGGATATGCAGCGGGATAGAAGATGTTTTCGTTACCGCCGTTTCCTGCGGCTGCAACAAGCACCACACCAGCGTTCCAGGCATTGTTTACAGCGGTTTCGAGGGTTACTGACGCTCCCACGACGAGACTTATGTTGATGACCTTTGCACCCCTGTTGACCGCCCAGTTGATTCCGTTTGCAAGGGCCGAGGTGGATCCCATCCCGGTGTCGCTGAGCACCTTGCCAGCGAGGATCGTGCATCCCCGACATACACCTGCAACACCAATACCGTTGTCAGCGGTAGCGGCAACAATACCTGCCACATGCGTGCCGTGACCGTAATAGTCCTCGGCGACCTGGTCCTTACCCCGTGTGGCAGAACTGCTGAAGTTTGCCCGGTCAACAACATTCGGGTTGATGTCCGGGTTGTCGGCTGCCACACCTGAGTCGAGCACAGCGACTTTGACGCCACTACCGGTGGTGACGCTCCACGCTTCTACAGCGTCCACGTCCGCGTCTGCTGTACCACCAGCCATGACGAGCTTGTTGACGGTGTTCTTAATAGGCTGACCGGTGTTTTCCAGCGCGTACTGATGGCCGAAGTACTGGTCAGCGGTAGCGGCAGTGACCACCAGGTCCAGCTCGGCGTACTCGACCACGGGATTTCGGCTCAACGCCTGGACGAGCTGAAGTTCCTTGCCTTCGGGCACTTTGATGAGGTGTGCGCCGGTGTCCCCGATAGCAGGACCCTCATAGAGGCCATGCTGGCGCAGTGCACCGGCTGCACCAGCCTTGTCGCGGAACTTGACCATGATTTGCCCCGCCACATGAGACGGATCAGGAGCCGCGTTACCCACAACGGCCGAGTTGATTGCCCCAAACGCCAACACTGCCGCCGCGAAACCGGCACCAAAGATCTTTTTCATGAGGGTCATCTTGCTCCAACCGGCACCCGGCTGGGTAGGGGAAACCCGCAAACTCCCCTACCTAATCCCACCGGAGGGAGAGGCATTGGATTGTGCGGCACAAGGGCAGTCGTTACGATGCTGGCGGGGAGAGGTCCCGGTCTCGGACGACGACCGTAAGGGGCTACCCATGACCGACTTCTTCACCATGCAGCCCGGCGAGGCCGCGGCCCCCGTGCCACCGGGGCCGGTCCTGTGCACTGGGTCGGCGTCCATGCGGCGCATCCACCGCGTCTTCCTGTGGGCATACAGCGAGGCGCCTGGCCTGGTTCGTTCCGCCGACCCTGGCGATACTGCCCGCGCGTCCTACGTTGGCGAAGTGCTGGGGAACTTCGACAAACTGCTCCACATTCATCATGAGGGCGAGGACGAGCTCATGTACCCGCAGCTGAAGGAAAGGGCACCGGCGTGCGCCTTGCACGTGGGGCAGATGCTTGAGCAGCACCGCCAGGTCACCCAGCGGCTGGAGGAGATCGGGCCCATCCGCCTGCGTTGGATGGAAACGGCGGACGCGGAAACCGGCAATGAACTTGCCGAGCGCTACGAGGACCTGTCCTCCGTCCTCAACGAACATCTGCGGCGTGAGGTTACCGAGGTGATGCCCGCCGTCGACCGGGTGATGACCCAGGAGGAACTGAAGGCAGCCGCGGAGCATGGGAGCAGCCAGGTCAGCAATAAGTTCCTGGTGGGCTACCTCGGGATGGTGCTGGCCACGAACCCGCCAGCGGACCGGAAGGAACTGTTCAAGGAGATCCCCGCGCCGGTCCGGCTTGCCTACCGGCTCATCGGGCGCCGGATGTACCGGAAACAGTACTCGACGCTGTTCCCGGGACGCCCGATTCCCGAGACGCTGTAGTTGGAAGAGCAACGCATAACTGGTAGACGGAGCGATACACGATCGCTAATATTCACTCACTGCGGGCTGGGCTACAACAAGGAAACGTATCTTTTATGGCGCCATTTCGAGTCATCCTGCTGCCGGGAGCCGTCCTGCCTGTTGACGCCGCATACGGGAAGCTGCTGGAGGTTTTAGGGTCCAGCGTGGACGCCGTCGCCAAGGACTTGGAGCTGTACGCCGAGGACAATCCACCTCCAGGCTGGAACCTGGACACCGAAGTGGACCTTGTCCTGCGCGAGGCCGACGCCCGCCGCTGGGACACGTTCCACCTGGTTGGCTATTCCGGTGGCGGCGCCGCTGCACTCGCGTTCACCGCCAAATATCCGGAGCGGCTGCAGAGCCTGGCCCTGCTGGAGCCGCCGTGGGCCGGCACCTGGGACTAGAGTCCGGGATACCGGCAACACCAAAAAGAATATGAGCAGCTGCGTGCGCTTCCTGCCGAGCAGCTCATGCCGGCCTTCATGCAGCTGCAGGTGAGGCCCGGCGTCGTCCTTCCTCCTCCACCGCCGGGACCCCAGCCCTCGTGGATGGCCAAACGGCCGGCGGGGATCCGCGCGTTCTTGGAGGCATTCCGGACCGATGACCTGGACAGGTCGCGGCTGGCCGCCTTCAGCCAGCCGGTGTTCTTCGCCCTGGGCGGCCTGAGCCACCCGGATGCCTACGGAGATATTGCGGCCCGGCTGGCCAGGGTCTTCTTTCCCGATTTCCACCTGGAGGTGTTCCCGCGGCGCCACCACCTTGATACGCCGCACCGGGTGGAACCTGAGCGCCTGGCCAAGGAGCTCCGGCGGCATTGGGCACGGGCAGAAGAACCTGCCGCAGCATGAAGGCGGACCGGCTTAGGCAGAGCCAGTGCCGGACAGGAGGCCAAGTCTTTGCCCCCAAGCCGGCTCCCTGCCGGGATTTCCAAGAGCAGTGCACGGAAAATCAATACATCAAATGGCCTGCACCCTAGTGTTGTGATCCACCACACCTTTAGGGGCCGAGGATATGAATAACCAAGCTGACCTGCTTTTGATCAACGGTGTCATCGACACCCTGCACCAAGAACATCCGCGCGTCACGTCGCTCGCCGTTAAAGCCGGGAAGGTGCACTCCTTCGGTCTGGATGCGGAGGCTGCAGCCGGTCCGGGAACTACCACCATCGACCTTGACGGCGCCTATGTCATGCCAGGACTGCTGGATGTCCACAACCACCACATGCTCGCCGGGCAAATGGACTTGTTTGAGCTGAACGAAGCCCCCACCAAGTCGCTGGATGAGCTCCTCAGCGCCGTCAGCGAGTATGCCGAACGGCTGGCGCCGGACAAGTGGATTGTCGGGGGCAGTTGGGGTTCGGGGCTCCTCTCCGAACTCAATACCTCGGGTGCTCTGGCCCGGTTCGATGCGGCAACCGGCGGACGGCCCGCCCTCCTCAAGGACGACAGCAAACACAACAGGTGGGCAAACTCCCGCGCCCTGGAACTGGCCGGCATCGACGACGGCACGCCCGATCCCGAGGGCGGCCAGATCATGCGGGACGCCTCAGGGCGTACCACCGGTGTCCTCATCGAGGCCGGAGGCGTCCTGGTGGAGCAGACCCTGGCGCGGCTTCAGCCCCTTTCCACCCGGGACCTGGCCCGGGCCGCAGCGCGGGGAATCGAAATTCTCCACTCCTATGGCATCACGGGATTCCAGGACGCCGCGGCATCCCTCCAGCTGCTGCAGGCACTGAAAGCGCTCGACGACTCCGGCGGACTGCTCGCGCGGGTGGTTACCTCCATGCAGGCGAATGACTTCATCTTCGGCACCACTCCCCTTGGTGAGGGCATCATCGCCCACCGCGACGAGACACGGTCCGAGCACCATCGGCCGGACTTCATCAAGATCTTCCTCGACGGGGTGCCGCCGGCCAGGACGGCCGCGTTCATCGAACCGTACCTGTCCGGCGTCGGCTTCCCGGAGTGCCACTGCGGCGGCACCACCATGCCTGCCGCGGAACTTGAGCACTGGCTCATGAGCACAGCAGAACGTGGAATCTCCGCGAAAATCCACTGCACCGGTGACGCTTCAGTCCGGCTCGTCCTCGACACTGTCGCCAAGGTCCGTGCAGCCGGGTACAAAGAGCCGAAGTACCACATCGCCCACGGCCAGTTTGTCCATGAACAGGACATCCCCCGGTTCGCCGAACTGGACGTCACCGCAGACATCTCGCCCGCGCTGTGGTTCCCCGGCGTTATCCCGGACGCAATCGCCACAGTCCTCCCAGCGGAAAGGGCGTCGAAAATGCAGCCCAACCGCTCCCTGCTGGACGCGGGCGCCCGCATTGCCGGCGGTTCAGACTGGCCGGTCAGCGTTTCACCCAACGCCTGGGAAGGAATCTACGGCCTCGTCACCCGAAAGGACCCAACGGGACAATTCCCCGGCACCCTCTGGCCCGAACAGGCCATCACCCTGGCCGAAGCCATCAGTATCTACACCACAAACTCTGCCCAGGCCATGGGCCTGGACGACGTCGCCGGCTCGCTGGCACCGGGAAAATCCGCGGATTTCGTCGTCCTGAGCGACAACCCGCATGAGATCGACCTGGAGAAAATCCCGCACATCACAACCCGCCAGACCTGGTTCGCGGGACGCAAGGTCTTCGACGCCGGGGCCTCGGCACGAGCGGCCAGCGGTCCGAGGGGAAGCGCAACGCTGCACGCCTGACAGGCGCCGGTTCACCCCGGGACTAATAAGGCCCCCACGCACCATCACCACTATTTTTCCGCCGACGGCGGCCTGCGCCGCTTCGTCCTGCCCGAAAGACATGACCATGACAACCACAGCACCAGCCGCCCCGGCACGCGTCGCCTCGGACAAGGGGACCTACACGTACATCGCCGTCTTCAGTGCCGTCCTCTACACCGTCCTGCTGATCGCCCCGGTCATCGCGGGCAAACTCATCGAGCAGTTCGCCCTGACCCCGGTCCAGGTGGGAACGCTCTTTTCGTTGGAGCTGGGAGCCTTCAGCCTGGCAACGGTCCCAGCCTACCTGTGGCTCCGACGCATGAACCTGAGAACCGCAAGCTACATCTTCACGGCCGTGGTCATTGCCGGAAACGTAGTCTCCGGATTCCTGGACGACTTCGGCCTCCTGATGATCGCCCGGGTGGTGACCAGCCTCGCGGCCGGTTCCATCACCGTCATCATCCTGACGCTGAGCGGCAAGACCTCCAACCCCAGCCGCGCGTTCGGAATATTCGTCGTATTCCAATTGGCCATGGGCGCCCTGATCCTGGCGGTCTTCCCCGCACTGTTCGCGTCAGCCGGAGTTGCAGCAATCTACTGGACCCTTGCCGGACTCGCCGTGCTGTGCCTCCTGGTGGTCAACCGCATCGACGGGGAAGCCCTGCGGACCGCAGCCCCCGTTTCCGCCCGGGCAGGGGCACCTGAACGCGTTCCGGCCCTCAAGGCAGCCGCAGGCCTGGCCGCTGTACTGCTCTTCTACGTCGCGCTCAGTGGAGTCTGGTCATTCATCGCCCAGATTCCGGCAGGCTCCGGGATCGATCTTTCCGCCACCAGTCTTGTCCTTTCCGTGGCAACTGTTGCCGGGATCCTCTCGGCCCTCGTTGCAACTGCCCTCGGTGAGACACCCCGCCGAAGGCTCTACCTGGTGGCCGGCTACGCAGGCATGGCTCTCAGCATCGCGCTGCTCTTCGGCGCACCGGCCCTGATCCGGTTCGCCGTCGCCGCCGTGATCTTCAAGTTCGCCTGGACCTTCATCCTGCCGTACCTGCTGTCCACGCTGTCCTCCCTCTCAAGCGGCGGACACCTGATGAACACCACCAACCTGATGATCGGCACCGGCTTCTCCATCGGCCCGATTGTCAGCGGGGCACTGATCCAGTCAGGCGGAGGAACGTTCACCGGGATGCTCATCTTCGCCCTCACCGGCGTGCTGGCCTCGTGCGCATTCGTGCTGGTCGCCCAGCGACGCTAGCGCCACTGCACACAGCAAACGCCCGGCGAGAAAGTCCCGCCGGGCGTTCTTGTCGGGCTGAAGCGGGTTGCCCTGCGTCAGGCGACGGCCCCGGCTGAGGCGAGTCCCGCCGTCGTGGTTTCAACAGGCTCGGTTTCGAGAGGCTCAACCACCGGGGAAAGCAGCGTCTCCACCAGGTGCGGCGCGAATTCCTCCTCGAGCGAGAGCACCAGGCGGCACCGCGCGCCCGCAACCGGAGGATAGCCCGCATACAGCCCCCGGAGGTCGCAGATGGTCTGGCCGCGGCCCGGCCCGTCGGAGGTGTCGACGGCGGCGCGCACCACGGGTGCAACAGCAGCCTTAACAGCACCCACCGCGAGCGCCGCCGCCAGCGGGTCGTGCATGGCAGAGCAGGGGCGGCCGTAGATGTCCTCGTAGAACCGGAAGTAGTAGCCCAGCATCTCCCCCAGCACCTGAGGCACAGGCGAAGAAGACGCCAGCAGCGACTGCCGGTGTGTCTCCTCCAGAACGCAATTCATGGTCACGTCCAGCGGCACGAGGGTCACGTCCCAGTCGGCGGCCAGCACCAGGGCGGCGGCCTCGGGGTCGTTGAAGATGTTGGCCTCGGCCACCGGGGTGATGTTCCCGGGAGCCAGGGCCGCCCCGCCCATCACCGTGACCGACTCCACCAAAGACGGCAACGAAGGCTCCAGCCGCAGCGCCTCGGCGATGTTGGTCACCGGCCCGATGGCCAGCACCTTCAACGTGCCAGGGTACGTACGCGCCAACCGCACCAGCATCTCAGCCGCGCTCTCGGACACAACGGAAGCAGCCGCCGTCGTAAGCGTTACCCCGCCGATCCCGTTCTCGCCGTGCACCCATGGCGCCCCGCCCCCAAACGAGCCAAAGAGGGGGGCGTGCGCACCAAGAGCCACCGGCACATCATCAGATCCGGCAAGCGCCAGCAGGTCCAGGGTGTTGCGGGCGCCAACGGCGGCGCTGACGTTGCCGCTGACGGTCCCGATCCCGACCACGTCAGCAAGAGGCGTGGCCAGCAGGTAGGCGAGGGCGAGTGCGTCGTCAATGCCGGTGTCGCAGTCCAGGTAGAACGGGGAGGGCGTGGTCATGGTGGTTCTCCTACAGTAAAAGGGGGTTAGACGGTCTCGCCCTTGGGGGCGGCGACGAAGAGGCTGACGATGAACGCGGCCGCCGTGATGGCCACCGAGATCCAGAGGGCGGTGGCGTACCCGGCGGCGGTAGCCTGGGCGGCGAACGGCGCCACGAGGACGACGCCGAGGCTCGCCCCGATGCCGAAGGAGGCACCGTTGATGCCGGGCAGGGCAGCCGGGGCTTCCTTGGGTGAGAGGAGCACCGAGAGTCCGTTGATGGCGGTGAGGAAGAAGCCGTTGTAGAAGATGCCCAGGGCCGCGACGGCGATCAGCACCGCAATCTGGTTGTCCGAGAAGGTGGCGGCGGCGATGGCGCAGGCCAGGCTGAGCCCCGTGCCGAACCGGAGGGTCTTGATCCAGCCGCGGCGGTCGGCCAGCCATCCCGCCAAAGGCGCGGCAAACACCCCAATCAAAGCGGCGGGGGTGAGGAACAGCAGCGCCGAAATGGAGGCGGTGAGCCCGAAGCCGCCGTCGGGGTCCTGGCTGAGCAGCACCACGGTGAAGTTGATGATGGCGAAGATGCCGGCCAGGGTGAGGACGGTGGTGGCGATGACCGGCCAGACCTGGCGGGAGCGCAGGTGGTGGACGGCGATCAGCGGGTGGCTGCGGCGTTTCTCGATGATCCAGAAGGCGGCGAAGGACGCCACGGTGCCGGCCAGCAGGGTCAGGGTGCCGGGTGCGGTCCAGCCGGCGGCCGAGCCGCCGGAGACGAAGTAGGTGGTGAACACCAGGAACAGCGAGAGGGAGCCGGCGCCCCACCAGTCCATGGCGCCGCGCACGCCTTGGGGCCGTCCGGCCGGGACGATTTTAATGATGCAGGCGGCGGCGATGGCGGTGAGGACCAGGACGACGACGAAGATGGACCGGAAGCCGAGGGTCTCGGCCATGAGCCCGCCCACGTAGCCGTCCACGCCGCCCACTCCCCCGTTGATGGCGGCGATGATGCCCACGGAGGTGCCGAAGACTTTGGCGTGCAGGTTTTCGCTGAGCACGATGTAGGCGAGGGCGAAGACGGCGCTGGAGACGCCCTGCAGGAACCGGCCGGTGACCAGCAGCGGCAGGGTGGGGGCGGTGATGCAGAGGACGGTGCCGGCGCCCATGATCCCGAGGACCAGGAGCAGGGCGGCGCGGCGGCCGATGAAGTCGCTCCACCGGCCGATCACGGGCCCGGCGATGGCGCCGGCCAGGAAGAACATGGACTGGACGGGGGCGGCGCTGTCGGCGCCCTGGCCGAACTCGGCGGCGATCTGCGGCAGTGCGGGGGTGACCATGCTGGCGTTGAGCTGGAAGGACAGCACGCCGAGCAGCAGGGTGGAGATCAGCAGGGCGGCGCGGCGGCCGGCGAATTTGGTTTCGTCGGGAAGTACGACGGCGGAGGCGGCTTCCGCGGAAGGCGCGGCGGCCGCCGGGGTTGGGGTGTTCACATCAAACTCCTTTGTTCTGCAGGCGGATCCTGCGCTTGGGATGTGAGTTGTTATACAACCATGTATGACGCACAAGTACAACCATGGTCTACACTATTTCTCAATCCGGCCGCTTCCGGCCCCACCCCCGTTAGGACTTCCCATGAGCACTCGACCTCCTGCCGTCACCGTTGTCGGCAGCATCAACCTGGACCTGATCGCCACCGCCGAGCGGCTGCCCACCGCGGGCGAAACCATCGGCGGCGCGGTGCTGTCCGAGCAGCCCGGCGGCAAGGGCGCCAACCAGGCAGCGGCAGCTGCACGGCTGGGCGGCAGTGCCCGGATGATCGGCGCTGTGGGCAGTGATGCACAGGGGCAGCGGATGCTGTCCGCGCTGGCGGATGCCGGCGTGGACACCGCTGACGTTGCTGTCCTGCCGGAGCCGACCGGGACGGCCCTTATCGTGGTGGACCGCGAGGGCGAGAACCAGATCGTCGTGTGCCCGGGCGCCAACTCGCATCTCTCGCTCGATGGCGTGAACTTCGAGCCGGAGGAGACGGTGCTGTGCCAGCTTGAGGTAGGCCTGCCCGTGGTGCTGGAGGCGGCCCGGCGGCACAGCGGGTACTTGGTGCTGAACGCTGCTCCGGCCATGGACCTGCCGGCGGAACTGCTGGAACGCTGCGACCTGGTGATCGTCAACGAGAGCGAGTACGCCCTGATCCCTGCCCTCGCCTCGGCCAAACTGGTGGCGGTGACGTACGGCGGGGACGGTTCGGCGATGTTCGAGCACGGCCGAAAGGTGGCCGAGGCGCCGTCGGCTGCCGTAACGGTCGCGAACACTGTAGGTGCGGGTGATGCGTTCTGCGCGGCCCTGGTTCTGGCGCTTTGGCAGGGGCTGGACTATGCCCACGCTCTGGCGGTTGCCAACGCGGTGGGAGGGGATGCTGTCGGCGTTCCGTCGTCGCAGCCGGATCTAGCACAGCTGGGCTACTACGTCGAGCGCGCTGCAGTAGCCGAGGGTGCGCGGTGAGTATCGCGTTCAGGCGGGCAGTGCCAGCAGAGTTTCCGGAGGTCCGGCGCATCACCCGCGAGGCGTACCTCCGGGCCGGGCACTTCTCCGCCGATCACCCGTACATGAGCGTGCTGGAGGACGTGGAGCACCGCGCCGAGCATGCGCAGGTGTGGGTGGCGGAGGCCGCCGGCAAGGTGGTGGCGGCGGTAACGCTGACGTTCGCCGGCCAGCCGTACAGCGAGATCGCCTTGGATGGGGAGATGGAGTTCCGGATGCTGGCGGTGGACCCGGCGTGCCAGGGCGGCGGCGTCGGCCGTGCCGTGGTGCGTGAGATCGTGGAGCATGCCCGGCAGTTGCCGGGCATCGAGGCGATCAGCATCACCAGCGCCACTTTCATGGAGCGTGCACACGCTTTGTACGAGTCCCTGGGCTTCCGCCGGGCGCCGGAGCGGGACTGGTACGTTCCGGGCGAGGACATGTTGCTGTGGGCGTTCCGGCTCAATCTGTAGCGGACGGTCATGCCCCGCCTAAACTGGTCGGGCATGCGTGGAGGAGCTGTCCGCCAAGTTCGAGCTTGTGGCGTCCACCATCCGCAGCGACCCGGCCCCGCTGAATTCGCCAAGGCCGGCTAGCGCGAACATACGGCGGAGCGATGACGCTGGGCGCGGACCACTAGGGCGTGTCTCCTAAATGGGCGGTGTTCGGTTGATTAACTGGGCTGGTGTCGCGTTTCCAGATTTTTACCGATGAGCAGTGGGCCCGTGTCG
>NZ_JBWCCJ010000017.1:0-24020 GCF_056279405.1 Pseudarthrobacter sp. TE3704
TGCCCCCCCCGCCGCCCCACCGCCCCTCGGGGGGGTTCCACCCCCGGCCCTGGGGTTGGGCTTAAACAAAAAAACCCCCCGGGGGGCGGGCCCCCCCCGGGGCCCCGCCCCGCCGTCGTAAGCGCTGCTTGGCTGCTAGCTGTGTTCGTTGGCGTTCGGCTGCCAGGCGCCCGTTACCAGGTAGGTGACCTTCTGGGCCACGGAAACGCCGTGGTCGGCGAAGCGCTCGAAGTAGCGGCTGGCCAGGGCCACATCCACGGTGGTAGCGGGGGATTCGGCCCATTCGGGTGCGGCGATGGCCTTGAAGACGCTCAGGTGAAGATCGTTGATGTCGCTGTTCGCCTTCAGGATGTCCCTCGCCACTTCAAGGTCGCGGGTTTCCAGCAGGACGGTCAGCTTGTCAGCGATCATCTGGTCCACTTCGGCCATCCGCTTGAACGTGCCGGTCATGGACCCGGGAATGACCGTGGACGGGAACCGGAGGCGGGCCAGCTGTGCGATGTGCCGGGCAAGGTCTCCCATCCGCTCCAGCGACGCACTCATGCGGAGGGAGCCCACGATCATGCGCAGGTCGCTGGCAACGGGACCCTGCAGCGCCAGGATATCGATGGCCCGCTCGTCCAGGCTGTTCTGCAGGAAGTCGATCCGCGCGTCCGCGGCAATAACGTCCTGGGC
Organism: Pseudarthrobacter sp. TE3704; assembly: GCF_056279405.1. Classification (NCBI taxonomy): domain Bacteria; kingdom Bacillati; phylum Actinomycetota; class Actinomycetes; order Micrococcales; family Micrococcaceae; genus Pseudarthrobacter; species Pseudarthrobacter sp. TE3704. The sequence goes on from NZ_JBWCCJ010000017.1 coordinate 676, forward strand.
GAGGTCCACGTCCGCCACTTCAAAGGAAGTGGTCGCCTTGTCCATCGCTTCGCTGACCAGGCGGGAGATCTCCACCAACTGGTCACCCACATGGGTGAGCTCTTCCTGAAAAACCTTACGCACGTAGGCGTCCTTTCCTTGGAACTCCTGCGGCCCGTGTCAGGGCAGCGGGAATCGTGTCGCCGTTCGGCACTCCAACCCGCTACTCTGCCACTGCCCGGTGAACGGTTAAGCCCTTGCAGGTGAACGTTAGTTGAACCGTCGCCGCAGGCGGTCCTGACGCGCCGGAAGGCCCCCTGTAAGAGCATAAGGTGGATCTGTGGATCCTATGCTCATCGGTCTGGTCGCAGGCCTCGTCGGCCTGGCGCTTGGCACGTTCGGCGTGCTCGCCTACCGGGTCAGCGAGAAGCAGCGCCGGCTGCTGGACGTGGACGCTGGAGAGCCGGCCCTGCCGGCCGGCGCCGCGGAGGTGCTCGCCGTCGTCGGACGTGCCTTTGTTGTGGTCGACGCCGTGGACGGTGTGGTCCGCGCGAGTCCTGCCGCCTACGCGTACGGGCTGGTCCGCGGCCATACGGTGGTGCATAAGGAACTGCTGGACATGACGGCCGGAGTCCGCCGTGACGGCGTCATCCTTGAGAAGCAACTTGAATTGCCGCGTGGTCCGCTGGGGCAGGGGACCATCATCGTGCAGGTGCGGGCCGCGATGCTCGGGGAGGAATACATCCTCCTGCTCGCGGACGACCGCACCGAGATCACGCGCACCGAGGAAATCCGCAACGACTTCGTTGCCAACGTTTCACATGAACTCAAGACCCCCGTCGGTGCCATCTCGCTGCTCGCCGAAGCCCTGGAGTCTTCGGCCGACGACGAACTGGCCGTCCGTCGCTTTGCCAAGCGCATGCACAAGGAATCCGGCCGCCTCGCGGCGCTGGTGCAGGACATCATCGAACTCTCCCGGCTGCAGGGCGCCAGCGTGACGCAGGAGGGCCGCCCGGTGGACATCAACGCCGTCATCGCCGAGGCCGTGGACCGGTCGCAGCTGCCCGCGGAAAGCAAGAACATCACCATCGTTGTGGGTGGCCGGACCGACGGTAAGGTCTTCGGCGACCAGGACCTGCTGGTGACTGCCCTTCGCAACCTGATCGACAACGCCATCAGGTATTCCCCGGCCAACACACGCGTAGGCATAGGCGTCCGTACCAAGGAGGGCCTGGTGTCGATTTCCGTGACCGACCAGGGCGAGGGCCTTAGCGCCGAAGACCAGGAACGCGTCTTCGAGCGCTTCTACCGGGTGGATTCCGCGCGTTCCCGCCACACCGGCGGCACGGGCCTGGGCCTGAGCATTGTCAAGCATGTTGCCTCGAACCACGGCGGCGAGGTGACCCTGTGGTCCCAGCCGGGCCAGGGATCCACTTTCACCCTCCGTCTTCCCGAGATGGAGGGGCACGACGGCGACGAGGAACTTCCGCCTGCTGCCGCCCCTGTGCGGGGGCCGTCAGGGCAGCACACCGACCAGCCAACTGTCACCCAAGTACCCCGCGCCGCAGGCGCAAAAGAACGAGGAGCTAGCGCTTGAGCAGGATTCTGATTGTCGAGGACGAGGAGTCGTTCAGCGATCCGTTGTCCTATTTGCTGGGCAAGGAGGGGTTCGAGGTGGAGGTGGTGGACAACGGCCTGGACGCCATCACCGAATTCGACCGGAACGGCGCGGACCTGGTGCTGCTGGATCTGCAGCTGCCCGGGCTTTCCGGTACCGAGGTCTGCCGGCAGCTCCGGCAGCGTTCCAGCGTGCCGGTGATCATGCTGACCGCCAAGGACTCCGAAATCGATAAGGTGGTGGGCCTGGAGCTCGGGGCCGACGACTACGTCACGAAGCCTTATTCCTCCCGTGAACTGGTGGCCCGGGTGCGGGCGGTGCTGCGGCGCCAGGGTGAGCCGGAGGAACTGATTTCCTCCACGGTCCAGGCCGGGCCGGTCCGGATGGACATCGAACGGCACGTGGTGAGCGTGGACGGGGAGCAGGTGCTGCTTCCGCTCAAGGAATTCGAGCTCCTCGAAATGCTGCTGCGCAACTCGGGCCGGGTGCTGACCCGCGGCCAGCTGATCGACCGGGTCTGGGGCTCGGACTATGTGGGGGACACCAAAACCCTGGATGTCCACGTGAAGCGGCTCCGCGGCAAGATTGAACCCGATCCCTCGGCGCCGCGGTACCTGGTGACGGTGCGCGGGCTGGGGTACAAGTTCGAGCCGTAGGCTGCACGCCGAAACGGCATAACAAAAGGGAGGGGCCGGCCGGCGCCTCCCTTTTGTCTGCGGCTTGCTGCGCCGGCCTAGTGGCCGGTGCCGCCGCCAAGTTCGGAAGCCGTCGGCGAGGGGGTCGGCGAGGGCGACTGCGTGCTGCCGGCCGGCAGGTACTCCTTGTACTCCGGAAGCGTGGCATCCAGGACGGGAACCTTGACGGTGTTGCTGACGTTGGTGCCGTCCTCGGTGATCTTCACGTCCACGAGGGAACCGGGGATGCCGCCGGTGGTGCTCAGGATGGCTTCGTCCGAGCTCTCGTTGAGCAGGGTGTAGTCGTTGGCCTTGACGGGAACCTCGGTCTGCGAGCCTTCGGCGCCGTTGACCGTCAGCTTCACGTCCTGGGAGGAGGAGTTGTAGACGGCGCCTATCAGGCGGCCCGGCTGGTCTTCGCCCGCCGAAATAATGAGGATGTTCCGGAGCTGCAGCGGCCCGAGGTCGGTGATGATGCCGTCTGACGACTGGTACTGCTCGCTTGTCTGCTGGGAATTGATGTACCCGCAGCCTGACGCCAGCAGCCCGACGCCAAGAGCGCCTGCCGTCAGTGCCAGTTTGGCGCGCTGGGCCCGGTTCATCGCAGTGAAACGCACGTCACGTACTCCTCGAGAGTCTTGAAACATTATTCAGCCCATAGCCTATCCGCAAAGCCGCTGAAACGAGGATTCGGCGCCGTCATATCACCCTTGGCAGCGCCTGGACGATGCACTATTATCCGCATCCGTCAAGGGGTCCAGGGGGGTTGATTTGCCCGATTTTCCGCGTATTTCCGCGGTTCCGGGCCTTTTCCGCGGCCGGTCATATGCCTGAATCGTGATAAACTGGTCTGCGGGAAAGGGGAAATGTCCACATGGTATTTGAGGTCGGCGAGACAGTAGTTTACCCTCACCACGGTGCTGCGAAGATTGAAGAAATCAAGATGCGCACCATCAAGGGCGAAGAGAAAATGTATCTCAAGCTCAAGGTGGCTCAGGGTGATCTGACCATTGAAGTTCCAGCAGAAAACGTTGACCTTGTTGGGGTCCGGGACGTAGTGGGCAAGGAAGGCCTGGAGCACGTGTTTGATGTGCTTCGTGCCGAGTTCACCGAAGAGCCCACCAACTGGTCGCGTAGGTACAAGGCAAATCTGGAGAAGCTTGCTTCCGGTGACGTCATCAAGGTGGCTGAGGTCGTTCGCGACCTGTGGCGCCGGGATCACGACCGGGGCCTTTCCGCAGGCGAGAAGCGAATGCTGGCCAAAGCCCGGCAGATTCTGATTTCAGAATTGGCGCTGGCTGAAAAGACCGACGAAGAGAAGGCGGCAAGCGTTCTCGACGAGGTCCTGGCTTCCTAAGAATTGAACCCCGGCGGCACGCAAGTGCGGCCGGGGCTTCTTTTTGCCCTGAAACAGCCGTCCTGAATATGGCTCGGGGGCCTGAGCGCGAGTCCTTCCGGTTCCGGCTTGAGTTTGTTCGGCACGCCGGCCCACCGGGACGTTAGGCTGGTCCGCATGAGCGAAACAGCTAAGCGCCTGGTCACCGCGGTGATCCTGGTGGCCGCAGGTTCCGGGCAAAGACTGGGCTACGGGATGCCCAAAGCTGCAGTGCCGCTGGGCGGCGAACCCATTCTTATGCATGCCCTGCGCGGCATCGTTGCGGCCGGAATCAGCAGCCAGGTCTGCGTTGCCCTGCCGGCAGGCGATGATGGCCTGCGCCGGCTGTGCGAGGACTTCCGGGAAGAACTCGCCGACGGTGGTCCGCTGCTCACCATCGTCGACGGCGGGGCCACCCGGGCGGACTCAGTCCGCGCGGGCCTGGAAGCGCTGATGGAAGGCACCGAAGCGGTCATGGTGCATGACGCCGCCCGCGCCCTGACTCCGGAGTCGGTGTTCCACCGCGTGGTGGAAGCACTCGCTGCGGGTGCTGAAGCCGTCATTCCCGCCATCCCTGTGGTGGACACGGTCAAGACCGTCGCAGCCACCACGGGTGAGGGCAGCATGCTGGCACCTGAAGTCGTCACAGGCACCGCACCCCGCGAGGACCTGCGGGCGGTGCAAACGCCGCAGGGCTTCCGCTTCCGCACGCTGCAGCGGGCCCACCAGGCAGCCCGGGCCCTGGAGCCCCGGCAGGCCGCCGCCGTCACCGATGACGCCATGCTTGTTGAAATGACCGGCACGGCCGTCCACGTAGTGCGTGGCTCCACCCAGTCCCTCAAAATCACCACTCCCCTCGACCTGATCCTGGCGGAGGGGCTGCTCGAAGGCCCCCTTGGCGCCCGTTGGGTGGAGGGATAGGCGTGCAAAACAACCCGATGATCATTCCCCGTACCGGAATCGGCGTGGACGTCCATGCCTATGCCCCGGAGGATGCCCCGCGCCCCCTCTGGCTGGGCGGACTCCTCTGGCCGGGCGAGCGTGGCCTCGCCGGGCACTCGGACGGGGACCCCGTGGCCCATGCCGCCGCCGATGCCCTGTTCTCGGCCGCCGGAATCGGCGACCTGGGCACCCACTTCGGAACCGACAGGCCCGAGTTCGCCGGCGCCTCCGGGGTGGCACTGCTGGCCGAAGCTGCACGGATTGTCCGCGCGGCCGGTTTTGAGATCGGTAACGTGGCTGTCCAGTTCGTGGGCAACCGGCCCAAGTTCGGTCCCCGCCGCGAGGAATCAGCGCAGGTGCTCAGCGACGCCGCAGACGCACCCGTCAGTGTCACGGCCACCACCAGCGACCGGCTGGGATTCACGGGCCGCGGCGAGGGAATCTGCGCCGTGGCCACCGCCCTGGTGTATCCGCGGCCGTCCGGCGCCATCGGCTAATCTGGAGCGGTGACCCTGCGCTTCTATGACACTGCCTCCGCCGAAGTCCGCGACTTCGTCCCCCTCGTCGCCGGAAGGGCCAGCCTCTACTACTGCGGGGCAACGGTGCAGGGCATGCCCCACGTGGGGCACATCCGCTCCGCCATCGCCTTCGACCAGCTGACCCGCTGGCTGGAGTACCGCGGCCACCGGGTCACGGTGGTCCGCAACGTCACCGACATCGACGATAAGATCCTGGCGAAGTCGGCGGAGTCTTTCGCCCCGGACTTCAGCGGCGGCCCCGGCGACGTGGCAGCCGAGGAATGGTGGGCGCTGGCGTACCGGTTTGAGCAGGAGTTCCTGAAGGCCTACGACACCCTGGGCGTCTCCCGCCCCACATACGAACCCCGGGCCACCGGGCATATCCCGGAAATGCACACCCTGATCCAGCAGCTGATCGATCGGGGGCATGCCTACCCCGCCCTCGATGACTCAGGCGACGTCTACTTCGACGTGCGCTCCTGGAGCAAGTACGGAGCCCTGACCCGGCAGAACATCGACGACATGCAGGCAGCCCCCGACGCCGATCCCCGCGGGAAGAAGGACCCCCGCGACTTCGCCCTGTGGAAGGGTTCCAAAGAGGGCGAACCGGCTACCGCCAGCTGGGCTTCCCCGTGGGGTGCCGGGCGTCCGGGATGGCACCTTGAGTGCTCGGCCATGGTCACCAAATACCTCGGCACGGAGTTCGATATCCATGGGGGCGGGCTGGACCTGCGGTTCCCGCACCACGAAAACGAAATGGCGCAGTCCCAGGCGGCAGGCCACCCGTTCGCCAACTTCTGGATGCACAACGGCATGGTGACGTACGAGGGCGAGAAAATGTCCAAGTCCATCGGCAACACCATCAGCCCTGCCGAGATGCTGGAGCTGGCCTCCCCGCGGGTGGTCCGCTACTACCTCGGCCAGGCGCACTACCGCTCGGTGCTGGACTACCGGCCGACGTCGCTGCAGGAGGCCGCAGCCGCCGTCGAACGCGTTGAAGGGTTCATCAACCGCGCCGTCCGTGCACTGGCCGCCGGCGAAACCTACGGCCTTGTCACCGATGGGAAAGTGCCGGCCCCGTTCGAGCGCGCGATGGACGATGACCTGAACGTGCCGCAGGCCCTGGCCGTACTCCACGAAACAGTCCGGTCCGGCAATACAGCGCTGACTGAGGGCCGGCTGGAGGGCGCCCGGGAGGCCCTGCACCAGGTGCACGACATGCTCGGGGTGCTCGGCCTGAACGACGTGGCATCCGGTCCGGCGGGCGACGCCCGCGAGGCAGCCGCCCTGGAAGTCCTGGTCCAGGCCCAACTGGCGGCCCGGGCCGAAGCGCGCGCCAACAAGGACTGGGCGGCGTCGGACGCCATCCGGGACACCCTGAAGGAAGCCGGCGTCGTGGTCGAGGACGGTCCGGACGGCGCCACCTGGAGCCTGAAGCGCGACTGACCCCCTTTGACCCACCTGAGCCGGTGACTGACTGCGCCCCGTAGACCTGACTGCCGGCTGCCACCGCGGGTGCTTTGCCACCCGGGAACGTCGATTTTTCTTCGGTCAGTAGACTGGTAAGCAGACTCAGTCAACACAATTAAGGGTGGAACAACATGGCCAATAATGGTCGCCGATCGGTTAAAGCGAAGAAGGGCCCAACCATCGGAACCGGTGGCCATGGCCGCAAGGCCCTCGAAGGCAAGGGCCCCACGCCCAAGGCTGAGGACCGTCCGTACCACAAGGCGCACAAAGCCAAGCAGCTGTCCGAGCGCTCTGCGGCCAAGCGCGGCACGGGTGCCCGCAGCGCCGGGGCAGCAAAATCCGGGCCCAAGGGACGTGCCACCGAGGAAGTCGTCACCGGCCGTAACTCCGTGGTGGAGGCACTCCGCGCCGGCATCCCAGCCAAGGCACTGCACATCGCCATCCGGATCGAGATGGACGACCGTGTCAAGGAATCCCTGAAGCTCGCGGCTGAGCGCGGCATCCCGCTGCTGGAAACCGGCAAGCCCGAGCTTGACCGCATGACCGATGACGCGGTGCACCAGGGCCTGGTCCTGCAGATCCCCCCGTACGACTACGCCGACGCCTATGACCTGGCCGAAGAGACGGTGGACAAGTGGAAGAAGGGGCACATCGGCAACGCGCCGCTCTTCGTCGCCCTGGACGGCATCACCGATCCCCGCAACCTCGGCGCCATCATCCGCTCAGTGTCCGCCTTCAGCGGCCATGGCGTCATCGTTCCGGAGCGCCGCTCCGTAGGCGTCACTGCATCCGCCTGGAAGACCAGTGCCGGCGCAGCTGTCCGCGTTCCCGTGGCACGCGCCTCCAACCTCAACAGCGCCCTCAAGCAGTTCAAGAACATGGGCATCTTTGTCCTGGGCCTGGACGGCGACGGCGACGTCTCGCTGCCGGACCTCACGCTCGCCACGGAACCTGTGTGCATCGTGGTGGGCTCCGAAGGCAAGGGCCTGAGCCGCCTGGTCCGTGAAAACTGCGACCAGATCGTCTCCATTCCCATCGACTCCGCCATGGAATCCCTTAATGCATCCATGGCCGTTGGCATCTCGCTCTACGAGGTCTCCCGCCAGCGCGCCACCAAGTAGTTTCCACCACCGCCACCCGCGGGCCAGCCCCGGTGCCATCGTGACGCCGGGGCTGTCCACGTGCCGCTGGCGGCTACTATTTAGGTGATGGTCATGCCGCTTTTCGACACCGCTTCCACCATGGACGCCTCAACGGCCGTTCCCCTCGGTGTCAGCGTTCCGCGCGCGGATTCCGGCGGGACCCGCCACCGGGCCGGGGGCCGCGCCAACGTTGCCTGCTATGCGCCCGGTGTTCCCAGCCTGGAAATCGTCTACATCGCCCCCGGCGGGGACTGGCGCGTCCAGGCGCTGCCGAACGTCACCCATGGCGTCCACCACGGCATCGTGGAGGACCTGCCGTACGGCTCGCGGTACGGGTTCCGCCCCGCGGCCCCGGAGCAGTCGCAGTCCCTGCCCCTTGCGGTGCCCACGAAGGATGTTGACGAGGACGACGCCGGCCAGCCGCTCCTGCTTGACCCGTACGGGCGTGCCGTGGACCAGCGGGACGGCTTCCTGACCAGCGTCCGGATGGCCAGCGACTTTGACTGGGGCGCCGACGAGCGCCTGCGGCTGCAGTGGCGCAACACCATCATCTACGAGGCCCATGTGCGCGGGCAGACCATGCTCCACCCGGACGTGCCCGAGGAGCTCCGCGGCACCTACGCCGGCATGGCCCATCCCGCCATCATCGAGCACCTCAAGGGCCTGGGCGTCACATCCATACAGCTGCTGCCGGTGCACTTCCACCTCGATGAGCCGCACCTGCAGGACCTGGGGCTGACCAACTACTGGGGATACAACACCGCCGCCTTCTTCGCGCCCCACCCGGCCTACGCCACCCGTGCGTCACAGCAGGCGGGCCCGCAGGCCGTGCAGGACGAGTTCAAGGGCATGGTCAAGATGCTCCACGCCGCCGGGCTGGAAGTCATCCTCGACGTCGTCTACAACCACACTGCAGAGGGCGGGCCCGACGGCCAGACCGTCAGCTTCCGCGGGCTGGGGGAGGACACCTATTACCGGACCGATGGCCACGGTAGGTACGTGGACACCACAGGCTGCGGAAACAGCCTCAACTTCGGCGAGCCCCGGGTTGTCCAGATGGTCCTGGACTCTCTCCGGTACTGGGTGGACGAATTCCACATCGACGGCTTCCGCTTCGACCTGGCCGTGACGCTGTGCCGGAACGGGGCCAACGAGTTCGACCCCCGGCACCCGTTCCTGGTGGCCATCGCCGCGGATCCGGTCCTGTCGGACGTGAAACTCATTGCCGAGCCGTGGGACGTGGGTTACGGCGGCTGGCAGACCGGGCGGTTCCCGGGCGGCTGGGTGGACTGGAACGACCACTTCCGCGACACCGTCCGCTCATTCTGGCTGGCGGACCGCGCCGCCCTCGAAGCCGGTGGCCAGGGCGGGTCCGTGGCAAAACTCGCCGACGCGCTGTCCGGCTCCGCTGCACTTTTCCAGCCCTCCGGCCGCTCGCGCCTGGCTTCGGTCAACTACGTCACGTCCCATGACGGTTTTACCCTGAATGACCTCGTCTCCTTTGACCGGAAACACAACGAGGACAACGGCGAGCAAAACCGGGACGGCCACGGGGACAACCGCAGCTATAACCACGGTGTGGAGGGCCCCACCGAAGACGGCGAGATCCTGGCCAGGCGCGCACAGTCCCGCCGCAACATGATGGCGTCGCTGCTGATTTCCCTCGGCGTCCCCATGATCACGGCCGGCGACGAACTGGCCCGGACCCAGCAGGGGAACAACAACGCCTACTGCCAGGACAACGCCACCACTTGGGTGGACTGGACCCGGACGCCGGAATCCCACGAGATGCTGCGCAGCACCAAGCGGTACATCCGGCTGCGCAAGGAGTTCCTGGCTGCCCAGCCCCACGACTTCCCGGTGCGTGATGAACAGTCCTACCTGTACTGGTACGACCAGCACGGCCGGCCCATGTCCATGGAGCGCTGGAATGACCCGCGGCACCGGGTGATGCAGCTCCTGCTCGGCACCGACGACGGCTCCCTGGCCGGCCTGGTGGTGGTGAACGGAAGCACCTCAGACGTCCAGATCACCCTGCCCCGCGTCACTGCCGAAGGCACCGCCCCCCGCATGTTCGAACTGCGGCTGACCACCTCGCCGCTGCACGAGCTGCGGCAGGGCGGCATAGTGGCTTCGGGGGAGAAGGACCTCGTTGAGGCCAACTCCATCAGCATCTACCGCACCTAGGCAGGAACAACAGAATGCGTAACCGCTCCCTCCTGCCCGTGCTGCTGGGTGCCCTCGTGCTGCTGGCGTTGGTGGCTTTCGGCGGCTCCGGCGTACTGGGCCAGCTGACGGAAAGTACGACGCCGGACGCCACGTCCAGCGCGACGGCAGCACCGGGGGCCGCATCGCCGTCCGGGCCGGGCGTGCCGGCCCCGGCACCTGCGGCCAACAACCCATCCGGGCTGCCAGCCATCCCGGAATCGGAACTTCCGGCGGAAGGGCGCAGGGTCCTTGAGCTCATCCGCGCCGGCGGCCCGTACCGGTACAGCCAGGACGACCAGGTCTTCGGTAACTTCGAGCGCATCCTGCCGCGGCGCGACAGGGGGTACTACCGGGAGTACACGGTGCCCACGCCCGGGGAATCCGACCGGGGCGCCCGGCGGATCGTCGCCGGCGACAACGGCGAAAAATACTACACCGATGACCATTACGAGTCGTTCACGTTCATAGCGGAAGGCAGCTAAGCACAACCATGAAGATCTACTCCAGTGATACCTGGACCCTGGAAGAACTGCAGGAGCAGGTGGCCGATGCCGGACGGCGAAGCCTGGTTGTCCCCCCGGCCGACAGCAAGAGGGTGGTCCTGGAGACCTTTGGCGAGGTCCTCAGCTTCTCCGAACATTACGGCGTGAACCTCGATGCCCTGAACGACTCACTCCACGACTTTGCGGATGCGATCACGGACAACGGCAACGCCCCGGTCACCCTCCTGTGGCAGGTTGCTGCTCCGTTCCGAAGCGACCGGGCGTTCGGCGTCATCTGCGAAATTCTCCAGGACGCCGAACAGTATGCCGGCAAGGACCTTGCTGTCACTGCAGTGCTGCTGTAAGCCTCACGCGTCCGGACGCTCCTCGTGCGAAACGTACGTGTCGAGCAACTCCGCGGCCCTGCCGCCGTCGTCCTCTGCCGCGAGTCCCTTGCGCATGCTCTCCGCCTTCTCCTTGCCAGCCGGGAACGGCGGCAGGAGCGGGACCTCGGGATCGGTCAGCACCTCGATCACTACAGGCCGGTCCGCGGCGAAGGCCTGCTCCCAGGCATCGCCGAGCTGGTCCGGGTCCTCCACCCGGATACCCTGCAGGCCCAGCAGCTCCGCGTATCCGGCGAATGGGAAATCAGGCAGTTCCTGGCTGTCCGCGAACCGCGGCTCGCCCTCGGACTCGCGCTGCTCCCAGGTAACCTCCGTCAGCTCGCGGTTATTGAAGACGCACACCACGAACCGCGGGTCCTGCCACTGCCGCCAGCGGTGGGCCACCGTCACCAGTTCGGCAATACCCGCCATCTGCATGGCGCCGTCCCCGGCCAGTGCCACCAGCGGCCGGTCCGGATGCGCGAGCTTCGCTGCGATCCCGTAGGGGATGGAACACCCCATGCTGGCGAGGGTCCCGGAAAGGTGTGCAGGCACGCCGCGGGGCAGCACCAGCTGCCGGGCATACCAGTAAACACAGCTTCCGACGTCGATGCTTAGCTGGGCGTCCGCCGGAAGCCTGCCGTTGAGCTCCCGGACCACGCGTTCCGGGTTGACGGGGGTGGCGGGCACCGCGGCGCGGTCCGCGGCGAGGATGCGCCAGCGGCTGACTTCCTGCTCCACGTCTGAGCGCCACTGGCCCCGCGGTCGGTGCTCGAGCTTCCGGTCCAAGGCGGCAAGGGCGGAGGCTGCATCGCCGGCCAGGCCCACCTCCACCGGGTAGCGGTTGCCGATCTTCTTTTCATCCATGTCGATCTGGACGGCGCGGGCAGCCCCGGGCGGCGGGTAGAACTCGGTCCAGGGGTCGTTCGAGCCCACAATCAGCAGGGCATCGCAGTTGCCCAGAAGGTGTGCGCTGGCGGTGGTACCCAGATGCCCCATGGTTCCCACGGCGAAGGGCAGGGTTTCGTCCACGTAGGGCTTGCCCAGCAGGCTGGTGGCGATTCCGGCGCCAAGCTTTTCCGCCACGGCCACAACTTCGGCGGCGGCATGGCGGGCCCCCTGGCCGACCAGCAGCGCCACCTTCTGGGCGGAATTGAGGAGCGCAGCCGCAGCATCCAGATCCTCCTCGCGGGGAGTCCTGGCCGCCGAACTCCACGAGGGGGCGGTGACCACGATGCCGTGTTTCTGCTCCAGCTCCGGGGCCGGCGCCGACTGGATGTCATGCGGGACGATGACGACGCACGGCGATGACGTCGCCTTCGCGGTGCGGAAGGCCCGGTCCAGGACCATGGGCATCTGCTCCGGCGTGCTGACCAGCTGCACGAATTGTGAAGCGACGTCCTTGAACAGGGCGCTGAGGTCGATCTCCTGCATGTACGCCGAGCCCAGCACGGTCCGGCTTTGCTGCCCCACGATGGCCACCACGGGGACGCCGTCCAGCTTGGCGTCGTAGAGCCCGTTAAGGAGGTGGACCGCCCCGGGCCCCTGGGTGGAGGTCACCACCCCCACCCCGCCCGTGTACTTCGCGTGGCCCACGGCCATGAACGCCGCAGTCTCCTCGTGCCGGGCCTGGACGAACTCGATGCGGTCCCTGGCCCGGCGGAGCGCTCCCATGAAGCCGTTGATGCCGTCACCGCTGTAGCCGAAGACCCGGTCCACACCCCAGCTCCCAAGCCGCTCCACAATGACATCGGCCACTGTACGTTCGGTCATACGTCCTCCTGTGTCCGTTCAGGGGAGCGGGCCGAGGCCCGCCGCGCTACGCGTTGACGATCAGCCCCAGCTCTGCCTTGGAAGCAAGCGCCGCATGCCGGGGCAGGACCCGGACTGTATAACCGAACGTGCCCGAGCGGTCGATGACCAGTGAGCCGCTGAACAGGTGGCGTCCGCTGCCCAGGTCCTCCTTCACCTGCAGTTCCATCAGGGTGATGTCCGCCAGGGTGTCGCTTTCCTCCGCCCGGCCGTAGGCCACCTCCACGCAGACGTCCTCCGGCGAGAGGCTGTTCAGGGCCACGTAGGCGTTGACCTGGAGGATGTCACCGATCTGCGGGTCCTCCGAGACGCCCACCGAGTCCACGTGCTCCACGTGGACCTGGGGCCAGGCGGAGCGCACCTTGGCAGTCCAGGACGCCAGCGAGCGGGCCTGCGAAAAGGCATTGGCGCTGGCGCTGCGTCCCGCTTCCGCCGCGGGACGGTACAGGATGTTCACGTAGTCCCGGAGCATGCGCTCGGCCGAAACCGCCGGGCCGAGGTGGGACAGGGTGTGCTTGATCATGGACACCCAGTGCGTGGGCACCTTCTCGGCCTCCGTCGTCGACGGCCCGGCGGCTCCGGCATCCTCGGAGACCGTGCTGCCGTAGAACCGCGGGGCAACCTGGGTTTCGAGCAGCTCGTACAGGGCAGCCGCCTCGATGTCGTCGCGTTCCTCCGGGGAGGCGTCGTTGTTGGCGGTGGGAATCGCCCAGCCGTTTTCGCCGTCGTACATCTCGTCCCACCAGCCGTCCAGGACGGACAGGTTCAGCGACCCGTTCAGCGCCGCCTTCATGCCGGATGTGCCGCACGCCTCCAAAGGACGCAGCGGGTTGTTCAGCCAGACGTCGCAACCGGGGAACAGCGTCCGGGCCATCGCGATGTCGTAGTTGGGCAGGAACGCGATCCGATGCCGCACCTCGGGGTCGTCGGTGAAACGGACCAGGTCCTGGATCATCTTCTTGCCCGCATCATCGGCAGGGTGGGACTTGCCGGCGATGACCAGCTGGATGGGGTGCTCCTTGTGCAGGAGCAGTGCCTTGAGCCGCTCCGGCTCGCGCAGCATCAGGGTCAGGCGCTTGTACGTGGGCACGCGGCGGGCGAACCCGATGGTCAGGACGTCGGGGTCAAGGACCGTGTCCGTCCAGCGGAGCTCGGCATCTGCGGCGCCTCTCTTCTTCCACGCGGCACGCAGCCGCCGGCGGACATCCTCCACCAGTGCGGACCGCATCTCGCGGCGCAGCGCCCAGACGTCGGCGTCGCTGACGTTGTACGCCAGGTCCCAGCGGCCGTTCGCCTCCGCCTCGCTGCCGAACTGGTCGCGTGCCAGCTTGGAGATGCGGCTGTCCACCCAGGTGGGGACGTGCACGCCGTTGGTCACGGACGTGATGGGCACCTCGGAGTGGTCGAAGCCCGGCCACAGAGCGGAGAACATGCCACGGGACACTTCGCCGTGCAGCTTGGCCACGCCGTTGGCGCGCTGCGCCAGGCGCAGGCCCATCACTGCCATGTTGAACACGGCAGGATTCCCGTCGGCGTAGTTTTCGCGGCCCAGTTCAAGGATGCGGTCCACCGGCACATCCGGCGCCAGCCCGGCCTGGAAGAAGTGGCTGATCTGGGAAATCTCAAACCGGTCGATGCCTGCCGGCACTGGGGTGTGCGTGGTGAAGACGGTGGAAGCGCGGCCGGCCGCCAGGGCTTCGTCGAATGTGAGGGCCTGGTCCCCGGACATGAGTTCCTGGATGCGCTCGATGCCAAGGAAGCCGGCATGGCCCTCGTTGGTGTGGAACACTTCCGGCGCCGGCGAGCCGGTGAGCTGCTGGTAGGCGCGCAGGGCCTTGACCCCGCCCATGCCCAGCAGCAGTTCCTGCTGGAGACGGTGGTCCCCGCCGCCGCCGTACAGGCGGTCGGTGACGCTGCGGGCAGCGTCGTCGTTGCCCGGAACGTTGGAGTCAAGGAGCAGCAGGGGAACGCGTCCCACGTCGGCACGCCAGATGTGGGCCAGCAGCCGGCGCCCGTTGGGCAGCGGGAGGGTGATCTGCAGGGGCCGGCCGTTGCCGTCGGGGGAGGGCTCGCGGAGCAGGGTCAGCGGTAGGCCGTCCGGGTCCAGGACGGGGTAGGTCTCCTGCTGCCAGGCGTCCCGGGACAGCGACTGCTTGAAATAGCCGGCCTGGTACAGCAGGCCGACGCCGATCAGCGGCACTCCGAGGTCCGAGGCGGCTTTCAGGTGGTCGCCGGCCAGGATGCCCAGGCCGCCCGAGTACTGCGGGAGCACCTCGGTGATGCCGAACTCGGGGGAGAAGTAGGCGATGGCGGCCGGCGCGTCCGTGCCAAGGCTTTGGTACCAGCGCGGTTCCTCCAGGTACCTGTCAAGGTCATCCTCGGCAGCCCGTACCCGCTCCACCACGGACTGGCTTGCGGCGAGCCGCTGGAGTTCCTCCCGGCTGACCATGCCCAGGAAACCGACCGGGTCCTGCCCACTTTCCTCCCACAGGCGGGGATTCAGCCCGGCGAAGAGTTCGCGCGTGGGCCGGTGCCAGGACCAGCGCAAATTGCTCGCCAGCCGTGCCAGGGGCCGGATGGGTTCGGGGAGGACTGTACGGACCGTAAACCTGCGGATTGCCTTCACCTGCGTCACACTAACCGACAACATGGGCAGCCGGAACCAGCTTTGGGTTTCTTTTGGGTAAATGACAGGGGCATGAAGGAAATGAGGCGCGGCACAACGAATTTAGTGAGCAGGCTTAGCAATCTTCGTCATTTCTCGCTAACGTCGAGCCTGTGACGACTAACTCAGTAACCAGTGCCGCATCAACGAAAATGCCAACGGGACGCATCACCGACGGACTGCGGTTCGGACGTTTTCCGATCACTGCCGTGCAGCCCGTCGTCGAGGGTGGAAAGTTCCCCGCAAAGGCCCTGCCGGGCGAAGGAATCGTGGTGGGTGCCACCGCATTCCGGGAGGGGCACGACCAGCTGGGCGTCAGCGCCGTGCTCCTGGACCCGTCCGGCGCGGAGCGCCAGCGCGTCCGCCTCGCACCGCCCCGCGGGGAACGCGGCATGGGGACGGACCGCTGGGAAGGCATCCTCACGCCGTCGGAAACGGGCAACTGGTCCTTCGTCATCGAGGCGTGGCATGACCGCTACGGCACGTGGCACCACAACGCCGAGGTGAAGGTCGCCGCCGGCATCGACGTCGAGCTGATGCTCGCCGAAGGTGCGGCGCTGCTGTCCGAAGCGGCCGACGACGACTCCCGCAGCGAGGCGGACAGGGCAACGCTGCGCTGGGTGGCCGACAGGCTGGCGGACCGGGCGCTCAGCCCGGAGGAGCGCCTCGCCGCCGGGTTCAGCCACGGGGTGACTGACATCGTGGCCCGCCAGCCCATCCGCGAACTGGTGACTGTTTCCGAAAAGTACCCCCTCCTCGTGGAGCGTGACCGCGCCGGGCGCGGTGCCTGGTACGAGTTCTTCCCCCGTTCCGAAGGCGCCGTCAAGGACCACTCCACCGGTGCCTGGACGTCCGGAAACTTCCGCACCGCCGCCCGGCGGCTGGACGGCGTGGCCGCCATGGGCTTCGACGTGATCTACATGCCGCCCATCCATCCCATCGGCGTGCAGCACCGCAAGGGACCGAACAACACCCTGGTCGCCGGTCCCAACGATCCCGGTTCACCCTGGGCCATCGGTGCCGCAGAGGGCGGCCACGATGCCATCCATCCGGACCTCGGTACCTTCGAGGACTTTGATGCGTTCGTGGCCCGGGCCAACGAACTGGGCCTGGAAGTAGCCCTGGACCTCGCGCTGCAGGCCGCCCCGGACCATCCATGGGTGGAGTCGCATCCGGAATGGTTTACAACCCGGGTGGACGGCAGTATTGCCTACGCCGAAAATCCCCCCAAGAAGTACCAGGACATTTATCCCCTCAATTTCGATAATGACCCCGAGGGGCTTTCCAACGAAATTCTGCGGATTGTCCTGCTGTGGGTGAGCCATGGCGTAAAGATTTTCCGCGTGGATAACCCGCATACCAAACCGGTGTGGTTCTGGGAATGGCTGATTGCCGAAGTGAATAAAACGGAGCCAGGCGTGGTGTTCCTCGCTGAGGCGTTCACGCGCCCGGCCATGATGCACGCCCTGGGCCGCGCAGGCTTCCAGCAGTCCTACACCTACTTCACCTGGCGCAACACGAAGAAGGAGATCGAGGCCTACTTCCACGAGGTCAGCCACGAATCCCCGGCGTTCTTCCGGCCGAACTTCTTCGTCAACACCCCGGACATCCTCACCGAGTACCTCCAGTACGGCGGGCCCGCCGCCTTCAGGATCAGGGCTGTCCTGGCGTCCACCGCCAGCCCGCTCTGGGGCGTGTACGCCGGCTACGAACTTTATGAGCACGTGGCCCGGCCAGGCGCAGAGGAGTACATCGACAACGAAAAGTTTGAGTACAAGGCACGGGACTGGGACGCCGCTGCAGAATCCGGGCGCACCCTCGCACCGTTCATCACCCGGCTAAACCACCTTCGCCGCGACCACCCGGCCCTGCAGGACCTGCAGAACCTGACGGTCCACCAGAGCACGGACGACTCCACTGTGGTGTACTCCAAGCACAAGACTCTTCCTGACGGCTCCAAGGACACGCTCATCGTGGTGGTGAACGTGGATCCCCATGTCACCAAGGAATGCAGTGTTTCGCTCGACCTGGCAGCTCTTGAGCTCGATCCGCAGGACCTGACGGCCAACGGGACCTTCTACGTGGACGACCTGATTTCCGGCGAAAGTTGGGAATGGGGTGAATTCAACTACGTCCGCCTCGATCCGCATGTAGAGCCTGCACATATCCTGAGCGTGAGGAGAATGCATCAGTGAGTTTTAATCCGCAAAGTTCCAGCCAGCACTTCACTCCCAAGAGCACGTTCGAGCTCAATGCGCCAGGTCTCCAGCACGATCCGCTGTGGTACCGGAAGGCTGTGTTCTACGAGGTACTCGTACGGGCTTTCGCGGATGCGAACGGCGATGGGTCCGGAGATTTCTCCGGACTCATCGACCGGCTGGACTACCTGCAGTGGCTGGGAGTGGACTGCCTCTGGCTGCCCCCGTTCTTCCAGTCGCCGCTGCGTGACGGCGGCTACGACATCTCGGATTACAACTCCGTTCTGGACGAGTTCGGCACCATCAGCGACTTCAAGCGGCTGGTCGCGGAGGCGCATGCGCGGGGCGTCCGCGTGATCATCGACCTGCCGCTGAACCACACCTCTGACCAGCACCCGTGGTTCCAGGAGTCCCGCAAGGACCCCGACGGCCCGTACGGCGACTTCTACGTATGGAGCGATACGGACGAAAAGTACCAGGACGCCCGCATCATCTTCGTGGACACCGAGGAATCGAATTGGACGTTCGACCCCATCCGCCGGCAGTTCTTCTGGCACCGGTTCTTCAGCCACCAGCCGGACCTGAACTTCGAAAACCCCAAGGTGATCGAGGCGCTCTTCGATGTGGTCCGGTTCTGGCTGGACCAGGGCATCGACGGCTTCCGCGCGGACGCCATCCCCTACCTCTTCGAGGAAGAGGGGACCAACTGCGAGAACCTGCCCGCCACCCACGAGTTCCTCCGGAAGCTCCGCACCATGGTGGACGAAAACTACCCCGGCCGCGTCATCATCGCCGAGGCGAACCAGCCACCGAACGAAGTGGTGGAGTACTTCGGAACCGAGGCGGAACCGGAATGCCATATGGCGTTCCACTTCCCGATCATGCCGCGGCTGTACTACGCGCTCCGGGACCAGAAGGCCGCCCCCATCATCGAAACCATGCAGGACACCCCCGACATTCCACAGGGCGCACAGTGGGGCACCTTCCTGCGCAACCACGATGAACTGACCCTGGAAATGGTCACGGCCGATGAGCGCGCGGCCATGCTGGGCTGGTACGCGCCCGATCCCCGAATGCGGGCCAACATCGGGATACGCCGCCGGCTGGCGCCGCTGCTGGACAACTCGCGGGCGGAAATCGAGCTGATCAACGCGCTGCTCCTGTCCCTGCCCGGCAGCCCGTTCCTGTACTACGGGGACGAGATCGGCATGGGGGACAACATCTGGCTTGAGGACCGCGACGCCGTCCGCACCCCCATGCAGTGGAACCCGGACCGGAACGCGGGCTTCTCCCATGCTGATCCGGGCAAGCTCTACCTGCCCCCGATCCAGTCGCTGGTGTACAACTACAGCATGGCGAACGTGGAGGCCGAGGCCGCCCATTCCGGTTCCCTGTTGAGGTGGACCCGGCAGATCCTCAGCGTCCGCAAAAACCACCCGGCATTTGGGCTGGGCGGGTTCAAGCATGTCGAAGCCGACCACGACGCCGTCCTTGCCTACCTTCGCGAACTGCCGGAGGGCAATGCCGCCGGTGCAGACGCCGAGACCATCCTGTGCGCCTTCAACCTCTCGCAGCACCCGGTGGCCGCCAGGCTCCGGGTTCCGGAGTACGCCGGCCGCGGGCTGCGTGACGTCTTTGGCGGCCAGACGTTCCCCGGAATCAACGACGACGGCACGCTGACGCTGACCCTGGGCAGCCACGATTTCTTCTGGTTGCGCCTTAGGTCTGCAGCCTCGAACCCGTCGTCGCCCTATACCCAGGCCATGCCCATCCTGTCGATAGAGAACTGAGATGAACCAGCCCATCCTCACCCCCGCCCTGACCGCGCTCCTCAAGGAATGGCTTCCGAGGCAACGCTGGTTCCCCGTCAAAACACCGGATTTCGACATGTCCCAGGTAGGCAGCCTGGGACTGGACGATCCCTCCCGGCACGCCGCGCTGGCCGTCTTCCTGCTCAATGTCACCACCCGTGGTGCCGACGGCGGCCGGCGCACCGCCGTAGTCCAAGTCCCGCTGAGCTTCCGGCCGGCGCCCGCGGCCGGTATGGAGCGGGCCCTCGTTGGCCAGGCCGCAGGGACGGACCCGTCCCGGCCCTGGGTCTATGACGCGGTCCACGATCCCGACTTCGTGGGCGGCTGGCTGGAACTGATCCGGCAGGAGTCC
Source organism: Pseudarthrobacter sp. TE3704 (assembly GCF_056279405.1). Lineage (NCBI taxonomy): Bacteria > Bacillati > Actinomycetota > Actinomycetes > Micrococcales > Micrococcaceae > Pseudarthrobacter > Pseudarthrobacter sp. TE3704. Next base: position 20,305 of record NZ_JBWCCJ010000017.1, read on the forward strand.
AAGGCTCCCAGCGGCACGGCGACGGGCTACAAAGTGCCCGGAAGCTACCGGCTGCCCACCGCCCGCGGCGTGGTGAAGGTCCTGTCCGGTGAGCAGTCCAACAGTTCCGTCATCGTGGACGACGGCGAATCGGCCGCCATCGTGAAGTTCTTCCGGGTCCTGTCCGAGGGGACAAACCCGGAAGTCGAAGTGGGTGCCGCACTGACGTCCGCCGGGACCTCCGAAGTGCCGGCCACCCTTGGCTGGGTCCGCGGAGAATGGATGGCGCAGGGCAGGACGGCCTCCGGCGATACGGGCACCCGCCATGTCCAGGGCGAACTCGCGGTGGCCCATGAGTTCCTGGCCGGCGGCCGGGATGCCTGGCGCCTTGCCGTGGATGCCGCCCGGTCAGGGACGGACTTCACCGCCGAGGCCCGCGCCCTGGGTGCGGCCACCGCCACCGTCCACCGGCGTCTGGCCGAAGCACTCGGGCAGTCAGCCGAAAGCGAATCCGGGAAGGTGATCGGGCCCGGAGTAGCCCAGCGCGTCCGCCAGGCATGGACGGAAGCCGGTCCCGCCGTCGGGCCCTACGACGAACCCTTGAATGCACTGCTGGACGGCCTCGACGGCGTACCCGCCGGCCCGCTGCAGCGCATCCACGGCGACCTGCACCTCGGCCAGATCCTCCAAGTCCCGCAGGCCGCCGGCACGGCTGGCGGGGGCGCCCGGTGGGCCATCCTCGACTTCGAGGGGGAGCCCATGCGGCCCATCGCCGAACGGAACGTCCCCGATGTTCCCCTGCGCGACGTCGTCGGCATGCTCAGGTCCTTTGACTACGCAGCAGGGGCGGCCCAGCGCGAGCAGGAAGGCGCGCAGGTGCCCGCGTCCTGGGTTGACGACTGCGCCGACGCGTTCCTCGAAGGGTACGCAGGCGTCACCCCCGGCACCGTGGACAGGAACTCGCCGCTCTTTGTGGCATTGTGGCTGGACAAGGCGCTCTACGAAGTAGTTTATGAAATGCGTAACAGGCCCGACTGGCTGGCAATACCAGTGAATGCCTCCAGGCGGCTCCTTAGCGGTAACAGCTCCGGCCACCAGGCCGGCGCAGCATCGGAAGGTAACGAAATGACAGGCTCAGCACGAACTGACCGGCCGGGAGTGCCGCTGCACGTAGATGACGGCACCCTGGGCAGGATCGCGAACGGTGAACACCACGCCCCCCACTCCGTCCTTGGTGCGCACCTGGACGACTACGGCCACGTCACCATCCGCACCGTAAAGCACCTCGCGGAAGCAGTCACCGTCATCACCGCGGCTGGCGAGGTTCCCATGGAACATGAGGCGCACGGCGTGTGGGCTGCTGTCCTGGAACCGCTGCAGCAGGGCCACGTCCCGGACTACCGCTTGTCCGTCACCTATCCCGGCGCTGAACCCGTAACGGTTGACGAACCCTACCGGTACCTGCCCACCGTGGGTGAGGTGGACCTGCATCTGATTAACGAGGGCCGGCACGAGAAGCTGTGGGAGGTCCTGGGGGCCCATGTCCAGCACTACAAGTCCTCGCTGGGTGATGTGGACGGTGTTTCGTTCGCCGTGTGGGCGCCCAATGCGCAGGCCGTCCGGCTCAAGGGTGACTTCAACGGCTGGGACGGACGCGAGCACTCACTCCGCTCCCTGGGTTCCTCGGGGGTCTGGGAAATCTTCGTCCCCGGCGTTTTGGCAGGGGCGTGCTACAAATTCGAAATCCGGACCAGGTCCGGTTACTGGGTGGAGAAAGCCGATCCCCTTGCCTTCGGCACCGAGGTTCCCCCGCTGACCGCATCCAAGGTGGTGGAACCCTCCTATGCCTTCAAGGACGACGAATGGATGGAGGCCCGCGCCCAGCGGGACCCGCACAACTCGGCCATGAGCGTGTACGAAGTGCACCTCGGATCATGGCGCCTGGGGCTGGGTTACCGTGAACTGGCCAAGGAACTGGTGGACTACGTCAAGTGGCTGGGTTTCACGCACGTGGAGTTCATGCCGGTGGCCGAGCACCCGTTCGGCGGGTCCTGGGGCTACCAGGTCACGTCCTACTTCGCGCCGACTTCCCGGTTCGGGCACCCGGACGAATTCCGCTACCTTGTGGACACCCTGCACCAGGCGGGCATCGGCGTGCTCCTGGACTGGGTCCCCGCGCACTTCCCCAAGGACTCCTGGGCTCTTGCGCAGTTCGACGGCGAAGCCTTGTACGAGCACGCGGACCCCAACCTCGGCGAGCACCCCGACTGGGGCACGCTGATCTTCGACTTCGGCCGCACCGAAGTGCGCAACTTCCTCGTGGCGAACGCGCTGTACTGGCTGGATGAGTTCCACATCGACGGACTGCGGGTGGACGCCGTCGCCTCCATGCTGTACCTCGACTACTCCCGCCAGGACGGGCAGTGGCAGCCCAACCGGTTCGGCGGCCGGGAGAACCTGGAAGCCATCTCCTTCCTGCAGGAAGTCAACGCGACGGTGTACAAGACGCACCCCGGCGCGGTCATGATCGCTGAGGAGTCCACGGCGTTCCCCGGCGTGACGGCACCCACCAGCCACGGCGGGCTGGGCTTCGGCCTCAAGTGGAACATGGGCTGGATGCACGACTCCCTCAAGTACGCTTCCGAGGATCCGGTCAACCGCAAGTGGCATCACGGCACCGTGACGTTCTCCATGGTCTACGCGTTCACCGAAAACTTCCTGTTGCCCATCAGCCACGATGAGGTTGTGCACGGCAAGGGCTCGATGCTCCGCAAGATGCCGGGTGACCGCTGGCAGCAGCTCGCCAACCTGCGGGCCTTCCTCGCGTACCAGTGGGCGCACCCGGGCAAGCAGCTCATCTTCATGGGCACCGAATTTGGCCAGGAAGCCGAGTGGTCCGAGCAGCACGGCCTGGATTGGTGGCTTGCGGACATTCCGGCGCACAAGGGCCTGCAGCTCCTGACCAAGGACCTCAATGAGCTGTACAAATCCACCCCGGCCCTCTACACCCGGGACAACGAGCCCGGCGGTTTCCAGTGGATCAACGGGGGAGACGCGGACCGCAACGTCCTGTCCTTCATCCGCTGGGACACCGACGGCAACCCGCTCGTCTGCGCCATCAACTTCTCGGGGGCCCCGCACGTGGGCTACACGCTGGGAGTCCCGACGGCGGGAGCCTGGACCGAAGTGCTGAATACCGACCACACCACCTACGGCGGATCCGGCGTCCTCAATGATGGTGAGCTCAAGGCCTCAGGTGAGGGACAGGACGGGCAGCCGGCAACGTTGACTGTCACATTGCCGCCACTGGGTGCTTCCTACTTCAAGCCGGGGGCAGCCAAGCCGTCGGCCGCGAAGCCAGGAGCAGCCGGAACGGTCTAGTTTGTTTGGACCTTTTGGAATAGCCCGGGATCCGCGTGATTCCGGGCTTTTTCATACCCAGCCGCTGGCGGCGGGGGAGGGCCTGCCGGGTGGAGTTGGCCTTCCCGGGCAAGTGGTGGTAGAGTTTATTTCCGCGCTGCTCCACGGAGTCAGGCGGAAAAACCGACCACAACGCCTCAGGGTGAAGATGGTTGCGGGACGCCGGTTTGACAAGTTGGAAGCCGGCCGGTAAGTTTGGAAAGTTGCTCCGGAGCGAGCCGTGGCCTTGAATGGGGTTGTGGTGGTGCCGGGTGTGTCTGTTGTTTGAGAACTCAATAGTGTGCCAAGTTTGTTGATACCGATTTGTTTTTATGAAT
>NZ_JBWCCJ010000018.1:0-4852 GCF_056279405.1 Pseudarthrobacter sp. TE3704
CCACGCGAGACAGCGGCGCCCTGGGGCTAATGATCGAAAACCAGGCATTGCAACGCTATGGTAACCTCCGCGTTCCGGTTGACCTGATATCCCATACAAACTTCCAATTCGGTCGCAATGCGGACGAATTCAACTCTGCCAATACCCTTCATGACAACGGAGTACATAGTGACGCTTGAAGCAGACGTTCTGGCCGCCTACCCGGCCGAGGTTCCGATTCCCGCCGGGGCCGTGGCTGATGCCTTGGCCGCCGCGAACGCGAAAACCCCAAGGGTGCTGGTGGTGCTTGACGACGACCCTACTGGAACTCAGTCAGTTGCAGATCTGCCGGTCCTCACCCGATGGGAAGCGTCCGACTTTACCTGGGCGTTCGAACATATTGCCCGGAGCGGCTGCAGCCCTGCCGTTTACGTCCTCACCAACTCGCGGAGCCTGGACCCGGCCGAGGCCGCCGTCCGGAATGAAGAGGTAGTCCGAAATGCCCTCGCCGCCGCCGGGTCGCTTGAGAAACTGCGTCTGGGCTTCGTTAGCCGCAGCGATTCCACCCTTCGCGGCCATTACCCGCTGGAACCTGATGTCATCGCCGCCGCAGTTGCGGATGCCACCGGTGAGAAGACCGACGGCGTGGTGCTGGTCCCGGCTTTCCCCGACGCCGGGCGGGTCACCATTGGCGGTGTCCACTACATGCGCGGCACGGGCGATGCAGCCGGCACGCTGACCCGGGTCTCGGCCACCGAGTTCGCCAAGGACGCCACCTTCGGCTTCACCACCTCCGTCATGCCTGCCTATGTCGAGGAAAAATCCCACGGCCGCTTCGCAGCGGATTCGGTGATCGTCCTGGACCTCAACATTATCCGCGCCGGTGCAGCCGCCCAGGATCCTGCCGCCGGTGCGCAGATCAGTGCCAACGCGATCGCCGACGCCATCGATGCGGCCACTGACTCCACCCCGATAGTGGCCGACATCGTCACCGAAAATGACCTGCGTGCCTTGTCCCTCGGCCTGGAGGAAGCCGAGCGGCGGGGCAAGAAGCTGCTGTACCGCGTGGGCCCGCCGTTTGGTCGTGCCCGGATCGGCCAGGAGATCCGTACCGAACTCAGCGGCGCCGAGGCCTATGCAGGCAACACCCCGTCCGAGGCCGGCGGGCTCATCGTCGTCGGCTCCCATGTGGGCGTCACTACCCGTCAGCTGAAGGCTCTGACCGAGCAGCACAGTTCGGCTCGGATTGTTGAGATTGACGTGGAGAAATTGCTTGCGGCCGAAACCGCTGCGGCTGCTGACGCTTATTTGGACCAGACAGTGGAGACGGTCGTTGAAGCGCTCCGCGGCGGCGACGTCATCGTCCACACCAGCCGGCTGCTGATCAAGACGGACGACCCCGCCGAAAGCCTGCGGATCGCCCGCACGGTCTCGGCCGCCGTCGTTGCCGTGGTCAACCGCACCCTGAAGACCTTCCCGCCCCGGTTTGTCATCGCCAAGGGCGGCATCACTTCCTCCGACGTGGCCGCACACGGCCTGGAAATCCGCCACGCCATTGTCCGCGGCCCCATGCTGCCGGGCATTGTCTCCCTCTGGGAGCCGGTGGACGGCCCCGCCAAGGGCATCCCCTACATCGTCTTCGCCGGCAACGTGGGTGACGACCAGTCCCTCGCCGACGTCACCCGCAAGCTCAGCAGCACCTTCTAACCCGGAAATTTAAGGACGAACATGACCAGCGATTGCACCAGCCCTGTCATTGCTCTACGAGCCGTGGCATTGAGCGGGGCCACGCGCACGGTGGAGACCGTCATATCCGCCAGCCCGCTGCCTACTGCGGTGAGCAACCGGGCCGGCTTCGCACTGACCGTCGTCGCGATTCTGGCGGGAGGGCTGGGGGTCTGATGCGTACCCGATTGGACCACTTGGTCACCTCTGCCCTGCAGCACGGCTCCGCAGTTCCCGCCTTCACCTGCTACGACTTCACCACGGCCCTGGCCGTGGTGGCCGCGGCCGAGGAATCCGGCCGCGGCGTGATCGTGCTGGTGGCTCCGAAGACCGCCGCAACCCCCAACGGCCTGCGGCTGATCGCAGCGCTCAGGGGCCTGGCGGACGCCGCCGGTGTTCCCGTCGCGGTCCAGCTGGACCATGCCTCGGACCTGACAGTGATGGCCGACGCCGTCGCGGCAGGGGCGGATTCCGTCCTCGCCGACGGTTCCTCCCTTTCCTACGAGGACAACATTGCGCTGGTCCGGAAGGCCCGCGCACTGCTGGGCTCCGACGTCGTGCTTGAAGCGGAACTGGGCGGCCTGGCCGGTGACGAGGACCGCGCCTTCGGAGCGGACCAGTCCGGTGTTTCCGTGGCCGGCCTGACCGACTCTGCCCAGGTGGAAGACTTCGTTTTCCGCACCGGAGCTGAGCTCCTGGCCGTGGCCGTGGGCAACGTCCACGGCAAGTACAAGGGAGAGCCCCAGCTGCGCTGGGATGTACTGCAGGACATCGCGGTGCGGACCCACATTCCCCTGGTGCTGCACGGCGCCTCCGGCATCCCCGCGGATGAACTGGTGAAGGCAGCATCCATGAACGTGGGCAAGGTCAACTTCAACACCGAACTCCGCACCGGCGTGCTCGCCACCCTGCAGGAACAGCTGCCCCGGCATCGCTCCGACGGCGAAAACCTCCAAGGGCTCCTCAGTCACTGGAACACCGCAGCCAAGAGTTTCGCTGTCAACGCACTGGCCACCCTTACCCGCTAAGCCCAATCCCCCGAGCTCGGTGGTTTGGCTTCACCGGAAAGAAGCCAAACCACCGGCAATTCGAGCATAGGGTGCACGATGCGTTGCGCGCATTCACTAAGTACAGTCCTGCGTGTTGTCCGGCCAAGGTACGCATGCGGCTGCGAGCACTGCGCAAGACATCCAAAGGTTCCCGCTGGGCCCGACCGGAGCGGCGAGCAGCCCCGCCGGCGGGAAGGCCGACTTGCCCTACTCGATTGCCAAGCAGGCGGAGGGCAAGTGCTGCTCCCCCGGAAGCTGGCGGTACAGTCTGGGCAACGAGCACCATCGTAATTGGCTGGCCCAAACCCAGAAAGAATCCGCAGAGGGCCAGCAGCGCTGCTGCAATCCACGATAGCTCGAGTAACCAGGGCACAATGCCAGCGTGGATCCTGCTCCCGCAAGGCTGACTACGACCAGCGCGGCCCGGCTCCAACGGGCGAGAAGGGCCTGCAGCAGTAGGCGTGAAACGATGGATGCGGCCCCGCGGACAGCTAGCAGGATACCTATGATGACAGGGGGTACACCTTTGTCTTCTCCCAGGACAGGGAGGAAGGCCACCAGTATGTCTGTGGTGGCCAAGAGGGCAAGACTCGCCACCATGTTTGTCCGCATGGTCGGATACCGGAGGAGAGCAGAGAATTTCTCTGGGCGCGGCGGTAAGGTCGCGCCTATTTCGTCACCGCGTGCTTGCTTTGCCGCGGTCCCGAACGCGAACGGAACGGCGAGAAACGAGATTATCCCGGCAATGAGGAGTGCGGCATTGGCGTCTGCAAGCCGCATTGCAGCAGGGACTCCTGCGAGGACCCCATGGCTAAGCCCGCCACGAGAGGTCCCACCATCTGGCCGGCAGCGACGGCAGCACTGAACCACCCGAAGGCCGCATCCATCTGGCAGACGCGTACGAATCTCGCGATCGCTGATTGGCTCGCGATAATGAAACATAATTGCCCAGGCCCGCCAGTGCACTGGCCACAATGACGATGACAAGGGACGGAGACACAGCAAGTACAAAGGGTCCGGCGGCAAGGAAAAATGCTCCGACAGTCACGATTCCCCGCAGCGAGCTGCACCTGTCGGATATCCTGCCGAGCCAGAGAGCTGCGGCCACGGGCACCAGCGCGAACGACGCCGAGGTCAGACCGATGGTGATGGACTCTCCGCCCAACGCCAGGACCTGCTGTTTCCGGTGCACCAGCCTAAGGGCACAAGAAGTTGCTCCCCCTAGGAGCTCTCATGGCCATGACTCACCGGTGGCACCGTTCGGCCAGCTCTGGCGTTCCCTGTCATGTTCGTCAGTGGTTACGCAGGGAGCTTCGCGACGCGCTGAGCGAGGTAGTCTACGCCGATACGGGGGCTCGACAGAACTGTCATCTTGGTCTTTTCCTGGAGAACGCCGGCAAGGCGATTCATGGATGCTTGCGCCAGAACGATGATGTCAACGTTTTTCGCTAGATCCGTCGCCTGCTCAGTGATCATGGCATCGTGCTTTTCACGGTCCCCCGACATGAGGACTGAGAATGCTCCTTCGCACAACCGCTGCTCGATTGTGATGCTGCGTCCGATTTCATCGGCTTTTGCTTGGATCAGATCTGATGTCGGACCAAGCGTGGTGGGAACGGTGGCCAGGACGCCAATTCGAGTGCCTTCACGGGCGGCCAGCATCGCCATCGCCTCGTCAATTTTAACCACCGGGGTATGGACGTTTCGGGCGGCGACATCCAAAGCCGGCCCCAACGAAGAGCATGCAGAGAAAATGATGTCCGCGCCCGCTGCTTCTGCCGCCTGTGCAAGATGGGTCATTCGCGCCTCGCTGTTCGGTGAAATACCTTGCTCGCGCACAACTGTGGCCAAAACGTCAGAGTCGACAAAGTGCATGACTTCAGCATCTGGAATGAGCTCAGCAATGAGGTCATTAATCACAGGTTCGACAGAAACGAAAACGAAGCTTGTATGCAGAATCGCAATTTTCTTGGGCACGCTGGTTACTTCCTCTGGGTGGGGATGCCTGATGCATCTGACGATTCATCAAGGCTGATCCGGATTTGATGACGGCAACTGGTTGGAGATGCAGAGCTTTGGTTTCTTATGGGTTTGGCCCT
>NZ_JBWCCJ010000019.1:0-4496 GCF_056279405.1 Pseudarthrobacter sp. TE3704
TGCACCCGGGAGGGTGTGGGAGAGTAGGTCACCGCCGGACAACCATTAAGGTCGAGGCCCCAACCAGGCAACTGGTCGGGGCCTCCCGCATTTAAGACACTCTGATAGAGCACCTGCCGACAGCCCTAGACTTACGAGCTATGAACACCCGTTCCCCAGACCCCGTCGGCCGGCGCGCCACCATCATGGATGTCGCGGCGGCTGCGGGGGTCTCCCGGCAAACTGTTACCCGAGCCATGAACGGTATGACCGGTATCAGCGAGGCGACGCGGGAGCGGGTCCAAAGGCTGGCCGCGGAACTCGGATACACCCCAAGCCGCTTCGCGAAAGGGCTGGTCCAGGGTGCCCGTATCTCCGTAGGCCTGGCGATCCCAGACCTCACAAACCCCTACTTCCCTGCGTTTGCCTCGAGCGTGGTGGAAGCCGCCACGGAGCGGAGCTGGAATGTTGTAGTGGATGACTACGGCCATGGAACCGCCAGTGCCCTCGACGCGGTGACCCGCTTGGCGCCGCAGGTGGACGCCCTGATTGGGTACCTCGGCGAACACTCGGACGAAGCGCAGGCCATGATGGGTCGGCGTCCGGTGGTTGCCCTGGATTACCCGGAGGGTGGCGCTGCCGGCAACATCTCGTTCGACTACCCCTATGCAGCCCGGCTTGCAGTCGACCACCTGGTGTCGGCTGGGCGGAGCGGCATTGCCTACCTTGACTCTGACCAGGGCGGACCTGCTGCCAGCCGTGGCTTGGCAGCCGCTGCGGTGGCGGCTGAAGCCGGCATCGCGGTGAGGCGCTGCCATGCTGCTCCGTCAGCAAGGGCGGCTCGGGAAGCCGTAGATGCCCTGCTGCGCAGCGGGGACCGGATAGACGCGATTCTTGCGTTCAATGACCTGATGGCGGTGGGCGCCCTGAAAGCCCTGCAGGACGGCGCAAAGTCGGTGCCCGGTGATTGTGCTGTTATCGGAATGGACGGAATACCCCTGGGCGAGCTAACCACCCCGGAGCTGACCACGCTCTCACTGGACCTGCGCACTGTTGGCCGCACCGCCGTCGACCTTCTCGATGGCCTGCTGTCCGGCTCGGTCGAAGCTCGAAGTCCTGCGGCGTCGCTGACTCTCCGGCATGAACTGATTGTCCGCCGTTCGGCCTGAACCCCTACTCAAAGATGCTCACAGCAGCTAGGCTGGACGCTCAACGTGAACGTTCACGTCGCTTTCCAAAGGCTCGTCAGCAAGGAACATCCATGTCAGTTCAGACCCCCTCAGCACTGCCCGGTGTTGCCGCCGCCGCAATCAGCGCACGGGCTTCCGGCAGCCTCGAAATCGGCACGGAGGGCGTGGGCGAGCTCTCGTCCCTGGCACCGGGCCGCGGCACCCTCCCGGCGCGGGCGTACCTCTCGAGCAGCGCCCCCAAGCTCTCCCTCAATGGTGAATGGCAGTTCCGGCTCAGTCCGGGCATCCGCAGGGCACCAGCCGACGGATGGCAGGAAGGGGAAGCGCTGGAAGGGTTCGCCAGCCTGCCCGTTCCGTCGAGCTGGTCCATGCACGGCCACGGGTCCCCCGCTTACACCAACGTCCAGTTCCCCTTTGCCGTGGAACCGCCCCACGTTCCGGAAGTGAACCCGATCGGTGATCATGTACTCACCTTCGAGGCCGGCCCCGAGTTCCTGCCGGGCGCCCTGCTGCGGTTTGACGGCATCGAGTCCGCCGGGACGGTGTGGCTGAACGGAGTGGAGCTGGGAACCACCCGGGGCAGCCGCCTGGCTCACGAGTTTGACGTTTCGGGAATCCTGGTGGAAGGAAGCAACACGGTGGCCGTGCGGGTAGCCCAGTTCTCGGCAGCGAGCTACCTGGAGGACCAGGACATGTGGTGGCTGCCGGGCATCTTCCGGGACGTTACACTGCAGGCCCGGCCCGCAGATGGGATCGACGACGTCTTCGTCCATGCCGGCTACGACCATCTCGTCGGCGAAGGCGTGCTGCGCGTTGAGGTGAGCCGGGGCGGTCAGGCGATTGACGCCGTCGTACGCGTTCCTGAACTGGACCTTGAACTGCCGGCCGGGACGGAGTTGCGCGTTCCCGGGATCGAGCCGTGGTCTGCAGAGGTGCCGAAACTCTATGAGGCGACCGTCAGCTCGCCCGGCGAGACTGTCAGCCTGCAGCTCGGTTTCCGCAGCATCGCCATTGAGGATGCCCAGTTCAAGGTGAACGGGCGGCGCATCCTGCTGCGCGGCGTGAACCGCCACGAGCACCATCCCCGCCTGGGCCGAGTGGTGCCCCGCGACGTCGTGGAGGCGGAGCTGAGGCTGATGAAGCAGCACAACATCAACGCCATCCGCACGTCGCACTACCCGCCGCACCCGGAATTCCTCGCGCTTGCTGACCAGCTGGGCTTTTACGTGGTGCTCGAATGCGATCTGGAGACTCATGGCTTTGAGAGCGCTGGATGGGCGCAGAACCCCAGCGAGGATCCGCAATGGGAAGCTGCGCTGCTGGACCGGATGCGTCGGACCGTTGAGCGGGACAAGAACCATGCGTGCGTAATCATGTGGTCTCTCGGCAACGAGGCGGGCACCGGCCGGAACCTCGCTGCGATGTCCCGCTGGACCAAGGAGCGCGATCCATCCCGCCCCATCCACTACGAGGGGGACTGGTCCTCACCGTACGTCGATGTCTACTCGCGCATGTACGCAAGCCAAGCCGAAACCGCGCTCATCGGGCAGGGGATGGAGCCGCCGCTGGAGGACCTCGCCCTGGACGCGCGCCGCCGCGCCATGCCCTTTGTGCTGTGCGAATACGTGCATGCGATGGGCAACGGCCCCGGCGGCATGAGTGAGTACCAGGAGCTCTTTGACCGGTATCCGCGCCTGATGGGCGGGTTTGTCTGGGAATGGCTGGAACATGGAATCACCGTGCCGTCTCCGGGTGGCGGTGAGCATTTTGCCTACGGCGGCGACTTTGGTGAGGAGGTGCACGACGGCAACTTCGTCACAGATGGCCTCGTGGACGCCAACCGCAACCCCCGGCCGGGCCTGCTGGACTTTAAGAAGGTCATTGAGCCGCTGCGCATAGAGGTCGCACCGGACTGGTCCTGCTTCAGGCTCCGCAACGGACACGACTTCGCGGACACGTCCGCGTACAGCTTCCGATACACGGTGGAGTACGACGGCGCCACGCTCGACGGCGGAACAGTGGACGTTTCGCCGTTGGCACCTCAGTCCGAGGTGGTTGTGTCCCTGCCGGCCGCAGTTGCCGGCACCGCTGCAGCGGGGCTGCCTGGCGGCTGCCCCGCCGTACTCACCGTCAGCGCAGTCCTCGCCGCTGATTCTGCTTGGGCCGCCGCGGGCCACGAAATCGCCTGGGGCCAGGCAGTGCGGGAGCCTTCCGCCGTCGTTATCCCACGTCCAAGCGAACGCGTCGATGTCTTCGAGGAGGAACTGCGGCTTGGTCCAGCCGTTTTCAGCCGCGTCACCGGCATGCCCACCTCGATCGGAGGCATTCCCGTGGAGCAGATAGGGCTGGCCTTGTGGTGGGCACCAACAGACAACGATCTAGGAAGGGAATGGGGAAGCGCCGACGCGCGTCCGCTCGCTCGGCAGTGGAAGGACGCAGGGCTTGACCGGCTCCATACGCGGCTGCTGGGCATTAGTGCTGAAGCTGCTCCCGACGGCGGCGAGCAACTGATCGTCCGGACGCGCATGGGTGCTGACGACAAGCAGTTCGGGGTGCTTGTGGACTACACGTGGACCAGCGACGGCGACGCCCTGGCTCTCCGGACACAGGTCAGGCCACAGGGGGCATGGGTGAACGCCGGCTTCGACGTGGAATGGGCGCGGATCGGCTTGGAGGTGGTGCTTGCGGCCGAGACCACAACGGTGAGCTGGTTCGGGCAGGGGCCGCACCAGACCTACCCGGACACCGGACAAGGTGCCCGCGCTGGATGGTTCTCGCTTCCGCTCACGGGCATGGACGTTGACTACGTTCGGCCGCAGGAAGCCGGCGCCCGCGCCCGGGTGCGATCTGCCTCCCTCATCGTGGGCGGAAACACGCTGGAGGTATCGGGTGAACCATTCGCCCTCACGGTGCGGCCGTACAGCCTGGCAGTCCTCGACGCCGCCACGCACCGGCCGGAGCTCAGGCAGGATGGTCGTAGTTACGTGTACCTGGACCACGTCATGCGCGGGGTTGGAACTGCTGCCTGTGGTCCCGGCGTTCTTGAGCCCTACCGGCTGACGCCGCGTGAAGCCGATTTCACCCTGGTCTTTGGCGCCAACGGCGGAACTCCGAAGATGTGAGCCACTCCATAGAACAAGTTCCCGGCGGCTAGGGCCGACGGGACTCGGTCAGCGGCGCCAAAATCCCCGAGTCTTCGGGGGTTTTGGCGGCGCTTCACGCTCCCGGGGCTGCGATTTGCGGTGGGGTTGTGGGGCGTGTATTGTTTTCTGAGTCGCCGCCGCTGATGCGGAAAGATAGCGGCCAACCCCCCTTGATGAACGGCCT
>NZ_JBWCCJ010000020.1:0-2034 GCF_056279405.1 Pseudarthrobacter sp. TE3704
GTGGGGGTGGTCGGTGGACACGGGGCCCTTGTGGGGGCCCCGTGTTGGCCCGTGGTTTAGAAGGTGTGGAGGACGAAGCGGAGGAATTCGGTGGGTTCGATGGCTTCGAGGGGTTTCGGGCCTTCGTTGGCGAGGAATTCGTAGCCGGTTTCGGGGCCGTACTTTTCGCCTCCTGCGGTGACCTGGCCCTTGGTCTGGAACAGGATTTCGATGGAGGGGAACTGGCCTGCCTTGTAAACGGCGCCGGCTTCGAGGCGGAGGAATCCGATGCGGAAGTTGCGTTCGGTGAAGGTGCCCAGCCATTTCTCGGACACGCCCTGATCGGTTGAGGGGAGCCAGTCGTAGGCGTCGGGGTTCATGGCGATGACGTCTTCGTAGCGCGGGGTGGCGAACTCGAGCTTGCCGCCGGTGGCGTGTTCGAAGATCGCCTGGGAGCCGTCCACGGTCTGCTCAACGCCGTTGGCGTCGGTGTAGGTGTACATGCCCTTCTTGAACTCGCCGCTCTTTTCCAGCTCGGCGTTGGTCGCTTCGCGCTGGGCGACCGACAGGTAGCCCTGGCCGCTGGCGCCACCGGACTGGAGAACCAGGGTGCGCAGGCCCTCGGCGCGTTCCTGCGGGCCGTAGTGGACGCTCTCGGGGAAGTACCCGACCCAGCCCTCCTCCAGGAAATCGTTCTCGGAGTAGGGCAGGCGGCCCTTGATCACGTAGCGGACCTGGTCAAAGTTGTGCCGGTGACGCGGGGTCCGCCACCCGCCGCCGCCGGTGTGGCCCATGTTCAGGTCGTAATTGTTTGGCGAGCCGTCCTCACCGAACAGCAGGTGCTTCTGGTCCAGCACTCCCTCACGCATGGATCCGACTGCTTCGATGTCAGTATCCGCTGCCTTGCTTACGCGCATGTCCTGCTCCTTCACACAAAGTCGATGTATTCCCCCGGCAAGATCCGCGGGGGTGCGGCGCCCGGCCCCGCCGCTGCAATCCGTGCAGAACCGGCCGCCGTCCATTGACACTATCCCACATAGCGGGATATTGTTCAAGGGCAGGGCGGGTGCACTGCCTCCTGTTTTTCCCGATAAACGCCCAGGCGGTACAGGGTCAAGACTGTCCAGGACAGCACCCCTGTTCACCGCTGCCTGCACGACCCATCACGACGCGAAACCACGAGGATCGACCATGACGACGACACCCCTGACTCACATTCCCCATGACTCCGGCGTGCCGGCATCAGCGCGGGACTTCAGCGTCGAGGGGCGGGTGGTCATTGTCACCGGCGCAGCCCAAGGCATCGGCCGGGAACTCGCGCGTCAGTTCGCCGCGGCCGGAGCCGTTGCCGTGGTAGCCGACCTCGCCATCGACAAGGCCGAAGCAGTCGTGAAGGAAATCCATGACGCCGGCGGGGTAGGCCTGGCCGTGAAGGTCAACGTGGCCGACGAAGCGTCCGTCACCGCCATGGTCGACACCGTCATCGACACCTGGGGCCGGGTCGACGTGCTGATCAACAACGCCTCGATCTTCGCGAGCATCGAAAAGGGCCCGTTCGACCAAATCCCCCTGGAACAGTGGGAACAAGTGCTGAAGGTCAACATCACCGGCACCTACCTCTGCGTCCGGGCCGTCGCAGCCCACATGCGCAAAGCAGGCTTCGGCCGCATCATCAACATCTCATCCGACGCAGTCACCCGCGGCACCGTGAACTATCTGCACTACGTCACCTCCAAATCAGCACTGATCGGCATGACCAACTCCCTGGCCCGCGAACTAGGCAGCCACGGAATCACCGTCAACTGCATCCGCCCCGGCAGCGTCGCCACCGAAGTCGAACGCACCGTCAACCCCACCGCCGAAGTCCGCGAACGCGCCGCCTCCCTGCAATGCATCCCCCGCGGAATGGTCCCCACCGACCTCGTCGGCATCATGTTCTTCCTCGCCACACCCGCAGCCGCATTCATCACCGGCCAAACCATCGCCTGCGACGGCGGCTACACCCACAGCAGCTAACCCCACCCCACACGCCACTCACAGGAGAACCCCAATCAT
>NZ_JBWCCJ010000021.1:0-1728 GCF_056279405.1 Pseudarthrobacter sp. TE3704
CGGGACAACCATCGCCCGGCTCGGCTACCTTCCTGCGTCACACCTGTTAATACGCTTGCCTCCCAGGATCAGGTCCTGCGCTCCACCAAAACCCTTCACCCACAAGGGGTGTCGGGCAGGTCTCGGGCAGTTAGTATCCCCTGTTCAGCATGGGCGGTTTTTCGCCGGTACGGGAATATCAACCCGTTGTCCATCGACTACGCCTGTCGGCCTCGCCTTAGGTCCCGACTTACCCAGGGCAGATTAGCTTGACCCTGGAACCCTTGATCATTCGGCGGACGGGTTTCTCACCCGTCTTTCGCTACTCATGCCTGCATTCTCACTCGTGTAGGCTCCACCGCTGGTTTACACCGCGACTTCACCGCCCACACGACGCTCCCCTACCCATCCAAACACCTGAACCACGAAGGCTTAGTCATTGTTTGAATGCCACAACTTCGGCGGTGTACTTGAGCCCCGCTACATTGTCGGCGCGGAATCACTTGACCAGTGAGCTATTACGCACTCTTTTAAGGATGGCTGCTTCTAAGCCAACCTCCTGGTTGTCTGAGCAACTCCACATCCTTTCCCACTTAGCACACGCTTAGGGGCCTTAGTTGGTGGTCTGGGCTGTTTCCCTCTCGACTATGAAGCTTATCCCCCACAGTCTCACTGCTGCGCTCTCACTTACCGGCATTCGGAGTTTGGCTGACGTCAGTAACCTTGTAGGGCCCATTAGCCATCCAGTAGCTCTACCTCCAGCAAGAAACACGCAACGCTGCACCTAAATGCATTTCGGGGAGAACCAGCTATCACGAAGTTTGATTGGCCTTTCACCCCTACCCACAGCTCATCCCCTCCATTTTCAACTGAAGTGGGTTCGGTCCTCCACGACGTCTTACCGTCGCTTCAACCTGGCCATGGGTAGATCACTTCGCTTCGGGTCTAGATCACGCCACTGCAACGCCCTATTCAGACTCGCTTTCGCTACGGCTGCCCCACACGGGTTAACCTCGCGACGTAACACTAACTCGCAGGCTCATTCTTCAAAAGGCACGCCGTCACCAGAATCAGACTGGCTCCGACGGATTGTAAGCACACGGTTTCAGGTACTGTTTCACTCCCCTCCCGGGGTACTTTTCACCTTTCCCTCACGGTACTGGTCCGCTATCGGTCATTAGGGAGTATTTAGGCTTATCAGGTGGTCCTGACAGATTCGCACGGGATTTCTCGGGCCCCGTACTACTTGGGATACTCTCACAGGCGGTACAAAACATTACGGTTACGGGGCTAACACCCTCTCTGGCCGGCCTTTCAAAACCGTTCACCTATGCACGCACATCACACCCCACCAGCCCGGCAGAACTGGTATGGAAAGTCCCACAACCCCGACCATGCAACGCCCGCCGGCTATCACACATGGAACGGTTTAGCCTGATCCGCGTTCGCTCGCCACTACTAACGGAATCACTATTGTTTTCTCTTCCTGCGGGTACTGAGATGTTTCACTTCCCCGCGTTCCCTCCACGCACCCTATGTGTTCAGATGCGGGTCACCAAGTCACTCGCGCGCTTGGCGGGGTTTCCCCATTCGGACACCCTGGGATCACAGTCCGGTTATCGACTCCCCCAGGCTTATCGCAGATTCCTACGTCCTTCTTCGGCTCCTAATGCCAAGGCATCCACCGTGTGCTCTTAAAAACTTGACCACAAAAGATCAATCAGAAATTTTCGAGAGAACCACGAAAAC
>NZ_JBWCCJ010000022.1:0-1553 GCF_056279405.1 Pseudarthrobacter sp. TE3704
CTAATACGAAAGTAGGGTGGGTTAGGCTGCGGTGGCTGGTGTGATGGTGACGTCGAAGCCGAGGCTGTTGAGTTTTTTGATGGCGTTGTTTTTGGCTTTGATCGGGTCCAGCCGGGTGAAGTGGTCCGTGCCGGGGTCGGCATAGCATTCGCCGTCGGCGAGCAGGTGCCAGGCTGCGGTGAGGATGGAGTGTTCGATCGCGACGATGGCTTTCATGGGTCCGCGCCGTGCTGAGATGCGTCGGAATTTAGCGGCCAGGTAGGTGTCCTTGCTCCGGGAAGCAGACAACGCTGCGGTGCCCAGGGCTGCCTTGAGATATTTGTTGCCGGGCAGGATATGCGCGGATTTAATCCGACCGGCGGATTCGTTGGATCCGGGACAGACGCCGGTCCAGGACGCGAGCCGGCCCGGGGTTTCGAAGCGTGACATGTCCGCCCCGGTTTCGGCGATGATCACGTCGGCGACTTTGAGGGAGACTCCGGGGATGGTGGCCAGGAATTCCCTGGCGGCACGAAAGGGTTCCATCGCTTCCTCGATCCGCCCAGTGAGCGCGTCGATGATGCGGGACTGGGCGTCGATCTGGTCCAGGTGAAGCCGGGCCATAAAGGCATGGTGGGCCTTGAACCGGCCGGTCAGCGCGTTCACGAGCTCGGGAATTTTGGAGCGGAGAGTCCCTTTGGCGAGGCCTGCGAGGACCTCCGGGTCCCGTTCACCGTTGATGAGGGCTTCGAGCATCGCCCGGGAGGAGACCCCGGTCAGGTCCGAGACTACTGAGGAGAGTTTGATGCCCGAGCCTTCGAGGAACTTCTCCAGCCGCTGGATCTCCCGGGTCCGGTCCCGGGTGGCGATGGAGCGTGCCCTGGTCAGGTCCCGCAGTTCACGGATTGGTTCGGGCGGGACGAACGAGGGCCGGAGCAGCCCGTGTGCGCCGAGTTGGGCGAGCCAGGCGGCGTCGGAAACGTCGGTTTTACGGCCCGGGATGTTCCGCGCGGCCTTGGCGTTGACCAGGATCACCGGCAAGGTGTCCTCCATCAGGTAGAAGAAGGGCTTCCAGTAATCGCTCGTTGCTTCCATCACCACCGTAGTCACGTGCTCGCGTTCCAGAACGTCCCGCAGCGCAAGGATCTGCCCAGTGGTCGCACCCCAGGTGGTGACCGTGGAGGTAAAGGTCCCGGCCCGGTGGCCTGGCAGCCGGAGACAGACCTTCGCGTCGCGTTTGGAAATGTCCAAACCGGCAGCCCGTTCATGCACGATATCCATCGCTGTTCCTCCTGACACCCCGATTCGGCTTTGTTGGCGTCTGCCGCGGGGAGGACAGGGAAATTCAGGAATCTAACACTCGTGCTTCAAACGCAACAATCCACGGTTCCCGTGGAAGTCCTCCGCGCCACGCTAGCGGGCAGGCTCAACTACAGCACCATAGGCAAACCGGCGTCCACCGTGGCAGACACCACCATGATCAACCCAAACCCATAGCCCAAGCCAGAGCTCCGGTGAGGCGAGGGCATACTTTCTCCCATCACGGAGCGACAGCGACGCGGGATCGCTAGCGG
>NZ_JBWCCJ010000023.1:0-1520 GCF_056279405.1 Pseudarthrobacter sp. TE3704
GGCCTATTAGTACCGGTCAGCTTCACGAGTCGTTAGTCCTCGCTTCCACATCCGGCCTATCAACCCAGTGGTCTGGCTGGGGGCCTCTCACACACGAGGTGTATGGAAATCTCATCTTGAAGCGAGCTTCCCGCTTAGATGCTTTCAGCGGTTATCCCATCCGAACGTAGCTAATCAGCGGTGCACTTGGCAGTACAACTGACACACCAGAGGTTCGTCCGTCCCGGTCCTCTCGTACTAAGGACAGCCCTTCTCAAATTTCCTGCGCGCGCAGCGGATAGGGACCGAACTGTCTCACGACGTTCTAAACCCAGCTCGCGTACCGCTTTAATGGGCGAACAGCCCAACCCTTGGGACCTACTCCAGCCCCAGGATGCGACGAGCCGACATCGAGGTGCCAAACCATGCCGTCGATATGGACTCTTGGGCAAGATCAGCCTGTTATCCCCGAGGTACCTTTTATCCGTTGAGCGACGGCCATTCCACAATGTACCGCCGGATCACTAGTCCCGACTTTCGTCCCTGCTCGAGATGTCTCTCTCACAGTCAAGCTCCCTTGTGCACTTACACTCGACACCTGATTGCCAACCAGGCTGAGGGAACCTTTGGGCGCCTCCGTTACTTTTTAGGAGGCAACCGCCCCAGTTAAACTACCCATCAGGCACTGTCCCTGACCCGGATTACGGGCCGAAGTTAGATGTCCAAAGTGACCAGAGTGGTATTTCAACGATGACTCCACCCGAACTGGCGTCCGGGCTTCAACGTCTCCCACCTATCCTACACAAGCCACTCCGAACACCAATACCAAACTATAGTAAAGGTCTCGGGGTCTTTCCGTCCTGCTGCGCGTAACGAGCATCTTTACTCGTACTGCAATTTCGCCGAGTTTATGGTTGAGACAGCGGGGAAGTCGTTACTCCATTCGTGCAGGTCGGAACTTACCCGACAAGGAATTTCGCTACCTTAGGATGGTTATAGTTACCACCGCCGTTTACTGGGGCTTAAATTCTCAGCTTCGCCGTGAGGCTAACCGGTCCTCTTAACCTTCCAGCACCGGGCAGGAGTCAGTCCGTATACATCGTCTTGCGACTTCGCACGGACCTGTGTTTTTAGTAAACAGTCGCTTCCCCCTGGTCTCTGCGGCCCCGATCCCCTCCGGACAGCAAGTGTCCATCAAGGTTGGGGCCCCCCTTCTCCCGAAGTTACGGGGGCATTTTGCCGAGTTCCTTAACCATAATTCTCTCGATCGCCTTAGTATTCTCTACCTGATCACCTGTGTCGGTTTGGGGTACGGGCGGCTAAAACCTCGCGTCGATGCTTTTCTCGGCAGCATAGGATCACCAAATCCCCCCAAACGGGGGTCCCATCAGATCTCAGGCATCATGAACAGCGGATTTGCCTACCGTTCGCCCTACATCCTTAGACCGGGACAACCATCGCCCGGCTCGGCTACCTTCCTGCGTCACACCTGTTAATACGCTTGCCTCCCAGGATCAGGTCCTGCGCTCCACCAAAACCCT
>NZ_JBWCCJ010000024.1:0-1439 GCF_056279405.1 Pseudarthrobacter sp. TE3704
TGAACTGGTCCCCGAAAGTTGGACTGGCCAGATAAGAGCCTAAACCGCAAGGGCCTGAGCACGGTATTGCACCGGGCTCAGGCCCTTGAGCTTGGTTGAGATTCTGTTGGTGTTGTACCAGTGGATGTAGTCGTGCAGCGCTGCTTCCAGCGCGTGGGTGTTGAGGAATCGGACGTGGTGGAAGAGCTCTTCCTTGAGGTGCCCGAAAAAGTTTTCCATAACTGCATTGTCGTAGCAGTTGCCCCTGCGTGACATGGATTGGGCCGCGCCGGCGCCCTTGAGAAGAGTCCGCCACGAAGCGTGTTGGTACTGAAAGCCCTGGTCTGAATGAACGAGTGGCTGCTGCCCGGGTTCAAGGCAGGCGAGGGCCTTGCGGAGGGAGGTGTTAGTGAGTGCGAGGTTCGGCGAGATCCCGATGGTGTAGGAGATGATTTGCCGGTCGAAGAGATCCATGACCGGTGAGAGATAGAGCTTCCGGTCCCCGACGGCGAACTCGGTTACGTCTGTCACCCATTTCTGGTTTGGCGCATCGGCCTCGAACTCCCGCTTAAGTTCGTTCGGGGCTATCTTGCCTTGCTCGCCCTGGTAGGAGTTGTAGCGCTTCTTCCGCCGGACCTTGCAGACGAGGCGCAGAGCACGCATCAGCTGCAGTACGGTCTTCTTCGCGACCGTCCACCCATGCTTGCGCAGTTCAGTATGAATCCGCCGGTGGCCATACCGGGCATGGTTCTCCACGAAGATTTCCGTGACCGCGTCCTTTAATGCTGCTTTCGGGTCGGGGCTCTGGAGTCGGCTCTGATGATAGAAGTACGTGGACCGTGCCAGTCCGGCAACGTCCAGAAGTACATCCAGCCGGTGTTCGGCCTTGAGAGCGATGACGGCACGGGCCTTTAGCGCCGCTCCCCGTCCCTCAAGGCCTGCACTTTTCCCAAGAAGGCCACCTCTGCCCTCAGACGCTCGTTCTCGCGGCGCAGACGCTGCAGCTCTGATTCAGGCTTCGCAAGAGCAGCGAGGCTTGATTTGGGACGGCCTTTCGGTTTCGGCCGCAGGCCTTCCTCGCCCTCATTCCTGTATTGCTGAGCCCACTTCTCCAGCAGACGCGGAGATGACAAATCAAGTTCCTTCGCCAACGCAACCTTGTTCCCGCCTGAAAGGAAACGCCGCACGGCCTCAAGTTTGAAATCAAACGAAAACAACCGCTTGGTTGGCTTGGTCACCAGTGCCGTACCTCCACGAACCCGCCATCGCTCGTACAGCCTACGGACCGGACCTTTGTCCACTCCAAGTCGCGCTGCCGCCGCCTTAGCTCCCCAACCAGCATCAAATAAAGATACCGCCGCCTCGCGCTGCTCCTCTGATAACGAACTGTCCTCACGCATAAAACTGCTCCCCGAAAACCGGAACTGAATTTCTCAGTCCAACTTTCGGGGAGCAGTTCA